>NZ_JADILN010000002.1:0-795530 GCF_015278155.1 Pseudoalteromonas simplex
GATATAAATTTACTCTGGTATTAACCGCAGAAAGCTCTGCTTTTGTTAGCAATTCGCCATTTAAGAATTGTTGGCAAAGGAATGTACTTTTAAATAACTTGTGCCATCTAATCAGAATCGCTTTATTATTCAAACGCTTTGCTTTTGCAATATCGATATGAAGAACGAGATGAGAGTGGTTACTCATAACCGCGTAGGCGCAAATATCAATACAAAATATACGACCAAGTTGAAGTAGTTTCTTTTCAACCCAATCGCGTCTGTGTTCAAATGAGCGACCAGTTAGTGGGTCTTGCCCGCATAAATAAGCGCGACGAACGCAGCGTGAAATGCAGTGATAATAAGGCGTGTTTGAAACGCTAATTAAGTTTCTACGTGGGGTTGCCATGCTCTTCTCCTCCATGAGTTGAACACTATAAGCTTAGCTGTAATTCCAAAAATTGAGAAATATTAAGTTGGATGTCTACATAAATTTAGTCTTTATATATGAAGCTCGGTTAACTCTTCAAATTTAAAATGGGTGTCTAAATATATATCTAAATAAAAAAGCTCAGCGGTGCTGAGCTTGCTTGAAATTAGGGGGTACTTTGCAAGTGAATGATTACGAAAATGCCTTTTCGCTTAGGAGTTCTTGCATTTGTTCGCGCATTTTAAATTTTTGAAGCTTGCCTGTTACTGTCATTGGGTATTCTTCAACAAAGCGGATGTGCTTTGGTACTTTGAAATAGGCAAGTTTATCTTTTAAGAAATCACGAATGGCATTTTCATCAAGTACCGCATCATCTTTTGGTTGGATCCAGGCGCACACTTCTTCGCCGTATTTTTCATCGCTAATACCAAATATGGCTGCATCTTGAATACCTGGATAGGTGTAAAGTACTTCTTCTATTTCTCTTGGATAAATGTTTTCTCCACCGCGAATGATCATGTCTTTTATCCGGCCAACGATAGCAACAAAGCCATCTTCGTCCATCACACCTAAGTCACCAGAATGTAACCAGCCGTCTTGATCAATTGTTGCTTTCGTTTTTTCTTCATCATTCCAATAGCAGCGCATAATTCCAGCACCACGGCTACATACTTCACCCGGTATACCAACTTTTTGAATATCACCCAGCTCGTCGATAATTTTCACTTCAGTATGGGCTAATGCACGGCCCACTGTGGTAACTTGTTTTTCGAGAGGCGAGTCGGTTTCGGTTACGTTATTTATCGGGCTACATTCAGTTTGGCCATAACCAATTACAACTTCTTTCATATGCATTAATGAGTGAACTTTACGCATAACTTGCTCAGGGCAGGTTGAGCCGGCCATTACGCCTGTTCGGAGGCTAGATAAGTCATAGTTTGCAAAATCTTTAAGCTCTAACTCGGCGATAAACATTGTTGGAACACCATGTAAGCCTGTACAGCGTTCTTTTTCAACAACTTCAAGGGTTGTTTTAGGGTCGAAAGAATCCCCCGGAAAAACAGCGGTAGCGCCTTTACTTATACATACTAAATTGCCAAGCACCATACCAAAGCAGTGATATAGCGGTACCGGAATACAGAGTTTATCTTCATGTTTCAGCTTCATCGCTTGGGCCATCAAAAATCCGTTATTGAGGATGTTTTTATGGGATAAGGTCGCTCCTTTTGGATTACCCGTAGTACCAGAAGTAAATTGAATATTGATATCTTGGTCACAATGTAAAGTGGCCGCAATGGCATCAAGCTCCAGCTTATGGGCATCTGTAGCGCGCTGCATGATATCGCTAAAGCTAAACATGCCAGCAGCAGGTTCATCACCAATACGAATAATGTTTTTTAGGTGTGGCAGGGCGTTTAAATTTAATTTACCTGCTTGTGAATCTGCAAGCTCCGGTGCGAGCTCATTGAGCATGTTTATATAATTACTGGCTTTAAATTCAGTTGCTGTGATAAGTGTTGAGCACTCAACACTATTGAGTGCGTATTTCAATTCGTTTGGTCGATATGCAGGGTTAATGCACACCATGATTGCACCAATTTTAGCTGTGGCAAATTGAGTTAAACACCATTCGATATTATTGGGTGACCAAATTCCAACACGATCGCCAGGTTTAACGCCAAGTGATAATAATCCCATTGCTAACTGGTTAATCTGCTGCTGGTATTGTCTATAGTTTAATCGGATCTGTTGATGATGAACCACAATTGCGGGGTGATCAGGGTAATTGTCGACAATATTATCAAGGTACTGTCCAATTGTTTGTTCTATCAATGGAATGTCTGTACGGCCTTGATAATAGCTTTGAGAAAGTGGAAGCGCATTAATGTGTGTGTTCTTTGTCTGCATTGTATTCTCCGTGTCCGGTTAATTTGTTGTCATGGACTTGATGCAAAAGAATTGAAACAACCATTTAAGTTGATTTCAAAACATGCGTACCTGATTAACTAAACATAGATTGTCGACAAAGAAAAGCTTTATAAGACTAATGTACAGAGTGTAATTTTAATAAAGCAGAATAAAGAATGGGTTTTGAGGTATAAAAAAACGTGCCGTAGCACGTTTTTTTAAGAATAAGCAGCAATTAAGCTTTTGACTCATCTTGCTTATAAGTTTTACGCATGATGTACACGTAAGCACTAATGAATGCATTTTCTTGGAATTTTTTCAGTCCTGTGTCTTCAAAATCAATAGGCACTGGGTTGCGCTTAAGCTGCTCTTTGATTTCAGTTGCAGATAAAATTTGCACATCTAAGCGTTCAATTAACTGAATAGCCGTTTCCATTTTGAAACCTTTTGCGCTGCCAGCAAACTTACCTTTAGCTTGGCGCTCTTTAATTGCTACAGAGTCAATTTGGTAATCCTCCATTAATTTTTTGAAATCAAATTGGAATTTACGCATTACTTCTGTGTCATTACCATTGCCTAAGGTAAAACGTGTTTGTCTGACATCACGTATATCAAATACGTCATTGTCTTTGGTTAAAATGCACAGCAGTACATCACTACCTGTAATTTCTACACCACATGTTCTCATGGTCTTTCTCTAAATAACTTAATTTGCGCAATTATAGCAATTAACGTTATGAAAAACAGGTGCTTTAAAAATGAATTTTAATAGAGATAACACCGTGGTCACTTACACTAATATCTTCGGTTAATTTACTTGGCGAAATATGCTTATCATAACTTTCGTAGTCGAGCACTTTAACTTTCGAAGCTTGGCAATCGGGATTAAAATGCGCTGAAGCAAGAATATAATCTAATACATTCCCTTTTCCTTGGTAATAATGGCTAAAGGGTTTGTTTTTATTATCATAATATGAGCGGCTAAACTCATAGCTGTCGGTCAGACCAACAACGAGTTCGTTCTGTTCTATACAAGGTTCACAGCGAGTTGGATGAAAGCCTTGAGTCATAAATGATAAAGTTGGGCTGGTAAGTACATCATTAAAGTCTCCCATAACAAGTGTTGCACATTGCATTTCTCGCTGCGTTTTCAGTGCATCATAATAGACAATAGACGCTTCTAATGAGCGGGATATTTGCGACTGCATGGTACCTACCGTTTGATGTAGTAACTGCAGGAGCGGATCTTCAAGGTTATGAATATTAAGAATGTGAGCCATTGATTGCACACGCTGTGACTTAAAATGAACAACATAAAAACAGACTTCACCAAAATCAGGTAAATCAATGATGCATTTAATCGGTGTGCGATTAAATTTGAACTCATTTTGATTGTTTAAGTACTCAAGTAATTCAGGGCATGGCGTCAGTGCATCGGCTGATTTAAACGGGTATTTACTCGCAATTGCAACTACAGGGTTGAATAACACTTGCGGATAGAGCGCATCATGGGACGGGCTATCGACCGTTTTAAAATAATCATAACCCGCTTCTTTACACTGCACTTCTAATGCGTGTTGACTAAACACTTCTTGAAATGCCACCACATCAGGGGTTGACTCACTTAAGAAATTAGCAACAAATAATTGTTTTTGCAGCCATTGCGTATTGTTATAGCGCTCATGTAATTGGTAAAACGAGTAGGGTGGCGCGGTATAATTTAATAAGTTAAATGTAGCAAACTTGAAAGAACGCGTGTTTGGCATTTTCATCACCCTAAAAGTACTGACTCATTAAGTATGAAATGAGTTAACTAATTGTCAATTTACTCTTCTAATTACTTGTATTTGAGCACGTGAGCAGCGACAATAGTCGCTTGTATTTGCGAAGACTCAGTAAATACAAGCATAAATAGCAATGCTTATTCGTAAAAGCGTTGCAGAGTTACTAAAAATTAATTTAAAAATATTACATGTGATGCATTGTAGGCATCACCACTGTATTAAGGATTTATAATGCCAGTTATTACCCTCCCTGACGGCAGTCAGCGTAGTTTTGAAAACCCAGTAAGCACATTTGACGTAGCGAGCGATATCGGTCCAGGTCTTGCCAAGGCAACGATTGCAGGCCGTGTTAATGGTACTCGTGTTGATGCATGTGACTTAATCACCGAAGATGCGCGTTTAGAAATTATCACAGCAAAAGATGATGATGGTTTAGAGATTATCCGTCACTCATGTGCGCACCTTATTGGTCATGCAGTTAAGCAGCTTTTCCCTGAAGCAAAAATGGCAATCGGTCCGACCATCGATAACGGTTTTTATTACGATATCGACATGGAACACTCTTTAAGCCAAGATGATTTAGATGCTATCGAAAAGCGCATGCTTGAGCTTGCTAAAACAAACTACGACGTTGTTAAAAAGACCGTAAGCTGGCAAGAAGCACGCGATACTTTTGAAGCGCGTGGTGAAACATATAAAATGGAAATCCTAGACGAGAACATCGCGAAAGATGATCGTCCAGGCTTATACCATCACGAAGAATACATCGACATGTGTCGTGGTCCACACGTTCCAAACATGAAATTCTGCCAACATTTCAAAATTATGAAAGTGGCAGGGGCTTATTGGCGCGGTGATTCTGAAAACAAGATGCTGCAACGTATCTACGGCACTGCATGGGCAGATAAAAAGCAACTTAAAGCGTATTTAAAACGTTTGGAAGAAGCTGAAAAACGTGATCACCGTCGTATTGGTAAAGCGCTTGATTTATGGCACTGGCAAGAAGAAGCACCAGGCATGGTGTTTTGGCACAACGATGGCTGGAGCATTTACCGTGAACTAGAAGACTTCGTTCGTGAAAAATTACGTGAGTACGATTACGAAGAAGTTAAAGGCCCATTAATGATGGACCGTGGTTTATGGGAAAAATCAGGTCACTGGGACAAATACGCAGATGCGATGTTCACAACTGAATCTGAAAAGCGTGAATACGCAATCAAACCAATGAACTGCCCGGGTCACGTACAAATCTTTAATCAAGGTTTAAAATCATACCGTGATCTACCATTACGTATGGCAGAGTTTGGTTGTTGTCACCGTAACGAACCATCAGGTGCATTACACGGCTTAATGCGTGTACGTGGCTTTACTCAAGATGATGCGCATATCTTCTGTACTGAAGAGCAAATCATGGATGAAGTTTCTGCATGTATCAAAATGGTTTACGACACATACGAAACGTTTGGCTTTGAGAAGATCGTTGTAAAACTATCTACTCGTCCAGAAAAGCGTATCGGTGAAGACGAAATGTGGGATAAAGCTGAGCTTGCGCTAGCTGATGCATTAAAAGCAAATGACATTGAGTTTGATTACCTACCAGGTGAAGGTGCATTCTACGGTCCTAAGATTGAGTTTACACTTTATGACTGTTTAGACCGTGCATGGCAATGTGGTACTGTACAGCTAGACTTCGCATTACCAGGTCGTTTAGGTGCAACTTATGTTGCTGAAAATAACGAACGTCGTACACCTGTTATGATCCACCGCGCGATTTTAGGTTCAATTGAGCGTTTCATCGGTATTTTAACTGAAGAATACGCTGGTTTGTTCCCAACGTGGCTTGCTCCTAAGCAAGTTGTGATCATGAACATCACGGACAAACAAGCAGATTATGTGCAAGAAATTGTACAAAAATTAAATAAACTTGGAATTAGAGCCGCTGCTGACTTGAGAAATGAGAAGATTGGCTTTAAAATCCGTGAACATACGTTAAAACGTATTCCATATTTACTTGTTGTTGGCGATAAAGAAGTTGAACAACAAGAAGTGGCAGTACGCACTCGCACAGGTGAAGACCTAGGCAAATTTAGTGTTGATGATTTCATTGCAAAAGTAAGCGAAGAAATTAAAAATCGACAATAAATCATGAGCGTGTAGGGCAAAACAAACAGCCAACTACACGCTTTTTATTTTATATTCTTGGAGGATCGTACCATTAGAGGCGGCAAGAAAGGGCAACAAACAGCTCAAAAAAATCGTATCAACGAAGATATTACAGCTAAAGAAGTTCGTTTAATTGGCATCGACGGCGAGCAAGCTGGCATCGTGTCATTAAAAGAGGCGCAAGCTATCGCTGATGATGCGGGTGTAGATCTTGTAGAAATCAGTCCTAATGCTGAGCCACCTGTTTGTAAGGTTATGGACTACGGTAAGTTCATCTTTGAAAAAAGCAAAGAACTAAAAGAACAAAAGAAAAAGCAAAAGCAAATCCAGGTTAAAGAAATCAAATTCCGTCCAGGTACGGATGAAGGTGACTACCAGGTTAAGCTACGCAACTTACGCAAGTTCTTAGAAGCGGGTGATAAAGCTAAAATCACTATCCGTTTCCGTGGTCGTGAAATGGCTCACCAAGAAATTGGTATCGAATTATTAAACCGTGTTAAAGCCGATTTAGAAGATGTTTCACAAGTTGAATCATTCCCAAATCGTGTTGAAGGTCGCCAGATGGTTATGATGATGGCACCTATTGCTAAAAAGCAATAAACAGGGTATATTACGCACCGATTTTATTTCAGGTCTGCAAGTAACAGTTTACTGTTCACCTGAAATAACCGGTTATAAGTAAGGTTGCACTGCTTTTGTAGTGAGCCTTCACCGGATTATGGCAGTAAGTTAGGCCTTAAAAGTAGAGCTATTTTTATATCTCTCGCCTGCTTGCTAATTTTTAAGCAATACATTTGGAGTTATTGCAATGGCTTACAAGCTAAAAACTCACAGAGGCGCGGCTAAGCGTTTCAAGAAAACTGCTTCTGGCGGTTTCAAGCGTAAACAAGCGCATCTTCGTCACATTCTGACTAAGAAAACTTCTAAGCGTAAATTACACTTACGTCCTAAGATGATGGTTCATAAGAATGACCATGGTCTAGTTTCACGTATGTTACCATTCGCTTAATAGGAGTCTTCAGAAATGGCAAGAGTTAAACGCGGTGTTATCGCACGTGCACGTCACAAAAAAGTTTTAAAGCAAGCTAAAGGTTACTACGGAGCACGTTCACGTGTTTACCGCGTAGCTTTCCAGGCAGTTACTAAAGCGGGTCAATACGCTTACCGTGACCGTCGTGCTAAGAAACGTACTTTCCGTCAACTTTGGATTGCACGTATCAATGCAGCAGCTCGTCAAAACGGTCTTTCATACAGCCGTTTTATCAATGGTCTTAAAAAGACTTCTGTAGAAATCGATCGTAAGATCCTTGCAGATATCGCTGTTTATGACCAAGTTGCATTCGCAGCGCTTGTTGCAAAAGCAAAAGAAGGCCTAGCGGCTTAATTTCGCTTTTCATAAAGTTTAAAAAGGAGCCTAGTGCTCCTTTTTTTGATCTTAATTAATATTCATAACTAACAACGATTTTGCATAGCGTATGTCGTTTGCTCCATTTTTTTGTTGAATCACCGCAGTTTACGCAATCCATTCAGATTAGTTGTTATAATTTCCCCAATATAGAATAAGTACCGCACTTGAGAGTGATATGTTTGCGAGTTTAGTGTTTTTATCTGCTGCAGTAACTTTAGACAGCCACTTACCCCCATTATTGCCATGGCAAGGCGATAGTGTGTCTTTAATGCAAGAAAAAGGACCTTTAACCACAGATTTTGAATTAAGCGAAGGCACTTTATCGCCTGATTATGCAGACACTATGGCGTTCGTAGATCGCCTTGTTGCCGCAAACCCAACACAATTCAAAGTAACGACTATTGCGACAAGCAGTGCGGGTCGTGCGGTTAAGATGTTAGTGGCGAATGAGCAAGGTTTGTTTGATGCCAAACAACTTGTTGCTGATACAAAACCAACCATCTTTATTCAAGCAGGCATTCACAGTGGTGAAATTGATGGCAAAGACGCCATGTTTATGTTGCTACGCGATATTGCAACAGGTAAACGCCGCGATATTCTTAGCAAAGTCAATATTCTTTTTATTCCTATTTTAAACGTTGATGGTCACGAGCGTAGTAGCCAATACAACCGAATTAATCAGCGTGGCCCAGTAGAAATGGGCTTTAGAACGAATGGTCTAAATTTAAATTTAAATCGTGATTACACTAAGCTTGATACACCCGAAGTACGAGGTGTGATGCAGGTTATTAATCAATTTAAGCCAGATTTATACGTGGATGTCCATGTAACCGATGGCGCTGATTATCAGTATGACGTGACCTACGGCTATAATCCGGTTTTTTCGAGTGAATCACCGAGTGTCTCACAAGCGCTGGATAATCTATTTAAACCTGTTATTGATGCCAAACTCGAAAAAGCAGGGCATATTCCTGGTCCACTTGTGTTTGTAATGGACAAGCGGGAATTTAAAAAAGGGTTAGCGGGTTGGGTGGCAACACCACGTTTTTCAAATGGCTGGGGTGATTTACGTTCATTACCGACTATCTTAGTTGAGAACCACTCTTTAAAACCTTATAAGCAGCGCGTATTAGGTACTTATGTATTTATTGATGGTGCCATTGATGCTTTAGCTGCAAACGATAAAGCCCTTAATGAAGCAGTTCAAAAAGAGCTCGATTTCAAACCTACGCAATTAGTTGTTGAACGTGGTTATGCAAAAGAGCCAGATACCATCGAATTTAAAGGGATCGCCTATTCAAGAACTGAAAGCGCATTGTCTGGGCAACCTGAAGTTAAATATTTAGGTGAAGCTAAAAACTATGACGCTTTGCCTATTTTTTGGCAAAAAGAAGTTAAAAAGACTGTTAACGTACCTGCTGCGTTTTATATTCCGCCGGCGTACAGCCAATTGGTAAGTAAGCTTAAATTACACGGCGTAGAGGTAACGACGTTGAATGGTTCTGTTTCTGAGCCATTAACGCAAGCAAGCGTTGCTGATTACTCATTTGCAAAAGCACCTTTTGAAGGACGTTTTCGTGTAGAGGCGACATTTGATTACAATACCGTAGAAAATGTCGATATGACCAGCTGGTACAAAGTCTCAACTGAGCAGCCATACTCAGAACTGGCTACACACTTACTACACCCAGAAGCACCAGATTCATTCTTTGCTTGGGGCGAGTTTAATACTATTTTTCAGCGCACTGAATACGTTGAGAATTACGCTTTAATGCCGTACGCACGTCAAATGCTAAAAGAAAAACCTGCATTGGCTTTAGAGTTCGATAAAAAAATTCGTGAAGATAAAAACTTTGCTAAAGATGCTGATGCGCGCTTGCATTGGCTTTATGAGCGTACACCGTTTTATGATCAAGGCTATTTAAAATACCCAATTTTAATGGCGTTTGAGCAGTTACAAAAAGGACAATAACATGAAAGTGAAAGCTGTTCCTGTTACTGGCTTTGCGCAAAATTGCCGCATTATTATTTGTGAGCAAACGAATAAAGCGGCCTTGGTTGACCCTGGTGGCGATGCTGAAAAACTTCAAGCAGAACTTGCTGCTTTAAGTTGCCAATTGGAGGCAATTTATTTAACACATGGCCACTTAGACCATGTGGGCGCTGCAAAGCAACTCGCAGAGCATTTTAGCGTTGATATCATTGGCCCACATTTAGATGATAAATTTTGGTTTGATGCCTTGCCAATGCAAGCGCAAATGTTTGGTTTTGCACCAATTACACCATTTTATCCAACGAAGTGGCTAAATCATGGCGATACAATCACAGTGGGTGAACTTGAGTTATCTGTACGCCATTGCCCAGGGCATACGCCTGGTCATGTTGTTTTTTACCACCAAGGTTCAGAACAGGTGATAGTGGGTGACGTGATTTTCCAAGGCTCTGTTGGTCGTACTGATTTTCCAAAAGGGGATAGTGCTCAATTAATCGAATCAATTAAGTCTGAGATTTTATCATTCTCTGATGAAGTTGCTATTTTGCCAGGCCACGGTCCGAATACCACCGTAGGGCATGAGCGAAAAACAAATCCATTTATTAGTGGGCGTTTTGGTTGATATTTACTCGCAATAATGGCTAATTTTTTAATTAAGTGGATTGGTATAAAGTTGCAATTTTTTTGCACAAACAGTAGAAAATAGGCAGACTGATATTTAAATCAGTTATATAATTTAACCAGTATTTTTACAGAAAAAGAAATAAAATGTCTCTGAACCAAGTAGATCGCCAAATTTTGGCATTATTACAGCAGGATGCTAGCTTATCTACGGCAGAAATTGCCGATAAAGTTGGTTTATCTCAATCTCCATGTTGGCGTCGTATTGCTAAGCTTGAGCAAGATGGTTATATCAAAGGTAAAGTTGCTTTGCTTGACGAGAAAAAGCTTGGCTTTGATATGTTGGTTTATGCCCATGTTCGTCTATCTAACCACGGTAGAACGAACCTAGCTGAGTTTGAACGTTTAATTATGAGCTATGATGAAGTAACCGAGTGTTACAGTATGGCTGGTACGATGGACTTTATGCTTCGTATTATTTCAAAAGGTATTGAAGGTTATGAGCAGTTTGTTCGTGATAATCTACTAAACCTTGAGTTTGTTCAAGAAGTTCACTCAAACGTGACCATGACATGCGTTAAGCGTAGTACGTCTTTACCTCTTTAATCTTTTTCTACTACGTTTTATTTTTCGAAAACGGTTAGTGCTTTTAGGTACTAGCCGTTTTGTTGTTAATAATTGTTAACTTTTGCGGATTTTGCTAGAATTCTGCGCCTTGCCGAAATGCATTCACTATAAAGAGGATCTTAATGTTTAACTTACTCAGCAAAGCGCCAAGCTCTGCTAAAAACGATATTCTATCAGGCCTGACCGTTGCGTTGGCATTGGTACCAGAAGCGGTTGCGTTTGCTTTTGTTGCCAATGTTGAGCCTTTGGTTGGTTTATATGCCGCATTTATTGTTGGCTTAATTACGGCTATTTTTGGTGGTCGTCCAGGTATGATTTCTGGTGCTACCGGCGCACTAGCCGTTGTAATGGTAAGTTTAGTTTTAGATCATGGTGTAGAGTATCTATTTGCAACCGTCTTATTGATGGGGATACTGCAAGTACTCGCAGGTATCTTCAAGCTTGGCAAGTTTATTCGCATGGTTCCGCACCCTGTAATGCTTGGCTTTGTAAATGGTCTTGCGATTGTTATTTTCTTGGCGCAACTGGGTCAATTTAAAGTACCAGACGGTATGGGTGGCCAACAGTGGATGGAAGGGCAAGCACTTTATATTATGCTTGGCTTAGTAGCGTTAACTATGGCTATTATTCATTTCTTACCTAAGTTAACTACAGCTGTACCTTCATCGTTAGCTGCCATTGTAACGGTAACAGCGATTGTGATTGGCTTTGATTTAGAAGCGCGCACTGTACTAGATTTCTTAAAAGGAATGACAGGTAATGAGCAGGCAACGATTGCCGGTGGCTTGCCGGAGTTTCATATTCCTATGGTGCCATTTAACCTTGAAACATTAAAAATTATCTTCCCTTATGCTTTAGTTTTAGCAGCGATTGGTTTAATTGAATCGTTATTAACACTGACCTTAATTGATGAAATTACTGAAACCCGTGGTCACAGTAACAAAGAGTGTATTGGTCAAGGCGCAGCAAATATTACCTGTGGCTTTTTTGGCGCGATGGGTGGCTGTGCGATGATTGGTCAATCTA
The DNA here is from genome assembly GCF_015278155.1 of Pseudoalteromonas simplex. Lineage (NCBI taxonomy): Bacteria > Pseudomonadati > Pseudomonadota > Gammaproteobacteria > Alteromonadales > Pseudoalteromonadaceae > Pseudoalteromonas > Pseudoalteromonas simplex. The sequence goes on from NZ_JADILN010000002.1 coordinate 11,940, forward strand.
TGATCAATATTAACTCGGGCGGTCGTTCACGTTTATCTGGTATTAGTGCCGCAATAATACTGCTAGCATTCATCATTTTTGCAGCCAGCCTCATTGAGATGATCCCACTCGCTGCCTTAGTTGGCGTAATGTTCATGGTTGTACTTGGTACCTTCGAGTGGGCAAGCTTCAAAATGATGAAGCGTGTACCTAAGTCTGATGCTTTTGTTATCGTACTTGTTTCTGGCGTAACCGTAGTAACAGATCTTGCGATCGCGGTATGTGTGGGTGTGATTGTTTCGGCTTTAGTTTTTGCTTGGCAGCATGCGAAACACATTTACACAAGCAATTACATTGATGAGCAAGGCTCTAAAGTGTACGAGCTTCATGGTCCTTTATTCTTTGGTTCGGTTAAGAACTTTGCCGAGTTATTTGATGTTAAAAATGACCCAGAAGACGTGATCATTGAATTCAAACATAGCCGTGTTGCTGATCACAGTGCGATTGAAGCGATTGACAGTCTTGCAGAAAAATACGCAAAAGTGGGTAAGAAACTGCATTTGCGTCATTTAAGCCCTGATTGTATTCAACTATTACACAATGCGCGTGATTTAGTTGAAGTGAATGTGATTGAAGATCCAAATTATAAAGTGGCTTCAGATAAACTAGCTTAAAAATAAAGCAGAGAAAAAGCGAAGGCTGTTGTGGCCTTCGCTTTTTTAATGTCTGAAGAATGCGGTAAGGCTATAAAAAATTAAGATAGGCGGCAGTGCTTTGCTCTCGTGACTATCGGTATAATAAAAATAATTATGAAAGGTAATCTGATATTTTGAATTGGCAATCATTAGTTGATAATCGACAACGCTTTTTCTGGGTTTTGCAAATTGCAGGCTGGATAGGGTATGCGTTAGTTAATTATATCGGCTCAAAAGTCTTTGAAATGCGTGATATTTACGTATTTGTTATTGTATTAAACGCTTATGCAGGCTGTTTAATGACAGTACCTTTACGTTATATGTATCGTAAAGTGTGGAATGCCTCACCTTGGGTATTAATGCTTGTCGTTTTTGGTGCTTCCTATGTAACTGGCACATTATGGGCCGTTGTACAAAAATTCAATTTATGGGAAATCTACCGTCACGGTTACCGTCCAAATGAATGGTTTTATTACTTTCAACAAGGTTTAGATTCGGTTTATATCATTCTTTGTTGGAGTGGTTTGTATTTTGGTATTAAGTATTACCAGCTATTGCAAAGTGAGCGTCAAAAGGCTCTAAAAGCAACCACTATGGCTCATGAAGCTCAGCTGAAAATGCTGCGCTATCAACTTAATCCGCACTTTTTATTTAATACCCTAAATGCAATCTCAACCTTAATTTTGGTAAAAGAGAACAAAGATGCAAATTTAATGGTGTCAAAATTGAGTGACTTCTTACGATACACACTCAATACCGACCCAATAAAAAAGGTGCCGTTAGAGCAAGAAATTCATGCCCTCATGCTGTACTTAGAAATTGAAAAAGTACGCTTTGATGAACGTTTACAAGTCAATGTAGACGTAAGTGAGCAGGCAAAAGAAGCCTTGGTACCAAGCTTGATCCTCCAACCTATTATCGAAAACTCGATAAAGTATGCGATAGCGCAATTAAATGAAGGTGGTGTGATTGATATTAAAGCACAAGTTTTTGCAAATGAACTATTATTGGAAGTAGGCGATAATGGTCCTGGCACTGAGCTTAAAAATGGCCAACTGGTTAATTCTCAAGGCGTTGGCATAGCTAATACACAGGACCGCTTAAAAACACTTTATGAGAACAACTACTCGTTTGTTCTCTCTGACAATACGCCAAGTGGATTAAAAGTTAATCTGCGCGTTCCGTTTGAAAAGGCTGTTAAGAAATGAGCAAAATTAGAACTTTGATCGTTGACGATGAACCGCTAGCAAGAAAGGGCTTAGCTGTTCGACTTTCTGAATTTGACGATTTAGAAGTCATTCGTTTATGTAGCAATGGTCAAGAAGCAATTGATGAATGCTTATCGGGCAATATTCAATTGGTTTTCTTAGATATTCAAATGCCAAATATGAACGGTTTTGAAGTTGCAAGAGCACTTAGCGAGAGCGTTAATCCATTACCCGCTATTGTGTTTGTAACGGCTTTTGACCAGTTTGCAGTTAAAGCATTCGAGATTCATGCGTTGGATTATATTCTTAAACCAGTCGATGACAACAGACTAAAACAGGCGGTAGAAAAAGTGCATACCTATTTAAAAACGCAACAAGATAACGCCCACAAGAAAAAACTAGCGAGCTTTGTTGCAGGTATTACAGGCAATAATTGCGAAGAAATTTTAAAGAAGTTAGCAACGGGCGATAGCCTTGCTGACCGTCGTTATCCAGAATCATTAGCTGTAAAAGAGCAGGGCGAAATTGTTCGTGTGCCAGTCATTACGATTCAATGGGTTGATGCGGCTGGTGATTATATGTGCCTTCATTGCCAAGATGGGCAAACACATATCCTTCGTAAAACAATGAAAGAGCTTGAACAAGAGCTTGATCCACAACTATTTGTGCGAGTTCATCGCAGTGCCATTGTGAATACTAAGCAAATTAGCAAACTTGTAACTCAAGTAAGTGGTGAGTATCTTTTAGTGCTAGATAACGGCCAAGAACTAAAAGTAAGCCGTAGCTATCGCGATAAAGTGAAAGCAGCGCTCGCGAGCTAATACCAACCCGCAATAATACTTAATCATTTTGAGGGATCAAACCTGTCGCTAACTGCGTTAAAAATTTCTCATTTAGAACAACTAAATAACGAAATTTTTGCCTTGTAATCAACGAGGTTTTATTGCCTCAAAATAGACTACTTAATTAAGCGGATTGGTATAATAGCTATTCAAAATTTAGTAAGTTAAAACAAAAAGGCGCAATTATTAATTGCGCCTTTTTAATGAAAATTTGTAATAGTTTAAACTGTTACAATCTTCATAGTGTTAGTTGCACCAATCGTTTCCATTGCATCACCATGAGTTAAAATCACAGTATCACCTGCAACTAGTGAGCCTTGCTCAACAAGTGTGTTTAATGCATCACGTACCATGCTTTCGTCTTCACACTTCGTTGAATCAAAGAATACAGGATAAACACCACGGTAAAGTGCTGTTTGGCCCAGCGTACTTGGATGACGTGATAATGAATAAATTGGTAAACCAGAGCTGATGCGTGACATCAATTTAGCTGTACTACCTGATTCAGTCAGAGTCACAATAGCTTTAACAGAATCTAAGTGATTAGCTGCATACATCGCAGATAATGCAATTGATTCAGCATTTGATGAAAAACGGCTGTCTAAACGGTGCTTAGAAACGTGCGTTTCTTTTTGTGATTCAGCACCTAAACAAACGCGAGCCATAGTCGCTACGGTTTCTTCAGGGTAGTCACCAGCAGCTGTCTCAGCAGATAACATAACTGCATCAGTACCATCTAATACGGCGTTTGCTACGTCCATAACTTCTGCACGTGTTGGCATTGGGTTATCGATCATAGATTCCATCATTTGTGTTGCAGTCACAACTGTACGGTTAAGTGAACGAGCACGGCTAATGATAAGCTTTTGTTTACCAACAAGCGCTGCATCACCAATTTCAACACCTAAGTCACCACGCGCAACCATCACAGCGTCAGACGCAAGTACGATATCATCAATTGCTTCAACAGTTTCAACGGCTTCTGCACGTTCGATTTTTGCTAATAGTTGTGCGTTTGAGCCAGCATCTTCTGCTAAAGAGCGAACATAACGCATGTCATCACCACTGCGTGGGAACGAAACAGCAATATAATCAACACCAATCTCAGTGGCAGTGATTAAATCTTCTTTATCTTTATCAGTGAAAGCAGGGGCTGTTAAACCACCGCCTAAACGGTTGATACCTTTGTTATTTGAAAGTACGCCACCAACAGTAACAGTTGTGTGCACTAGGTCACCATCAACGCTATCTACCGTTAATTGGATTAAACCGTCGTTTAATAACAGTAAGTCGCCTGTTTTAACGTCGTTAGGTAGCTCTTTATAGTCGATACCGACTGCATTAACGTCGCCTTGGCCTTTTTCCATTTTCGCATCAAGGGTAAATTTTGCGCCAACTTCTAGGTTTACTTTACCGTCTTTGAAGGTTGATACACGAATTTTAGGACCTTGTAAGTCTGCAAGGATAGCAACGTGTTTGCCTAAACGCTTAGCAATGCTGCGTACCGCTTCAGCGCGGTCTTTATGATCTTGTGCTACGCCATGTGAGAAGTTCAAACGAACCACATTTGCACCTGCACGAATAATTTTTTCTAGGTTGTTATCGCGATCGGTTGCCGGTCCAAGGGTCGCAACAATTTTTGTGCGTCTTAGCATCAAATTCTCCTGTGCGCTCAAATATATTAAGCGAATTGATGGTTATCTATTAAAATGTCGTGCTATAAACCTTTAATATAGGCTTATACATAAGCACAATGTAGAACTCATAAGTAAAAAATGATTGTTTTTACTTATGAGAATCTGGCTCTTTGTATTAATTATAGAGTATACAAAGGGTGAATGACGTTATTATGACACCGGTGTCAGGTAGCGTCAATACACATACCTTTTTAAAGGGTATTATAAAAATCTGGTCCGATGCCTTGGTTATTTTGATATACTGGGGGCCAACGTCGCTTCATGATTTCGATGATTTATCTCAAGTTGGCTGTCAAGCTCGCATTTTTGGGCTGCTTGGGTATAATGCGCGCGTAATTATTTTGATTAACTAACCAATAGTTGTTACCGAGGAGGACACTAAATGCAAGTTGCATTAGTAGGGTTAGGCGTTATGGGTAAAAATCTTGCCCTCAACCTGATTGAAAAAGGGCTGACATTAGTAGCTTACGATAAAAACCCAGATGCGGGTGCCGAGTTACTAAGCTGTGCGAAAGCATTAGGTTTGGCAGACCGTTTACATATTGTGTCTGATTTAAATGATATGGTTAGACGCTTAGAGCCGCCTCGTTCGATTCTTCTTTTAGTTCCTGCTGGTGAATTGGTTGATAAAGTATGTACAGAGCTTGCAGAAGCAGGTGTTGACTGTGATGACATTATCGTAGATTGCGGCAACAGTAACTACAAAGACGGCATTAGCCGTAAACTTAAATATCAAAACAAATTTGAATTTGCCACTATGGGTATTTCTGGCGGTGCAGAAGGCGCACGTCACGGCCCTGCAATGATGGCAAGTGGTTCAGAAGGCGGCTGGGAGCGTGTTGAGCCGTGGTTTGAAAAAGTAGCGGCAAGCTACAAAGGTGAGTCGTGTTTTGCACGTGTAGGCCAATCTGCAAGTGGTCACTTTGTGAAAATGGTGCATAACGGTATTGAATATGCGCTAATGCAATTAATTGCAGAAATGTATCAATTATTACGTTTAGGTACTAATCGTTCACCAAAAGAAGTGGCTGACATTTTCAATGAATGGTCCGAAGGCACTTTAAATAGCTACTTACTGTCAATTTCAAGCCATATCTTGAGCCTTGAAACGACAGAAGGCGAGCCGCTAGTTGATTTAATCGACAATAAAGTTGGCGCGAAAGGCACGGGTTTATGGACTGCACAAAATGCCCTAGAGCTTGGTATTGCTGTGCCATCACTCGTTGCGGCTGTTCAAGCTCGTCACTTAACAAATACGTGTGATACGCATGCTGCTAAAGAAATGACTTACGCTGCTAAAGCAACTGATACCGTTGATTTAGACTTAGCAGAGCTAAAAGATGCATTCACATTGGCAAGTTTACTTGCTTATCGTCAAGGTTTAGCACTTATCAAAGGTGCGTCTCGTGCGCATCAGTGGAAAGTTGATCTTTCTAAAACGCTACAAACGTGGCGCGCTGGCTGTATCATTCGTGCTGATTACTTAGACAATGTCGCTGAAGGTGTAGAATTTATTGATTCTATGCAGCGTGAATCAGCAGCATTACGTAAAGTAACGGGTGCAGCAGTTGCATCTGGTCTTGCATTCCCAGTGTTAACTGCAACGCAAACTTACATTGCGACGTTAACAACACCAAGTAATGGCCACCTTGTGCAAGCACAACGTGACTACTTCGGTGAGCATGGTATTAAAACTCACAGTGGTGAGATTTGCCATTTAACAGACTTAGTTGAGATTGACGAAAAAGTTCGTTAATTATCGAAAAGAATAAAAAAGGCACCAATTGGTGCCTTTTTTGTATTTGTTGTATTAACGACTTAGCTCACCGCGCAGGTTGTCTTGCATCAAATGGCGAATTGTTTCTACTTCAAGCTTTTGACTAAATAAGTAGTGTAACTTGGTCAAACAGGCTTCTAATGTCATATCGTAGCCACTGATCACACCACAATTTAATAAGGCATTACCGGTTGCATAACCGCCCATATTAACTTGGCCTTTTAAGCACTGCGTTAGATTTATAATCACCATACCGCGTTTGCTTGCATCATTAAGAATGTCTAAGAAAGCTGGATCTTGTGGGGCATTACCCACGCCAAAACTTAATAACACAAGTGCTTTGATGTCGTCATTAACTAAACTTTTAACCACTTTTGGGCTGATCCCAGGATAGAGATAAAGCACACCAATTGGCTGTGGCGTGATATTCGATACCTGTAGTTCGTTATCAACATAAGGGCTAAGTTGCCCTTTGAGCAGTTGAATATTAATTCCTGATAGTGCTAATGGTTCAAGGTTCGGTGATGCAAAGGCATCAAAGCCATCAGCATGGGCTTTTGTTGCACGGTTACCGCGGAATAATTGGTTATTAAAAAACAGGCTTACTTCAGCAATTGGGTAATTAGCGGCTAAATACATGGCATTAAGTAAGTTTACTTGGCCATCAGAACGAAGTTGCGACAATGGAATTTGTGAGCCTGTCACAATTACAGGTTTTGTTAGGTTTTCGAACATGAAAGACAAAGCAGAAGCTGTGTAGGCCATAGTATCGGTACCATGCAGAACCACAAAGCCATCATAGTCTTGGTATTTACTCTTAATATCGTCAGCAATTAATTGCCAGTGGGCAGGGGACATATCTGAAGAATCAATGAGCGGGCAATATTCGTGAATATCAAACAAAGGCATTTCATCACGATTAAACTCTGCATTATTGACCACTGTTTCGGTTAAAAAACCTTCTGCCGGAACATAGCCACGGCTCGATTTTTTCATACCGATAGTACCACCCGTATAGGCGATATATATACGTTTACGTTTCATAAAAAAAGCCCAGTTAAATAACTGGGCTTAGTATACCTAAAATCGCTAAGCTAAGTAACTTATTGAATTACATTACACACTAAACAACGAGCGTAAACGCCTTGTGGATCGTTGTAATCTTTTAGATTATCGATCTCACTACTTAACTGATTAATAAGGCTTTGTAAGTTAGCTTGTGTTGCGAGTACTGAGTGTGATGAATCAGACTTAGCAAAGAAGCTCTTAACAGCCGCGGTGCCAAAGATATCTTGCAGCATTTGCTCTTGTGGTGTTAATGACTGTTTGATGGTCTTAACATCATAATGATTAAGCTTAGCAAGCTCAGCTGCCGCCTTAATTGCATCTTGCTTATCGCCAAGCTTATCAACTAAACCTAGTTCTTTTGCTTGAGTTGCAATCCATACACGGCCTTGGGCAATTTTATCAACTTGCTCAGGCGTCATGTTACGTGCTTCAGCCACTACATTTAAAAAGCGTTTATATGCATTTTCAACGCTCATTTGAATGATGTCTGACATTTTCTCGTCAAGTGGGCGTGCAATAGAGAAGCCAGCAAGATCAGTTGTTGCAACACCATCTGAGTAAATACCTAATTCAGCCATGGTATTCTCAAACGTCATGAAAGTACCGAATACACCAATTGAACCTGTAATTGTGCTAGGGGCTGCCCAAATTTCATTGGCTGCAGATGCAATCCAGTAACCACCTGATGCTGCCACTGAGCTCATTGAAGCGATAACCGGTTTACCCGCTGCCTTAAGAGCTAATACTTCAGCGCGGATAACTTCAGAAGCAAACATACTACCGCCACCTGAATCGATGCGTAGTACAACGGCTTTCACTTTGTCATCAAGACGCGCTTTACGAAGTAGGGCTGCAGTAGAGTCACCACCAATTTCGCCCGCTTTACGCTCGCCATCGACAATGGTGCCTTTAGCTACAACGACAGCTACTTTTTCAGTAATTGGGTTATCGAACTCAACAGGCGGTTTTACCAGCGATAAATACTCACGGAAGCTTACTTGCTTAAAGGTTTTACCTGTTTCTTCTGCACCGACTAACTCAATAAGTTGTTGGCGAATTTGTTGTGATGTTTTTAAAGAATCAACCCACTGATTATTTAGCGCGTATTGGCCCGAGTTACCATCCACTGCTTGCATTTTTGCAAGATAAACATCCATATCTTCATCGAAATTACTTTCATCGAATGGACGGCTTGCTGCAACGTCAGTTTTGTACTCGTTCCAAAGTGCAGTTAACCAAACGCTGTTCGCTTCTTTTGCCGCATCTGACATATCATTACGAATGAATGGTTCAACCGCTGATTTATAAGTACCCACACGGAAAATATGTTGAGTCACTTTTAACTTTTCAAGTGCATCTTTGAAGTAAAGCGGGAACATACCGTAGCCTTCAATGCTCACACCACCATATGGGTGCATAGACACTTCATTGGCATGGGCAGCAATATAATATTGTGCTTGTGTATAGTAGTAGCCCGTTGCAATAACTTGCTTGCCTGCATCTTTAAACGCATCAATTGCTTTCGTTATTTGTTTTAGCTTATTAATGTGCGCGCTTGGCATTTTTTGTAGGTCAAGAAGCATAACACTGATGCGATCATCTTTAGTTGCTTCGTTGATCACTTCAATGACATCATCAAGAAGAATTTCTGATGGTGCTTCTTTACCCATAGTTGCATCGTTGATTGCTGCTTCTACAGGATCAACATAGGTTTTTTCTTCAACAATAGGGCCATTTAAGTTTAGGCGTAGCACGGTTCCGTCTGCTACTTTTACTTGGTCTTCTTCACCTGTGATGGCAACAAAGAAGAGTATTACTAGTAATAGAAATAATATGTTTAGGACCAAACGGCGGGAAAAATTAATCCCGGTCCAAATGCCTTTAAATATCTTTGCTAGCAAAATAAATCCTTAATTCAGTACAGCTTAGTAGTGAACTCATCTTAGCTTAGAATAACTTTAAAATTAACTGTTAAATAGTAACAGAGTGTTTAAAACGATAATTTGCTACCGATTAATTAGCAGTGAAAAGTTGATTATTCTAAGTTATTGCCGCAGAATCTATTTCAAATAGAGGTTCGACCAGTTAACGGGGCACACAATGTTAGAACAAAAATTACAATTACCGCATACCGAACTTCGTAATCGTTTGGTTATGGGATCAATGCATACTGGCTTAGAAGAAGGCTGGCATAACCGCAAACGCTTACGTGCATTCTACGAGGCACGTGCCAAAGGCGGCACGGGTTTAATCATTACAGGTGGCTACAGCCCAAATATTCGTGGCAAGCTATCTCCGTTCGCATCAACATTTAATTCATTTTATGATGTGATCAAACACAAAGCATATACTGATGCAGTGCATCAACATGGCGGAAAAATTTGCTTACAATTATTGCATGCAGGTCGCTATGCGTATCATCCATTCAATCAAGCGCCAAGCTCAATTCAGGCACCTATTAATCCGTATAAACCTAAAGAAATGTCGTTAGGTTCAATTAAAAAAACCATCAAAGACTTTGCTAACTCAGCAAAAATGGCTGAAAAAGCAGGTTATGACGGTGTTGAAATCATGGGTTCTGAAGGTTATTTGATTAATGAATTCATGGCTAACCACACCAATAAAAGAACAGACAACTATGGTGGTAGTCTAGAAAACCGTATGCGCTTGGCGGTAGATATTGTTAAAGCTGTACGCGCTAAAGTAAGTCAAAAGTTCATTATTGTATTTCGTTTGTCTGTGATGGATTTAATTCCTAATGGATCAACGCCTGATGAAGTAAAGCAACAAGCCCTGGCACTTGAACAAGCTGGCGTTGATATCTTTAACACCGGTATTGGTTGGCACGAGGCTCGTGTACCAACGATTGCCAGTATGGTCCCAGCAGGTGCATTTAAAGAAGCATCAAAACGCTTAAAAGATACAGTATCAGTGCCAGTTATCGCGGTTAACCGTATTAACACACCGGAAATTGCCAATGGAATTTTAGAAGCAGGCGAGTCTGATTTAATTTCGATGGCCCGTCCTTTATTAGCGGACCCAGAGTTTTTCAATAAATACGTTAATAATAAGTCTGAACAAATCAATATTTGTATTGGTTGTAATCAGGGCTGCTTAGACCATGTGTTTAAAAATAAACGTGCCACCTGTTTGGTTAACCCACAAGCGGCTTTTGAGTTAGATTACAGCCTTGAAAAAGCTCCATCTTCTCGATTAGTCCTGGTTGTGGGGGCTGGCCCTGCTGGCCTTGCTGCAAGTTGTTACTTAGCAGCGAAAGGTCACAAAGTGACTTTAATTGAACGTAAAGAACAAATGGGTGGCCAATTTAATTTAGCCATGCAAGTGCCGGGTAAAGAAGACTTTAACCATACCCTTAACTACTTTACTAATGAATTAAAGCGTTTAAATGTCGATTTACAGCTCAGTACTGAATTTACTGACAATATGCTCAATCAATACGATGATGTGGTTTTTGCAACCGGTGTACGTCCGCGCGAAGCTAAAATCGAATGCGGTGATGGCAAACGTGTATTCGCTTATGATGAAGTAATTCGTGGTGAAGTAGAACTCGGTGAGAAAATTGCGATTCTAGGTGCCGGTGGTATCGGTTTTGATATGGTTGCCTTTTTAAGTGAACACAAAGGCCAAACAATTGAGCAATTCAAAACTCAATGGGGTATTGAGTGCGAAGCTGCGCCTGAAAAAGACAATCGTCAACTTTACATGCTTAAGCGAAGTGCAGGGCGTTTTGGTAGTGAACTGGGTAAAACAACGGGTTGGATCCACCGACAAGTTGCCAAACAGCATGGTGTTAAACAAATCGCTGAGTGTCAGTATCTAAGCTTTGATAAGCAAGGTCTGAAGATAACGGTAAAAGGTGAAGAGCAAATCCTCGATGTTGATACCGTGATTGCTTGTATTGGTCAGGTATCAAATACTGAAACGTTCGACAATCAAACCGAAAACGCGAAAGTACACGTTATTGGTGGCGCAAAACTAGCTGCCGCTATCGATGCTAAACGTGCAATTTTTGAAGCGTTACAAGTCGCTCGTAAAATTTAATTGAAAGTAAACTAGAAAACGTGCGGTCTATGTGATTAATCTATTTAGTCACGAGACCGCTATGTTGAACACACACCTAATACCCCTTTACCAACACACCTTAAAGAAACTGCAGTTTTTAGATGGACTACCGAGTCTATTAATTCGCTTGATTTTAGCCCCAGTGATGATCATTGCAGGCTTTAATAAGCTTGCTTTAAGCGGTGATGTTACTCATTTTTATCAATACTTTTTAGCATCTGAAGATATTGTTGCATGGTTTGGAAATAGTGACTGGGGTTTAGGCCTACCCATGCCCTCTGTATTGGCCTTTTTAGCTGCATGGACTGAGTTTTTAGGGGGGATCTTTATATTATTGGGTTTATTTACTCGTTTAACCGCAATTCCTTTGATGATCACCATGCTGGTTGCAGCGACAACAGTACATGCCAGTAATGGCTGGTTTGCTGTAACACCTACCGATGCCAGCACCAGCCCAGCGAGAGTACTCAATTGGCTTGCAATACCTGGTAGTGAAGCTAGCCTAGTTAATTCTGATGAAGCCAGCGAAAGATTAACCAAAATGCGTGAGTTGCTAGAAACGCATGGTTATACAGAGTACCTCTATGCGAAAGGGAAACCTGTGATCTTAAATAATGGTATTGAGTTTTCTGCCATATATTTTGTTATGTTATTGAGTTTATTTTTTACAGGGGGTGGTCGTTACGTTAGTTTAGATTATTGGTTAACTAGAAAAGTATCGAATAGCTTTCTTGCTCATAAAGATAAATGATAAGCTTGGGTTTTCTGCCCCGATTATTAAGGGGCGTCGTACTTAAGCATTTACGGAATATTCATGGACGCTTTAACGCTATTACAAACTCGACAATCAGATCCTCGCCTTATCGCACCTGGACCTACTGCAGAACAACTTGAAATTATTAAGCGAGCGGCCATTAAAGTGCCTGATCATGGCTGTATTGCTCCTTGGCGATTTATTGTCGTTGAAGGCGATGCACGTAATAAATTAGGCGATATCTATCATCAGGCCGCTGTTGCTGAAAACCAAGATGATAGAACCATTGAGCGCGCTAAAGAACTACCGCTGCGATCTCCGATGATGATCATTGCCATTGCAGATGTAACTGAAAACCCAAAAGTGCCACGTATTGAACAAGTACAAAGTGCAGGCTGCGCTGTACTTGCAATGCAACAAGCGGCATTCGCCCAAGGTTTAGGGGGTATTTGGCGCACAGGTTATTTTGCACAAAGCCCAGCTGTTAAAGCGGCACTCGGTTGTAAAGAACAAGATGAGATTGTTGGTTACCTCTATTTAGGTACGCCAGAAATAGACATTAAAAAACCTATCAGACACAAGCCAGAGACGTTTTTTGAGAATTTATAAATAGTAGGAACTTTTTTGCAGTTAAGCAGTCAGACATTATTAAGCTTACTTATGTTAGTTTTTTAGATTTAGCTTAGCTGTAAGAAGCGCACGGATGCAAAAAACGAAATAATTCTTCTTCAGTGTGTTTTTTAATCGGTTATTTTTTGTTAACGTATGGAAAGTCTTAAAAAAATAACGATAAAGAAGACGAGAACAATGGGAAACTTATTTTTACGTGAAAAAGAAAATTGGTTCGCTTGGTCAATTTGGGGCTTAGTTGGCGCTGTTGTCACATTTTTTGTTGCCATGTCTACAAAACAACCTCATTACCTTGGCTTGTCTGCTGTAGTGGTATTACTTCTATTGACATGGTGGATGCAAAGCACTAAACGTTTCGATTTCGGTCGCGCTTTTAAAATTTGTTGCTACGTTTTAACGATCACCTGCTTACCCGCCTTCGCATTAGTTATTGTACCGAGTTATAACCTCAATAAAATTGACGTAATAGTGCAGGGCTCAGGTTTTGCAATTGTTAGTTTAATTGTTTGTTTAGTTTGCTCTTTAATCGCAAAGCGTCCGAAGCAGTACTATTAAAAATACTTTTTTAAAGTTTTTTACATTTAAGGCTTTACAACGAACGCAGTAAACACTATTATGCGCGCCGTACGGAGAGATGGCAGAGTGGTCGAATGCACCGGTCTTGAAAACCGGCAGGGGTTTGTAGCCCCTCTAGGGTTCAAATCCCTATCTCTCCACCATTATTTAGAAAAACCGCCTTTAGGGCGGTTTTTTGCTATCTGGAGATAAGTAATGTCAGCAAGCGAGTCTTCTTCTACACTAATGCGCATTGTTAAACATGTTCTGCTTTGGTGTATCTTTTCTTATTTTTATCACAGCGGGATCAATGTACTTGTAGCTATGGCCCATGATGCGCAGCCTGATTACGGGCTAATATCTTCAATCGCTTATGGTATTGGGTTTAATGTGTTAGTAGGGCACCTTATTGGCAAATACGACAAGCATTGGCCTGTTATTGCAGCATGTGTGATTTCTACTGTGGGTCTTATTGCTGTGCCTTTAATCATGTTAGGCAAAGATGGTTTAATGAGCGGCTTTTTTATTGCTTCGATGATCGCTACATTACCTGTTGCGACATTTGTAATTGATAAAATAAAGCAGCGAATTAGTGCAAACACTGAGCAAACGCAGTAAAACTAGGCGATATTCGTTGTTTTTTTATGTTAGTATGAGCACGTCTTTTAACTAAATAAACGTGAATTAAAACATGTCAGATAATTTTACAACAGACGCTGAAAAAGCAAGTTACGGTATTGGTTTACAAATGGGTGAGCAATTAAAAGCGAATCCATTCGAAGGTTTAAACTTAAATTCTGTATTTGAAGGTATGAAAGACGCATACACTGGTAATGATTTCCAAGTTGAAATCCCAGAAATTCAAGCAGCTTTTGAGAAAATCAACGCTGAGATCCAAGCTCGTCGTGAAGAAGAAGCTAAAGTTCTTGCAGCTGAAGGTATTGCATTCTTAGAAGAAAATGCAAAACGTCCTGAAGTAACAGTAACTGAATCAGGTCTTCAATACGAAGTACTTACTGCAGGCGACGGTGAAAAACCAACTGCAGATTCAACAATCCGTGCACACTACCACGGTACACTAATCAACGGTACAGTATTTGACAGCTCATACGAGCGTGGTCAACCAGCTGAATTCCCAGTTGGCGGTGTAATCAAAGGTTGGACTGAAGCAGTGCAAATGATGGGTACTGGTTCTAAGTGGCGTTTATACGTACCACACGAACTTGCTTACGGTGAGCGCGGTGCTGGTGCAGCAATCGCTCCTTTCTCAACGTTAATCTTTGACGTTGAGCTATTAGAAATCATCTAATCGATTTCAAATAGATATAAAAAAACCTGCTTTAAGCAGGTTTTTTTATATCTGAATCAAATAGCTAATTAGCTATTTGATTCAGCGTATTCTTTACACGCAGCAGTGTCTTCACATTCACCATATAGGTAAAGAGAGTGGTTCGTCAGTTTAATACCATTCTCTGTTGCGATTTCTTCTTGACGACGTTCAATAGTGTCGTCTTCAAACTCAACTACCTTACCACATTTTAGGCACACTAAGTGGTCATGGTGAGTGCTACCTGATAATTCAAATACTGACTTGCCGCCTTCGAAGTGGTGGCGAGATACAATACCTGCATCATCAAATTGGTTAAGAACACGGTAGACAGTTGCAAGACCAATCTCTTCGCCTTTGTCTAAAAGAATTTTATAGACATCTTCAGCGCTGATGTGTTGGTTGTCTGGAGATTGTAGAATCTCTAAAATTTTAATACGTGGCAAGGTTACTTTTAACCCTGCTTTTTTTAATTCCAAGTTGTGATCAGTCATTCAATCTGTCTCAATTTTATTTAGTTATACTAGGCATCATCAAGATGCACACGACACATTAGCAACTATTAGAATAACGTGCCTAGTTACTAAGTGCAAAGAACAATTCGTCTATTTGCCGATTTTTCAAACAAAAATGAACTGGTTGTGCATCTTTACATCAGCTAGTAAATGCGAGTAGTACTTGTTATTAATCAGCAAGTTCCGCTAAACACATTTCGTCATAAACCTGAGCACACCAGTCTTTAACACGCTTTTCAGTAAGCTCTGGTTGACGGTCTTCATCAATACCAAGGCCAACAAAGTTGTTGTCATCTACGAGTGCTTTTGAAGCTTCAAAGTCGTAGCCTTCAGTTGACCAATGGCCCACTACGATTGCGCCACGCTCAGTAACGATATCGTTGATCATGCCCATTGCATCTAAGAAGTACTCTGCATAGTCTTCTTGGTCACCGCAGCCGAAAATAGCAACAAGTTTACCTTCGAAGTCAACTTCTTCTAATTCAGGGAAAAAATCATCCCAGTCACATTGAGCTTCACCGTAGTACCAAGTTGGAATACCGAATAACAATAAATCGAATTCAGCAATCTCTTCTTTAGAACTTTTTGCAATGTCGTGAACAGCAACAAGCTTTTTACCTAATTCTTTTTGAATCATTTTAGCTACGTGTTCAGTATTGCCTGTGTCACTTCCGAAAAAAATACCTACGCTTGACATGGATTTAAAACCTTCTATCTATCAATAGCCAATCTTTCTTGTAAAATTGTTTCAATCAACGCGCTACGGCTAATATTCTGCGCATCTGCCATATCGCTTAATGCTTGATATAACTGTGATGAAACCTTAAATTCTACACGCTTTAAACCACGTGCTTTATCTCGTTTTATTTGATTACGTTTATTTACTTTTAATTGCATATCGCGAGGTAGGGGATTTGTTTTCGGCCTACCAGGACGCTTTTCGTATTCAAATAAATCGGGTGTTGTTCTATCTGTTTCTGACTTTGCCATGTCTAGCCCACACCTGCGCCTTGCCAGAAGACTTGAATAAGTCCTTTCGCTATAAACCCAGAACAGCCTAAAAATAGCACTAACCAAACGATGTATCGGCCAAATCGTGGTACATCACCTTTTTTAAGGACGTCTTGAATTGCCATTCCAATAAAAAAGAAAATACCGGCTAAGCCAAAATACAACCCTAAGGTATCAAATTCGTTAATTAACTGACTGACCATCAACGTATAAACCTTTAAATTAAACGGCGCGTACTATATCACACAAATTTGTAATAATTTAGTGCGCACGATCAAAAACAGCGAATTTAATCAGCTCTATTAATGAGCTAAAAAATCGCTGATTGCTTTATTAACAGCAAGTGGTTTTTGGGCATGTAGCCAGTGACCAGCACCATGAATATTTTTTGCTTTTGCATTAGGGAACAACGCCATAATAGCAGGGCGGTGCTCTGCTAAAATGTAGTCAGAATCATTACCTTTAATGAACAAAGTATCACATAAACAAGAATCATTTTCACTAACTTGCGCTAAAATATTTTCATATTGCTGGTATAAAACAGCTAAATTAAAGCGCCATTGATAGTGACCTTCATTATTTTTAGCAAAGCTTTTTAATAAAAATTGACGTACGCCCATTTCCTCAATGTGCTTGGCAAGTATTTCATCAGCCGCTTTTCTATCTGTGATATTAGACTGTGCAACTTCGTTTAGGCCTGCAAAAATGGCACTGTGGCGAGGGTTATTAGCAACAGGAGAAATATCTAACACAACAAGCTTATCGATAAGTGAAGGGTGATTAAGTGCTATTTGCATGGCCACTTTGCCACCCATTGAATGACCTATGATGTGCGCTTTACTAATAGTTAGATGTTCAAGTAACTCACTGACATCTTTAGCCATAGCATGATAATTCATGGTATCGCTATGGAATGATTTACCGTGGTTACGTAAATCGATATTCGTTACACGATAATTTTCAGCTAATGCTTTTGCGATTACATTGAGGTTTTCAAGTGAGCCAAACAAACCGTGGATCAATACAACGTCTGAACCTTGACCCATTTGTTGGTAGTTTAATAGCATTTTCAACTCCTATTTTTAATGGCAGTATTTTGCCTAGTGAAATTACAAAATGCAAAACATAGAGAATTGCTGCGAGCTTAGGTATAATCATTGAGAACTTTTAAAATGTGACCCGTAAAGACAGGAATAACATGAAAAAAATCGACATAGACGACGAGTTATATCAATACATTGCAAGCAACACGCAAAGTATTGGTGAAAGTGCATCAACCATTTTGCGTCGTTTATTAAACCTCTCTGATGGCACCAATGCCCCAGTTGAAACAACTACTAAAACTGAACAAGAAACCCCAGTTGTTGAAGTACAAGAACAAGCAGAACAAGAATCAAGCCCTGAACCAAGCAACGAAAATGTTGAAGAGGCTGCAGAAACTGTCACAGCATCGACACAAGTGAAAGGTAATGTGTTTAATGTATTAAACAAAGAAGAGCTGGCAATGCAAAAAGGTGTTGTTGGTCGATTCTTATTTATACTTGCTGCTTTATATAGAACGCATAAAAAAGATTTTGCTAACGTGCTTGAAATTAAAGGCCGTGATCGAGTTTATTTTGCCACAAGCAAAGAAGCACTTCTGGAAAGCGGTAGCAGCATGAATCCAAAAAATATCACTGATACTGAGTATTGGGTGATGACAAATTCAAATACAACCAGAAAAAAAATGATGCTTCACGAAGTAGCACTGTGCTTAGGTTACAGCGCAGATGAAGCAGAAAAAATTCGTGATTACTTATAATCCATAAGGAAATAATATGGCGATTCATCCAGATGCAGGTAAACCTGCACCGCAATCAAGCTTAGTGAATGTACCAAAACTGATCTCGGCTTATTACTTAAATGAACCAGACCTAGAACAAAACCCAGAGCATTGTGTTGCTTTTGGTACATCTGGCCATCGTGGTTGTTCGTTCGATGTAAAATTTAATGAATCGCATATTTTAGCGATCACTCAAGCAATTTGTGATTACCGTAAAGAAAACAATATTTTTGGCCCACTTTTCTTAGGTAAAGATACACATGCATTGAGTGAAGCGGCTTTTAACTCTGCTATTGAAGTACTTGTTGCAAACGAAGTGCAAGTCATTGCACAAGAAAATGACGATTACACGCCAACGCCGGTAATCAGTCATGCTGTTGTTTGCCATAACAAAGAAAATCCAAATGAACTTGCTGATGGTATTGTGGTAACACCTTCACATAACCCGCCAGAAGATGGTGGTTTTAAATATAACCCGCCAAATGGTGGCCCAGCAGATACTGATGTTACTAAGTGGATTGAAGACAGAGCAAATCAATTACTTTTAGAAGACTTAGTTGAAGTAGAGTTATTTCCATATGCTAAAGCATCACGTTCTGGTTTTATTAAGTACCAAGACTTAATTACCCCTTATGTTGATGACTTAGTTAATATCGTTAATCTAAAAGCAATTAGCGATGCGAAAATCAAAATTGGTGTGGATCCACTTGGTGGCTCTGGTATCAACTTTTGGCCAGTCATTGCAGAAAAATATAATTTAGACTTAACGGTCGTAAATGAATCTGTTGACCCAACATTTTCGTTCATGCCTTTAGATAAAGACGGCAAAATCCGTATGGATTGTTCATCTCCTTATGCAATGACAAACCTTATTGCATTGAAAGATGACTATGATATCGGTATAGGTAACGACCCTGATTATGACCGCCATGGTATTGTTACGCCTGACGGCTTAATGAATCCAAATCACTTTTTAGCAGTTGCGATTGACTACTTATTAAATAACCGCGAATGGTCAAAAGAGGTCGCAATTGGTAAAACGCTGGTATCGAGCGGCATGATTGATAAAGTGGTTGCACGTAATAACCGCGAAGTAAAAGAAGTACCGGTAGGCTTTAAATGGTTTGTTGAAGGCTTAAGCAAAGGTACCCTTGCTTTTGGTGGTGAAGAAAGTGCAGGGGCGTCATTCTTACGCTTTGATGGTACAGTTTGGAACACTGATAAAGATGGTTTCATCTTAGGTCTACTTGCTGCAGAGATTTTAGCTGTAACAGGTAAAACACCATCACAGCTTTATAAAGAACTTGAGCAAGAGTTCGGTGCGCCTACTTATAAACGTATTGATGCGCCAGCTAATGCAGAACAAAAATCACGTTTAAAAGCGTTATCAGCGGATGATGTAACTGCAAGTACCTTAGCGGGTGATGCCATTACGCAAAAACTAACCCATGCTCCTGGTAATAACGCTGCTATCGGCGGTTTAAAAGTTGTTACTGAAAACGGTTGGTTTGCTGCACGCCCATCTGGCACTGAAGACATCTATAAAATTTACCTTGAATCATTCAAAGGTGAAGAACATTTAGCATTATTAGAAAAAGAAGCGAAAAAGCTGGTTGATTCAGTAATTAGCTAATTCCTCTTTTACCTATTAAAACGGCTGAGTTTCTCAGCCGTTTTTGTATTCTACTCTCACGCATTTTTAGGATAGAACAATGAGCTATTCAACTCCTTCATATCTCGAACAATTAAAAAGTACTGGCGACTTTTTAACCCTGACTCGTAACAATGAATTTTCACTCGAACCTTGTGCATTTACCCTTGAAAACGGTACTGATGTCACTGTTCACGACACGGGTATCATTGAGTTTCAACCTGCGCAGCAGACAAACAAAGATATTGTACTTTCAAGTGCGGTACATGGTAACGAAACTGCGCCAATTGAAATCTGCGATCAATTAATCAAGTCAATCGTTACAGAACAACTTACCTTGCAGCAGCGTGTACTGTTTATTTATGGTAATCCTAAATCTATTAATATCGGTAAGCGTTTTGTAGATGAAAACTTAAACCGTTTGTTTAATGGTCATCATACTGTAGAAGGCATTGCTTCAAACCCTGAGCGAGTTCGTGCAAAGCTACTTGAAGACGTGGTTACTGATTTCTTTGCTAGAGGCAACCAGGACAGTGAGCGTTTTCATTATGATCTTCACACAGCAATTCGTGGCTCTAAAAATGAAAAGTTTGCAGTCTATCCTTTCTTACATGGTAAACCGTGGAAAAAATCACAACTGCAATTTTTACTTAGCTGTGGCGTAAACACGGTATTAATGATGAAATCAGCGGCAACTACCTTCAGTTACTACTCGTCGTTTGTACATGGAGCTGACTCATTTACGGTAGAACTTGGCCAAGTAAAACCATTTGGCGAAAACGACATGTCGCGATTTGAGAAAACCAAACAAACCTTAATTGCATTAATTAGTCAAAAATCCGTTGAATATAAAGAATTCAATGCAGAAGAATTCGAGTTGTTTTCTGTATATAGAACAATAAACCGTACTTGCGAAGACTTTAGTTTTCCATTTGCTGATGATGTGGAAAATTTCACCGGTTTCGCAAAGGGCGAATTAATGGCAACTGATGGTCAGACCAGATATGAAGCGGAAGTAGACGGTGAAGCTATTATCTTCCCAAACGCTGATGTAGCCTTAGGTCAGCGCGCTTTGCTTACCGTTATTCCAATGCAAGTTGATAGCAACTTTATTTAAAATCTCTGCATTAACACCCATCTAAATTTAGTTAACTATATGACTATAAAGAATTTATCTTGTTGTATAGTTAACTTTCCATGCGTTTTTAGCCATTTGTCATCTATTCGTCTATGATTAGTTGAATAACAACTTACGTTAACGTAAAGTGACGGCAGTTTAATTTAATTAGATTGAATATTGCGCAAACTTTATCCTTACAGCTCATGCTGATAAAAATATAATTAAGGGCAGTAGCGTAGGTTTCTGACAACGAAAGAAGGTAGGTTATGAGTAATCCAAATAACGTATCGCTAAACATTAATCATGAACTGTCATTTATTGATGGTCACGCATTAACGATCCCTACATTAAGTATTCTTAATGAGGAAGGCGACATCTACGAAGGTGCAACCGCACCTGATATCGACAAAGCAACGGCAATCCGTCTATATGAAACAATGCGTTTTATTAGAGCACTTGATGAGCGTATGCAAGCAGCACAGCGTCAAGGCCGTGTTAGCTTTTATATGCAATGTCTAGGCGAAGAAGCGGCTGTAACAGCATCAGCTGCAGCGCTTGATCAAAACGATATGATCATGGCCCAATACCGTGAGCAAGCAGCTTTACGTTATCGTGGTTTTAGCCTTGACCAATTCATGAATCAAATGTTCTCAAATGAAAAAGATTTGGGTAAAGGTCGCCAAATGCCAATTCACTATGGCTCACGCGAACTTAACTACATGACTATTTCATCACCGCTTGGTACACAAATTCCGCAAGCAACAGGTTATGCATACGGTCAAAAAGTTCGTCATATCGATGCCCAAACCGGTGAGTTAAACAGCACTATTGATAACATCACTATTTGTTACTTTGGTGAAGGCGCTGCATCTGAAGGTGATTTCCATGCTGGTTTAAATATGGCCGCAGTTCATGAAGCACCGGTAATTTTCTTTGCTCGTAACAATGGTTATGCGATTTCTACACCTGCTGATGAGCAATTTAAAGGTGATGGTATTGCATCACGTGGTGTTGGCTATGGCATTAAAACAATCCGTGTTGACGGTGCTGATGCACTTGCTGTTTATGCAGCAACGAAAAAAGCCCGGGAAATTGCGACGACTAAAGGTGAACCTGTTTTAATTGAATCGATTGCCTATCGTTTAGGCGCTCACTCAACCAGTGACGATCCAAGCGGTTACCGTACAAAAGATGAAGAAGCAAAACATAAAGGCTGTCCAATCGAGCGTTTCCGTAAGTGGCTATTAAAGCAAGGTTGGTTAGACGAAGCGCAAGACGCGAAAGACAAAGAAACAATTCGTGAAGAAATTTTAGCGGCTCTTAAACGCGCTGAAAAAGTAGCAAAACCAGCATTAGAAGACCTTATTTCTGATGTGTATGATAAGCCAATCCCATCACTGCAAAAACAATATGAAGAACTAAAAGAGCACATTTTGCAGCATCCTGATGCTTATCCAACAACTGCAGGGAGATTAAAGTAATGGCTAAAATGAACATGCTTCATGCAATTAACTCTGCCCTTGATATCACCATGGCAGAGCATCCAAATGCATGTATTTTTGGTGAAGACGTTGGTTATTTTGGTGGTGTATTCCGCGCTACATCTGGCTTACAAGAAAAATATGGTAAGCATCGTGTGTTCAATACTCCGTTAACTGAGCAAGGTATTTTAGGTTTTGCTAATGGTTTAGCGGCGTTCGGTGCCCCTGCATTAGCTGAAATTCAATTTGCTGATTATATTTTCCCTGCATTTGACCAAATCGTGAATGAATCAGCTAAATTCCGTTACCGTAGTGGTAATGAATTTAATGTTGGCAATCTAACAATCCGTACACCATACGGTGGTGGTATTGCAGGTGGTTTATATCACTCACAATCACCAGAAGCTTATTTTGCTCACACACCGGGTTTAAAGTTAGTTGTGCCACGTAACCCATATCAAGCAAAAGGTTTGCTTCGTGCATCAATTAAAGATGATAACCCTGTTATTTTCTTTGAGCCGAAACGTTTATACCGTGCATCAACAGGTGAAGTGCCAGAAGAAGATTACAGCATCGAGCTTGGTAAAGCTGAAATCGTTCAAGAAGGCACTGATGTCACTGTACTTGCTTGGGGTGCTCAGATGGAAATCATCGAAGACGCCGCTAAAAAAGCTGCAGAGCAAGGTATTAGCTGTGAAGTGATCGACTTACGTACCATTTTACCATGGGATGTTGAGACCATTGCTAAATCAGTGACTAAAACAGGTCGTTTAGTGGTAAGCCACGAGGCACCAATCACGAATGGTTTTGGTGCAGAGATCGTTGCAACAATTCAACAAGAGTGTTTCTTACACCTTGAATCGCCAATTACTCGCGTGTGTGGTTTAGATACGCCATACCCATTAGCACTTGAAAAAGAATATGTACCGGATGCACTTAAAGTGCTTGCTGCGATCAAGCAATCAGTAGAGTTTTAGGAGTCAGTATGTCTAAAGATTTTATCTTGCCAGATATCGGCGAAGGCATCGTAGAGTGTGAAATTGTTGAATGGTTAGTTGCAGAAGGCGATTCTGTAAAAGAAGACCAGCCTATTTGTGATGTTATGACCGACAAGGCGCTTGTGCAAATTCCTGCTGTTCATGATGGTGTGATCAGTAAGCTCTATTATGCAAAAGGGGATATTGCGAAAGTACATGCACCATTATTTGCAATGGATGTTGATGGCGAAGCACCAACACAAAGTGAAGAAGTTCAAGCTCCTGCAGCAACTGAAGCATCATCTGAGGCTGGTGAGCACTTAGAAGATTTCATATTACCCGATATCGGTGAAGGGATCGTTGAGTGTGAAATCGTTGAGTGGTTAGTAAGTGAAGGCGATGAAATCGTTGAAGACCAAGCTGTTTGTGATGTAATGACAGACAAAGCATTGGTGCAAATTCCGGCTAAATACACAGGTAAAGTTGAAAAGCTTTATTATCAAAAAGGTGATATTGCTGCAGTTCACAGCCCATTATTCCAAATGAGCATTGCCGGCCAAAGTGCAGAGCCAGATGTAAGTTCTGCGGTAGTTAAAGCACAAACAAATGCAGCAACTAAACCTTCGCAGAAGCCTGCGACTTCGGCAAACTCTAGCAAACAACTTAATAAGAAAGCGGTTGCTTCACCTGCTGTTCGTCGTAAAGCCCGCGAACTTGATGTTGATTTAACGCAAGTGCCAGGCTCTGGTAAAAATGGCCGTATTTACAAACAAGATATCGAAGATTTCTTGAATGAAACACCAAGCCAAGCAGCATCACAACAAGCTGCGCAAAAAGCGGCAGAGCCTGTATCAACGGTGGTGTCTTCTGGTGGCAGTCGCGTAGAGCCTATTAAAGGCATTAAAGCGGCAATGGCTAAGCAAATGGTTGCTTCAGTTTCGACAATTCCTCACTTTACTTTCTGTGATGAAATTGACCTCACTAAACTAATTGCAATGCGCAGTGAGCTCAAAGAGCAGTATAAGCAGCAGGGTGTTAAGCTCACTATGATGCCGTTCTTTATTAAAGCACTGTCGTTAGCGATTAAGCAATTCCCAGTACTAAACTCGCAAGTAAATGATGATTGCAGCGAGCTAACTTACTTTGATGATCATAACATCGGTATGGCGGTTGATTCTAAGATTGGTTTACTTGTACCAAACATTAAATCATGCCAGTCAAAGAGTATCGTAGATGTTGCAAACGAAGTGACCCGCTTAACTGAAGCAGCACGTGATGGTCGTGTTTCACCGGATGATTTGAAAGGCGGCACTATTAGCATTTCTAACATCGGTGCGATTGGCGGCACAATTGCAACCCCGATCATCAATAAACCTGAGGTAGCGATTGTTGCTTTAGGTAAACTGCAGCATTTACCTCGCTTTGATGCACAAGGTAATGTGATTTCAGCAGCAATTATGCAAGTAAGCTGGTCTGGAGACCACCGAGTGATTGATGGCGGAACAATTGCACGCTTCAATAACTTATGGAAGTCTTATTTAGAAGATCCTGCAAAAATGATGATGGCGATGAGCTAAATCAGTAAGCATTAAAAAACCAGCCTCGGCTGGTTTTTTTAATGCTAAGGATTATATGCCGTAAAAATACAACCCATAACCGAGTAACAGCGCTGGAATTGTTGAATACACCGTCGCGATTAAGGCCGCTTTTGGCGCTAATGCGATAGCTGGGAATAGGGCATCGCCGTCATTTGAAATTGCATTGGCTGCCATCGCACTAAATGGAATAATACCTTGAATATAGAGTGTCATCACGACGATTTGTGGCCCGCAGCCGGGTAATAAGCCAATAGCCACAGCCACCAGCGGTGCAAGATAAGCATACTCAGAAAACCACGCTGTTAAATCAACACCAACTAGGTTAACGAGAATTTCAAACAGCATAAAACTGGCAACAACCCAGGCCGTAACAAAGTGCGTGTCCATTAACACTTTCGTGAGTTTTGAAGGAGGTGTGCAAGGTGCTTCTTCACTGGTTACTTGCTTATAACTGCTGCCTTTAGAAGACAGTGCCCACACAACCACAGTGAACAGGGCCATGATTGAGCCAAACACAGTAATGCCATCATTAATACCACTGCCAAATACACTTAAGTCGGTATTGGTGGCGATAACAAAAGCAACAATCAAGCTCGGTACTAAAGCAAATTTCCATACTGGTCGGCTAAACTTTAACGCTTTTGGTTGGCATTGTGGCTGCTCGTTGTATTCGCTAGCCTCATCAGGCTGAAATTTATCTGGGCTATGAAATGTATTAACTAATTGACCACTAATAACGCCTACAGCAACACCTATTAACATCATTAATAAGCCATCAAGCGGACGGGTTGCTAAAAGTAAAAAGGCGGCATCACCCATGGTTGCGGTTAAGACAGCAACAACAGAGCCAAAGCTAGCCTGCTTTTTAGTAAATTGGGTTACCACAATAATGGCACCCCCACAGCCAGGTAAAGCACCTAAAATTGAGGCAAAACTCACCTCTAGAATACCTGATTTAGCGCGTAGATAGCTCAGCTGTAACTGAGGAAGTTTATCAATAAGGTAGTAATAGATTAATAAGGTGGCTGCAACAAATACAGATACTTGAAAAAAAGCATCACTTAGCGCTTGTAGGGTGAATTCTCGGCTTGCAGGTACCGCTAAAGAAATTAGTAATAAAAGGGGTAAAAATAAGCGTTTATTGTCCGTAATGTAACACCTCGCTTTATGGGGAATAAACCTCGTTTGTGTTAGTGAGAGCATACAGTGCAACCTTAAAATTAAACAGGTTACACTGTAGTACGATTTTAAATGAAAATCAATCTCATTTGTATCTATTTGCGTTGGAACTCAGAAGTGGCATTCCAGGTCGGCCATTCTTTTCGTTCTGAGATATCAAAACCTACTTGATAGAATAACTGAAGGTCCTGAACGGCACCTGATAAATCCCATTCATCACGGTAACGGTCGCAAGGCTGATGATAACAACCACGAAGCACTAGGCTCATACGCTTACGGTAATTTGCCGTTTCTTCATCAAGGGCTTCACTACCACCACCGGCATACATTGCAGGTACACCCATGTTTGCAAATGCAAAGTGATCAGAGCGGTAGTAACCACCTGAAGACGGTTTAGGGTCGCCAGATACTGTACGGCCTTGCGCTTTAGCAGCTGTTTCTAGTAGGCTATCCATTTCAGATTTGCCAATACCAACAACGCTAATGTCTTTTACTTTACCTAATAGGTTTAAGCTATCCATATTGATGTTTGCAACCGTTTGTGATGCTGGGATCACTGGATTTGCAGCATAATATTTCGAGCCAAGTAAACCTTGTTCTTCAGCAGTAACGGCTAAGAAAGTCATTGAACGGCTAGGGGGCTCAGGTAAGGTAGCGAATGCTTCAGCAACTTCGATTAAGCCAGCAGTACCCGTAGCATTATCGTGGGCGCCATTATAGATTTGGTCGCCTTTGCGGGTTTTATCAGTACCAAGGTGATCCCAGTGAGCTGAATAAATGATGTGCTCATCAGGCTTTTCGCTACCCGGTAACGTCGCGATAAAGTTATACGAAATTGATTTTTTAATTGTGTTATTTACTTCAACACTTGCAGTTAGGTCGCCCATATCAACATGGTAAGCGCCTTTTGCCGCATTCGCTTTCATGGTATCGAAATCTAAGCCTGCTTTTGTGAAAAGCTCTTTAGCAACATCAGTTGTTACCCAGCCTTCGACAGCAACACGGTCCATGTTGTTATTTTCTTTTTGGAAACCAAATTGCTCACCGCTCCAAGAGTTTTCAACAACTGACCATGGGTAAGAAGCCGGTGCTGTTTCGTGGATGATAATCGCACCTGCTGCACCTTGACGGCTTGCTTCTTCATATTTGTATGTCCAACGACCGTAATAGGTCATGGCATCGCCCGTGAATAAATCAGGGTTTTTCGTCGCAAAACCAGGATCGTTTACCAGCATAACAACGGTTTTGCCTTTAACATCTAGGCCTTCGTAGTCGTTCCAGTTGTACTCTGGTGCATTAACACCGTAACCAACGAATACTAATTCAGAATCTTTAATGCTTTGCTTAGCACTAATACGGCTACTACCCATTACCATATCTTTTTTGTATTGGTAATCTTTGCCGCCAATAGTAAGTACCATGTCTGAATCAGCTTCTAGTGAAACAAGCGGTACTTCTTGTAAAAAGCTATCACCGTTACCAGGCTCAAAACCCAATGCTTTAAATTGGTCGGTTAAATAGGCAAGCGTTAGCTCTTCACCTTTCGATGAGGGGGCACGGCCACCGAACTCATCAGAGGCAAGCACTTTAATGTGCTCTGCTAGTTGCTCTGAGTTAATGCTTTGATAGGCTTTTTCGACATCACTTGATGTGATACTTGTTGAAGCACAGCCCGCAAGAATAGCACTTGCAAGGACTGTCATTGGAAAATAGCGTTTCATAATAGCTCTTTTTTTGTTTTATGGTGACGTTAGTATATGAGGTTCTATTAATGAGAACCAGTTTTTACGGTAAACTACCCACAATACATCAATAAGTTAAAAAATAAGCAATGAAACGATTTACTGCTCCCGAGCAATGGTCAACGCAATACCTTACAACGGGTGCCTTTAGTGACCTAGCCACGCTATTTAATATTGATAAACTCTCAGATTGGCCATCTTGCCAGTGGTTTAATCAATATCTAAATGCGAAAACTACACAGGGCAAAGCCATAACCTTTGTTGAAGATGAAAAGTTTGCCGATGAAACCCGTTATTATGAGCAAATCATATTTGAGACAGGGCAAGTACCAACAAGACAACAAAATTGGCATGACCTTTTTGGTGGCTTTATTTGGTGTTTATTCCCAAAAACCAAAGCGCTGATTAATCATCAGCACATTGAAGAAATTAAACTGCATGGTCTAAAAGAGCGTAGTAAACACCGAAACGCACTGACCTTATTTGATGAATGCGGCGTGGTGCTGGCAATTACTGAACAAAGCTGGCAGCAGCAATTACGCGACCACCAATGGCAGCAAGCCTTTGTAGAACAGCGTGAACAGTGGGGTAAAAGCATTAGGCCATTTATGTTTGGCCATGCTAACTACGAAATGCTCACACAGCCTTATATTGGTTTAACGGGGAAAGCATTATTTGTAATTGTTCCTGATGACATATTTTGTAAAGATTTAACCGAGCAATATGCGTATCTAGATCAACGTCTTTATGAGATGATTAAGCATGATGATTGTTTGCGTGATAATAAAAATTTATCACCCTTACCCTTGTTAGGCGTACCGGGATGGTGGACTGACAATGAAAATCCAGAATTTTACAGTAACACTGATTACTTTAGACCGAAACGAAGGAAACGCACATGATTGAAGTGGCAGGGCTTAAAAAGAAGTTTAAGCTAACAAAAGATCATAAAAAAAATAAAACGGATAACGTAGACCCCCGTGAAGATAAAGAGTTTTTTCATTCTGTAAGAGACGTCAGCTTTCAATGTAACAAAGGTGAAGTACTCGGTTTACTCGGCCCAAATGGTGCCGGTAAAACAACCACCCTTAGAATGATTTCAACAGCCTTAAAACCAGATGAAGGCAGCATTACCATCTCTGGTCACGATATCGTTAAAAAGCCATTAGTTGGCCGCAAATCAATTGGATTTCTGTCAGGTAGTACTGGCTTATATGGGCGTTTAACAGTTAAAGAAAACGTTGAATACTTTGCCCGTTTACATGGCATGAGTAAAAAAGCGGTCGCCGCTCGTTGTGATGAGCTATTCACCTTACTTGATATGCACAGCTTTATTGATAAACGCGCCGAAAACCTTTCAACAGGTATGAAGCAAAAAGCCAATATTGCCCGTGCTGTTGTTCATCATCCTGATGTGGTTATTCTTGATGAGCCGACAACTGGTTTAGATATTATGACTACGCAAACCGTCATTAACTTTATTCGCGGCCTTAAAGAGCAGGGCACGCCAGTTATTTTCTCAACGCACCATTTAGATGAAGTTGCCTTACTGTGTGACCGTGTTGCGGTGATAAACCAAGGAATTAGTTGCTTTGATGGCACCTTAGATGGGTTTAAACAAGCAGGTCAAAGTGAAGAATTAAACCAAGCGTTTATGAATATTTTAACGGAGAGCCGTAATGTTTGAAGTATTTAAAAAGGAGTTAAAAGAGCTGTTACGTGACCGTAAAACATTGATATTTGTTGTTGCGTTACCGGTTGCTATCTTTCCATTATTATTTGCTGTTATGGCATTTATTAGTTCACAAGCGGCGTTAGAGGCAGAACAAGAGGTGCATACTTACGCCATTATCAATGGTAACTATGCGCAAGAGTTTACAGATAAGGTGTTTTACCATAAGAGCTTTGCTTTATATAAAGGTGATGAAACCTTTAATACGGTAGAAGATCTCACTAAAGCGGTAAAAGCAGGTACCATAGACATGGGTATCTATTTACCGTCAGACGCTAAGCAAACGTTAGATGATGCAAAGCAAAGTGAATGGCAAGTTGTGTATAACGACGCAAAAGCAATTAACTTCCTATTTGACCGTGTAAAAGAACTGGCAAAAGAATATGGCGATACGCTGCGTACAAACAAACTATTAAGCTTTGGTGTATCAGAAGAGCAGCAAGCCGCTATTATCGAGCCTATTAAAGTGGTGAAGGTCGACACTGCAGATAAACGTGAAAATCTGGGGGAGAAAATTGGTGGGTTTATTCCTTATCTACTTATTCCTCTGGTATTGATGGGCGCAACGTACCCGGCGATTGATTTAGGAGCTGGTGAAAAAGAGCGTGGTACGCTCGAAACCTTGTTACTTACACCAATCACCCGTACACAGCTGGTGTTAGGTAAGTTTGTAACCTTACTTGCTTCTTCTATTGCAACAACCACCATTACCGTACTCAGTATGGGTGTGTGGATATCAGTGGCCATTGCATTTGTAGATTTAGCCGTTGTTAAAAACGCATTTAGCTCTTTAACTGTATTAGATTTAGGGCTAATTTTTGTGCTGTTATTACCTATTGCTGCAATCTTCTCATCATTAGCGTTGGCTATTTCTATCTATGCGCGAACCTTTAAAGAAGCACAAAACTACATGGCACCACTTAGCATGGGTGTAATTTTTCCAATTATGGTTGCCTTAATGCCTAATGTTGAGCTTACGAGCAAAACAGCATTTATTCCTGTGACAAATGTAGCTCTGGCAATCAAAGAAATCATTAAAGGTACAGTTGATTACACACTCGTGGGTTTAATTTTCTTAGCGACAGTCATTGTGGCAGGTGCATTACTTGCGTTTTGTGTTAAATGGTTCAATAAAGAAGATGTACTATTTAGATAGTAAATTACAATAAATTTAAGCCCCGAGTAGGGGCTTTTTACGTTTAGGTCTAGGCTGCATCTTGGTTTTTATCATAAGCAGTCTTTGGTGTAAGTTTGCTAATGTCTGCCGAGTGAATCACTTTTTTAGTTTCACTCCAGTGCAATAACTCTATACGCCCAGAGCTGTTCTCTACTAATGCAGTGCAGTTTTCAATCCAGTCGCCATCATTGCAATATAAAATTCCATCAACCACTTTAACAGCTGGGTGATGAATGTGCCCGCAAATGATGCCATCGACGGCTTGTTTTTTTGCTTCGTGGATGGCCGCTTTTTCAAATGCATCAATAGCTTCACGTGCTTTATGCACGCGTGCTTTGATCCAGGAGGCCAATGACCAATAATTACCGCCAAATAAACGCCGAATGCGATTAGTCCAGCGATTTAAAAATAGTAATAAATCGTATCCTGCATCGCCCGCAATACTGATTAATTTGTTGTAGCGCGTTGCTGAGTCAAAATCGTCACCATGTAACAGTAAAAACCGTTTTTTGGCTTTTGTGGTATGGATATATTGCTTGTGTACTTCGATACCGAATAATGAATCATTAGCATAATGGCGAAAGGTTTCGTCATGGTTTCCTGGTATATAGATCACTCGTGTGCCATCTTTCGCTTTTTGTTGAATAAGCGCAAGTACATCATAATGACTAGGATGCCAAAAAAACTGTCGTTTCATTGACCATAAATCGACAATATCACCGACCAAATACAGAACATCGCATTCAATGGCATTTAAAAAGTCTAGTAAATACTGCGCTTGGCAGTCTTTATAACCTAAGTGAACGTCGGAAATCCAAACGGCAGGATAGTGGGTTTTACTACTGCAAGTGGTGTTATTCATGGCATTTACTCATGGTGTAATAAAGTAAATGCTAGGCAGAATCAATGACAGTTAAAAGACGCTTTAGCGAAACATCTATGACAATTAATAAAACAAAAAAACCGCCGAAGCGGTTTTTTAAATTTTGTTGAGAAGACTTAATTAGCCTTTAACAAGTGCGGCAATTTCAGAAGCGGCACTATCTAAATCAAGCATTAGCTTTTCGCCAGTACGACGGTTTTTAAGCTCAACCTTGTTTTCATCAAGGTTACGCTCACCAATTACTAATGTGAAAGGCACACCTAGTAATTCCATATCGTTAAACATAACACCTGGGCGCTCTTTACGGTCATCAAACAACACATCTAAACCGGCATCTTTCAAGCCTTTGTAAAGGTTATCAGCAATATCAGGAATACGATGAGACTTATGCATGTTCATTGGCACAATCGCTAAATCAAATGGTGCGATAGGTTGCGGCCATTTAATACCGTATTGGTCATTGTTTTGCTCAATAGCGGCAGCTACGATACGTGATACACCAATACCGTAACAACCCATTGTCATTACTTGGTTTTTACCTGTTTCACTTAATACGCCTGCTTTCATTGCTTCTGAGTATTTAGTACCAAGTTGGAAAATATGACCTACTTCAATACCACGTTTGATTTGCAGTGAACCTTGACCACATGGGCTTGGGTCGCCTTCAACGATATTACGGATATCAGCCACTTCGTAGTTTTCTACATCGCGATCCCAGTTGATACCGCTGAAATGTTCACCATCTTTATTAGCTCCTGCTACAAAGTCAGCCATAACGTTAGCTGTGCGATCAACAATAATTGGCATTGATAGACCTACAGGCCCTAAAGAGCCAGGTTTTGCACCAATAGCAGCAACGATGTCTTCTTCTTTTGCCATATCAAGCGGTGAGTCTACAAGCGGATGCTTCTCAGCTTTTAACTCGTTTAATTCATGGTCGCCACGTAATACAAGGGCAACTAAACCACGTTGTTCGTTTTCATCTGGTGCGCCATACACGATTAATGTTTTCACGCCGCGATGAGGTTTAACACCATAGTGCTCTTTAAGCTCAGCAATTGATTTTGCATCAGGCGTTGGGAACGCTTTTAACTCTTTACTTGCTGCTGGGCGCTCTTCAGTCGGTGCCAGTGCTTCTGCTTTTTCGATATTTGCAGCGTAATCACTTGCATCACTAAATGCGATTGCATCTTCGCCTGATTCGGCAAGTACATGGAACTCGTGTGAAACGCTACCACCAATTGAACCTGTATCAGCGATAACAGGGCGGTAATCAAGACCAAGGCGCTCGAAGATGTTGCAGTATGCTTTGTGCATTACTTGGTATGTTTTCTCTAAACACTCATCACTTAAGTGAAAAGAGTACGCATCTTTCATGGTAAATTCACGGGCACGCATTACACCAAAACGAGGGCGAACTTCGTCACGAACTTTTGTTTGTACTTGGTAAAGAGTAAGCGGTAATTGCTTATAAGAGCTCACTTCTTTACGGACAAAATCTGTGATCACTTCTTCGTGTGTTGGGCCAAGTGCAAATGGGCGGTTGTGACGGTCATTAATACGCAGTAATTCAGGGCCGAATTGTTCCCAACGACCAGACTCTTCCCAAAGATCAGCTGGTTGAATAATAGGCATTAACATTTCGATAGCGCCTGCTTTATCCATTTCTTCACGTACGATGTTTTCTACTTTTTTAAGTACGCGTAGACCAGAGGGCAACCATGTATACAAACCCGACGCAACGCGGCGGATCATGCCTGCTCGTAGCATTAATTGATGAGAAACAATTTCTGCATCAGACGGAGTTTCTTTAAGTGTTGCGAGTATATATTGACTGGTACGCATCTCTATTCCAAGTAGTGTTAAAATTATTATCGTTTACTCAAGACGTTTGAGTAATAACAAGGCGCTAAGTTTACCAGTGGAAGCACTGACACTAAAGCGCTATATGCTAAAAACTAGCATTTTTCAATGCAGGTCACTGTATTATGATTGTCCTGAACATGCCACCTAATATTAAAATCATATAAGGTCATGCCGTAGCTTTGTTCTGAGTCACGTTGCTTTTTATAAGCTGGGCGAGGATCTTGCTTTAATACATTGCTTATAAACGCTTTTAATTCAGGTTGCTCAGTTTGCTTTGCAATAAACGCAAGCGCTTCTTCACTAAACTCAACGCTCATATCGGTTTCTGGTCTGGTATCGGCAAAACCTGCGGTGGCATCGGTCATTGCGTCGGAGTAGGGCAAATATGGCTTAATGTCTAAAATAGGTGTGCCATCGAGTAAATCGATACCTGAAAGCAATAAGCTTAATTGACCATTTTTATATTCAATGCCTTCAAGTTTTACAGCACTCATGCCTATAGCATTTGGGCGAAAGGTTGCACGTGTTGCAAATACACCTTTACGTTCATTACCGCCTAGGCGAGGGGGTCTCACCATTGCTGAGTAACCTTTATCTGCGGTTTCATGAAATCTAAATAACAGCCAAATATGGCTAAATTCATCGAGGCCGCGTACAAACTCTTCACGATTAAAATCGCTGCTGAATACCAGCTTTGCTTTAGCCTCAGGAACCAAACGAGGTTGGCGAGGTATGGCAAACTTTTGTTTATAAGGAGATTGAATATGGCCGACGGCAGTTAATTGGTATTCGCTCATTGTGCATTGTCGTTAAGAAAATCTGCCGACATTTTACATGCATTACATGCAAACACAAAAAAGGCAGTCGAGACTGCCCTTTAATATTTAGACTACGCAGTCTAAATTAAAACATGTATTGGAATGATACAGACGCAACGTCCATATCTGGGTCAATATCATCTTCTAATTTATAGCGCTCATACTCTAAACGTACTTGCATGTTTGTTGTGAAAGCATATTCTACACCTGCACCATAAAATACATCACCGCCATCAGAGTCAGCACTGATGCTGCCAAGCTCGCCTAGGTCTTGCTCAATTTCAGCATCCCACTCTAGCCAACCACCTTTGGCATAAACAGAAAAGCTATCTGTAATTGGGGCTGCTAAGCGTGCTGCTAGTGAAACACCGTCAATTTCAGCTTTAGAATCGATATCGCTTACTTCATCAAAATTTTGATAGGCAAGTTCAAGGCTTAAGTACTTGTTAAACTGAGTACCAATATAGCCTTTTAGCATTTGTGAATCGTCATCGAAGTCAGTGTCATTTTCACTGTCTTCAAACTCAAAAGAATATTGGCCGTAGCCGATACCGGTATAAATACGCGGAGAATCCATTTCGGTAATATCTGCATGTGCAGCATTATTAAAACCTAGTAGTGCTAAAGAAAGTGCAGAAAGTGAAATTGCTTTAATCATTTAATAGCTCCTTTATAAAATAAATAAACGAATGTTTTGCGTCATTCACAAGGAGTATAGCAATGGCTATGCCAAGCTGAAAATAAAGCCTAAAGTATTGTTTTTAGGCTTTATTAAGTGGTTTTTTAAACAGTTTGTTGAAACTGTAATCAGGCATTCAGTTTGGCAGTCGTAACAATTTCAGGGTGCTCTGTAGAAGTTACTAGGTGCAGTTTTTAAATCGGTTTAGTTTTATGCTTTTTGTAATAGGGTTTCTGTTTCTATCGCGATCTCTTTCATTTTTATCGCATAGTTTTCGATTTTCTTTTCTTCGTCTGTTACGGCTGTATATGAAGGTACTTCAATTGGGTAGCCTGCTTCATCCATTGCAATAAAACTTATAACACAATGATTGGTTTCAACTAGATTTTGTGTTTTAGGGTCGCCGCAGCGTACTTGAATAAAGATTTGCATACTGGTTTTACCCGTGTGGGCGATACTGGCTTTCACTTCGACTATTTGGCCAACCAAAATAGGGCGCTGAAACTTTACACCCGCAACTGAGACCGTTACGCAGTAGTGACCGCTCCAACCTGCAGCACAGGCGTAACCAGCTTGGTCAATCCACTTCATTACCACACCACCATGAACTTTACCGCCAAAATTGACATCGGTAGGCTCAGCTAAAAAACGAAAGGTTACACTTGAAGACGGCATACTTTACTCACTTTTATAAAACACGACACTTTCAGCATAGCCTAAAAAAGGGGCCGAAGCCCCTGCAATTTAGGATAAATTTTAATTAAATGAGTAACGTGCGTTACATATTAGGGTAGTTTGGCCCGCCTGCTCCCTCAGGTGTTACCCAAGTAATGTTTTGACTTGGGTCTTTTATGTCGCAGGTTTTACAGTGCACACAGTTTTGTGAGTTGATCACAAACTCTTTCTCACCTTCAACTTCTTGTACTTCGTAAACCCCCGCAGGGCAATATCGTTGTGCTGGCTCATCGAATTGCGGTAAATTGACCTTAATTGGAATCGAGTTATCTTTAAGCTTTAAATGGCATGGCTGCGATTCTTCATGATTGGTATTTGATAAAAATACCGATGAAAGTTTATCGAAGCTAAGTTTGCCATCTGCTTTTGGGTAGTCGATTTTTTCAGCCTGATCAGCTGCAACCAACGTTGCATGATCTGGCATGTTATCTTCAAAGTTAAACGGTAAGCTACCACCAAATAAGTTTTGATCTAGGGTGTTATAAGCACCACCTAAGAACTTACCGAGTTTGTGCATAACAGGGCCAAAGTTACGTGATTGATAAAGCTCTTTGTATGCCCAGCTTTGTTCAAAAGCTGATTTATATTCAGCTAAATCGGCATTTTCTTTACCGTTGCTAAGAGCTGCTACTATCACATCAGCGGCAACCATGCCTGATTTCATCGCTGTATGATTACCTTTGATCTTGGCAAAGTTCAATGTGCCCGCATCACAACCTACAAGTAAACCACCCGGGAAGTGCATTTTCGGTAAAGAACGCAGGCCACCTTTGGCAATAGCTCTTGCGCCATAGGCTATGCGTTCACCGCCTTCTAAAACATCTTTAAAAACAGGGTGATGCTTCATGCGTTGGAATTCATCAAACGGGCTTAAATGTGGGTTTGAATAGTTAAGGTCAACAATTAAGCCAACCACAACCTGATTGTTGTCGCTGTGATACATAAATGCACCACCACTGGTATTACCAGTTAACGGCCAGCCTGTACCATGTACTACAGTGCCTTCTTTGTGTTTACTCGGGTCGATTTGCCAAATTTCTTTGAAACCTAAACCGTAATGCTGTGGTGATGCATCTTTATCAAGAGCAAAGTGTTTGATTAGTTCTTTACCTAAATGACCGCGGCAGCCTTCAGCAAATACGGTGTATTTAGCTCTAAGCTCCATACCAGGCATGTAACCATCTTTTTCGTTGCCGTCTTTATCAAGGCCCATATCGCCAGTGATAATGCCTTTCACTGTTTCGTCTTCAATAATCAAAGAATGCGCACTAAAGCCAGGGAATATTTCTACCCCTAGGTTTTCCGCTTGCTCTGCTAAAAAGCGACATACATTACCCATAGAGACAATGTAATTGCCTTCGTTATGGAATGTTTTAGGGCTAGCAAAGTGGGGGATGCTGGTGGCTTTTTCACTGTTATTGAACCAGTAAATATCATCTTGCGTTACTTTAGTGGTAACTGGAGCGCCTAATGACTGCCAATCAGGTAATAATTCATCCAGCGCTTTGGTTTCGAAAACCGCACCCGATAAAATGTGTGCGCCCACCTCAGAGCCTTTTTCTACCACACAGATCATTAATTCTTGTTGTTTTTCTTGTGCTTGTTGAGCCAATCTAATCGCAGTTGATAAACCTGCTGGGCCTGCGCCTACGATGACTACATCAAATTCCATGGTTTCGCGTTCGACCATATAAACCTCTTCTCGGTGACGGACCTGCTGTAAAGAACCTTATTTCATACTTGCAAATGAAACGTTACAGGCTGTGAATACTTTAAGGTTATTTTAGGTTGACGTTTACGTCAACAGGAAGTAGTCTGAATTCATAAAATAAATAAGTTGACGCCAAGGTCAACTTTGAGAACACACAATTGATGGAGTCACGATGAAAGTCCTCGTTCCAATTAAAAGAGTAATTGACTACAACGTCAAAGCACGCGTTAAAGCCGATAAAACGGATGTTGATCTAGCTAATGTAAAAATGGCGATGAACCCGTTTTGTGAAATTGCAATTGAAGAAGCTATTCGTTTAAAAGAAGCAGGGACGGCCACTGAGGTTGTTGCTGTGACTATTGGTAATAAATCATCTCAAGAGCAATTACGTACGGCCTTAGCACTTGGTGCCGATAAAGCCATTCATATTGAAACAGAAGAAAAGCTTGAATCTTTACATGTAGCTAAATTACTGAGCAAGATTGTAGAGCAAGAATCACCTGAGCTGGTTATTTTAGGTAAGCAATCGATTGACTCTGACAACAATCAAACCGGTCAAATGCTTGCTGCTTTAACGGGTCGTGGCCAAGGCACCTTTGCATCTAAAGTCGATGTTCAAGCGGGTACCGTTAATGTAACACGTGAAGTAGACGGTGGCTTGCAAACAGTTGCTCTTAAACTTCCTGCTATCGTAACCACAGACTTACGTTTAAATGAACCACGCTATGCTTCATTGCCAAACATTATGAAGGCAAAACGCAAGCCTCTTGATGTAATTGCTGCTGATAGTCTAGGTGTAGACCTTGCGCCTCGTGTACAGCTGGTAGAAGTAAATGAGCCAGAAAAACGCAGTGGCGGCATCATCGTAGAAGATGTAGCAACATTGGTAGAAAAGTTAAAAACAGAAGCGAAGGTGATCTAAATGAAAACATTAGTGATAGCCGAACACGATAAAGGTGTTCTAAAGCCTGAAACGAATAAAACGATTACTGCTGCTGTTAAACTAGGCTTTGATGTAGATTTACTACTTGCAGGCGAAAACTTATCAGCAATGAGTGAACAAGCAGCATCAATTGCAGGTGTTAGTAACGTACTTATTGCCGATGATGCAGCTTATGCTAATCAACTTGCAGAAAACCTAGCTGATCTAGTTTTATCTTTAGCTGATAACTATTCACACATTGTCGCAAGCGCAACAACAACGGGTAAAAACTTTATGCCACGTGTTGCTGCACTTTTAGATGTTGCGCAAATCTCTGAAATCATCGACGTTATTGATGCAGATACTTTTAAGCGTCCTATTTATGCAGGTAATGCAATTGCGACAGTTAAATCACTAGATAGCAAAAAAGTGATTACTGTTCGTGCAAGTAGCTTTGATATTGCACAAGAGCAAGCGCCAGTAGCTGTAACGAGTGTTACTGGTAAAGGTTCTGTTGGTCTGAGTGAGTTTGTATCAGAAGAACAAACTGAATCAGAACGTCCTGAGCTTACTGCAGCACCTGTGGTTATTTCAGGTGGTCGTGGTATGCAAAATGGTGAAAACTTTGCGTTATTAAATGGTATTGCCGATAAACTAGGTGCAGCGATTGGTGCTTCACGTGCTGCTGTTGATGCGGGCTTTGTACCAAACGATATGCAAGTCGGTCAAACAGGTAAAATTGTTGCCCCAGATTTATATATTGCTGTGGGTATTAGTGGTGCGATTCAACACTTAGCGGGTATGAAAGACTCAAAAGTGATTGTTGCCATCAACAAAGACCCTGATGCGCCAATTTTCCAAGTTGCTGACTATGGTTTAGTTGCTGATTTATTTGATGTGTTACCAGAGCTTGAAAGCGCTCTGTAATTCATAACGATTCTGGTTGTTAAAAGCTGTTCACCTTTTTAGGTGCGCAGCTTTTTTTATATTTACGAAGCTATTTTACTGGAAGGTAGCCAATATCGAGCATTTTTTGATGTATCTTTTTTGACTTTATAAATACAGCTAATTTGTCACCTATTTTCTTTGAACGCGGTGATTGTGTATTAACTATCAATACCAATGGGCGAACAAAAGCGTATTCTCCACTTTGAATTGTTTCGATAGACGGGCTAACGCCATCAATTGCTAATAAACTCACTTTATTTATTCTTCTATCGTTTTCAAGCTTGGTTATTGCTCCATATGAATCATAAGCAATAGCATTTTGTATTCGTTGCACAATTCCCAGCGCTTGATTAAATTGATCGTATAATTCAACTTTTTGTTCAGAAAATAGGCCTCTATTTCCAGCATTTTTTAGGCGAATAAAATTACTGTCTGGTTCTTTGATGTAATCAAGCTGTAAATACTCTAAAAACACATCAAAACTGCCGTGCGTTGTGCCTTTGCTGAAAAGCAAAATCTCATCATTTTTACTACTAAGTTTCGGAGTATGCGGAGAAACATCTGACCACTTAGTGAGCTTACCCTGATATATAGCACTGAGTGTACTAGTTGATAACTCATCGATATTGAGGTTTTTATTTACAAAAAAAGTGATCGCATCTTGTGCTAAAACAATTTGCCGTAAAAAGGGCCATCTTTGCTGTTCATCTTTGGTGAGGTATCGGGAGCTTGTGCCTATATCGATGACATTATCTGCAATTGCGATAATTCCTTTATCGCTACCCATAGGTCTTATTTGTATGCTATTACCAAATTCTTGACTTAATTCGCTCTTAAGATCTATTAATAATGTAGAAACAGAAGTTGATCCTGCAATAAAAATAGGCTTTGCGTTTAAGTCTTCTTCTAGTGCCGTGACTTTGCATGCGATTAATGATGAGGTTACTAGTAAAATGGTCTGAATAGCGCGAAAGTGCATAATAAAATGAGCTCTTAATTATTAGACTACTTTCAATATAGGCTATTTATTTATGTTTGCTAAATCTCTACCAGATTTTTTATATATTATAGTGTGTTAGCAATAAAAAAGCCGCTCGAAAGCGGCTTTTAAATTGTATAGCGTTGCTTATTAGTAAGTCGCGCTGCCTTTTGTACGTGGGAAAGCGATAACGTCACGTACGTTACCCATACCGGTAACATATGCAACTAAACGCTCAAAACCTAGACCAAAACCTGAGTGCGGTACAGTGCCGTATTTACGTAGGTCGCGGTACCAGCTGTAATCTTCTTTGTTTAAGCCCATTTCTTCTAGACGCTTATCTAATACATCTAGACGCTCTTCACGTTGAGAGCCACCGATGATTTCACCAATACCTGGTGCAACTACGTCCATTGCAGCGACTGTTTTGCCGTCTTCGTTTTGACGCATGTAGAAGGCTTTAATATCACGCGGGTAGTTTTTGATAACTACTGGTGCGTTAAAATGCTCTTCAGCAAGGTAGCGTTCGTGCTCAGATTGTAAATCTACACCCCATTCAACAGGGTATTCGAATTTCTTGCCACACGCTTTTAAGATTTCGATAGCATCTGTGTAATCAACTTGCGCGAAATCTTTAGTTACGAACTCTTCTAAGCGTGAGATAGCTGTTTTCTCAACACGTTGTGCAAAGAATTCCATATCGTCACGACGCTCAGTTAATACTGCATTGAAAACATATTTCAGCATGTCTTCAGCAAGTTTTGCGATATCTTCTAAATCTGCGAATGCAACTTCAGGTTCAACCATCCAAAACTCTGCTAAGTGACGAGATGTGTTTGAGTTTTCAGCACGGAAAGTCGGGCCAAAAGTATAGATTTTTGACATTGCAGATGCGTATGTCTCACCATTTAACTGACCAGATACTGTTAAGAATGCTTCTTTACCAAAGAAATCTTCACTGTAATCGATGTCGCCTTTATCTGTGCGTGGCAAGTTTTGCATATCTAAAGTAGATACACGGAACATTTCACCGGCGCCTTCACAGTCACTAGCAGTGATGATAGGTGTGCTGATCCAATAGTAGCCTTGCTCGTGATAAAAACGGTGAATCGCTTGTGCTAAACAGTTACGTACACGTGTCACTGCACCCATGATGTTAGTACGAGGGCGAAGGTGTGCGTGCTCACGTAAATATTCAATGCTATGACGCTTCGCAGACATAGGGTAGGTGTCTGGATTCTCAACCCAACCTAATACTTCTACAGAGTTAGCTTGGATTTCGAAAGACTGACCTTGACCTGCAGATGGCACAAGAACGCCGGTTACAGATACAGAACAACCTGCAGTTAAACGTGTTACTTCATCATAATTATTGAGTGAATTAGGTACCACCGCTTGAATAGGATCAAAACACGAACCGTCATGAACGGCTAAAAATGAAATTCCTGCTTTTGAATCGCGGCGTGTACGGATCCAGCCTTTTACTGTTACTTGGCTGTCTACCGCAACCTTGCCTTTTAATAGCTCTGAAATCGCTAAATGGCTCATCTTCACTCCAATGATATAAGTTGCCTAATATAATAATGCTGTGCATTGCACTTGAATCGACTATCTTACCCTCGTAAATCAAATAAAAAAACTATTGAGGCGTACTCTTTAGTAGTTTTTCTTCAATTGAGTAAAATAGCAGCAATATTTTGCGTAAAATTTGCGTTTATTTAAATTCTCGCTGCGCTAATTGGTTATTTTGTGGCATTATTAACAATTACTGTCCCTTAGTCTTTAATTAAATTGTATAACAGGTGCTATGAAACAAGTTTTTATTCTTCGCGGCTTACCAGGCTCAGGTAAATCATATTACGCACAAAGCCTTGCTGATGAGTTGGTAGCTGGTAATGAAAGTGATTATGTCGTGTGCGCAACAGATGATTATTTTTACAATAGCGAAGGTGAGTATCAATTTGATAAGTACAAGTTACCTGAGTATCACAATCTAAACCTTGCACGCTTTATTAATGCCTTAGCAGAAGAAATTCCGTTAGTAATTGTTGATAACACTAATATTAAAAAATGGGAATTTATCGCCTACGCACAAGCGGCTACTGCACTGGGTTATCAAGTAAAAGAAGTGATCGTTGGTGAAATTAAAGATAAATCATTACAGCATCTTTACGCTAAGCGCTGCGAACATAAAGTACCGCTTCGCATGATCAGTAAAATGGCTTATATGTTTGAATGGTAAAGTTTAAAGAAAAGGAAGCATCAGCTTCCTTTTTAGCAATACGCCTGTTGTTCAATGGCTGCATAAATAGCGTTACACAACTTAGTTAAGCTTTGTTCGTCGCTTATGTAAGGCGGCATCAAGTAAATTAAATTACCAAACGGGCGTATCCACACACCTTGCTCGATAAAAAAGCGTTGAATCTTTGCTACATCTACACTTCTATTAAGCTCTACAACACCAATTGCCCCCAATGTTCGCACATCAGCGACTGCATCGAGCTGCTTACACTTAGCAAGCTGGGTTGTTAGAACATCATTTATATGTTCAATTTGCTCTTGCCACGGTTGATCGAGCAGTAAATTAATACTTGCGCAGGCTGTAGCACAGGCAAGCGGGTTACCCATAAATGTTGGGCCATGCATTAATACGCCGGCTTCACCTTCACTAATGCCAACAGCGATTTTGTTGGTGGTTAATGTTGCTGATAGGGTCATCATGCCGCCCGTTAATGCTTTGCCAATACATAAAATATCAGGCTCTATGTTGGCGTGCTCAACAGCGAACAAGGTGCCAGTGCGGCCAAAGCCTGTGGCGATTTCATCACAAATAAGTAAAACATCATACTTATCACACAGAATGCGTAGGTGCTTTAAGTAATCAGGGTGGTAAAAATTCATGCCCCCAGCATTTTGAACTATGGGTTCAATGATAAATGCCGCAACATCTTGGTGGTGAGCTGCAAAGTAGCTTTCAAGCGTATCAGCTTCAGCAGGGCTAAACTCGCCATTAAATTTAGCACTTGGCGCAGGTACAAAAACATGTTCAGGTAAAAATCCTGAGTACATACTGTGCATTGAATTAACCGGATCGCAAACGCTCATCGCCGCAAAGGTATCGCCATGGTAGCCCTTAAGCGGCGTCATTAATTTTTGTTTGCTGGTGTAACCTTGGCTAAGCCAGTACTGCAAGGCCATTTTTATTGCAACTTCAACACTCACAGAGCCACTGTCGGCTAAGAACACCTTATCGAGTGACTCAGGTGTGATACTGACTAGCTTTTTACATAGCTCAACAGCAGGCTCATGAGTTAAACCACCAAACATGACATGACTCATTTTGCTAACTTGCTGGGTGATTGCTTCATTTAAAACAGGGTGGCAGTAACCATGGATGGCACTCCACCAAGAGGCCATACCATCTATTAGGCTTTCGCCAGTTTCTAAGAAAATACGATTTGTATTGGCATGACTGACTGGGTAAACGGGAAGGGGCTGAGTCATAGAAGTATAAGGATGCCAAATATGCTCACGATCAAAATCTAAATCTATTGGTTGTTTATTGCTCATATGTAAACTTTATATCACTTCGATTCGTTGACAATGTTACGTCAAGTCGTAGACTAAGCCAATCAAACCGTCCCAATAATTTAAAAAAAGAGACTATTATGGAGCACGCAGTTGTCCGTCACGATTGGACTCACCAAGAAGTAAAAGCATTATTCGAAATGCCGTTCAATGATTTGTTATTTAAAGCGGCCAGTGTGCATCGTGAAAACTTCAACCCAAATGAAGTACAAATTTCTACTTTGTTATCGATTAAAACCGGTGCTTGCCCAGAAGATTGTAAATATTGTCCTCAGTCAGGTCATTATAAAACAGACTTAGACCGTGAACGCCTTATGGAAGTAGAAAAAGTGGTTGAGCAAGCGCGTGTTGCCAAAGAAAAAGGCGCAACCCGTTTTTGTATGGGGGCTGCGTGGTCTGATCCGAAAGAACGTGACATGCCTTATATTTCAAAAATGGTAAAAGAGGTTAAAGAGCTCGGCCTTGAAACCTGTATGACCCTTGGCATGCTAGATAACGAAAAAGCCCATGCATTAAAAGACGCGGGTCTTGATTACTACAACCAT
This sequence comes from Pseudoalteromonas simplex, assembly GCF_015278155.1. Lineage (NCBI taxonomy): Bacteria > Pseudomonadati > Pseudomonadota > Gammaproteobacteria > Alteromonadales > Pseudoalteromonadaceae > Pseudoalteromonas > Pseudoalteromonas simplex. Next base: position 56,234 of record NZ_JADILN010000002.1, read on the forward strand.
AACCTAGATACCTCACCTGAGTATTACCAACAGATCATTACAACACGAACTTACCAAGACCGTTTAAACACCATCGATAATGTGCGCGATGCGGGCATGAAAGTATGCTCTGGCGGTATTGTTGGTATGGGCGAGCAGGCAGCTGACCGTTTTGGTTTATTAATGCAATTAGCTAATTTGCCGCAGCAGCCAGAGAGTGTGCCAATTAATATGTTGGTTAAGGTTAAAGGCACGCCACTTGAAGATGTTGAAGACTTAGACCATTTTGAGTTTATTCGTACCATTGCTGTTGCACGTATCATGATGCCGAAAAGCTATGTTCGTTTATCAGCTGGTCGTACGGCGATGAATGAACAAATGCAATCTATGTGTTTCTTTGCTGGAGCTAATTCAATTTTCTACGGTGATAAACTACTGACTACAGAAAACCCTGAAGCAGACGCAGACATGATGCTGATTAAAAAGTTAGGCATGAACCCAGAAACCCGTGAAGATTACTCAGATGAAGCAGTAGAAGCATCACTTTCATCAAAAGTTGCTGATAAAGCAACATCTGAACTATTTTACGAAGCGTAATATTTAAATGGCTTTTGATTTTATTGCCGAGCATCTTGTTGAGCGACAAGCAGATGCATTACTGAGAAAGCGTCAACTTGTTGAGCAATCAAGCGGGCGCTTTATTCAGGTTGCAGGCAAACAGTATTTAAATTTTGCCAGTAATGACTACCTTGGCTTTGCTGATGATTTTATTGAAATACATGCGCAGCATCTAGGTAGCCACAGTTCAGCATTAGTAAATGGTTATAATAAACCACAACAACAGCTTGAGCAGCGTTTATGCGAGTTATTAGGCTACGAAAGCGCCATGTTATTTAATAGCGGATTTAGTGCTAATAGCAGCGTATTAAAAGCGTTGTTTCAAGATAAAACCGTGGCGCAATCATCGGCAATTTTTCAAGATAAGCTTAATCATGCCAGCCTTATAGATGGCGGCCTTCATTCTGCTGCTGCTATGGTGCGGTTTAATCATAACGACCTTAGGCACTTAGAATCTCGGTTACAAAAGTCAAAAGCAAAGCATAAGCTTATAGTGAGCGAAGGGGTATTTTCGATGGATGGCGATCAAGCCCCCATTGAAGCACTCTGTAAACTCGCTAAAAAATACAACGCGTGGCTGATGATTGACGATGCTCATGGCTTTGGCGTATTGGGCGAGCAAGGTTTAGGCAGTTGTGAGTCAATCAAGCCTGATTTACTGATCATCACCTTTGGCAAAGCACTAGCAAGTAGTGGTGCTTGCCTGCTTGCATCAAAACAAATGATTGATTACATGCTGCAGTTTAATCGCGAATACATTTATTCAACGGCGATGTCACCACTGATGGCAAGTTATACTCTAGAGCGACTCGAAAAGTTATTAAATGCGGATAAGAGACGCGCTCAGCTTTCAGAGAATATTGCCTACTTTAGAGCGCTTACCAAAGAGCATAACTTAGCATTGATGGAATCAACAACGGCTATTCAGCCTTTGGTATTGGGCGATGCAGAACACACGCTTGCCGTTGCTAATAAGCTTAAAGGTAAAGGCGTGTGGTTAACCGCTATTCGACCACCCACGGTTCCTTTTAATACGGCACGACTAAGAGTAACCATAAGTAGCGCACATCAAGCAGACGATATAAAACAGCTGGTTGATTCGCTAGTGGAGTGTTTATGAGTGTTCAACTGCAAGCGCCTTTAAGCTTTCAACACAGTAATAAGCTAACAACACAAACTAAGTTCTCTAAAGCAGCTGCAAATTACGCGAGCCATGCTAATGTTCAAAAACAAGCGGCTGCGCACTTATTTAAAATGATGGCAAGTAAACATCAGCAGGGTACTTGCCTTGATTTAGGGGCTGGGCCTTTAGTTAACACAGCAATGCTTAAAACACATTTTGATACTGTATTAGCAATGGATTTAAGTCATTCCATGCTAAGCACAGAGCAAAACCCGCGTTGTTTAAAAGTGTGTGCTGATATGGATAACCTACCATTACAGCAAAACTCCCTTGATTGTGTGTTTAGTAATTTTGCAATGCAATGGTCTGCTGACTTAGAGGCACTATTTAAAAATCTTTTTTCTGCATTAAAAGCGGGCGGTAAGGTTTATTTAAGCTGCGTGGTAGATGGATCGCTCAAAGAGATCAAACAGGCTTTTGCTTGTTTAGACGAGCAAAACCATATTAATCAGTTTCATAGTGCTAGTCACATTATTGAGTATGCAAAATTGGCGGGGTTTAAACTGAATTTTGCAGCCGATAGATGTTATATAGATGCCTATAACTCTCCCTTAGAAGCACTGCGCTCGATAAAAGCGATTGGTGCTACTTCATTGCAAACTAAGCAAAAGCGCCAAGGGTTATTAACAAGGCAGGCACTTAATAGTGTTTGTAAGGCATACCCTCTGGTTGATGGGGATGCTAGAGTGAGCTATCAAGTTGTCCTTTTAGAACTAGAAAAATAGAATTAACTGAAAAATGAAAGAATTTTTTATCACGGGTACAGACACCGATGCCGGAAAAACCCATGTCACCAGTTTATTATTAAAGTTACTAGCACAACATAAACAGCGTGCGGTTGGATTTAAACCCATTGCAGCAGGTGCCGAAGAAGCATTTGGGCAGCTAGTCAATGATGATGCATTAACCTTAATGGAAAGCTCATCAATTGGTGTTAAATACAACACAGTTAACCCCTTTACCTATGAGCCACCCATTGCACCGCATATTGCAGCTGCCCAAGTAGGCGACAGACTGACATTTGACAAGCTCGATGCTGCTTATGCGAATGTAAAAGCACTCAATACCGATTATATTCTTACAGAAGGTGCAGGCGGTTGGTGTTTACCTATCAACGAAACTGATTTGCTCAGTGATTGGGTTAAATCACAGCAGCTTGATGTGATTTTAGTCGTGGGTATGAAACTAGGATGCCTAAATCATGCTTTACTGACAGCAGCTCATTTTAAAGCGCTCGGTGTAAATTGTGTGGGTTGGATTGCAAATCATGTAGACCCAAATATGCGTGAACAAGACGCCAATTTAGAAACCTTAAAAACCGCATTACCTTTCCCACTTTTGGCGATTAGTCCGTATACAGACGGCACCCCAAAATTAAAAATTTACAAAACCTTACTTGAAATTTTATCTATCAACCCATAATAATTGAGTTGTTACTTTTGACATACTCTGTCACAATTGGTTGCAATTAGTTCCTTGCAACCAATTGCATAAGCCCTAAACTAAGTTGGTAGAACACCCAGATAATTTTATTAACTAACGATTTTTAACCATGTCGTTAGTTAATACAATTGGTATGTTTATTCTGAGGTTTTTATGAAGCGTGTATTTTTGTTTCTACTGACTAACTTAGCGGTAATGCTAGTGTTAGGTATTGTGTTGTCTATTGTGATGAGCGTACTGGGTATTAGCCATCGCAGTTTAGGCGGCATTTTAGTTATTTCAACGGTGTTTGGTTTTGGTGGCTCGTTTATTTCGTTATTTATGTCGAAATGGATGGCAAAAAAATCAACCGGTGCACATGTTATTGAACAGCCTCGTTCTGAAACAGAACAATGGTTAGTTTCGACGGTAGCAGCGCAAGCGAAAAAAGCAGGTATCGCGATGCCAGAAGTGGCTATTTACGATAGCCCTGAAATGAACGCATTTGCGACCGGCCCAAGCAAGAACAACTCGCTGGTGGCTGTGAGCACAGGTTTATTACATAACATGAATCAAGATCAAGCTGAGGCGGTATTGGCTCATGAGGTGTCACACATTGCAAATGGTGACATGGTAACGCTGACACTTATCCAAGGTGTAGTGAATACCTTTGTTATCTTTATGGCGAAAGTATTGGCAGGTATTGTTGATAACTTCCTTAATAGTGATGAAGAAGAGGGCGGGAGTAGCTGGACATACTTCTTGTTCGATATGATTTTCCAAATGTTATTTGGTGTTCTAGCAAGTGTGATTGTTGCTTACTATAGCCGTAAACGCGAATTCTCTGCGGATGCCGGTGCAGCAAAACTAGTAGGTGCAGATAAAATGCGCAGCGCCCTTGAGCGTTTAAAACAAAACCACCCATCACAACTTGAAGGTTCAATGATGGCATTTGGTATTGCAAGCGGTAAAGGTGTTGCTGAATTATTCTCATCGCACCCACCACTTGATGAGCGTATTAACGCATTACGTTAATTTAAACACGAAAAAGCCAGCTTGATGCTGGCTTTTTTTATTGTTGGTTTTTCTCTCGCTCGAGTTGTTGTGGCAATAAAACCTCAACAATTTCACGGGCCGGTAAGGTATACCTTACGCCATCAAACATCACAGAAGTATGTTCATCAATACTTGTGATCCCTGTTAAGGTCCAGCCTTCCCCGCGTTCTTTACAGTATACTGTGGTGGTAGGTTGAATTACTTTAAATTCTTCACTCATCGAACTTAATCTAATTGCTTGTAATTGCGTTTATAGTAAGACAATAATGCCAGCTCATAAAGCAAAAAGAAGAAATTAACGTGTCTAGCCACGATGACTTAGCCTTTGACTTACGCCCCATTCGTCATAGAGATTGCCAAGCGATATGGGATATTTTAAAAGATCCGCAAGTACAAACGTTTAATGATTACGGCGCTGATATAACGAAAGGTGACGTGTACGACTTTATTCAAGGCGACATAGAACGTTTTTATAATCAACAAGGCATTCGTTTAGTTATTGTTTTACGAAGTAGTGGGCAGGTTATTGGCAGCGTAGGCATATTTAACATAATTGACGGGCAGGGCATGTTGGGGTTTGAGTTGTCGTCACAATACTTTGGCAAAGGAATAATGCAAAAGGTACTAGATATGCTATTTGAAAAACTGACGACCTTTGTACCTGCTCCGTTAAACAGTGTGTTAGCTTTAGTTAACCCAAATAATAGCGCAAGTATTAAACTTTTAACTAAATGTGGCTTTCAACAACATGACACTCACTGGGTAAAATACGTTAGCTAATTACTATAATAGTACAATCTTGTTCTGCTAGGGTTGCTACTATAAAATAGCGCCTCATTTTTAAAAAGGAGCGCTTGCAGCTATGGCAAAAGCAAAGCCAATTACCACTATTGAAAGTTACGGCATTTACAGTCATTGGGATGCAAAAGAGAAAGACCTGCCACAAATCACCGAGTTTACAACAGACGTTCCTGCACAGTTAGATATTGAATTTGGCTTTATAGTTAACATTAAAAAGGCCAAAGGACAAAAAATTAAATTTTGCGTTTACCACCCAGATATTCCGGATGAAGATGGCGAGATCATGCCACCGTTTGAGGGCGAACAGTACGTTAAAACAAACGATTGGCAGTTTTATTTAGGTGATACGATATGGGCACCTGTTGACAATAAAGTAGGTATTTGGCGCATGACTATTGAGTTAAATGGCCATATAATTGCTGATAAATCCTTTAACTTATTAAAGGAAGCCGAAGGCACTGCCACTGAATTTTGGAAGCATCGCGGTTATTAATCTTTAAACCTGAGAGGGACTATGTATCAAGGAAGTTGTTTATGCGGCGAAGTAAAAGTAACTATTGCTGGTGGTATAGACTCAATTATTCATTGTCATTGCTCCTTATGTCGAAAAAACTCAGGCACAGCCTACGCAACCAATGGCTTTATTCAACGAGATGGTTTTAACCTCACAGAAGGAAAGCAGCATCTAAGCGCGTTTGAATTTAAACCCGGTAGAATTCGTTATTTTTGTAGCTGTTGTGGCTCACCTATTTATAGCGAGAATAAAGATGACCCAAGCCGCTTACTTATTCGCTTAGGTTTATTAGATAGCGATATAAACGAGCGCCCAATCAGTCATAACTTTGTAAGCTCTAAAGCAAATTGGGATACATTTGACGAAAAAATTCCATGTTATGATGGTTTTGAACCAAGTAGGGGGAAGTAACAGCCATGATAGCGAATACACCAAAACCCCCTTATTACGCCGTGATTTTTACGAATACCTTATCTGACGATACCGCCGGTTATGAAGAAGTGGCAAATAGAATGGTAGAACTTGCAGAGCAACAACCTGGGTATTTAGGTATAGAGTCTGTTCGTGATGGTTTGGGAATTACGGTGTCGTATTGGCAAAACTTAGATGCGATAAAAGCCTGGAAACAAAACGTTGAGCACTTAAACGCCCAACAGCTCGGTAGAGACAAATGGTACAGCGCTTTTACAACGCGTATTGCTAAAGTAGAACGTGATTATTCATTGTAATAGCCATTAACCACTAAAGGAACACATCATACTGTTTTGAGGTTTATTTCAATCTCGGCAAATATCTTTGAATTTAAGATTTTTAAATCTACAGGTATGGTGTGTAAGAGGGGCTATTAATATTCACGTGCAACAAATGAGAATAATCCCATAATTTGCTTATTCAAAAATGCAAAATCTCTTTTCCTTTCTATAATCTAAATATCAATAGCTTGCAGACTTTATTGTCATCTTTTGTGGTGCCTTATTAGCTACTTAAATATTTATCGATAATACAGGACTCGATGTGGAATCTTCTTTGTTTATCAAATACGGTGGTTTTTCTCGAATTTATAAAGTCATAGAAAAGTTTTATGACAATATTTTAAAGTCAGAAACCCTTAATGCTCATTTTAAACATACCAACATGGAAAGGTTAATTCATCATCAAACAAGTTTTATCTCTTCTTTAATGGGTGGACCTGATTACATCAGTGATGAACAGCTAGCACAAGCCCATAAAAATTTAGGTATTAATCTTAAAGATTGGCAAGAAATGATAAATATCTTGTCGCTTACATTTTCTGAACAAGGAATATCAGAAGACGACGCGAAGCAAGTTATAGCTAAGCTTGAAACAAAACGAGACTTTATCGTATGTCATTAGAACAAAACAACGCGGATTATTTTGTTTTAAATTATTTGCAGTTACCTGTCGTTGTTTTGTCGGCTAATGAACACAAGGAAGTATTTCAAAACAACTCATTTCACCTTGTTGCACAGCATTACCTAAATGCATCTAATAACCCAGTCAATAGACACTTAGCGCAATTAATCAGCTCAAAATTATTAAAAAACGATATAGATAAGATTGAAGTGGAAATTAATGATGCTTCATATCGTCATATTTTTAGATTTACTGCCAATGTAGTGGGTGAGCACGTCATTGTTGAAGGTGAGGATATAACCGAACTTAAGAGAAACCAGTTTTTGTTTAACCGAACAAACACTCTCTTAGAAGACTACAGTAAGCAAATGTTTGAACTTGCTCATACTGACCAATTAACAAATGTGCCAAATAGGCGAGCCTTATTTGCAAAATTCAGTCAGTTACAATCAAATCATAAAGAATTTAGTTGTACTGTTTCACTTATCGATCTTGATCACTTTAAGCATTTTAATGATTCATTTGGCCATGATTTTGGCGACCAAGTATTAGTCACCTTTGCAAAGCATGTAAAAGATAGCATTGATGATACGTGTTATTTTGCAAGACTTGGCGGCGAAGAGTTTTGCCTTATCCAAATAAACAATAAAGACACGGTTTGTTTTGCCAATACAGAAAAACTATTGCAAACAACAAATACCATAAAGCTTATGACACCTAATAACTCAAATATAGGTATGTCGTTTAGCGCAGGTGTTGCTGTGTATGGTAAAGACGGCATTTCACTTGATGAGCTTTTGAATAAAGCTGATAAAGCACTTTATTTTGCCAAAGAGAATGGCCGTTCGCGTGTAGTAAAGTTTGAAGGTACTTAAAACGCTAAATTGATTACTGATACTTAATACATTTTAGATTCGCTAAAAGTTTAACTGCTGACTTTATATCTAACTCCTATTTATCACAACATATGTAACGTATAGGCTAAGTTCTAAAGTAAAGTATGATCCAACACTTGGTTTTATCTGAAATTAGAACCCTCTATTGTAAATCTTTCATTTGCCTAGCAATTAGCTAATTACTCTGGTAGGAAGAAATATTCAAAAAGTGAACTGTCATGTTTAAATAAACACGCTATAAGTTAGCTATAAGCATATTTTTGGACATAGTATTATGTGTATCAACCTAGATTCATTTGAAGTTTTTAATCTTGTGTTGGGTAGCCGTTCAAGTTTACCTGCTGAAAATCATGAAAAAGGAAGTGTTAGTTATCATATTCAAGGTTCAATTATCAAATGTATATCTGTACGTTTAAGTGAATTTTACTCTAGAGGTGAAATTTATACTGGCGATTTGTTAGTTAATTAAGAAGTTGTTGCTATGAACCGACAATTTAAACCTGAAAATATTACGCATAAGTTCTCTAACCAAACTGAATATTGGGACGATGGGGTTGAAGTGAATTATCAATTTAAAGTTGAAAACTTTAATATTGAATTTAGCTGGCATCGGCTTGCTGATAAATTAGTGCCAAACTATATCTGTATTGAAAGTGATTAGTGTACGATATGCTAACAAGCTAATTAATGTAGACAAATATTGGTTATCAGCTTTTTTACTATGTATCCTTTGCAAGAAACTAGAAATATATTTGATAATTAAATGCTGTTGAAAAGTAGTTAAAGTAGATGTCAGTTAGGCTGTTACATGCCTTAGAATAGATTTTCGCTTCTTAAGCTTTACAGGAGTTACTATGAGTCTGGAAAAAGGAATCCATATTAGAGAACTTCATAATTTTTTTAATCATATCTTCGAATATGATGTTTCAGTTTATGAAGCGTATTCAGATTTTGATAGTGACCTGAAACATTTTTCCTCTTTAAATGAAATAAAAGATTACGTCACTTATAGACTTCAGAAAACTGAAGACCATCACAAAGATATAAATTTATCATTACATTATAGAGATTCTTGCGGCCAAGTATTTATTGAAAAGCACGACCTCAACGCAGATAATTGTAATGGTGCTAAATACCGATATACCAGCGATGGGTGGGGCATTATTAACTTTAACGTATTTATTGAAGGCGACTATTTTTGTTTGTTTTGCTTAAACTGTCGTTGTGAAAAAGAAGCTAAGGAGTGGGAAGATACATTACCTGAATTTGGCAATCCTAGTTCTTGGGATTGGAAAAAAGTAAATTATCATATTAAGAGACTTACCAAATCTTATAAAAATATTCATAAAAAGCTAGCAGTAAAACTCTAAATAGACCGTGCTCTAGGGCGTATTTTAGTATGCATTGTGTTCATTCTTCACTTTGTTTAGTCTATTATTTATAGCTTGTTATTTGAGCATTAAGTTTCAATTTTATGAATAAATAGAAATTCCTTCGTATTGCTTTAATAACCTGTGTAGCAGTCTCATGTCTATTTACAGCGCTTGAGCCGAAAGCTAACCCGGCTATCAATTTGAGTGCTTTAGGTGTTATTTTTGTATTTACCATTTTGGCTCTTTTATTTGTTGTTGGCATGCAAGTTGTTAATCCACTATCAGCAAAGGTATGGCACAAGCCAGATTGGAAACGCAATCCATTCAGCTTGTAAGACCCAATACAGCTCTTTCAATCTTGCTGCGTATATAATGCTTGTTCAAGGCGCTGTTGTTTTATTTCGAAAATATTCCATTTTATTTAGAAAGCCTACTCCCGCTCGTTATAGGCGCTGGGGTACTAATTGGAATCAAGCTTGCTATGCATCTTTTTAAGGTGAAATATGCTGAAAACATCTAATAGCAGAGTATAGATCGCTCACTATGATGCTGCTATTTCAGTCCTACCTATGCATTTTTTCTCATGTTAAGTGCTTGATAGTCGTACTTTCTTTCGTCTAGCAAATATTTAATAGCTCTGATAGAAATATCTTGTTTAGAAAAGCGAGCTTTTTTCCTTTAGTAAACTGTGTAATTAGCTTGTCTTACATTTCTTAAATACAAGCATAATCAACAAATTTGTGAAGAGGTGCTAAATGTCGGTTGATTTAGAATTAAATAAGAGAAATGCTATTGAGTTTTACAAAACCGCTTATCTAGGAAATCCATCTCTAGCGGTTGAAAAGTATGTAGGCGAAGTATACATACAACATAATCCTTTAGTTGGTGATGGAACAGCCTCATTCATTACCTATTTTGAAAAAATGCATAATGAATATCCAGATAAGAAAATTGATTTTGTTCGTGCTATAGCAGAAGGTAATCTTGTTGCGCTTCATACTCACCAAATATGGCCTGGTAATGATCAATATGTCACCATGGATTTCTTTCGGTTTGATGAAAATGGCAAGATTGTCGAGCACTGGGATTCAATACAACAGATCCCACAAGAGACTTTGAATGGTAACTCAATGTATTGAATATGTACGTAAGTGATTTATCGCGAGTTTAAAGCCCACAATAGTGGGCTTAGTGTTTATGGTAACTACAAAGTATAATTAAATCCAATAGCTATACCGTCATCTTCGGTTTGAGACATCTGTGCTTCTTGCTCTGCGTCATTACTTGAAAAGTCACTAAAATCCTTACGAGCTTCGATATATAAAATGGTATCCTCAGCCATAAAGTAGTGCACACCTAAAACTGCAAATTGGCGTTTAAACACATCTTCAGGGTCGGCATTAAAATTAGGCTGAATAACATAGTCACTACCTGCATCAAATACGTTATAGGCAACAAAAGTACGAATGTCATTATCAAAGCGATAACTTAGAATTGACTCTAAACCAACGGCATCTTTGATTAAGCGTCCTAAGTTGTCGGTGTCGTGGTTTTCGTTTTTATTTATATTTGCTGATGCATACCAGCCTGGTTTATAAAAATCACCATAAGTAACACCAACACCATAGATAAGATCTGTAACGAGTTGATCGCGACCGTTTGCATAAACAATATCAAATTCACCTCGGTTAACCCCTGCAGTAAATTTTAAATTATTTGTTGCATTGTAGGTGATAGCCGCACCATAGGTTGAATTAAACTCTACTCTTTGAGCTGCGGCATTACCTTGATTAAATAACAGTTCACATGAACTTCGTGATATGTCTGCAATGTCGCAGGTATAAAAGTCATCTGATTTTAGTTGCGCTTGTAGGGCAAGATGAAATTTTCCCCACGTATTACGATACTGTAGTACTTTATCACCGCGACCAGTACCATTTACTGCACCGTCATCTTTATTGTAGGTATAAACACCCGCGGCGTTACCATCCCACACTAAACTGTAGTTGGTGTTATAAACAACGTCATACCATGCACCCCATTGTTTGCCTAATGTAATTTGACCATAGTCTTCATGTTTAAGGCCAACATAGCCAAGTCGGTTATATAAAAACTCATCTTGAATCGATTCAAAGCGATTATTATAAATAATGTCACTACTACCAACAGGGTTTACACCCCATTCTAATAATGCCAAGGCTTGCCAGCCATTTTTTAATTGACGCTTAAAATCTAAATTGATTCGTGATGCACCATTAACTACCTCTGTTTCACCTTGTGTATTAATAACCCTTGCATCTATAAAGCCACCTATAGTGACACTATTGGTTTGATCGTTGTAGATCTCGATGGCATTCGCTGTAGGCATGCTTATCATGCCCGCAACAAAAAAGGCAGCGTGTGTTCTTTTCATAATGTACCTTGATTAAATATTGTCCCTAATAGGTATAATTTAGTTAAGAGTCGGAGATTATCAAAGCTAAAATTGGGTCAAAAGTGAAAAATTATCATGCAACAAACCTTGTTTGAGGAAAAATTATTCACTTTAGGTTCACAATATCGAATTATCAATGAGTTAGTGAGCTTAAAATATAGACACTTTCTGACTCAGCGTTCTCAGCATCAATTTTGTATTCGGAGTTTCAGCGCCCAATCCATACAATAAGGTCATAAAATAGCAGTCGAGTAATATAGCAGCTTTAACTTTATTAAATTGGGGTTGATCGGCAAATACTAATGATTGAATTAGTTCCATGTGTTGTTGTTGAAAGGTTTTGCAGAACAAGCGTTGGCTAAAAAGCACTTTATAAAAGCGGTGATGTAAACAGTAAAATTGATAAAAGTATTGAGCATAATGATTGATTTTAAGACGAGGAGGGCGGTGAATGTCGGTTTCTTTGGCAAGTTCTAATACGTCATGAAACCTTAGATCAAGACATGCTTCTAAAATCGCAATTTTACTATCAAAATGTTTAAACAAAGTACCGATTGCAATACCACAAGTAGAAGATATTTGCCGTGTAGAGGTTTCATTGAATCCATGTTTAGAAAAAAGTTGCCAAGCAACATTTAAAATATGCTGATGTGTCTTATCGTAATTACCCATAGCTAATATCTTAATTTTTAAAGTTAAATTTAAAAGTGAGCGCGTTCACTAATAAAAGTGAGCGTGTTCACTAAATGTATACCTAACAATTTCAGTTGTAAATTGAGGAATTGATTTAACTAATCTTTCATGGCGTGCCAAGCGGCTTTAGTTTAAAATTGCCCGCAGTTTCGTTTTACTTTTTACCCGCTGGAGGGTACCGCTATCATTAGTACAGCTAATATCACCATGCAATTTGGTGCTAAACCTTTATTCGAAAATATTTCAGCAAAATTTGGCGATGGTAACCGTTACGGTTTAATCGGTGCGAATGGCTGTGGTAAATCAACCTTCATGAAAATCCTAAGTGGTGAACTAGAACCATCTTCAGGCAATGTCAGCACAGATCCAAACGAGCGTATTGCTAAACTAAACCAAGACCAGTTTGCTTACGAAGAGTTTTCTGTAATCGACACAGTAATCATGGGTCATAAAGAGCTGTGGGAAGTAAAAAAAGAGCGTGACCGTATTTACAGCTTACCTGAGATGAGCGAAGAAGACGGTATGCGTGTAGCAGACCTAGAAACTGAGTTTGCCGAAATGGATGGTTACTCAGCAGAAGCTAAAGCAGGTGAGTTATTAATTGGTGTAGGTATTGGCACAGAGCAACACTACGGCCCTATGTCAGAAATTGCACCGGGCTTTAAACTGCGTGTGTTACTTGCGCAAGTGCTGTTTTCTGATCCAGATATCATGCTACTCGATGAGCCTACCAATAACTTGGACATTTACACCATCAAGTGGTTAGAAGACGTACTAAATCAACGTGACTGTACCATGATCATCATTTCGCATGACCGTCACTTCTTAAACTCAGTTTGTACACACATGGCTGACATCGATTACGGTGAGCTTCGTATTTACCCAGGTAATTACGATGAGTACATGTTTGCTGCAACGCAAGCTCGTGAGCGTCTACTAAGCGAAAATGCCAAGAAGAAAAGCCAAATTGCCGAACTTCAACAGTTCGTATCGCGCTTCTCTGCGAACGCTTCAAAAGCAAAACAAGCCACATCGCGTGCTAAACAAATTGACAAAATTCAGCTTGAAGAAGTTAAAGCATCTTCGCGTCAAAGCCCGTTTATTCGTTTTGAGCAAGAAAAGCAATTATTCCGTAATGCCTTAGAGCTAACAAATTTAACGCAAGGCTTTGAAGAAACACTATTCACTGGCCTTGAAGGCCTAGTTGAAGTAGGCGAGCGCATTGCAATTATCGGTGAGAACGGTGTTGGTAAAACCACACTATTAAATACCCTTGCTGGTCGTTTAGCACCAAAACAAGGTGAATTTAAATGGTCTGATAACGCTAATATCGGTTACTACGCACAAGACCATGCTGACGAGTTCGAACAAGATATGAACTTATTCCAGTGGATGGAACAATGGCAACAAGAAGGTGACGACGAGCAAGTTGTTCGTAGTTTCTTAGGTCGTATGCTGTTTTCACAAAACGATATCAAAAAGTCAGTAAAAGTGATTTCAGGCGGTGAGCAAGGCCGTATGCTGTTTGGCAAAATTATGATGCATAAACCAAACATCTTATTAATGGATGAGCCAACCAACCACATGGATATGGAATCTATCGAAGCGCTTAACTTAGCACTTGAAGCATACGAAGGGACATTATTGTTCGTATCTCACGATAGACAATTTGTATCATCACTAGCTAACCGTATTTGGGAAATCAAAGACGGCAAAGTTATCGACTTTAAAGGTACATACACTGAGTACCTAGCAAGCAAAGAAGCTTAATTAGCTGATGAGTGATTAAAAGCCATGCATGTCATGGCTTTTTTGTGCTTCTAGAGTCGCATCTTGATGTGAGTTAGGGGATATACCCAAACCACATCAAGATACAGAATTCAGCGTTTCACAGGTGCTTAATATCAAGGCGTTACTTTGTAGAAATGGCAGTCCCTTTTAAGAAGTAACAACGATGAGAGTGAGTGCCTGTGAAGCGCCCAACGGGTTGGTTTAAAGCGATTTATACTGCGTTATCGATTTTAACAATAGAACCACTATTATTTGCAATCAATGCCTTGCCTAAATCGCTTTTAATTCCAACTGAAACTCGCATCTTGATGTGGTTTGGGTATATAATACCGCCACAAAATAAGGACAAAAGTCCGCTTTTTAGAAAACAATTTACTGAGGTGTATTTATGACAGTTGGCATTATTATGGGTTCCAAATCAGACTGGCCAACGATGGAACATGCGGCGTTAATGCTAGAAAAATTCGGCATTGAATACGAAACTAAAGTTGTTTCTGCTCACCGTACCCCTCAATTACTTGCTGACTATGCAAGCTCGGCTGCAGAGCGCGGTATTAAAATTATTATTGCAGGTGCCGGTGGTGCTGCGCACTTACCAGGTATGGCTGCGGCGTTTACATCACTGCCAGTTTTAGGTGTACCAGTTAAGTCTAAAACACTTAATGGTGTAGATTCGTTATTATCTATCTGCCAAATGCCTAAAGGTGTTGCGGTCGGTACATTGGCTATCGGTGAAGCGGGTGCTGCAAATGCTGGCCTTTTAGCGGCACAAATTTTAGGTTGCCAACAGCCTGAAATCTTCGCAAAAGTTGAAGCTTTCCGTAAAGAACAAACAGACACTATCTTAGCTAACCCTAATCCTGCAGAGTAATATGAATATTCTAATTTTAGGTGCAGGTCAGTTAGCTCGCATGATGAGCTTAGCGGGTGCACCGCTTGATTTAAATGTTGTTGCCTACGATGTGGGTAGTGAAAAAATCATTCATCCATTAACTGGTGAAGTTCATAACAGCACATTACAACAAGCTATTGATAAAGCAGACGCAATTACAGCAGAGTTTGAACACATTCCTGATGATGTACTTACATTATGTTGTCAAAGCAATAAGTTTTATCCGGGTAAAGCGGCAATTAAAACAGGTGGCGATCGCGCACTTGAAAAAGCATTACTTGATAAAACAGATGTTGAATGCGCGCCTTACCAGCTAATTACAGAAAAAGCGCACCTTGTTGCTGCCGTAGAGCGTTTAGGCAAGCCGCTTGTGATCAAAACTTGCCAAGCAGGTTACGATGGTAAAGGTCAGTGGCGCTTAAAGTCTGATGATCAAATTGACCAAATCTGGTCAGAAATGGCAGATTTCATTGCATCAGGCACTGAAAGTGCGCCGCATTCTATTATCGCTGAAAAGATGATCCCATTTGACCGTGAAGTATCTATCATTGGTGCACGCGACAAAGCGGGTAACACCGTTATTTATCCATTGACTGAAAACCAACACACCAATGGTGTACTTACGCTTTCAGTTGCGGGTAAAGAAAAAGCAGCAATTCAAGAACAAGCAGAGCTTGCTTTTAACAAGCTTGCGCAAGAACTTGATTATGTAGGTGTATTAGCAATTGAGTTTTTTGACGTACAAGGTACGTTATTAGTTAACGAAATTGCGCCACGCGTTCATAACTCAGGTCACTGGACACAGCAGGGTACACATTGCTCACAGTTCGAAAACCACATGCGCGCTGTTGCAGGTTTACCATTAGGTAGTACAGCGTGCCTTCGTCCTACTGCTATGATCAACGTACTTGGTCAGCCTTCAATCCCACACTCAGTACTGGCAACGCAAGACGTTACAAGTCACTGGTATGGTAAAACGGCTAAACCAGGTCGTAAGATGGGTCATATCAATGTATCAGCTGATAACCTTCACCAATTAGGTGAACGTTTAGCGGCACTGGCCGAAATCTTGCCTGAGCAAGACTACCCAGGAGTAGCTGATACCAGCACTCAACTTATTTTAAACTAATCAGTTTAAATTCTTAAAAGCCGAGTTTATCTCGGCTTTTTAATTACCCGCAAACTTCGCTAATTTTGTTCCTCTTGTCTCAAAGCACTTGCGTCAGGGTCATCTTGCTATAGACTAATATTTTTATATTAATATTAGTTCGTTATGTTACATCCTCGATTAAGAACAGTCGTATTTGCGTTCTTTATGGCGCTGTTTATGTCTGGATTTATGTCTTTAGTGATCAGCATTTTTAACGTTGGTTTAATCGATAACATTGCAACCATTTGGCTTAAAGCATGGGCTTTTGCATTTTGTGTGGCGTTTCCTACTGTTATATTTGTTGCACCTGTGGTGCATAAGCTAACCAATAAACTTATCAGAGCACCGTTGTGATAGCCGAACGCCCAAAGCAGTTTCTATTTATTGCACTATTTTTAGTATCAGCATTACCATTTGTTGGCTCTGCTACGGCACTTGTCGTCGGTGCTTTATTTGCCATGATATTAGGCAACCCATTTGCATTGCAGTCACAAAAAATAAGTAAATGGATGCTAAAGTTGGCGGTGATTGGCTTAGGCTTTGCTGTTGATTTTAATCAAGTTATAGAAGTAGGTCGCAGCTCTATTGTGCTTACTATTGTTAGTATTACCGCTATTATTGGCCTTGGTGAAATTTTATCTCAGTTATTTAAGTTAAATAAAAACACCGGTGTACTTATTTCTTTTGGTACCGCCATTTGTGGTGGTAGCGCCATTGCAGCAATGGCGCCGGTTATAAAGGCCAAAGATCACGAAGTAGCTATATCACTCGCTGTGGTGTTTTTATTAAACGCCCTTGGCTTAGTGTTATTCCCAATGATTGGTCATTACTTTGGCCTGACTGAGCAACAATTCGGTGTTTGGGCTGCACTTGCTATTCACGACACCAGTAGTGTAGTGGGGGCTTCCGCTGCGTATGGGGCATCAGCACTTGCTATTGCCACAACCATTAAACTAACTAGAGCGATGTGGATAATCCCTTATACAAGCATTGCGGGTGTGTTTTGGAAATCAGACGAAAAAGCCAGTATCCCATTGTTTATATTTGGCTTTTTAGCGGCGGCACTGATTAATTCAAGCTTTCCTGAATATCAAGCATTGTGGCATGCACTTAATGTTGGTGCTAAACAAGTGTTAGTAATGACCTTATTTTTGATTGGTAGTGGTTTATCTATTTCAGTCTTAAAACAAGCGGGCATTAAACCTTTTATCATGGCGATGATCTTATGGATCATTGTCAGCAGTATTATTTTACTACTTATAGTAGACGGATTTATTTCATGAAAAACGCTTTATTAACTTCTTCAATAGCACTGGCCATGGGCCTTTTTGCTAACAATATATCGGCGGCTGATTTACGTGTTGCTACCTTTAATGTGAGTATGGATGCCACTAACTATGCTAAAAAAGGCGAAGCAATAGATAAAGATGCTCTAAGTAAAGCATTAGCCAGTAACCACCAGCAAATTCGTAACATTGCCGAAATTATTCAGCGCGTAAGACCTGATGTAATTTTACTCAATGAGTTTGATTATATTGATGCCGACAAAGGCATTAACGTATTTCGTAAAAACTACCTGCAAGTATCGCAAAATAAGCAAGTTGCCATCGATTACCCGTATTACTTTATTGCACCTGTTAACACTGGTTTACCTACTGAGTTCGACCTAGATAACGATGGTGTAAAGGGGCATTACAAAGGCGACGCACACGGCTTTGGTTTCTTTGAGGGGCATTATGCAATGGCAGTATTGTCGCGCTACCCAATCGATTTAGATAAAGCGCGTACATTACAAACATTCAAATACAAAGATATGCCAAATGCACAAATGCCTACCGACCCTAAAACAGGTAAAAACTGGTATTCAGCTGAAGAGTGGCAAGCAATTCACCTAAGTTCTAAGTCTTTTTGGGATTTACCAATAGATGTAAAAGGTAAAACGTTTCACTTGCTTGCATCGCACCCAACGCCGCCTGTTTTTGATGGTGACGAAGACCGTAACGGTAAGCGTAACCACGATGAAGTACGCCTAGTTGCAGATTACATCAACAATGCTAACTACATTTACGATGATAAAGGTCAAAAAGGTGGCTTAAAAGCGAAAAGCCGTTTTGTTATTGTTGGTGACTTAAATGCTGCGCCAGAAGGAGGTAAGGCACGCCCGAATACAACAGACCAAATTTTAAAAAATCCATTAGTGAATACCTCTTTTACGCCAACAAGCAAAGGTGCAAAAGAATCGTATAAAGAAGATTACGCTAAAAACTATACCGCTTATTGGCAGGCTCGTGCTGATTACGTTTTACCTTCAAATTATGGTATTGAAATAAACGGTGGTGGCGTTTTTTGGCCACAGAAAAACTCTGAACTGTTCCGTTTAATTAAAGATCGTAACGCATCATCTGATCACCGTATGGTATGGCTTGATATCAGCTTAAAATAAGCTGTTATTAAACGGAAAAGTTTGGCTGTTTATCCTATAAAAATTGCTATTTCATCAGTGCTTCTGCTTAAATAGGGCGAATTATAATAACCCGTAAGAAGCACTATGAAATTCAAAACCACTGCTAATAAAACGTTAGTGGCTCTCGCAGTCGCATCTAGCTTCATGCTAGCAGGTTGTCAATCAACCGCCTCAACGCCTTCTGAAGAACAAGTTACCAATGTAGCACCAGTAGTTGCTACTCCTGCTGATACAGGTTCAGCTGAAATCACGTTAGAGCAAGCAATGGCTCACCCTGATTGGTTAGGCCGTCAGCCTGAGCGTGCTTTCTGGAATGGTGATTCTGACAGCATCGTTTATGCACAAAAGCAACAAGGTAATGAGTTACGCGATTTATACGTTCAAGCGGTAAATAGCCAATCTGCATCACAATTAGCGTTAAACAAACTACACACTGTAGGCGCTAAAAATGCCGTTTATTCTGCAGATAAGAAGCAACAGGCTTATGCATTTGAAGGTAATATCTTCGTTAAAAACCTAAGCACTGGGCAAATTACACAAATCACTCACGATAGCGCACAGCAATCAAAACCACAGTTTTTAACTGATGGTAGCCTTGCATATCGCCAAGGTAATGCATTTTATAAAGTTGATTTAGCAACGGGTCGTCAAGTTGAATTAGTTAACTTACACCTAGACGATGCACCTAAAGGTGTACAAGAGCCAGACACTTACATCGCAAAAGAGCAGCACAAACTAATTGATTACATTGCGCTTACGCACAAAAACAAAAAAGATCGTGAAGAGCGTAAAGCACAAATCAACGAGCAAAACGACAGCATTGCTAATGCACAATTTTATTTAGGTAAAGGTAAGCGTTTAGCAGATGTACAGCTTTCACCAAATGGCCAAGCACTTGTTGCAGTAACCACAGAAAGCCGTTCATGGCGCGATGAAGGCGATATCATGCCTAATTACATTGCCGATGATGCACGCGTAAAAGCAGAAAAAGTACGCCGTCGTGTTGCTGATGAAAAACCAATCAGCTCAGACGTTGTTTACATCGACCTTAAATCAGGCGAGCAAACAACGCTTGCATTCGATACCTTACCTGGTTTTGATGAAGACGTACTTGCAGCTGTTAAGAAAGAAAACTACGCCCGTGATGGCAAAACTTATAAGTCTGAAAAAGCACCACGTGCCATCAATTTAATGATGGATTGGGGTTGGGACCAAAGTGCAATCCAATGGAACACAGATGGTTCACAAGTGGCACTAATGCTTGAAGCATGGGACAACAAAGACCGTTGGTTAGCGACTGTTGATACACAAAACAATAAACTTGTTTCGCAGCACCGCTTACACGACGATGCATGGGTTAACTATGCATATAACGATTTTGGTTGGTTGAACAACTCAGACACGCTTTACTACTTATCTGAAGAGTCTGGTTACAGCCACATTTATAAAAAGCCACTTAATGGTAAAGCAACGCAGCTAACTAATGGCCAATTTGTTGTTTCTAACTTAACGTTAACAGCTGATAACTCAGCGATTTACTACAAAGCGAACGTTGAGCACCCAGGTCTTTACGAAATCTATCGTGTAAACCCTGCAAACGGTGAATCTGAGCAAGTAACCAACCTTGATGGTATGACTGATTACCAGTTAAGCCCAGATGAAAGCAAACTATTGCTAACTCACTCAAAAATTATGTCGCCGCCTGAGCTTTATGTTGCTGATGCAAAAGCAAATACTCAAGCGACGCAGTTAACGCACACGGTTTCTGATGAGTTTTTAGCCAAGAAACTGATCGCACCTAAGATTGTTGCTGTGCCTTCAAGCCACACTGATCAGCCAATTTACGCAAAAGTATATTACCCAGCTGATTATAAAGAAGGTGAAACAGGTAAAAACCGTAAAGCGGTTATCTTTAACCACGGTGCTGGTTACCTACAAAACTCACACATGGGTTGGTCTGGTTACTTTCGCGAGTTTATGTTCCACTCACTACTGGCTTCAGAAGGCTATGTAGTAATGGACATGGACTACCGTGCATCGAAAGGTTATGGCCGTGATTGGCGTACAGCTATTTATCGTCAAATGGGTACACCTGAGATCCAAGATTTAGCAGACGGCGTAAGCTGGATGGCAGACAACGCAAACGTTGATACACAAGCTGTAGGCACTTATGGTGGTTCTTATGGTGGTTTCATGACGTTTATGGCGCTATTCACGCAACCTGATTTATTCAAAGCAGGTGCTGCACTTCGCCCGGTAACTGATTGGGCTCACTACAATGGTCCTTATACGTCTAACATCTTAAACCACCCAGATGTTGACCCAATTGCCTATGAAAAGAGCTCACCAATTTACTTTGCTGAAGGGCTTAAGAGTCGTTTATTAATTAATGCGCCTATGGTTGATGACAATGTATTCTTCCAAGACTCAGTTCGCTTAGTACAACGCTTAATTGAGCTTGAAAAAGAAAACTTTGAAACAGCGATCTTCCCAGTTGAGCCGCATGGTTTTGTACAACCATCAAGCTGGTTAGATGAATACCGTCGTATTTATAAGCTATTTAAAGAAACGCTTTAATTCAATAGCGTAAATTAAAAACAGCCACTTTAAGTGGCTGTTTTTATTTGTAATCGAATTTATCTATAAAGGGTTATTTGCAGTAAAATTCACTCACATCGAGTACTGTCTTACCTTCTTCTGAGTCGTTTTCAAAAATTAAATTATCACCCTCTAAACTCATTTTATAGTCTTTCATCCATGATAGATTAGCTATTAACTCCAATTCATAGCGGTTAAACGAAGCAGGGCACTTTAAATACACATAATGGTGAGCAGTTCCAAAAGCTCCAGGGCCTGATGTGTAGACATAAAAGGTGCGATATTCAAATGCCTGCTCTTGGTGAACGTAATCAGTATTTGAGTTAAACATGTTGTTGAATAATATAAGTAAACCAATACCAAAGAACATTAAGCATGAATACAAAATACTAAGAATAAGGGTCAAATGAGCAATAATTTTATTTTTAAACGATTCTTTAACGATTCTGTATTTTGCTAACAATAGACAAAACCCAATACAAAGTGAGCAAAATACTATGGTGTAATAGATATTATCAAGGCTTGCCATAAACGTTGGTGAAACAAATTTTAAGTTTACCAATTGGCCAAATAGCCCAGCCAATAGAGGCCCGTAAAGGCAAAATAGGATAATGCGAAGGTAAATATCTCCTTTATTTTCATTCATCTAAAATTCCTTTTCTAGTTAACAAAGAGCAGTTGTAAAGAGCCAGTAAGGTTACTCGCGATTTTTTATTATTTTAATGAAGATAGGCAAAGCCAGCAGTGTGCCGCCAACTGCGCCGATAAAGTGGGCGTCAATGGCAACATTAGAGGCGATTAGCTGACTCACCGATTCACTTGGGCCTGCTATTTGCTCCCAAATCACTTTAGCCCAAGTACCTGCGAACAATAACCAGCCTGATAGCATGCCTGCTTGTACATCTTTAACTGCACCCCAAATGATCACACCGTGCAACAGGGCACTTAATCCGGTGTAAATTTGGATATCTGAGCAAAATAGCCACACACCTAAGCCACACCATAATGCAAGAATGGCAATATTAAACGCATAGCGAGCAGGGCTTGTATGCTCAGCGTGTAGAGCCCAAATTAATAAAATTCCGGCGCAATTTAAGCCTAAATGTGGCCAATTAGCATGCACAAATTGGCTAGTGAAAATGCGCCAAAATTCACCATTTGCAACTAACTCACGGTTAAATTCAAGATATTCATTTAAGTTGAAAAGTGCAAACAAGGAACTAAGTAGTACTAAACACAGTGGCGGCAGAATATATTCTAGTTTCAGGGGCAGGTTTATCATGTTATTTTTGGTGTATCTGAGATTGTCGCCTATTGTGCACGTTTAATTTTAAGATGCCAAATACACTACGGGATTAAGTTTATTTATGTTATTCAAAACCAAAGCGCTGTTAGCTCTGTCCACCTCATTAATTTATTCAACTGCTATTTTCGCAGCCCCTGCAAAAGTTGAAACTCGCGAACCTGAAGCTGCAACGGGATTTGCTCATAAACAAGTTGTTGAAGGCGATAAATACATGGTCGCTGCAGCAAACCCTTATGCAGTAAAAGCCGGGCAAAAAATGCTTGAACTAGGCGGCTCAGCGGTTGACGCTGCTATTGCAACGCAATTAGTACTGACACTGGTAGAACCGCAATCGTCGGGGATTGGTGGGGGTACATTTATGATGTACTTCGACAACAAAACAAAGAGCCTAACTAGCTTTGATGGCCGTGAAACGGCTCCAAGCAATGCTGACGAAACGTTGTTTTTAGATAAGCACGGTAAAGCCGTAAAATGGATTGAAGCCGTTGTAGGTGGTCGTTCTGTTGGTGTACCGGGTATTTTAGATGCCTTTGCCACAGCCCATAAGCGTTACGGTAAGTTAGAGTGGCAAACCTTGTTTGCCCCTGCCATTGAATTGGCTGATAAAGGCTTTATTGTGTCGCCACGTTTACATCAATTATTGGCTAAAGAGTTAAACCCAGGGGTTACTAAGCTACCTGTTATTCGTGACTACTTCTTCCCTGATGGTAAACCGCTTGCTGTAGGTGCCGTGAAAAAGAATCCTGAACTTGCCGCGCTTTATAAAGATATAGCGAAACAGGGCATTGATGCATTTTACAAAGGTGAAAACGCTAAAGAGCTTGTGCATGCAGTGCAAAACTCAGCAGTCGCACCGGGTACATTGACGGTTGAAGACTTAGCCAATTACAAAAGCAAAGAGCGCGCACCTGTGTGTGTTGATTATCGCCAGTACGAAGTGTGCTCAATGGCACCACCTAGTAGCGGTGGTGTAGCTGTGTTACAGATTTTAGCCTTACTTGAACATAAAGATATGGCTAAACTTAAACCAAACTCTGTTCAAGCTCTACATTACTTTACCCAAGCATCACGTTTAGCGTTTGCTGATCGCAACGTGTATATGGGCGACCCAGATTTTATGACAATCCCGACACAAGGATTACTCGATAAAAACTACATTGCTGGTCGCGCAAAACTTATTTCTGAAAAAGATACTCACGCAGAAGCAGGCACACCGCCAAACTCAGTTGCATACGCGCAAGATGATGCATACGAGCTGCCATCAACGACCCATGTTTCGATTGTCGATAGCCAAGGTAACGCTGTGTCGATGACAAGTTCTATCGAAATGGCGTTTGGTTCAACAGTAATGGTGAACGGGTATATTTTAAACAATCAACTAACCGACTTTGCTTTATCGCCAACTAAAGATGGTAAGCCATTGGCTAATCGTGTTGAAGCAGGTAAACGTCCGCGTAGTTCCATGTCGCCAGTCATGGTGTTTAACAAAGACGGCAGCTTACGTTTAGTGGTTGGTTCGCCGGGTGGTAGCCGTATTATTGATTATGTAGCTCAAGTGGTTGTAGGAGTGCTTGATTGGAACCTAGATGCGCAAACAGCCATTAACTTACCGCGCATTACTAATCGTAATAATTACACAAGCCTCGAAAAGGGCACTGAGCTTGCCAACGCTGAAGCTGATTTTGTTAACCGCGGACACACAGTTCGTATCCTAGATTTAAACTCTGGTTTACATGCTGTTGAAGTTAAAAACGGTAAACTTTATGGCGCAGCCGATCCGCGCCGCGAAGGCATCGCTTTAAGTGATAAAAGCCACTAAAAACAAGCTCAGCAGCCTTAAAGCTGCTGAGTTTTCATGTATACTATCTGCTATGCTATTTAGAGCATAAAATTCATTTTCTTCAATGGTCTGACAAGGTGAATTGTCATTGCAATTTCGCCTTCAAGAGTAATAATGTCAGGTCATAATTATGACGCATCAAAGCTTGGAAATATGACTACAAATACCGATCCAAATTATCTTTATATTCCTTATTCAGGCCCAGGTCTGATTGAAACGCCACTATTAAATAAAGGCAGTGCTTTTTCACAAAAAGAAAGGGAAAATTTCAACTTAGCCGGATTACTGCCACCGCGTTATGAAACGATCGAAGAACAAGTTGAGCGTTGTTACCAGCAGTATTCAAGCTTTAGCGATAATTTAAATAAGCACATCTACCTACGTGCTATTCAAGATAACAACGAAACACTTTACTACCGTTTAGTGCGTGATCATCTTGAAGAAATGATGCCTATTATCTACACGCCAACGGTAGGTGACGCTTGTGAAAAGTTCTCAGACATTTACCGCAGTGCCCGTGGTCTATTTATTTCTTATGAAGATCGTTTCCAAATTGATGATATTTTACGTAATGCCACTAAAGGCAAAGTAAAAGTAATCGTTGTGACTGACGGCGAGCGTATTCTTGGTCTAGGTGACCAAGGTATTGGTGGTATGGGTATTCCAATTGGTAAGTTATCACTTTATACAGCGTGTGGTGGTATTAGCCCTGCATATACGTTACCAGTGATGCTTGATGTTGGTACGAATAACGAAAAACTACTTAACGACCCTATGTACATGGGTGCTCGCCATAAGCGTATTTCGCAAGAAGAATATGACGAATTTTTAGATCTATTTATCAAAGCCGTTAAACGTCGTTGGCCAAGTGTTTTACTTCAGTTTGAAGACTTTGCACAACCAAATGCCATGCCATTACTAAAACGCTACCGTGATGAAATCTGTAGCTTTAACGATGACATTCAAGGTACTGCTGCGGTAACTGTAGGTTCTTTACTTGCTGCATGTCGTGTTAAAGGCGCGAAGCTTTCTGAGCAAAAAGTGGTGTTTGTTGGTGCAGGCTCTGCAGGCTGTGGTATTGCTGAGCAAATCATTAGTACTATGGTTGCTGAAGGTATTAGCGATGAGCAAGCGCGTTCGCAAATTTTCATGGTTGACCGCTTTGGTCTACTTACTGAAGGTATGGAAGGTTTACGTGATTTCCAACAAGCACTTTGCCAATCTAAAGATGGCTTAAGTGAGTGGACTTACAGCGGTGAGTACGCATCACTATTAGATGTAATGCACTGTGCGCAACCAGACATCCTGATTGGTGTATCTGGCCAGCCAGGTTTATTCACTGAACAGGTTATTCGTGCAATGCACGCATCTTGCCCACAACCGATTATCTTCCCGTTAAGTAATCCGTCTAAGCAAGTTGAAGCGCTTCCTTCTGATGTAATCGAATGGACAAACGGTCAAGCGATTGTTGCTTCTGGTAGCCCATTTGATCCGGTTGAGTATAACGGCCAAACATTCCCAATCCCACAATGTAACAACAGTTATATTTTCCCGGGTATTGGTTTAGGCGTTATCGCTGCTAAAGCAACACGCATCACTGATGCAATGCTAATTGTATCAAGTGAAACACTTGCTGAGTCTTCACCACGTGCAAACACTGGTAAAGGCAGCTTATTACCTGCACTGACTGAAATCCAAGCGTTAAGTAAACGTATTGCATTTGCGGTTGCGAAAAAAGCGATGGAAGAAGGTGTGGCACTTGAGCTGAGCGATGAAGCGCTATGGGCAGCAATCGAGAAAAACTACTGGCTTCCAGAATATCGCAACTACAAGCGCCGTAGTATCTAAGCTATAACGCTTTTAGTGAATGAAAAAACAGGCTTTTTATGCCTGTTTTTTTATATCTGTAAAATGGCTTGTTCATATTCAATTAACCCTTTAAGGTGATAATGAACGGAGTTTTAAATTAAGGAACAGTATTATGCGTAAGTTAGTTTTTACCGCTATGGCGGCAGCACTTAGTTTTAATGTGTTAGCACAAGCAACACCTGATGCGCCACATATTTATATACAAGGTAATGCAACGGTTAAAGCGACCCCTGATAACGTTAAACTAACGGTAGGTATTGTTGAAGTAGATAAAGATTTAATTGCTGCGAAAAACAAAGCCGATGCAACCATGGCGAAAGCGATTAAGCTCGCTAAAAACCAAGGCGTAGAAGAAAAGGGCATTTATGCGTCTAATATCTCGATTAATCGCCAAACAGAATATAACCGTGAAACGGGTAAGCAAGAGTTTGTAGGTTATAGAGTAACGCGTAGCCTGTCTGTAACTTTAAGTGATATAAAAAAATACCCAATTATGCTTCAGCAACTAGTGAATTCGGGCATTAATGAAATTAATCAAACGCAATTTGTATCAAGCAAGTACGAAGAGCTACAAAAGCAAGCGCAAAAGCTAGCCATTAAAGATGCCCGTGCTGCGGCGAAAGAATTTGCCAATGACTATGGGGTAGAGCTTAAAGGTCTTTATACAGCTTCAAGTAGCCCACTTGATACAGGTAGCCAACCTTATATGCGTGCCAGCAAAATGGTTATGGCAGAAGCTGCACCAGATAACTATGTACCTGATGCATACAATGGTGGTGAGCTTACGATTACCGCAAGCAGCTATGCGGTTTATTTAATCGAAAACTAAGTTAACTTATTGATTGCTGGCAAACCTTGCCAGCAATTTTTCACCTTGTTGCTCTGAAATACGAGCAATCGCTTTTAGCATATTAGTGATTTGCTCACGGTCGTATTCATTACTAATATGCTTATCTATATCTTCAATAATTGCCCCTAAATAAACAAATAGGCTATCAGTTGCTTTATCGTTATCAGATGCTCTAAATAATATGTTTTTAAATGCCTCAAGCACGTTGACCATGACATAAGCGTCATTTTTTGCATAGTTACGAATTGGCGTGAAGTTATCATGCAGCAGCTCATCGAATGAGGTTTCGTGAATAAACAGGTGCGGTTGATTGTTCTCACAACGTTTAAGCGAGTAGTTCACATCGTAAATATCTAAGCGCAATATCAGTAATATACTCAACATATCTATGGCTTTTACCGCAGTACCGGGATCGTTAATACCCGGGCTCATAGCTTTAACAGCGATTTCTGAAATTTGTGTCATACCGTAGCGGTAATGGTCACTAATATATTCTTCGATATAAAAGATAAAGCAGTCTAGTAATTGCTCTACCAGTTCAGGTTTGTCAGATAAGTCAGTATCACACTTTAAAAACGGGTATCCCTTTACTGTAAAGAAGCCTTGTTTAACCGAAATATAAATTTTAATACCGTGCTGTTGGCATAATGCACACAACTTATCGCTATGTGCCCCTTTAAAGTAACCTTCTGTTTTACTTTTGACACTATGCCAGTCATCAAACTCAGGAAAATGCTCAACAGGATTTTGTTGTTGCATGTCAATTATGCATTTAAGCTCGCCTTTGGTATTTTTAAATAAGTCGTTTAGTACATTATCGACTTGAATTGCTTTTGAAATTGAGTGAATAAAAAACACAAAAAAACCAAGCGAAATTAAACCAAACACCAATGAAAAGAAGATACCAAGCGATGGAATACCCATATCTCCATCACCAATGGTGCGTATGTTTATCAGCATTAATATGGTGTAGATAATACTACCAAGATAAAACCCCAGTACTAATTGGTGCGACTTACGGGTAATAAGGCCCGGCAACACACGCGGCGAAAGACTGGCACTGGCACTATTAAGCACCACCATAACCATAGAAAAACTAAAAACCGTTAATGAGATAATGCTGCCGGCAAGTGTGCTGAGGATGGTACGGGCATTCTCTTCGCTATCGACCAATAACACACCAATCAGCTTTTTAAATTCCATTGATAATGACGAGTACTCGACCGCAGTAGTAATTAATCCAAAAACTAAAAACACCACAGAGAGCATTGATGGGTAAAATCCGATACTACTGATCATTTCACGGTAGTTATCGGCGATTTTTCTTGGCGTAAACATGCACTTCCTTAAGAACTGTTAGACATTAAATATCATACTGAGCTAACCTAACTACTTACTTAACAGCCTAGCAATAAATTATGCTAAGCGTCTAACTTTAAATAAAAATTGGAAAAACTGTGATTGTTTCAACATTTGCTGCCATCTTGGCCATTTTATACATTCAACTTAGCTTTCGCGTGATCAAACTACGTAGAGCAAAACGCATTTCACTTGGTGACGGGGGAGACAAAAGCCTACAAGCAGCTATACGAACTCATGCAAATTTCATTGAATATGTGCCTTTTTCGTTGATCCTGCTATTTTTATTAGAGTACCAAGGCCTCCCAAGCCATTATTGCTATATTTTAGGTGCAATGCTGGTTGCTGGTCGTTTTTGTCATAGTTACGCACTTGCTGATAATCTGATGAAATTACGTGTATTAGGTATGATGCTTACTTTCATTACTATTTTGATTAGCGCTGTGATGTTATTAGTTACACAGGTTTTCTGATATGCTAAAAATTGTTTTTCCATGTTTGTTGTTCTTATTTTCAACTTGTTTATTTGCCAATGTAAAAACAATTAATGCCAAGAAAAATCGCGTAACACCACCAACCACTTTGCATGTTGTTTATCCTAAAACAATGGATAGCTTAGACGAAGAAGTACTTTATCCTTTAATACTTCTTCGTACAGCTTTAAAAAGAAGTGGTTATAAGTTTACCTTATCACCCGCACCTGAATTATTAAGCCAAAATCGTGTTTTAAAAGAAATTGAAACGACTGGATCTATCAATGTTACTTGGAGCATGACAAACCAAGAGCGTGAAGACACTTTGCTCCCTCTACGAGTTCCTATATTTAAAGGCTTGTTTGGTTGGCGATTAATGTTTACTACAGAAGATAAGTTACCGAGGTTGAAACAGCTAAAATCTCTTGATGATTTAAAATCGATTAACTTAGTTCAGGGTACAGATTGGCCAGATACACGAATTCTAACAAGTAACGGTTTAACAGTGGCAACGGCAATGGACTTTGAATCATTGTTTGTAATGTTAGATAGAGGAAGGGGGGATTTATTTCCTCGTTCAGTATTAGAGATCCAAGATGAACTTGCGTATTTTAAAGAAGAAATGCGGTTGGTCGTTCTGCCGCATCTAATGCTCAAATACAAAAGCCCAATCTATTTCTTTTTTAATAAACATAATACTAATATTGCTAAAGCCGTGTCTCAGGGGATTAAGGTTATGCAGCAAAGTGGTGAATTTGACGAGTTATTTTTTAAGTACAACGGAAACTTTATAAAAAACGCCCACCTACACGACAAAATTGTTATAGAATTGCACAATTATGATTTACCAAGGTTAACCCCAGTCAACGACAAATCGCTGTGGTTAGCATTTGATCAGGTGCCATGAGCTCTAAAATTTTTATAATCGGTTTACCACGAACCGGCACAACTAGTATCTGTAACAGCTTTTTACAACTCGGTTATAAAACCGCCCACACAGCCTATACCCAACAAGCCATTACAAGTGCAGATGTTATTGCTGATACTCCAGTTTTTAGTGAATACGCCTTGCTTGATGAACACTTTGCAAATAGCCGTTTTATCAACCTCGAGCGCGATTTAACTAAATGGTTGCCATCTATAAGGCAGTTATTAGCACGCATGCACACTAATTTAATGCGCCCTGATGGTGGTTTTAATAGCCATTTAAAGCGCTGTTATTTTGATGTGTTTGGTCAGTATAGCTTGGCAGAGTTAGAATCTGATGAATACTTAACAGCGTGTTATCAGCGTCACCAACAGCAAGTGGCAGACTACTTTAAAGGGCGTGAACAGCAATTATTAACACTGGATGTAGCAGACTCAAACAGCCCGCAATTACTTCAGCAGTTTTTAAACACTCAGCAGCCAATTAGCTTTAAACAGCTGAATATGGGTGGCAAAGTCACAGCGTGGAATGACATAAAACACCCAGATAAAGTATCATCTACCCGAAGTGGTAAAATTGATAAATCTCTTGGTTATAATCACACGTAAAATACGTTAAAATCGCCGCAATCATAAGTTTAGTTGTTCCTCATCATGTTTGAATTGAAATACCACACGCCATTTGAATGGACAGAAGGTGTCTTAGCTGACTTCGATACCTTTTTACAAGATCATGCTGCAGCAGAGAAAAAAGCATCAGGCATGGCTATGTCTATGCTTTCTCATTACCCAGATCGTCGTAAGCTTGTTAGAGCCATGACAGACTTAGCACTGGAAGAAATGATCCACTTTAAACAAGTTTTAAAGCTATTAATGGAACGTGATGTATCACTTGGCAATGACCAAAAAGATCCTTACATCAAACAAATTCGTGCGGTATTTAGAAATGGTCGTGATGAATTTTTAATGGACCGTTTATTAGTAGCAGGCGTTATTGAAGCACGCGGACACGAGCGCTTTTCGCTTGTTGCAGAAGCTTTACCTGCAGGCAAAGAAAAAGAGTTTTATGTCGCGATTGCAAAATCAGAAGAAAAACATAAAAACTTATTCGTTGAACTTGCTTACGAGTATTTCGATAAGCAAGAGGTTGATACACGCCTTGAAGAAATCCTTATCGCAGAAGCCGAAATCTGTAAAAATATTCCATTTACAGCAGCGCTTCATTAACTTGATGCTTGTGTATTAGGCCTTTTAGCCTAATACACAAATTTATGTTCAAACCCCAAAGCAGTAAATTAGGGACTAAAAACAATAATTAAGTATCCTGCAAATAGTTACGCTAATTCTAATTGATTAAATAAACAGCATACATTCATCTTTCTCTCCTATAGTTAAATTAGTACCTAACTGAGAGGAATAGAGCATGAAATGGATGATGACTCTTACGACGTTGTCGTTAATAGGGATTGTATTCACCGGTAATTCTATTTATACCGAAGTGAAGCTCTTTCGTTCAAATGATAAGCCAACCGAAATAACTGCTAGTATGTATCGCTCGCTTATTTGGCATAGTGATATTTATAAAGACGATGAATTTCTACATACCGCACAAAGCTACTTTAGCGATGGCAAAATTGATACGCGTGAATACAGTAAACTAACTAGCCTGGCAAGTAAAACTGCTGGCCCAATCATCTACATTCAAGAAACAGATGAGCAGTTGTGGCACGCTAGGCTAACTTACAAAAAATACCTTGAAGAGAAAACGGTCGAACGACTGGCAAGTTTACATTGAGGAAAACTGCTTGATCAGCGTGCTAAGCTCAACAATGGTGGGCTTACCGCTGAGGTAATTAGTATCAAGGTGGTAACTATTGCCAAGCCAATAGGGCTTTTTGGTTGTGTTATGACCATGCACTGAAAAGTCGATACTAGGGTTTATTAAAGGTTTTTTCGCTTTGGTTAAGCTCCTATCCCAAAGCAAAGTGCCAATCGCTTGTTGTATATCTTGAGTAGGATTTTGCCAATCCCAATCCGCATGTGTTGTATGTGATAAACCAACTTTAACTTTGCCGTATTCAACATAGTAAGAAAGCGGGCATTGAAGTAGCTGCTTACAGACAAATGCGAGCTCTTCATCGGTTGCATCTAAATGCCAACGGCCGCCATTCTCAACCCATAAACGGTAGTAACTTTTATCGCCTGCAAGTAAAGACTCAAGCAACATATGCTCGTGGTTACCAAGGCACATATGTACACCAAGCTCTTTAAAACGCGCAAGTAACGCAATGCTGTGCTCCCCCCGATCAATCACATCACCCAGTGAAAACAAAATATCTTCGCTTGGATTAAAATTAACAGAGCAAAGCGCCTGTTCAAATTTAGTTAAATCTGCATCTAAATCGCCAATAACAAATACACGTTTACTTTCATTAATTTCCATCTTAACTTGAATGGGGTTTTGCGAGGCAAGAGGGCTTTTAACTAAATTCAAAATACATTCCTTTAAGCAGCTAATAATTTAAGACTATCATAACTCGTTGCTATTTGAGCACTGGGTGGTTATTATCTAGCCTCACTTTTTAGGAGTTACCGCCAACATGAACAACTAAACCTGTTATCCAATTTCATTTTTATCTTTTTGGACCAACAGGGTTAGTAGGCGTTGCTCACTATCACTTTTATAATATTACTTTTCGTGTGATCAAGCGCTTATGCCCCTGTAATACAGGAGGCACTATGCCACAACTTCAAGCTTTTAATTTATGTTACCAACATGGCAATGGCGATGTTGTATTTAACGACCTTTCATTTTCACTTACTGCTAAAGTCACCGCGTTAGTCGGCAGGAACGGCTGCGGTAAATCTATATTAGCGTCAATACTTGCTAAGCAAAAAGAGCCTAGCTCTGGTACGGTTGTTTGTAATTCAACCCTTGGCGTTTACCGACAAATGAACGATGTAAATCAGGCTGATAACAAAACAATTGCAGAGGCTATTGGGCTAGAGCCTGTGTTTAAAGCCCTTGATGCAATAAACCAAGGGCAAGTTACAGAACAAAATTTATCTTTACTTGAAGGCAATTGGGACTTAGCAGAGCGCTTTAATACAGAACTTGTCAGGCTTGGCATAAACAACAAAACCCCTTACTCATTAAGCAAACATTTAAGTGGCGGTCAACTTAGTCAATTAAAACTTTGGGTACTATTTACCTGCATAAAGCCCGACATTTTAATACTGGATGAGCCATCAAACCACCTAGATGCAAAAGGTAAAATCTGGCTTATAAAGCAAATACACAACTTTAAAGGGCAATTATTACTAATAAGTCACGACCAAGAATTATTAGAACAAGCCAATGAAGTTTGGGAGCTAACAACCCTTGGCTTAACACAATATGGTATGCGTTTTTCTGAGTACCAAATACAAAAACAGCAGCAAGTTGCTGCCCTTGAAAATAAATTAAACCACGTTGTTAAACAGCAAACTAAGCTCAAGGCAGCAGAGCAACTACAAAAGCAAAAAGCACAACAACGTGCAGGACAGGGCGCAGCGCTAAGAAAATCAGGCAGCCAGCCTAAAGTGCTGATGGATGCTAAAAAAGATAAAGCCAGCGCTAATTTATCATCACAAAATAAAAATGCCGCTAAGCGAGAAGGTGAATTCATTCGCAATAAGCAACAACTTTCTAGCCAGCTTGAACAAACTAAAGCGCAGCAATTTTATTTAGCGCAGTCAGATGATGCTAAGCACCAAAAAGTACTTAGCCTGGAGGATGTGGTATTAGCACACGGCACACAAAAGGCACTTAATTTTCAGGTGTTCAGTGATGATAAAATTCATTTAGCAGGCGCGAATGGCACTGGTAAATCAACCTTACTTAAAACCCTGAACTACGACATACCAGTAAAAGCAGGGCAGTTACATTGCAATCAAGCACTCTATTATTTAGACCAACATTTTACATTAATAAACAACGAGCTAACCCTGCTTGAAAATGTGATGACTTACTGTAAAAACCTAGATGAGATCACCGCGCGTACTCTACTTGCTAGTATCGGCTTTAGAAAAGACGCTGTTTTTAAATATGCCGCACTTTTGAGTGGTGGCGAGAAAATGAAGCTCGCCATGTGTATTGTCAGTAATAGTGAAAGCACCGCATTTTTGTTACTCGATGAGCCCGATAATCATCTCGACCTTGAATCAAAACAGATCTTGGCTCAGTCATTACAGGGTTATAAAGGCGGCTTTATACTTGTAAGCCATGATAAATATTTTGTAGAAAGCATCGGCTTCACTAGGCAAATTGGTTTATAAAATAGCCATTTATAAATAAGCGTGCTAGGGTGGTTGTAGGTGCCTTACAAGGAATGACTATGAATTTTACAGCCGCTTACCGCATTTTTACTGCTTTATTCTTGCTGATTGTAACTATTGGTTTAGGCATGACACTGAATGATTTTACTTCAGTGATCTACGTGTTCGTGCCGTTATTAATAATGCTAGGCAGTTCATTTATGCCATTCTTTAAACAGCGAAAACTGCGTTTAATACTGTTTTCTGCCCCAATTGTTATTCTTTACTGCTTTGGTTTTTATCCTTGGCTTACAAATTACCAAGAAGTCGCTGTTTCATCATCTACCTCAACCCTCGATTTTATCATCATCCTGGTATGGGCTATTTTATTTGGCGCGGGTTTTGTTGTATTGCATGAAATAGCGCTGGGTGTTGCTAGGGTGTTTGATTGAGAGAAGTGAAAAAGTTATCAGCTCTGGATTGTTTTAAATGTTCTCCTAAAGCCTTGCGTATAATTTATATTAAAAATAATAACAAGAAGGGGCGAAAGCCCTTTCTTGTTATAGTTTTATGAAGATTCACACATGAGAAACTAAAAATAAGCCAAAGAGACGAACAATCATATATTTTTTAACGATCATTCTTTAGTGTTATTTCAGGTGGAATGCCTGGTATCATTATTTATTTATTAACTTTTTATTCTGGTTTGCAAAGGAAAGTGAAAGTCACACAGCTCTTTTGCAATTGTAACAAGCTTTAGTAAAAGGCTTGTTCCGTAATTATTCTCATAACTTGAAAACGAAAGCTCATCTAGTAATTTGGAAAAATATATTTCGGTTATGACTAATTGTTGCTATCTTTATTAATTTTATAAAAATTGTAGATAGACCAGAAATTTAAACCTATAAGTTTTGAACCGAACGCACCATTAAGAGCACCTATATTTTTGTTCATTATGTCATCATTAAGGCGAACTATTTGTGAAAATTTTTGATATTTATCATTTTCAGTCTGCTCTAAAAAAAAGGAGAGTTTTAAATCTGTTTGAGAATATCTTAGTGGGATATTGAAATATATATTATTCACAATTTGATTTAAAGCGTTAATAGAATTATCTAGGTAACTTTTAGCAAAAGGCACTGACAAAATTAGTAGTGCATGCCTGCGCATAAGATCATGAACATCTACAGAAAAGCGCCTTAACTTATCTTTATTAGAAATAAAATTTGCTGCTTGATCATAATAATAATTCATTAAAAAATTTTGCTTTTCAATGCTGATACCACTTTGGAGTTCAGAAGTACATTTAACTAGAGCATTTGCATAAATTTCACACTCGACTGCTGCTTTAGAGCTTTCGATAAACATCTGATTTATTTCTAATAATACTTGTTGTTTTAAACCCTCAGTTAATTGAGCTTTAGAATTTGACATAGCACTAGCATAAGCTATTAAAAAACCTAAGATGGTAATAAGAGAGCCTAAAATTGTATTCTTAGTTTGTTCAGATTGTTCTATGTACCAGTTCAATAATTCAGTAAAGCTATATACACGAATTTCGAAAAAATAATCAGCAAATAAATAAAGTGTTATAGATAAAATAAATGAACCATAAAGAGTGCTTAAGATGAACCTAATAAAATATATAAATATTAAGAAATATGATTTCATCGTGAAACCTATTGTTATTGAGTTAAGACCTGTAAATTTGTCAGTTATTGGTATAATTTAGTGTGCGATTTAACTTCCTGTTCGCTCAGATATTTCCCCAATAATATCTAGTAATTAGCTTTGAAGATCAACTAAATATTTATCTTGTGTAGAAGTCTGCATTTTAAGATTACGGTACATTTGATCTGATTTTTTAACTGACCCATTGTAACGCTAAATAGGTTGTACTTCAGACGGTTTGACCTTCCCTTGTACCTACCTTGATATTCTACATTCTGACCACGGGCCAGTAAGTGGAATGTAGCTGCGATACATAATTTCTACTAGTTTTCTATCGGTTTAGTTGATTTGTTAACTAGGGGTAGGGCATGACAGTCGATGCAAACTCAATAAACTTATTTTTCATTGTCATTGTGCAAATTGGTGGCGCGTTCGCCACCGTTGCAGCAGTGAAAACAGACATCACTTGGATAAAGCGTGTAATTGAAAAACACGGTGAAGATTTAATGAAACTACATGATAAAAGTTAATAAACAGATAGTTTGAGTAGACTTTGATTTAGAAATAACATTAAGTTAAATTGAGATTTAATTATAAGGAAAAACATTACACTAAGGATAGTTTTGAATAAATTCATAATTTTTCTCTTTTTATTGCCCCTCGCTATTATCTCTTTTGGTGCTTCAGCTAACGCTGGACTACCTATGATTATGCTTGCAGTGCCTGTGTATTCGATCTATTTGTTACCAATAATTGCTATTGAAGCAATATATCTTCGAAAGAGCCTAGATTTAACCAAAGTACTATCGGTAAAAACGGCATTTGTTTCAAACTTAGTATCTACAATTGTTGGGGTTCCTTTAACTTGGGTTATTCTTGTTTTAATACAAATGCTGACAGGTGGTGGCGGAGCGTATGGCGTAGATACATTTGTCGGCAAAATGTTAGCAGTAACGTGGCAAGCACCTTGGTTAATCCCTTATGAATCTGACTTACATTGGATGATTTTGTTTGCGGGGTTATTCCTACTTATTCCTTTTTATTTTGTATCATGGTGGTCTGAATTTTTAGTTTCGAAGAAAATTCTTGCAGATACAGGGCTTAGTAAAAATGACATTAAGATTAAAGTAAGGAATGCAAACCTAATCACATATAGTTTGTTGGCGTTTTGGCCAATTGGCTGGTACGTAGTTGGCTACGTATTAAAGTAACAGGCAATTCATAAAAGTCTAAAATTAATAAATCATTTTTACATTCAGAAATAGTAATTTCTTACAGAGGAGTTGAACACTAATCTTGATTAAGTCATTACCAATGATATTCAGCGTCTAGCTTACTTAAACCAAATCGTACAGCTATCTAATTTGAGCTTGAAGGGCATCTATGTGGCTTTCGTAATTACGAACAGTTTGTTGTAGAAATAAATCATAGTTAATGAACTTAAAGCCATATCGGTTACAGGCAGTGAAAACAAAATTTTTGGAAGCCATACAAGAAAGGCACTTCAAATCTAGGTTCGTAAAATTCACAGTTGTAGTCTTATTGAAATGAAGTAAGTTTGGTGAAAACTTACAAAGTAAAAATGAGAACTGCATAAAAAGCTATAAAACCGTGAAAACCCAAATTAAGCAAAAAAGGGGCTAAAAAACCTTAAAATCTAACGACCAATGAACCTGATTATAAAGATAAACACTTTATTTAACATAATATAAATTATAGGAAGTTAAGTATCTATACATAGCTATACCTATTCTCTGCGCATATTAAGTCCAATACTAGACGGTATCGGACATTAAGGTGGTGTTTTATCATATTATTCATTTTATTAGTGCTTGTTTCTTGAGCTTAGTTATCTCATGACTTATATTAAAACTATCAACTTGAGATGTAACGATAAGATGTAAACGATATGGAATTTGTGAAGCCGTTAGAACCTATTCT
This sequence comes from Pseudoalteromonas simplex, assembly GCF_015278155.1. Lineage (NCBI taxonomy): Bacteria > Pseudomonadati > Pseudomonadota > Gammaproteobacteria > Alteromonadales > Pseudoalteromonadaceae > Pseudoalteromonas > Pseudoalteromonas simplex. The sequence goes on from NZ_JADILN010000002.1 coordinate 94,004, forward strand.
GATAATCGATGATATGCAAGATATCCGCGACTATCTAAATCAAATTTTAACTGGTCTTGGTTTTGACGATATTTTAGAAAGTCGAGATTTTGAATCAGCTAAAACCGTAATTGAAGAAAAGTCGCCTAACGTAATCTTTCTTGATATTGAACTACCTAACACTGACGGTACACAAATTCTTGAATACTTAAATGACCACCATCCTCATACGCACGTTGTTATGTGCTCTGGTCATAATAGTCTTGAGAATGTGCAAAACACCTGGGAATTAGGTGCTAAAGGTTTTATCGCTAAACCATTCAACGCAAAAAAAGTCGACTCAGTTATGAAACGTCTAGAATTGATGGAAACCATAACAAATTAAGTAGTTTATGAATTCGACAATCCAACTCATTATCGATGACCTATCAACGGTCATTTTTGGTAAGCAACAACAAATCAAACTCGCCCTTACGTGTTTATTTAGTGAAGGCCACCTGTTAATTGAAGATTTACCAGGTATGGGCAAAACCACTTTATCTCATGCACTTGCCGCAGTTCTTGGCTTGTCATATCAACGTATTCAATTTACTAGCGATTTATTGCCTTCTGATATTCTTGGTACAAACATCTTTGATGCTAAAAAACATAGTTTTTCATTTCATCAAGGCCCAGTATTTAGCCAAGTTGTTTTAGGTGATGAAATTAACCGTGCGGGTCCTAAAACACAAAGTGCACTGTTAGAAGCAATGGAAGAAAAACAAGTGACGGTCGATTCGGTTAAACACGCCCTACCATCACCATTTTTTGTAATTGCTACGCAAAATCCTGTACATCAATCTGGTACTTATCCGTTACCTGAGTCGCAATTAGACCGCTTTTTTATGCGTATTAGTTTAGGTTTTCCTGATAAACACGCTGAGAAAAACCTCATTTTAGGCTTAAACAATCGTAATTATGATGACTTACCTGTGCGCATTAACCCTGAGCAACTTGCTGTTATTCAAAAAGAAATAAACACTGTAACGATAAGCAACGCGGTGGTTGATTATATTCTTGAGCTCGTTGCGTTTACTCGCCAAGATAACCATTTTGTAAACCCATTATCACCAAGAGCGAGCATTGCGCTTGCCCGAGCTGCAAAGTCATGGGCGTATATTGAAGGTCGTGATTTTGTAATGCCTGAAGATGTACAAGCGGTTTTTCCAAGTGTGACTGATCACAGGCTTGGCTTAAATGCTGGTGACAGCGGCTATGCACTTAAACATGTGCCCGTAAGCTTATAAAACATGTTTAAGCGCCCTGCTTTTGTTAATCAATTTCGTCAGTCAGTTTTTAATAAGTTATTAAAAAACAAGCATAAAACTAACGAAATTGAGCTTCAGCATAAAACAATTTATGTATTACCCTCAAAACTTGGTGGGCAGTTTTTACTAATTGCCTTACTGAACTTTGTGATGGGCATTAACTATCAAAACAACTTGATTTTAGCCATGGCGTATTTAATGGTGGTTGTTTTAGTATTTGCGATACTCACCGGCTATAAAAATGTGCGAGGTTTGTCGGTTAAATACCAATCAGTTAATGAAAGTTATGCGCCAAAAGCCCCTTTTGCGCGTTTTCAAATTCACGCACGATCATACTGTGAGCTTATAAAACTGGTTAATGACAACCTTGAATCTGAAACTGTATCACTGCAAAACAATGAGAAAAAGACCGTTGAAATAGCGCTTAAATGTAGTGAACGTGGTGCTTATGGCTTTGATAGAATTAAAATCATTAGCCACTTTCCATTTGGTTTAGTGTCTGTGTGGAGTTACATTGAACCAACCGAAACCGTGTATGTTTACCCACAACCTATCACCGCTGAAAAGCTTGATACTCAGCTCCATGACAATGACGAACAAGACGGTGATAACGCTCAAGTTAAAGCGGGTAATGATAACTTTTATCAACTTACCCCTTTCGTACAAGGTACAGCACTTAATAAGGTATCGTGGAAACACTTCGCTAAAACTCAGCAACTATTAACGAAAGAATTTACCAGTGATGCATCACAGGAATTAGCGCTTAATTTCAATATGTTAGGTGGCAATAATGAGCACAGATTAAGCCAGTTATGTTTTTTAGTTAATCAATTAACTGACCAACACATGGCGTTTTCGTTAACCTTACCCAATAAACACATTGCAAAAGGCCAAGGGATCAATCATCAAAAAGCCTGCTTGCAAGCATTAGCGGAGTTTTAATTATGAATACACCGCTTATAAATACCGTTTTATCACTGCTGTTTATTGTTACCAGTGGCTTTTTGTTTACTGAAGTAGCGACTCCATTCTTAGCCATATTGGCTGGCCTTAGCTTTTTAAACCTGTTTTTAGGTAAGTTTTATAAAAAACTAAATGGATTGGTGGCGAATATTTTGGCTGCGGTTTGCTTAGTTGCCTTATTTGTTCTGGTTGGCGTGGGCGATACGGTCAAGTTATTTGTATCCATGATGCTACTTGCTAGTAGCTTTAAATTGCTACAAGCGAAAACCGTTAAACAGTATCAAACCGTTTGTTTACTGGTGTTTTTTAACCTTTCAACCGTGTATTTGTTTCATCAAGGGTTATTTGAAACCTTGGTAGTCAGTGTACTTTATATTGTTAACTTCGCGGTACTTGGCTATTTAACTAGCCCGCAAAGCTTTAAGGCAGCTAACAAACAAAGTTTTAAAACCATACTACTAGCCTTACCCATAGCGGCGTTTTTGATTTTATTTTTACCTAAAATTCCAGCGTTTTGGCAGCTACCGGGGCCAAAGCTTGCTAAAACGGGTTTATCAGAGCAAGTTAACCCCTTTTCTATTGCGAAATTAGCGGAATCTGATGACTTAGTTTTTCGGGTAGAGCAACAGCCAGGGCAAAACTTACAAGCCCCCTATTACTGGCGCAGCCTTATTCATGATGAGTTTAATGGTAGTGAATGGCTAATATCGGACATTTTGAAATCGCAACAATATAACCCAATTCGCCGTACAATTACTCAAAGTAATGGTGTTAATTATCAGGTTATTGCAGAGCCCTCATCTTCTAATTGGCTTTTTGCACTTGGCTTTGCGCAAAGTGATAATTCTGATGTGCACTCAACCTACAATGGTTTGTTAAAGCGCAAAGGTAACTTAAACAAAAATATTAAATACGCGGTAACCAGTAGTGAGGCTATGCTGAGCCTAAATGAATTTGAAAAACGCTTATATACCCGCTTACCGAAAGCAACTAATCCACAAACAACAGCTTTGGCAAAAGAGCTGGCTGCTGAGCATATAAATGCCCAAGGTTACTTTAATTCGCTACTTGATTACTTTAATCAGCAGCAGTTTGCTTACACATTAACACCTACACCCATGTATGGTGATAATACGTTAGACCAGTTTGTGTTTGATACCAAACGTGGCTTTTGTGGCCACTATGCCAGCACCGCTGCATTTATGTTTCGTGTTGCCGGTTACCCTGCCCGTGTTGTGTCGGGTTATTTAGGCGGAGAACAAACTAAAGCCGCTACGCTTAACATTTACCAATATGATGCACATGCTTGGGTCGAAGTGTTCTTTGATGAAAAGTGGCATATTTTTGATGCTACCTCTGTTGTTGCCCCGGAACGTTTAAACGGTTCGTTATCACAACTGGGGGATTTAAACGAAAGCTTTAACGACAATCTTAACTTTGGTTTAAAACGTTGGAGTCATTTTAAAGCAATAAACTGGCTGCGAATTCACCTTGAAGAGCTCGACTATAAATGGACTAACTGGGTGCTTACGTTTGACCAAGAATCACAACAAAGCTTATTTGATTCACTGTTTGGTAATAAGTCAGCATGGCTAACACCTTTAATTGTGTTAGGTACATTATTACTAAGTTTTATTGGCTATTTCTTATATAACAAACGCCCTATTCGAAGTAGAGAGCCGCTGGTTGATGACATCACTAAGCTATACCTGTGGGCAAAAAAGCAAGGCATTGAGTCAGTTGATACCAACACGCCACTACAAAATATTGCTTTAATTAAACAGCAAAAACCTAGATCAGAGGCATATTTAAGTGAGTTTGAGCAAATAATCATCGAAGTACGTTATCAACAGCAATCATATAACCAAAATCGCAAAAACCGCGTACGAGTTCTGTTAAACTCTCTCAAAACAGCCAAATAGAGAACAATATGAATGCAGTAATTGTCGGCGTTATGTTGATGCTGATCCTGACACTTTGTCGAATTAATGTCATTGTGGCGATGACGGTAAGCGCAATTGTTGCGGGTTTGACCGCAGGCCTTGGTTTATCACAAACCGTTAATGCATTTAATGATGGCTTATCGGGCGGCGCTGAAATAGCACTGAGCTATGCGATGTTAGGTGCATTTGCGGTGGCTATTTCTAAGTCGGGTTTAACCCGTATTTTAGCGTCTAAGTTACTAAAGCAAGTAAACGACAATAGCCATAAAGGCGAAACGACGCTTAGTTATCTTATATTAAGTATTATTTTACTGTGTGCGATCTCGTCGCAAAATTTGATACCCGTACATATTGCTTTTATACCAATTCTAATACCGCCCCTACTTGTTGTATTCAACAAGTTACGCCTTGATAGACGTGCTATTGCGTGTATCTTAACCTTCGGCTTAGCCACCTCTTATATGGTGCTACCTTATGGTTTTGGTGGCATTTACTTATACTCGATACTACACAAGAACCTCACTGAAAATGGCTTAGAGATTGTTAATACTCAAGTGCCGATGGCAATGATCATTCCAGCCATTGGGATGTTATTTGGTTTATTGGTTGCTGTGTTTATATCTTATCGAAAACGCCGTAGTTACGAGTCTCACAGCCTAACAGAGCAACAGCAAGAGGTTGTCATTGAACAGCCTAAAAAGGTGTTAGCAGTGGGAATTACCGCCGTACTTTGTTCATTAGTGGCACAAAATATTAGTGGCTCTATGATCCTAGGTGGTCTTGTTGGGGTAGCTATATTTACCTTATTTGGTGTTGTAAAACTTGAGCAAAACGGCGATGTATTTAGTAAAGGCATTGCTATGATGGCGATGATTGGCTTTATTATGATTTCGGCGCAAGGTTTTGCTTCAGTGATGAAAGCAACGGGTGATGTTGCTTCATTAGTTAGCTCTGCCGCAGGAATGATTGAAGGTAACAAACCCCTTGCTGCTGCGTTAATTTTACTCGTTGGCTTATTAATCACCATGGGCATTGGTAGCTCGTTTTCGACAGTGCCAATTATAGCCACCCTGTTTGTACCACTTTGTATGGAACTAAACTTTTCTGTTATGGCTACTGCGGCACTGGTTGGAACTGCTGGTGCGCTAGGTGATGCAGGTTCCCCTGCCTCTGATTCAACACTTGGCCCAACATCGGGCCTAAATGCAGATGGGCAACACGACCATATTTGGGATTCAGTGGTACCTACATTCATCCATTTTAATATACCACTACTGATTGCTGGCTGGGTTGCGGCAATGGTGTTGTAAAATTAGCATTGTTTATTTTAAAGCCCCAATTTGGGGCTTTTTTATTGGCTGAATAAAATACGTAAAGCACGATTTAAATCATGAAATCTGATTGGTTTAGTAAGCACTTTGTCCATTCCTGCTTCTAAGCAAGCGCTCTTATCTTGTTTAGAAGCATTTGCAGTTAATGCCACAATAGGTATGGTGAGGTTTAGTTTCTCGCGCATGTACTTAGTTGCACTTATTCCATCCATAACCGGCATCATCATATCCATAAGAACCAAATCAAAAGTACTTGCTTGCACTTTTTCAATTGCCTGCTGGCCGTTATCTGCAAGTGTTACATGATGGTTAAGTTTTTCTAGGAATGTCTTAATTAACACCTGATTCGTTTTATTATCTTCTGTTACTAAAATAGAAATCGGCTCAAGTGACTGTTCTTGTTCCTGTGTGTGAGTAGTCTCTTTTACCAAGGTAAAGGGTATCACTATCGTAAATTTAGTGCCTACGTTAGGCTCACTAACAACAGTGATAGTTCCTTTCATAAGATCGACCAGACTTTTTGTAATACTCAGCCCAAGACCTATCCCTTCAGCTTGCCTGTTGACGCCATCATCATGTTGTTTGAAAGCGTCATAGATTGTCTCTAGTTGAGACTGAGACATACCTTGCCCTGTATCTGAGATCTCAAAAATAAGTTCTTTTTCGGTACTATCAACTTTAAAATTAACAGTACCAACTTTAGTAAATTTAATCGCATTATCTAAAATATTAAATAGGATCTGTCCAACGCGAGCACTATCTATATCGATAGTTTTGGGTAATCCCGTTTTTATTTCAGATGAAAAAATAACGCCCGTGCTTTGGCTTGTTTCTAAGAATTGAGAAGCGATATTTTTAACCAATGTGTAAATGTCTGTCGCTTTGACATCAAGTTGCAGTGAGCCACTTTCGATTTTTGAAAAATCTAAAACATCGCTTATCAGATCTAGAAGAAGGTCTGCACTAGTATTAGCGTAATTTAACCACCTACTCTGTTTTTCATTTAACTCAGATTCAGCGAGTAGTTCTAACATGCCAACAATGGCGTTCATTGGGGTTCTTATTTCATGCGACATAACAGTTAAAAATTGCGATTTTGCAAGACTGGCTTCTTCAGCCTTGTTCTTCGCTAGATTAAGTGCATACTCTCTATCTTTATTTACTGTTATATCTTTTGCAATACCCATATAGCCTTTGAAATGGCCATTTGCATCATATTGCGGTTTACCACTAAAAGACACCCAAGCTTGAGGTGATGAATTTATCTCAAATTCAAAATCTATAAATTCATTTTGTTCTGACAATAAGTGTTTAAATTGAGACCACTTTTTTAACTGCGTTTGTTCATGTTCAGTTATTACATCGTCAAATGTTTTATTCAGGAAATGCCTTTTGTATAGATTGTTTGCTACGTTTGAGGTTAATACGTTTGTAAACAGATTATTTTCTGTGGTTTTCCAAAACCATTCACTGGCAAAGTCATTAAATAGATTTGAAAGCTCAGCTAAACGGCTTAATAGTGAAGTCGAATGAAATTTTTGCCTGTTAAGCCTCGTTTGATGTTCTAATTGATGTGCAACTTGTTGAAGTAAAATTTGTAATGGCATTGATTCAAGTTCGTTAAAACAAGCTCCTGGTTCAATAGATAAAAATACCAGGCATTGAGCTTTACCAAATCCTGTTTTTACTTGAAAGACTAAAGCACTCTCTACATTGCTTGGGGTTCTAAACATGCTGCTATTGTTAATCTCAACCCATAAGATTGAGTCATCAATCAATGCATCAATAAACAATGTTTCTTCAAAATCGAAATACTTCATAGTACGCATTTCGACTGATGCTTTATTGTTTTCAATATTAATTAAACAAAGCTCATTAAAACTAAAATAAGGATTCAGTAAAACTTGAAGTTCTTTTTTAACAGTTTGATTTTCTGTTATTCCATTAAACTGTCTTAGCACAATTGGTAATTGCTCTAAGTTAATACCCGCCATGGCTTTTCCTATCAAAAATTGCATCGCATAATGCAAATATAGAAAAAAGAATTAGATTCATCCATATATTTTTTAAAAAATTATTGATATTTCATAATATTAGCTAAATCTTAAAAATGGTATGCCTTATGCTTTTAATTGGTATGAACTAATTAGGGTGAATCAAATGAAAATTGTATGTATTGGTGGTGGCCACGGCTTATCTCATATGCTTAGTGCAATTAGACCACATTGCGCAGAACTCACTGCAATTGTCGCAACAACTGATAATGGTGGTAGTACAGGAAAACTAAGAAATAGTCAGGGGGGCGTTGCTTTAGGTGATATAAGACGTTGTTGCCTACAACTTGCCGATGATGACTCATTAGTACATAAAGTATTTCACCATCGCTTTGAAGGCGGTGAGTTAGATGGTCATAGTTTAGGTAATTTAACACTGCTAGGGTTATCACAACAAACTAACTCTGCGACTCAGGCAATTGCTTGGTTCAATGCGATGTTGGGCAATTCTGAAACCATTTTGCCAATGTCTGATGAGCCAACCGATTTATTAGCTGTTTTACCAAACGGTGAAAAAATTATTGGTGAATGCCAGATAGACTCGCTAACTCAGTTACCTGAATATGTCACTCTATCTCAAAATGTAAATGCGGCTCCAGGTGCTGTTGAAGCAATACATAATGCTGACTTAATTTTAATTGGTCCTGGTAGCCTGATAACCAGTGTTATGCCAGCTATGCTTGTAGAAGATATCGCTCAAGCAATTAACATGACTTCAGCGTGTCGAGTGTTTATAGAAAATATTGCAAAAGAAACAAGTGTAATTAAATCATTAGATTTAAAACCCGTTGATTGGCTTGAAAGTATGCTGGGATATTCATTTTGTGATTTAAGTATTTCACACGACGCACTTAGCGAAATTGTTTCACATTTTGATGATGTGATTAAAACACCAAATCAGCAACATGATATTGAACAACTTAGTACAGTTTTTGGTGAGATACTTAAAATGCCATTAATTTTGGAGGCTGATAAATCAAGCCGAACTGATCAAGCTATTTCCATGCTTTAGTGTTAGTGAAAATTGATCTTGCAGTGTCTCGATTAAATCATGCAATTCATGATCGAATTGTTCAGCTTTGGCTTTGTGCTCAATTTGTTCAGCAATAGAACCTACAGAAAGCGCGCCATAGCTTCGGCTACTGCTTTTCAGACTATGAGCATTTAAAGAAATAGTTGCTTGTTTTGTTGTATCAGCAATATCGTTAACAATTTGTGTGGATTCAGTGAGGTACACTTGTAGTAGCTGTTTTGCTAGGTCTTCACCAACATCCTGTTGCAATTGTGCAAATGTAGCAGTATCTATCATGTTTTTTCCTTGGAGTAGATATGAAGTACAGTGTTATTTTATTTGTAGATTCAAGCATCATTGGCGGCATCGAAAGCCATATCATCGCCCTATGCAATTTGCTTGAACAATATAATATTAAAAGCTCAGTTTTGTTTTATCAAGATCATAATAACATCGCATTTTACAATCGTTTAGATAATGCAAATATTGACTACCAATTTGCGGGCGGAAGTTTTTTTGATTTTTACAAAATTATCAAAGGGTTACCATCTAGTTCGTTACTTCATACTCATGGTTATAAAGCAAGTATATTAGGCAAGCTCGCTTGCTTAATGCAAAATCGCCGTTGTATATCTACTTACCATGCCGGTGAGCAAGGTCAGGGGCTCGTTTATTTATATAACAGGCTTGATAAGCTTTTAAGCTACTTTTCATTTAATTTTGCCGTTTCAGATATTCTTTCAAAACAGATTTACAAAGCAGAACTACTGGAAAACTTTATCAGTTTGAATAATAAATCTAAGCACTCATTAAACATTGAGAGAGAGCCAATTAACGTTGGCTTTGTTGGCCGCTTATCTTACGAGAAAGCCCCTGATATATTTATTGAAACAGCTAAACAGTTTTCATCTGAATATCTTAATTTTCATATGTTTGGTGATGGACCAATGGCAAGTGAATTAGATTTAACAGCAATAACTTATCATGGACAATGTGAGCCAGAACAAATATGGCCACATTTAGATGTATTGGTTGTTTGTTCAAGGGCCGAAGGTTTACCTATGGTTGTCCTTGAAGCAATGTCTAATGGTGTACTAGTGATTTCTGCACCTGTTGGCCAACTTGTTAAAATCATTGAACATTTAAAAAATGGCTTACTAATGACTGATTCAAGCACTGATGCATTAGTAAACCAATTAAATTACTTACGATCACTCAGTGCTGAACAAAAGCGCAACATGCTCAAAAATGCTAAGCAATTAGTTGAGCAACGTTTTTCAGGTAAACAGCAATTTGAACAATTAAATAAGGTTTATACCGCTAGCTTACCTGCATTTCCTCCCAACTCTTGATTTTTCTGTAAAGTGTTGAAGGACTCACATCTAACAATGCCGCTGCTTTTGGAATATTGTTATCACAAGCATCGATAGACTGTTCTATATAGCGTTTTTCAACTAACCAAAGGGGTTCTATATCTGACTGAGAAAACTCTGCTGGTTTTTCATCAATTGAAATTATTTCTGAAGATATAGGTGTACTATCCTCAAATTGTGTTTTAACCATATGACTTGGTTCAGAAGCTGCCGTATCGACTGACTGGTTTTGGCTATGAGGTAAAGCAGGGATCATATTTGTTTCTATATAATCCTCATTGTGAAGTACGAGAATATTTCTAATTGTATTTTCTAGCTGTCGAACATTACCCGGCCAACTGTATTTTAAAAACATGTTTTTAACAGCATCAGACATGCCCCTGTAACTACGCCCTTCCTCTTTACTAATTTTTTTGAATAAGGCATCTGCTATCTCAATAACGTCTCTGCCACGTTGATTAAGAGGTGGTAAAGTGACAGGAATAACATGTAAACGATAATATAGATCCTCGCGGAAACGCCCTTCTTTAACCTCAAGCAAAGGATCACGATTTGTTGCACAAACAAAACGTACATCAACTTTAACCTCTTTTTCACTCCCTACTTGCTGATAACAACCAGTTTGAATAAAGCGCAAGAGTTTACTCTGAAGATTAATATCCATTTCGCAGAGCTCATCTAGAAATAAAGTTCCTCCATCAGCTTGGCCGGCAGCCCCTTCACGGTTTGCAATGGCCCCTGTAAATGCGCCTTTTAAATGTCCAAAAATCTCACTTTCAATTAAATCTTTAGGAATTGCGGCACAATTCAAAGCAACAAAGGGTTTATTTGCACGCGGAGATGCCAAGTGCACTGCACGGGCACATAATTCTTTTCCTGTACCACTTTCACCAGTAATAAAAACGGTTGCTTTGCTTGCTGAGGCAGATTTAATAATTTGGTAAACAGATTGCATTTCAGCAGAGCTGCCAATCAAATCAAAGTACTGTCCATTCTCATAGGTACTTTTGTATGTTTTTACGGTTTGCTTTAAGTCTTTTAGTTTTAATCCGTTATTTACAGTGATCCGAAAACGATCCGCTTCAATGGGTTTTTCTAAAAAGTCACTTGCACCTAATTTAATTGCTTTAATGGCCATTTCTTTTGTTGCATGGCCTGTTAAGACAATTACCTGCGGAGAGTTATCACCATTTAATGATGATAAAATATCAAGGCCATTCATATCCGGCAGCATGACATCTAATATGATCAGGTCTGGTTGAAATTCTTCTAAAGCAGCTATCGCCTGCTCGCCGGTGTAAGCGATGCGCGTATTTACACCCGTGGGTATTAAGTATGACTGGTACATTAAAGCCAGTGACTCAGTATCTTCAACAATGAGAATTTTAGGTGGCATTGGTATGTCCTTATTTTAATAGCTGTTGAGATAAAGTGATTATGATACAAAACCTTACTAATAGCTTAGTGTGAAATCGCTCAGTTTGTAAACTCAAACTTTAGTGTTTGTTGATCACAATGAGTGATGCATCATCAACTTCTTCAGATAACTTCACTTGACTGGCTTGCCATAAACCATATGCAAAATCTTCATTGTAGAGTTTGTTTGCGTTTAATTTCGATACTATTTGATCCACTTCATCTAAGTGCTGGTTATCTAACCAACCATCTGTAAAGATTAATATGTGCTCAACCTCAGCTAGTTCATATTGGTAATGCTTAAATTGATGTTGATCATTAAGGCCAAGCAAAGGATCTGTGCCAACTAGCTGCTCTAAACGGCCTTGTTTATTAATAACACAAGGCGCAGGATGACCCGCATTGAACCAATGTAAACGGTTATCTTCGATATAAATTATCAACAAGGTTACTAAGCTTGATTTACATAAGCGCTGCTCAGAAAGGGCTCTATTCAACATAGGTAGTACGGTCTCTAAAGGGATCTCTGTTGCTAAACAACCACTTAAAAAACCTTTAATAGCAAAGCTCTCTTTTAAAGCGACTAGACCATGTCCCATCATATCGCCAATTACCACGGCGTTGCTATGCTGGTGGGGATACAAACAAAAATCTCCCCCCATTTGGCTTATAATTGAGCCAAAATTATAAGCGTTATACGTTTCTAGCTCACGTTTGGTTGGCGCTCTGTCCTCATTAACAAAGTACTTTAAAGCAGAGAACCGATGAACAATTCTTTCAATACTTTGCAGTAATCTAGTCTTGGTAACGGGTTTAACTAGATAATCATCAACGCCGAGCATATTAATTCTTTTGATCAACTCTTCACTGTCATCCCCCGTGAGCATAACAACTGATAAATTAATTTTTAGATTTGACTGGTTTAGTCGTTTTAATAGCGGCTCACTAGTACCATTTTTAAGCTTGTGGTCTAACAGTAAAATCGTCGCACCTGAGGTCAGGATCTCTTGCCAACCTGATTCAATGTCTTCGCAACAAATTACTTGAAAATGTTCGGATAAATAGGCTTTAAGCAGAGCCAATTGTGACTTATCATCATCAATGTATATCAATGTTGGCCGCTTATCGATATTGTTTAAACAGAAAGAAAATGTATTAAATTGATGATGAGTATTATAGCTAGCATTAGGAAAATAATGCTTGATAAGCGCAACCCCCATCCCCCCTTCAACAAGCTCACCGCTGTCTATTTCCCAATTTGATGAGTGATTATTAAAAATATCATAACTTTTAAATGAATCTTTAAATTCAATTCGTAACTGCTGGTTTGATACTTTAAATATACTAAATAACAAAGGCTTATCATTTTTCTTTGTGTGGCGTAGTAAATTAGTTAAATACTCGGTTGCGACAAGGCCTGCAGCATCAATGTCTTGGTGCTTGACACTAATTGCAGTAAGGATATGTTTTAAAACATGCCGTATCTCACTCACTATCGGCCAATCTAGCGTATAACTCTTTTGATAAAGGCAGTCCATTTGTCTCTCAATATGCAGTAAACAACCAACGTTGTTTAATTATTTTATTTATTAGGTAATTAGAAAGTTTAGGCCATTTATGTTGGCGCGTTTTAAGTGACTCAATCAAACGTGTACCCAGTGGAGCAAAGTTATGCTGTGCGACTACAATTTTAATCTCAGTCAATCCTGCTTGCTCTAGATTTGTAATGCCATGGCACAGTGCTTCTTCATCATTTAAACCTAATGAAACAGTCAAAAATGTCATGTCAGTACATAAGCTTAGCGCATGTAATGGTACATTACCTCGATTACACTTAAGTGCTGGGCTCATATCAATAAACACATAGTCATATTCTTGTTTTATTCGTTCAATTGCATCGTTTAGGATTGATTTGTTTTTAACTGATTCCAGCTCATTTAGATGCTGCATAGTTAAAATATCAACGTGATCTGTGCTAATAATATTCAATTGACAACTTATATCACTAAAGCACCATGGCCCAACGTCAGTACTTTGGTTCTGATCAAGTTTAAAAGGCGAAATTGGGTTCAAATCAATGATCAAAACTTTTTTTGATTGATTGCATAGTCTTGTTGCAACGCTAGTACATAAGGAAGTTGACCCCTCACTTCCTGTTAAAGATATAAAACAAATACAGCGAGCTTTAAGGTTATCAATTTCATTACAAACTGCTTCAAGCTCTTGGTATTGAGAAGGTATCATTTTCATAGGCCCACCACTAAAGCGATTACTGTTATGAAGTCGAGAAAGTTAGATTTAAATTGGCTAATTAAATCCTGACCTTTATCTGGCACATAAAGCGTATCGCCGGCACGTAACACAGGGATATACGCTGAATTCGGATTCTTAACAAACTCTTCTAAATCAAATACACGAGACTGCTCTTTACAACATGAATGATTAACTACCACAATTTTGTCTATGAGTGCAGAGCTTGATGGACCGCCTGCTTCTGCTAGTACGTCAAGTACCGTCATAGTGTCATCGAAGCTGTAACGACCAGGCTTTTCAACAGCCCCCATAATACGCACTACTTGCTCTTTAGGGGTACGTAACCAATCTTTATCTTTTTCAGGAATGTAAATGGTATCGCCTGGTAAAACGTGTGGAAAGAGTGTTTCATCGCCTGTTTCAAAATAAAGTGCGAGGTTTAACTTACTAACCTTTGCAGTGTTTCCATTACGATGGGTAATACGAATATTACGTAAATCTGCATTATCTGTAGGACCATCAGCCGCGGCTAAAATATCAATAAAATGCATATTAGTATTAAATGCATAGCGGCCTGGAGAACCAACTTGCCCCATTATATAAATAGATTTACTTGATTCTTGGCGGATCCATTGCGATTTATTATCAGCAGGATCAACTGGCAGTTCCTCAACAATTATAGTATCGCCAGCAATCAAGTTGGGTAATTCATAGTTTCCTGCATCATTAATTGTATACTGCTCTAAATCGAAACGTTTTGTGACTTCACCGTTACGAACGATCTTTATATCATTGATATTTGCGCCTTTAGTTGGCCCGCCTGCATGCGCAAGTAAATCTGTGAAATCCATTTCGGGACTCCATTCATAACGGCCCGGTGATTGGATTGCGCCGATAATTTTAATTGCGCGTTTTGGTGGCACTTTCAACCAACTTTTTTCATTTTGGTCAGTCTTTTCTGGAACAAAAATCACATCTCCTGGGTTTAAGTTAGGCACTTTTACAGTCACAATTCCTTCACTGTAGCCTTGCAGATCGAATAAAATACTTTCGCCCGATGGCGTTAAAATCTTAATCTGGCGAGTTTCTGCAAAGCGAGTCGGCCCGCCGGCATTCGCAAGAATATCTAAAAAGCTGGTACTATCACCGGCCTCATAAGCGCCCGGCTTTTGTACTTCACCCATGATGTAGACGGTACGTGATGTAGTGTTTACATCATCAACCATGATAGGCACGTAAATCGTAGAACCAGCTTTTAGTGCAGGCATTGTATCGTTGTTAGGTTTATCCAAATACGCTTTTAGGTCAAAAACAACAGGTGTTTTGTCTACGATAACGCGAATTTTGGTTACATCTGCGTAGCGAGTTACGCCTTCAGCTCGCATCAATGCATCTAATACACTCATATTTTCTTTGAATGAAAAACTACCTGGATTGTGGACTTCACCAAGTAAGGTGATTGCACTGTTATCGCTGGCATCACCGGATGCACTTAATGTTTGAGCATCAAAATCGATTTGTACATTGCCTAATAGTGGTGATACAGGTACGAATACTGTGTCGGCACTTTGTAATTGGGGTAATAAGTCAATGTTGCCTGAATCTAAATAGGCTTTGTAATTGAATTCTATTACATCGTTACCGCGACGAATTTGTAGTCTGTCTAGCTGTGCCCCTGGTTTCAAGCCACCTGCACGTGCAATGACCATTTGGATATTACCATCACGGGGAATACTGACTTGAGATGGGTCGTTCACATAACCCATAACATTAATAAAAATATCTCTAGAACGAATTTCGACATAAAAATCGTCCATCGCAACATAGACTTCGCTTAATGCAGCACGTAGTTGCTGTTCAATTTCAGCAAGTTCAGCGCCAGTTACTTTAAACTTGCCAAGCTCAGGTAAAGTGATGGTGCCATCTTTGGCAACTTCAAATGGTTCATCGAACTCTACTTCACCCGGTAAGTATAAATATATTTTGTTTCCGACTTGAACTTGCTCTGCAATAGCGAGTGTTGAGAACATAAGTAAGCATATTAAAATTAATTGTTTCATATTATTGCCCCTTAGGACCATTTAAAACTTTGGTCCAACTGGATAATGCATGTACTTTTTTGTTCGTATCTTTGTCAGTAATATCAATAACTATCGCTTCTACACGTCTATCTGAGTGGCGTTTAGCATTTGAGTCGGGCTCATTGCTATAAGGTGATAAACTACCTTGTGTGAGCGTTGTAATCGTAGCTGGATTAACCCCGTAAATTCCTAACCAATGTTTAACCGTCTCTGCACGTTTCAATGCTAATTCATAGTTATTGGTTTGTTGCCCGCTAATATCTGTATGCCCTACTAGTAATAGATTGATTTTATCTACTTGTTTTATTAAGTCAGCCGCCTGTGATAAGCGAGAGATGTATTTAGGTGTTACTTGAAAGTCATTAAAAGAGAATTGATTGTCACTATTTAGCAGCTCAGTGATCTGCTCTTTCAATGATGCAGTCATCACCTGCTCATTTTCCGTTGGGCCAGCACATTGCGTCATCGCATTAACTGTTTCAAAGTGTTTTGATAACTGGTTTAGGCCGTGGTAATGGATCAAAAGATCATGCTCTGCGTCTTCCCACATTTGGGCTGCGATTAAACGACGTATACGATTTTCATAAATTTGAGCTTTAAGCAATTGAGCGGGCATACATTGTTTGATGCCTTGAGCTTTCAACAAATCTAATTTCAAAACGTGATGTTCAAACTCACTCAAAACCACTGTTTCTTGTGTATCGTAAATAAGCTCATTTTGTTCATCGGTTAATGGGTAATTTTGGTATTTTTCGGCCCAGCCTCCTTGTCCTTCATCAGGCCAAGAAGCACATCCGCCAATTATAATCAGTAAAACTGTTATTAGTATGTGCTTCATAACTCACCTCACGCGATGTCAGCTTGCTCAATGAATGGGATGGTTTTATCTACTCTTAGTAAACTCATTAATTTATGTGGTTGACCTGAAACGTTCAGTAAAGAAAGCTTTTGGCCTTTTTTCTCAATTCGTTTATATAAAAATACCATGGCACCAATACCTGAGGAGTCGATGAAGGTGGTGTCACTAAAATCAAGAACCACATTAGATTGTTCACTCGTGGCTACCGTTTCGAACTGATCTTTGAAGCTATCGACTGCTAAGCCAGAGAAATCATTTGGTAAAGTGATGAATGTGGTATTTGCATCAGATTTAGTTGTATTAGTCATGATTTTCTACCTTTAAGATGGTTTGGTTAATCTTACTGTTACAACTTAAATGCCAGAATATAAGATATTGATAATTTTAAGTTTTTATTTGCTTTGTGCATAATGCAATTAATTTATAGGAATTAATTTGCATTATGCAACTGATTTTGACCATAAAACTATTGGCCTTTTCCTGTAAAAACAACCATTAGCGTTTTGACAATTATTGAGCATTCTAATTTTAGCCATGCTAATGGCGTAGACATACTAAGTGAATAAGCATAATCCCAACCAATTTTACTGCGAGCATCTTCTATTGATTCGTCGTAGCCATTCATTACTTGGGCAAGACCCGAAATACCAGGTTTTACGCCATAAGTTCGTTGACAAAAATAAGGGATATTTTTTTCTAACTTTGCATAGAAAACTGGACGCTCTGGTCTTGGACCAATTAATGACATATCCCCTTTAAGAACGTTTATTAATTGCGGTAACTCATCAATACGCGTTTTTCTCATAAATCTGCCAATAGGAGTAATTCGTGGATCATCCTTACTCGCCCATACGGCACCTGATTTTAATTCAGCATCAACAACCATAGAGCGAAACTTATATACATTAAATAATTTGACAAAGTCATCTGAGCTTTCACCGACACGAAGTTGGCTAAAAATAATCGGGCCTTTAGAAGTTAATTTAATTGCGATAGCGGCAAATAAACAAATGGGCCAAACGAGAGCGATTGCAACTAACGCACCGATAACATCACAGCCACGCTTTATAACCTTCACAACCGACTTACCAGATATCTCATAAGAAGAACGATTCACATTGTTATCCCTCACACGTCGCCAAGGAGCATTAAAGTACCCTAGCTCGTAGCGTATAATTCCATATAAAGACAGAAAATAACTGTTTAAAATATAGTTTATTTTATCCAAAATGGGTACGCGTATTTTAATATTAAAAACACTCTTTAACAGCTCAACACCGTGTAAGCTTAAAATGCCTATGGCTAAAAACACTGCCCATGTGGTTTTCATGAATGCAGCTTCGAATAAAATACACAAGTAGATACACGCTAAGATAATCGGCATCACGCCGCGCAGTACTTTATGCGAAAAAAAGTTTAAACTCGTCCAACCAAGTTGAGGCTTTAGAAGCTGTTTTAGGGACTTAATTTGTTGCCAATTCCCTGCTCCAAGGCGGATACGACGTTTGTAGTCTTCTTGTTGTAAATCGCATTCACGCTCATAAATAACAACGTCTTCATCTAATACTGCCTTACCGCCTTGTGCAAGCGCATTCATAGATAAAATAAAGTCATCATTAATAGTGTTATCATCAAGCTCTATTGCCGATGTTGAACGCATCGCAAACATGGCACCAGGCACACCAATTACTGCACCTAGCTCGGACTCAGATAGTTTTACTTGATTTTGATACTTCCAATATGCTTTTTGTGCATCTGGAGCCCTATCATCAAGTGTGTACACTCCCGTAGAAATTGCAACTTTTGGATTACTAAATTTATCGGCGACCTTATTTAAAGCATCAATGCTCAATAGCGCACTCACGTCAGTGAACAATAAAATATCATTTTGAAATTTTGCTAACCCCATTAATGTATTTAATCCATGCACTTTACCTTTGTTCTCTTCCCTGACATGGAAAAAACATTGCACACCATGGCTCAATAAAACACGTTGAGCCTCATAAGCTCTGTTTACCGTCGCATCTGTGCAACCATCAAAATAGACATGTATGCTGTAATGATCATTGTCATATAACAATGAGGCTAAGTTATGTAACTTTTCTGCTATGTGGTCTTGTTCGTTATACGCGCACATTAAAATACCAATATTTGGCTGATAGGTTTTAGGGTCAGCCTTGCTATTTTTGTGTTTAGATTTGTGACTTTTTGCAGCCCAATTAACCATGATTGGATATCCAACATGGTGGTAAATTGCAACGAATACTAATACTAAAAATACGATACTGAAAATTGTCATCATAGCCTCCCATCACGCTAACGCTGTGTATAAATTGTCATATTGACTGCTCATGGTCCGTGCATCAGCAACAGCAATAGCATGATGACGAATAGGATTTCCGTTTGGTAATTGCAAAGTACGTAATATTGCAGGGGCAATTAGCTTGTAGTTATTTGCTGCAATCAACTCCCCCTCTTTATCAGTTACAACTTCGTGAATACCACCTACATCAGATGCGACAATAGGTACCCCACATGCCATCGCTTCAATGATAGACAGGGGCAGACCTTCTCGTTTCGAATATAGACACATAACATCGATGCTAGAGTAAAAAACTCTCATGTCGTGTATATTTCCTAAGAAATGTACTCGCGATTTTAAATCATAGCTTTCAACAGCTTTGTGGAGTAAATCTCTCTGGTCACCATCGCCTGCAAATACAAGGTGATAATTCTCAGGCAAATAAATGAGAGCATGTATTAAGTCTTTATGCCCTTTACCTTCAATTAGTCGGGCTGCACACCCGATCAACTGAACATTTTCTGGTAAGTTTAATTGCTGGCGTGCACATGATTTATCTATTGCTTTAAATTGCTCGCAATCAATACCATTTAAAATTGTCTGTTGAGGTATGATTGACGTTTTTGATTGAAACTCATTGGCTACGATGTTTGCATCTGCTACCCAATGAATATGTGTTAATAAGTTAAGAGCTCTGGTGAAGAAACGTTGCTTAATATTGTTTAAATACCAAGCATCATGAATAGTCGAAACATGGCGAATACGCTTAGTTGTTAATGAACACACAATACCAGCGTACAGTAATGGACCTATATGATGACTATGAATAATATCTATTTGCTGCTCTTTTATAAGCGCCTTTAATTTTTTTATAACCGAACCTTTAAAGCCAGGTGCTTTATTTAAACAAAAAACACTGCTTTTATAATTGCTAAGTTCCGGCCATTGTTTGATTGCTGACTCCTTATCACCTTCTAACGAGACGATGATGGTTGTTTGGCTATATTGACTATTCTTTAATAGCGTAATTGCCATTTTTTCTAGGCCGCCAACTTCTAAATGCTGTACTAAGTGCATTACCTTCATAAAGGTTCTCCTTCAATATGCTTGTTAGATGCACTGCTGTTTATAATTGGCAGGACAGTTACTACGTGTGCATTACTAAGCTTTTCAATAGTTTGAATATCTTTTAGATGGCTGTCGCAAAGTGAAGCAACAAATACACTTGCTCCACCTGTAAACATTCCAAGCACAACTCCAATCACGATTGTCATGACTAAAGAGGTATTGATTGGTTGCGTTGGGCTATAGGCGCGTTCAATTGTTTTTACTTTGTCTGGGCCTTCATATTTAACAAGTTTTCCTGTTACTTTTGCCATTTCGTATCGGCTTAACATATCTTTGTACAACGATTGTTTAACTTCGTAATCTCGTTCTAATTTTCTTAGCTGTTTTTCTACATCGCTGGTAATTAATAATCTCTCGCTTACCTCTTTTACCTGTTCTTCTAGCATTGCAAATTCTTGTTCCTGTTGAAGCAGGTTATTTTTAGCCTCTTCTAAGGCAAGCAGCTGAGAAACCAATACACTGGATTCTTTATTTTCACCCGAAGGCAAGGTATTAACCATTTGCCAAAGTTGATCTAAATTCGAGGTATCTAAGTCTTCGCTTGATTCAAGTAATGACTGCTGACGCGCTTTTAAGTTTTTTAAAGTACGTGTTTTTTCAATAACTTTACTGTGCTTATCTGTATAACGAGTGCGCAGTAGACTTAATTCAGATTCTGTACGAATAATTTTTTCTTCTAACTTCCCTAGGATTGGATTAGCTTGCCCTACTTTATTTTTTAGTGCATTGAGCTTTGCTTTAGCACCAGAAAGAGCAATTAATTTCTGCTGTTTTTCCGATAATAATTTATCGAATGTTTCGCGGTTGCTATGTAAAACCGTTGGTAATGTATTGCTATTTTGGCTTTTAAATTTAGCAAGAGATTCTTCAGATACTTCTAACTCTTGGCGTAACCCTTCAAGTTGTTGAAAGAAAAATTGTTCTGACGTATCTAAAGAGGCTTTAGTTGGCGCAAGTAAGCGTTCAATAAATTTCTCTACCACTTTTTCAAGTACAGGTTTCATTTGACTTTGGTCGTGCCATATAAAGTTTATACGCACTAATTCATCGCCGATTAATGACAAAGAGAGAGCTTTAGAGAGCTTTTGATGAATTTCTTCAACTTGTTTTGGCGTTGCATCTTCTGCGATTAAATTAGTTTCCTTTGCGACAGCAATAAGTACTTTTCTGCTTATAACTAAAGTTCTAAGTGCTGCCATACGATCTGATAACTGAAATGAAAAAGACAGATCATCTAAGTACGGATTTAAAAGTGCAGATTCTTCAATCAAAATGGTTGCGTGGTTGGTATATTGTTTTTGAGCAGTCAGCCCCATGAAAATAACAACAAGAGGCACAATGCAAAACGGAATAATAAAAAGCTTAATACGCGTGTAAAGCGCATAAAGCCCTAAATATATTAATCGTTTGATCTGCTCTTTAACTAACATGGAGTTACCTATTGCTTTGCAATTTGCAAAAAAATGCAGTTATATTTGCATTTTGAAAAAAATAAATTGCGATAATTTCAATTAGTTATTCTGTTGCAGATCTTGTTCCAAAAATAAAAAAAGCTGCGTTAATGCAGCTTTTAATAGATGAAGTTAACCAAGCCCTAGCTCATCACTTATTTGTAGCGCCTTAACTTGCCAACTGTGATTTTTTGCGTATTCAGCTTGAGTTTGTCGCCAATTAAGCTTTTGCTCATCGCTTATGCTAATGGCATAGTCCACACGCTCAATGAAGGCATTCATAGAGTCTGCGATCAGCACAGCCTCTTGATAGGGTCTCACTGCAGCAAAATTAGTTGAAACAATGGGGGTTCCTGTCGCTAGATACTCCTTAAGTTTAAGCGGATCGCATGCTCTAATTTGCGCATTATCAACAAATGGGAGAATCGAGACATGCCAATGTTGAGAAAAAGTAGCAAGTTTATGGTGCTCTACTGCGGGTACATGGGACACATTGTTAAGGGATAATAATGAATCAAAGTCTTCAATAATGTTACCAATTAACATTATTTGGTATTGAGGCCGTTCAAGTGCCAGTTTTTGCAAAAGTTCTTTGTCGAGCCACGCATTTAAAGAACCATAAAAGCCAATAACCGGTTTATTTATATTACTAAGTTCAACTGCCTTCTGCTTTTTATTATTAAATAAATCAAAGTCAACACCATGAGATAACAGCTTAACTTTATGCTTTGGCATTTTGCTAGAAAGAAATTCACTTACTACATAAATGAGGTCGGCTTTAAGAATAAGCTCTCTCTCTAGTGGAGCAACCATTAAATGATCAACACCCGCTAAGGCCGAAAAGTCATCGCCACAATAATAAACGATCTTGTCTATGGGACGTAAATTAATAAGGTATATGGCAGTAGGTACACTAACCCAATAGATGATAGGTTCATTATCAACAAAAGACTTTTTATTAAAAATCCATTTATTAAAAGCTTTTACAAGCTTATTGTCATGCCAAGGTAAAATCGGCAAAGTATGATCTTTAAGCTTACTGTGCTTGTCTGCAGATTCTTCAGTATGCCTCTTTTTCAACACTAAGGATTTTAGTTTGTAAAAAACTCTCTTTACATCAAGCAACTTTATTGTTGGCTTTCGCATACCGATTGAATTTATCCATACAATATCATGGCTTTTCGCTAATTCTTTAAAGATATGTTGAGTACTGCTTGGATGGCTTTGCCAATCTTCACCAAAAACGATAAATTTCATGACTCTGACTCCAGCTTCTTAACAACTTTCGCAGGGTTTCCTGCCACAATCGTATTTGCAGGTACATCTTTTGTAACAACACTACTTGCTGCAACTATTGCGCCCTTTCCTACTGTTACGCCAGCAAGGATTGTCGCCCCCGTTCCAACCCAAGCCCCTTGCTCTATAATGATGTCTCCGACTTGCGAATCATCATCAGGCTCACCTAAAGCGCGCCTTTGCGAGTTTAAAGGGTGGCCTGGAAAACCAGCTAAAAAAACCCGTCCAGCAAGCCTAACATCATCTTGCAGAACAATTTTACCAGCCACAGAGAATGAGTTTTGCCAACCAATATCGACATTATTACCAATGATAAGTTGCGATTTGTTTAACCCATGACTACGACCACAAAAAGTGCTAATACCACTAATACGAGAATTATCTTGGCACGTTATATCTAGCTGCCCTAAAATTTGTGGCATACCAGAATAAAGATATAAATTGCGTTTTGAACCTTTAATTTGGCTTTTAAAAATTGGCGTAAAATAGAAGATACGTAATAGTTCACTGAAAATTGTTTTAACAAGTAAATGCAGTTTGTATAGGCATGCATGGAAACCTGGTATTACAAACATTTGCGGATTGCGAATGAGTTTTGCAATTTGAAAAAGTGACTTTGCAAAAGGACTGTCACTTGATTTTAACCACTGTTTTAAATTCTCAGTCATAATGCCTTTCCTTTTGTTTATCTATAACAAGCTTTTCAAGAGCAATAGTTAACGCCAAGATGATGTATATAGGCCAAGTAAAAGCTTGAGTTAAAAAGGTTCCTGACACCATAAAGCCTATCAGCCCGCCTTTAAGTGCTTTCGCATTCACTGCTATTTTTTCATCGTTAAGCTGTTTATTTATCAAGAAAACACGGTTTAAACTTCGGTAAATACATGTGATCAGGGCAATGAATATGAACATCCCAACAATGCCTGTTTCGCCAAGTACTTGAAACCATGTACTGTGTACTGCATGATTCTTGCCATCCCAATGTGGACTATAGAAAAAATAATTCGCGACAAAATTATTTACACCTACCCCAGTCAATGGATTAGACAGCGCCATGTTAATTGCCGCATGCCAAGCATAGATACGGCCCATTGCAGACTCATCGACACCATCTTCATGAGCACCACCACTTTGTCTATCTGATATCCCTGCAAAAACAATCATCGCGAGCATTCCGACAGCACCTATACAACCAACAATGATTGGATTTTTAATTTTTTGATAGATAAAAAAGCTTAATACTGCTGCAATCCCCAGTAATCCCCCACGACTTTGAGTAGCAATAACGCCACTAATCGCAACTATTAGACAGATGAGTGCTATAAAACGTCTTATTTTATGGGCGCTACTATCAAAAACTTCAGCTGCAAGAAAAGACACTGGGAACATCATGACAAGTGATAAATCATTCGGGTCACCGAGTTGTGAGCGAAGTTCTCGCGAAATAGTCACACGAGTTCCTTCAACAAGACCGATCCCATTCATTTTATTACTTAAGGCTACAAGCGCGATGGCTGAGCCTGAAATCATAATACCAATGCGGATAACATTAAAATGTTGTAGAGAAGTCATCCACCATGAAATTGCAAACACCATTATGAGCACTTTAATCAACACACCTGACCAATACTCAAGCGCTAAACCACGGTTAGCCGCACTGAATACGCAAATAGTTAACCAAATAAACCAAGCAAAAAATATAAGGTGATTTGTATGCCAATGAGGCTTTAATTTCTGCGAAATAAATAGATGCCATGCAATCCCTAAAAGAGATGCTAATGCCAAGAGCTTAGGAATTTTTAATGGCATCAAAACAGGAAATGCTTCGTGTAGCCTAAAATAACTAAAAAGAATAAATAAGATAATAAATGCAACACTGACTTTCACTGCTGTAAACGCTGCAAAAGGAAGTAGTAATAAAGCAAAAACGGCGATAGGACCTAGTAGCGAGTAAGTCGAAATAACCAGTACGGTGACAACAATACCATTTATTACAAGTTGATTTTGCTTATAGTAATTGAGCATATTTACGCTCCTCTACCGTTTTTTTGATAACTCGTAAAATGATGCTCTTGTACTGATTAATAAATACAAAAATGTACGTTAACAGGACACCTAATTGTAGAATTAAATTGCCAGGCATAAACGAAATACCCGCTATGATCAATAAAGCAAGCCAACTAGGAGCAAGTGAAGATAGTTTAAAAGTTAGCGGAACAAATTTTTGGCTAGTTAAGTAAAAACATAACAGTTTAAAGCTCTGCATAATAATTAAAGATAAAATCGCTCCTTCTACAGCAAACATTGGCACCAGAAGATATAAAAGGCTCAGACCGACTAATGCAGTTAAAAGATTAATAATGGGTACCGAGATCCCATTCTTATGCGTATAACAACCAATATTCAAAATATCGCTATGGTGCCTAATAGCAACCACAACAATTAACAATACTAACCAGTGCTCGTTGCCGTGGTAATTATCAGGTAACACTAAATTTAAAGTGATTGGAGCAAGAACAGACATCACTACGCAAAGCGCTAAACCAACATTCAAACAGAGAATGGCTTTACTTTCGTATTCAGATTTATTGTTTTTAACTAGGCTAAAACGTTTAGCAAACCACCAAAGGCGTATAGGCTCAAACGTAAACGAAGTTAATACTGCAAACTGCGCCGCCACGTAGTAATTCGCTAACAATGTCTCATCAAAGTTTGCAACTATAAACCAATTTTCAGCGCCGTTTCCGGCATAAATAAATAAACTAGAGATAACAATAGAAATGATAAAAACAGTCTGTTTCCCTTGTATTCGCCAAGAAAACTCTGAATAACTTACATTAATAACCTTTAAAATATCAAAATAGCTAATACATACAATAAGTAAACTACTCACTACGCCCGACACCATAACTCCAGTGATACTGAAACCTAAAAATAGTAAGGTAATCGTTAATGTTGTTTGGACTAAAGCATGAGAAATGCATAAATAACAATATGTTCTCGCATTATTAGTCAAGCGGTAATAAATGTACGGAATACCAATTAGCGCCGATAGTACAAGGTTAACAATTAATAGCCTTAAATCTAGAGGATCAACTTTGGCCGGTAACTGATGTGCTATTTGCTCAGAAAAAATCAAAGAACAACCTGCAAAGAGTAAACTAAATATAAAGGTTGTTATTACCGCGTCACGAAACAGAGCAAGTTTTTCAGTATGAGTATTGTACTGTTGTTTAAGTAAAAGCTCTGGTAAGCCTATTGATAAAATAAGCGAACACAGCGCAGAAACAGTTACTAGAAAATTTAACTGACCAAACTCTACTTGACTTAGGAATCGTGTGCTAATTGGTAGCAATAAAAAGCCTAGTCCTTTTACTGATAATACTGCGACGGCAAAATAACCTATTTGTTTTAGATTACTCATAACTGTTCCTTACAAAGCTTCAACCCACTTTGATAGTTGTTTAGCCTGGTTAAATGCATTGTAGTGCTGATTAACATGTTGTTTTGCATTTTGGCCGAGTAAATAGCGTTTATGAGGTGACAACTGATGAAATTTATAAAGCATCTTGCTAATACCAGAGATACTGCTAGGCATACATTTCATGCCAACATTAGGCGTAACAATTTCATTCGCACCCATTAAAGTGGTTGTTAAAACGGGTAAACCACATGCCATTGCCTCTTTTAAAACCAGTGGCCCTGTATCTCGGTCACCATTTTT
The DNA here is from genome assembly GCF_015278155.1 of Pseudoalteromonas simplex. Classification (NCBI taxonomy): domain Bacteria; kingdom Pseudomonadati; phylum Pseudomonadota; class Gammaproteobacteria; order Alteromonadales; family Pseudoalteromonadaceae; genus Pseudoalteromonas; species Pseudoalteromonas simplex. The sequence goes on from NZ_JADILN010000002.1 coordinate 120,476, forward strand.
AGCAACACAAAATGGGGCAATCAAAGCTGAATAATTCACTAGGTTTTCACTTACCCAAGCATGAGGTTTTTCACCTAGAAACCTGACTGACTTTCTTACGCCAAGCTCTTCAGCCATATACATTAGGTCGTTGATCATTGGACCGTCGCCAACGATATCTAAAGTAATACCAAATTCTTTAGGCATATGTTTAAGAGCTGGTAATAAGAATTGAAGCCCTTTCTTTTCGACTAGCCTACCTATAAAAATTAACCTTACAGATTCACTTAATGATGAAGGCGTTTGGTTAAATTTTGTAGTATCGATACCGCAGTGAAGTAATTTTACGTTACTTTTTTCGCATTTTTTAAACTGCATAGCCATTTCTTCACATACAGCGACAGAGAAATCACATAAAGCTAATTTCGAGTTTAAATCGGCACTATTCACATAAACATCATGGCCATGCCCTATCGAAGAGACAGTGATATTTGCCATTTTCGCAGCAACAATGCCATATGCTAAAGGGCCATGCATAAAATGGCAGTGCAAATGATCTATTTTGGCAACTTTAAGGTACTGAGCGATTTTGTAGCCATAGCCAATAAGAGATTGTGTAGATATCGAGCGAAACTGGATTGCAGTATTTATTGCTTTACTGAGTTTCACAACATTAAACATTGCGGGAAGTATTTTTTTAAAGTCAGGCTTTTCAATCTCTTTGACTTCTATTGCACTTGATAAATTAATCAACACAGAGGTTTTTTCAAAAGTGAATACCGTCACTTTATGTCCAGCATCTAGAAGTGCATTAATTTCTGTGACAACAAATGTTTCTGATGCAACTGGGAAACTCGGAACTAAGATAGCGATGTGTTTCATAAAATGCTCCTACTAAAATATATGTAGAAACAAGGGCAATAACCATACCTGCTTTTTATGGGGTACTTTTCTCAATTTGAGACGTCAAATCTATAAATAATTGCAAAATGCAACGCACAAAAAGAAAAATCAGAGAATTATGGCCAATATCGAGCTAATAAAAGTGGCTTCTAAATTGCGTACTACAAGAATAATATGTTTAAGTTTTTGGAGTAATCTTATGTCTACTCAAGTTAGTGTAATCATCCCTAATTACAATTGTCTCAAGTATTTAGAGACATGCATAAACAGTATTTACCAACAAAATGATGTTAATTTTGAAATTATTATTGTTGATGATGGGTCTACTGACGGAAGCATAGACTACTTACAACAACTCGCTAAAACAAATAAAGAAGTACGTTTATTTACGCAAAATAGGAAAGGTGTCGTGGCAGCAAGAAACTTGGCCATCACACAAGCAAATTCAGAGTATGTTGCATTTTTAGATGCAGACGATTACTGGTCAAAAGATAAACTAGCTAAACAGTTAGCCTTTCATACCGAGCATCCAGAGTGCGTACTAAGTTTTACAGACTACATGCACTTTAATGAAAAAAATGAAGACATAATCAGCTGTTTTGACTACTGGCCTGAATTCGACAGCAATAGAACGAACACAGAATTTCATTTGCTGAAAAATCCAATAAGTCAAATGATAACAACTAACATTGTTGGCACTTCATCTGTAATGGTTAAACGTGCCGCTTTGATTGACGTAGGCGGATTTGATCACAAATTAACAAGCGCAACAGATCTGGATTGTTGGTTAAAAATAGCTAAGCAAGGTGATGTAGCTTACAGCTCTTTGTGCGCAATGCACTACTTGATGCGAGCAAACTCAATAACTGCTAATAGAGAAAATCGATTAGCCGCAATGGTTGAAATTATACGCAGGAATCAATACGGGGTTACAAAAGGAGAATTAAAGAAAATAAAAGCACGTTTAAGTGAGTGTTATGGTGAGTTTTATAGAGAATTAGGTAATTACTCGAAAGCACTATCCTATTCAAATAAGGCATTTTGGCTATTTCCTCATAAGCGAAATTTTAAACATGTTCTTTATGATCTAAAACACTTATTGGGTGCAAGCTAATGAAAGAAACTGTATTAATAATTGATGATGATGAGGCAATTTTGCGCTCATTAAAACGACTGCTAATTAGTAACTATTCTGTAGTTTGTTACAGTGATCCCTATGCAGCGATTGAATATGCGAAACAAAATGCGCTTGACCTGGTAATTTGTGATCTATTAATGCCTTCTTTGAGTGGTTTAGCTGTACTTGAGAAAATTAAGGCAGTAAAACCTTACAGTTCGCGTATGTTATTAACTGGCTATGCAGAGATGGAAGCATCTAAGCATGCAGTCAAAGATAAAGTCGCAACAATGATTACGGCAAAGCCTTGGGATAATTTTGAATTAAGTATGTTAGTAGAGATATTGATAGAAAATAGTAAATTAAGACAACTTCACTGTTTAGATAGTTTAACTTCATAGGTAAGCGACCTGTGGTCGCTACCTTTAACGAAACTAGTATTAATATTAGTTAGCCTAATTTTCTCACTTGCAATGCAATGGTCAATAGGAAGACCTAAAACTGGTAAGCCATTAAATTGAATTTTAGAAGGCCAAGTTACATAAAATCCACTACGATCAAAGCAATTATTATCAGCTTCAATAAAATAGCGCGACCATGGAACCGTGTTAAAATCCCCTGCAATTAACCAATTCCCTCCTAAAGTTTTAATTTCGTTTTGCACTTTACTTAAAACAGAGTTGCGTTGCGTCCATAGAGTTCTATCTCTTGGTGATGGAGGATGAAAAACAAGGCTATTTAACATAATGTTATTATGCAAAAAACTAAGTTTTACATAGCCTAGTTTTGGGTTATCAAAACGTTTAATTTGTTTTTGGATAATCGGAAGTTTTGAGATAACGATTATACCAAAAGGCGCGCCTTCAACTTCAGCATAACCAAACAAATGATATTCTGTGTTGAGATTATCAAGAACATGACGCTGTGTATCATTAAATTCTAATAACACCAGGATATCATTTTTCTCTTCTATCATTTGGTTATAGATAATCTGTTGTAAGTTAGGGTTACTATATTGTAGGTTTATTTGTGTAACCTTAATATCACCGACCTCCCTCTGATTAGATGAGTAAGGTTTAAAGTGCACTAAAGTCAAAATTGTACTTAAAACTAGTAAGCTTGATGCCATCTTTTTACTGTAAAAATAGGATAACCCTACAGGTAAAAAGCTAACTAAAATTAACTGACCTCTTAGCGCTGCGATTAAATCCAGCATATAAGAATCTAATTGATTAAAAGCTAAAAATAAAAGAACGCCATAAAGAACCAGAATTAGTAAACGCATAGCCACCCTCCTCTGATTACTTATAGTCCTATTTCTTAATCTTTGCTGAGATAATATTTACATAAAATTTAGTATGATGTGTTCTTTAATGTGTAAAAATAAATACCCGCAGGTACTTATTTTTTAAGTTTAACACCAATTCGCTTAATTAAGTTTTATTGCGAATTGGTATAGCCGTGCTTTATTCGAAACCGTTGATCATTTTATCGCAAACAACCGGTGTTGGCCTGTGATTATCATCAACAGCTACAAACGTGAAACTACCAGAAATAGCTAAATGCTTATCGTCTTTGTGCATTGTTTCTAAAAAGATTTCAACGTCTACTTTAAGGCTGGTGTTTCCTACATGCACCACTTTAGAAATTAGCTCTGCAAATGTACCAGCTGGAATGGCTTCTTTAAAATCTACACGGTCAGACGAAATAGTTACAAGTGGCTTACGACAAAAACGTGTAGCAGCGATAAACGCGACCTCATCCATCCAAGCCAACGCATCACCGCCAAATAAAGTATTGTGGTGATTAGTGCGGCCAGGAAAAACAGTTTTTGTTACCGACGTTGTTGAGTCAGCAATACGCTTTGCAATAATAGCGTCACGATCGATTGGTTGTGTCATAGTCTCTACTTTTTATTAGCTAATGTGTCTTGCATCATTAGCGCAGGGTCAAGGCGTTCATTTTTCCAATTAAAACGCCAGTCTAAATGAGGGCCAGTTACGCGACCGGTTGCACCGATCTCGGCAATTTTATCGCCACGCTTAATTTCATCCCCTACTTTTACATCTAATTTGCTTAAATGAATATAAGTAGAGGTAACACCATGGCCGTGGTCAAGGATTAAGGTTCCACCAGAGTAATATAAGTCAGCATCAGCAAAAACAACTGTGCCGCTTACTGGTGCATACACTGGACTACCCGTTTTATTGGCAATGTCTAAACCAAAGTGCGGGCGGCGAGGCTCACCATTAAAGTAGCGCTGGCTACCATAAACACCTGAAATACGGCCCGTTGCAGGCTTATAAACAGGATCTAAAAAGTACCGTAGGTCAGAATTGACTTGCCTCGCTTTGCGTACGGCAACAGCTTCACGGCTAATACGCTCAGACACTTCTTTAGGTGGCGAGACATATTTTTTTGCAACACCGGTGATTTTGTCAATTTTGTAATCACGCTTAGTGATCACAATTGCTTGTTCGTGGCTTACACCCGCACTATCAACCCAAGAAAGGCTATGATTTGTCTTAGCATCACGACCAAAGCCGAACACAAACTCACCATTTGTTGAAAGCTTAAGAGACTCACCATTGAAGCTAACACTTTTAGCGCCTTCAATTTGGCCTGTTACTAAACCGCCTTGAGTTAAATGTCCTTTTAATTCAACAGCACTTGCAGTAAAAGAAAACAATCCTGCAAATGCAGCTATTAGTAATCCTTTACGCATAACTGATTGACCCCTTACCAACCCCTTCGTAAGCTGTAATTTTAACTTCTGAATCAGGGTATTGGTTTTTAACTTGTGAACTTAAATAGTCTGCAATGCACTCAACCGTAGTATCGCAAGGTAAAATGTCGCAGCGTGATTTGTCTATCGCCATTTCAAAATAACCTTGCTGTGATGTATATGCAAAGCACACATCGTTTTCTTGTGCAGTTACATGCTTGAGGTCTGATTTATTGATTTCATCTTCAGCTGTTGCTAGATAAATGTCTTCCCATTTATCTGCCCACTCTTTTTGTAAGCGAGGCATAGCCATACCATCAAGGCTAATACCAATCTGTGAGCGATGGCCATGAATAATACGCTGACAATTACCATCGTGCTTTTTAAGACCATGGCTGTAATGATAGTAAAAACTTTGGCTATGCTCTGGGTATAAAGTAATTTCAATCTTTTCAATGTTGCTAGGTAGCTCAGGCATAATTGTTTTAATTAAAAACTCGGTTACCGACTTTTCATCAATAACATCAGCATCGATTAAACAATATGCTTGGTTAGGAGCACTCATAGCTAAGTGATAATTATCACCAAAATGACAATCTAGCACGCTGTGCTCAGCATGCTGTGTTAGTGAACCGTTTAGTGTGGCAGGCACAGCAAGTTTATGGTCGATACAGTTATCAATAATGCCCTTGATTTGCTTTTTAACTAAGCCAAAATCAAGCACCATCGACTCATCATTTAATTGACCGTGCAGAGTTAAATCCACAATCCAGCTCTCGCCAACTGCGCCGCGTTTATTACACAAGTAAGAAAAATCAATCACTGTCAGTGAGTTTACAAAAAGGATCATAAATTTCCTTTAGACTGGTTAAAGAATCACAGCAATTATAATGATTTTTACTTCACAATGCGCGGTTTTATCTCCCTTTATCAGCGACAGTTTAATTAAATGGTCATAAAACAAGCGAAAAATAGCAAATAATTAACTGCTCCGAGTTGTTTAGCGTACAAGTGTACGCTAAAGTACGGGGCAATTTCTAAGCGATGAATGAGAGTTATGGAACCTAAAAACAGCTATACAAAAGAAGAATTGGTCCTTTGCGGTCAAGGTGAAATGTTCGGTGAAGGCAACTGTCGTTTACCAAGTGACAACATGTTAATGATGGACCGCATTATCTCTATCACTGCTGATGGTGGTGAGCACGGTAAAGGCCAAATCGTTGCAGAACTAGATATCAACCCTGATCTTTGGTTCTTCGACTGTCACTTTAAAGGTGACCCAGTAATGCCTGGTTGTCTTGGTCTTGACGCTATGTGGCAATTAGTTGGTTTCTTCCTAGGTTGGTCTGGTGGTCCAGGTCTTGGTCGTGCACTTGGTGTAGGTGAAGTTAAATTCACAGGTCAAATCTTACCGACAGCTAAAAAAGTAACTTATCGTTTAGACATGAAGCGTGTAATTAAACGTAAATTATTCATGGGTATGGCTGATGGTACTGTAGAAGTAGATGGCCGCGTAATCTATGAAGCAAAAGATCTTAAAGTAGGTCTTTTCCAAGATACATCTGCATTCTAATATTAATTTGTAGATACAAAAAAGCCCCAAAGTGGGGCTTTTTTGCGTAAATAAGGTGCCTATTTTAAGTTTTAAACATATTTCGGTTTTCAATGGCTTCTCGCCAGCCGCCTAACCATTCTGATTTAGGGTCTATTTGTTGATAAGGGCATTGTTCTTTGGAACGGCCTGCCAAGCCTGCTTTATAACCTTGAGAATGAGCTCTTTCTAAACGATCTCTTTTCTGTCTCTTCATAGGTAATATCCTCACCTTTTATATTTATAGATATGTAGCGAAATTGACATCTACATTTAATGAATAGTTAATAAAACTGTTAAATTCAAATAGCAAAAAGCAATTAAATAAATTGACAATAACTAACGTGCTGATGCTCAAATGAATTAACATTTTAAATGACTAGGTGGTCGTACCTCTTTAACTAAAACCATCTATTAATACACTTAAATTCAGCTAAAAACGATACAGCTCTTTTAGCTTCAATATTTGTGACCTAGACTATTTCTACAAAGTTCCCAATTAAATTGTAATCATGACAAATTTGTGATGATTACAATTTAGTCTATTTATTACTTGCATATTAAAAACCGATCGGTCTAATATGGTGCTCATGGAAACAAATAACTCTGTGCCGAGCCGTCGTGGCAGGCCACCAAAAATAGCGCGTTCAAATGCAGATACGCGTGCCCTACTAATTAATACAGGGTTAGCCGTATTAACTGAAAAAGGCTTTAGCGCAACCGGCATTGATTTAATCTTAAAATCAGCACAAGTACCTAAGGGATCTTTTTATCATTACTTTAAAAGTAAAAATGATTTCGGCTTGGCACTCATAGATGCTTACGACAGCTATTTTCAGGCAAAGTTAAAACGCCACCTAGCAAACGATGCAACAACCCCTCTTGAAAGGATTGTACTGTTTGCTAATGACGCTAAACAAGGCATGGCAAAGTTTGAGTTTAATCGCGGCTGCTTAATTGGTAATTTAAACCAAGAGCTCAGCTACCTTAATGAAGCAATGATTGCACGTATTAAGCAGGCTTACACCAGCTGGCAAGCTCTAATTGAACACTGCTTAATAGACGCGAAGCAACAAAAACAAATACCTCAATCATCAGATTGTAAAATGCTTGCTGAGTTCTTCTGGATTGGCTGGGAAGGCGCAGTGATGCGCTCTAAACTTGATAAATCAAGTGAACCGCTTACCCTTTATACAGCTCAATTTTTACGCTTAATTTTATAATGCCGTTTTAATACGGTTTTATTTTAACCATTAAAAGACGATCGGTCTAAAAGGAGTCAACATGACAACATCAGTAAAATCGGTAGTTATCAACAAAGATGATCAAGGCTATCGTGCCGAATACACAGACTTTCCTGTAGAGAGCATCCACCAGCACGATGTAAATATTGATGTTGACTACAGCACTTTGAATTACAAAGATGCTTTAGCGATTACAGGTAAAGGCCCTGTGGTAAGAACATTTCCAATGATCCCAGGTATTGACCTTGCAGGCACAGTGACTGAGTCTAAAAGTGATGAATTTAAAGTAGGTGATAAAGTTCTGTTAAATGGCTTTGGTGTTGGGGAAAAATACCTAGGTGGTTTAAGTGCAAAAGCATCTATGAGTGCAGATTGGCTTATCCCCCTTCCCGCTAATTTAACACCAAAACAAGCAATGCAAATTGGTACTGCGGGGTATACCGCAATGCTGAGTATCATCGCTTTAGAAAAACAAGGTATCACACCCCAAAGTGGCGAAATTCTTGTTACCGGTGCTAATGGCGGCGTGGGCAGTTTTGCTATCTATTTACTTAATAAGCTTGGCTTTGATGTTGTTGCCACAACAGGCCGTATGAACGAAGCAGATCACCTTGAAAAATTAGGCGCAAAACGTGTTTTATCTCGCGATGAATTCTCAGCACCTGGTAAACCACTGGCAAAAGAGCAATTCGCTGGTGCAATTGATTCTGTGGGTAGCCACACCCTTGCAAATGTGTGTGCATCGATTAAATACGGTGGTGTTGTAACAGCCTGTGGTTTAGCACAAGGTATGGACTTTCCGGCAACGGTAGCGCCGTTTATCCTTCGTGGCATTAGCCTAATGGGTATTGATAGCGTAATGCGCCCTAAAGCTGACCGAATTGAAGCATGGCAACGTTTAAGTGAGTTAGTTGAGGCGCAGTACCTAGATACTATTTCACAAGAAATTACGCTATCTGAGGCCATTGCAAATGCAGAAGCCTTATTAAAAGGCGAAGTTCGTGGCCGTGTAGTGGTTAATTGTAAGTAATAGATTTAAAGGCTCTAAACACCTTAGAGCCTTTTTAAAAAAAAGAATTTAAACACCAAACGCCGCAAGCTTTTCGTTTAGTTCTTCCTTTGAAATTAATTGCATATCGTACTGTTTTTTAACTTTACGAATATTATCAAAATTATCCAATTTAAGCTGAGCTCTAGCTAATTTATCCTGCATCTCTTTTTCTGTTAATACATCCAGTTTCACAGCTTTCTCTAGCTTTTCTTTTTCTTCATCAAACTCACGTTGAAAAATTGCTTTTTCTTGTAGAATTATCTGATCTTTTAATTTTTTCTCAATTTCTACTGCTTCTTTCTCAAGCTCTATTTTTTTCTCTAAAAGAGGCTCTATTCTGTCGAGTGTATCTTTTAGAACAGCTTCAACATTTTCACCCTTATTATCGACTAAATTAGATACATACTTTTTACCAATGTCTTGGTAAGCAATATTTAGTTGCCCGTTAATTGAAGTAATTTCAGAATTAATCGCTGAAAGCTTTGATTTTTCTTTCGACGCAGTAGAGATATCACTGGTTAGTTTAGAGGTTGATTCACTAATATTTGTTCCAATTGTATTAGCTTGTGTTTTGATCTTATCAAAAAGTCCCATTTATAGATTCCTTAATCAATTTAATAAATTAGCCTCATGCCAATTCAAGCGCATAGATTACCCATATAAGGTAAACATGTAAACTTTTAAAATGGTTCGTATATCAAATTGATAAGCGGTATCTAAATTAGATCTTTCAAATTATAATTAACTAATTACGTAAACAATAAACAAGAGCATGATATGAGTAATAAAGAAATTTTCAGCAATAACCCGCTACAAGGTGTTGGTATTGAGCAAGTCGTAACAGAGCTTGTCGAACAATATGGCTGGGAATTACTCCACGCCTATATGCGGTTGAACTGCTTTAAGAATAATCCAGATGTTAAATCTGCGGTTAAGTTTTTACGTAAAACACAATGGGCTCAAGAAAAAGTCGAGAACTTTTATTTGTATCGTCTTAAAAACTTACCACGCCCAGACAATGTCAACTACGAATTACCGCCACGCGATCGCGTGATCCCTGCTGATCAAAAACCAGGTGAACCGTGTGAGTTAAGTTTTACCGACGCCAAACGCATTCACGCTAAAAAAGAAGCTAAACAACTTGCTCGAGCTCGTAAACAGCGTTCAAGTGCGAGTAATCCTTGGGGTAATTGATTTTTAAGCTTTGAGCTGTAAGATAAAATAAGCCGCCTGTTTGGGCGGTTTTTTATTTGGGTTAGCAAATTAAGAACTGAAGATTTGTCTTAGCACATCAAAAATATTTGTTATTAATTTAAGGGTAACGTGAATATGTTAGACTAATTACATTACCAGAAATATCAGTTAAAAAGGATGTGTATGTCTAACTACAACGAATCACCTGAACAAATCGCAACCGCTACGCAAGGTTATGTAATGCAACAGACAATGTTGCGCATTAAAGATCCAAAGCCTTCTTTAGATTTCTACCAGAATGTTTTAGGCATGAAGTTACTTGGTAAATATGATTTCCCTAAAATGGAGTTTACGCTGTACTTTTTAGGTTATGAGCAAGACATGCCAACTGGCACCGATAAAGAAAAAGCACAGTGGGTATTTCGCCGCCCTGCTCTTATCGAGCTTACACATAATTGGGGCACAGAAAATGACGACAGCTTTGCAGGTTACCATAGTGGTAATGATGAACCAAAAGGCTTTGGTCATATCGGTATTACCGTGCCAGACGTGTACGCAGCATGCGAACGCTTTGCAAAATACGATGTTGAGTTTGTAAAAAAACCAGACGATGGCTCTATGAAAGGCCTAGCCTTTATCAAAGACCCAGATGGTTATTGGATAGAGATACTTTCTGCTGAAGGGATCACTGAGATCATTGAAGAGCATAAGTAAGACTGCCCCTTTAATAACCTGCTATCTAGCAGGTTTTTTATTTTCATTCAAAGGTATCACTTATACATATGAGCTTGCTTTAAGATAAAAAATTCTACGATGTGAAAATTTAGTTTGCATAAAAATAGACTGCAAAAAGCAATGGAAGGTACAAAATAGAACTTACGGCTGCCAGCAACCGCATTTTATAACAGCCGAGCATTTCAGTAGCATAATCAAGCTTAGGTGACCAAAATAAAGGCAGCAAAGACCAAACTATAGCAACGCATAACCATCCATTCCAAAATAGAGGTGTTAAATAAACTCTATCTGAGATAAATCCATAAAATCCGAACAAACCCACAGACATAAAGAGCGCATTCGTTATTTCTTCAAATTTAACAAGCTTAGGACTGTCATCTTTACCTGATAGATATCCATATATCTTAAAAGGAAAAGGCACGACAGTAATGGTGAGCAAAATAATAAAGGATATTAGCCAGAACATATATTAACTCCATTTAATAATTTCTATTCCAATAATTATTATTTGGTCTTCGTCTAGCTTTTCAAGATACCTGTTACAAGCCTAATAGCACTTACCTTCACAATTACATACTTGTATAAATAATTCCCATAATTGCCATAACTAAAAGTACTAGTAGCCAATAATGTTGAACTTGATGGTTCTTACTCTTTTTATCTGAGGTGTTTACTTTAGAAGTAGCATTTTCCTTCGGTGTAGAGTGAACAAATCTAATTTCAGCGTTTTCATCAGGTAACATCATCCCAACTACTTGGTTAGCAGTAACATAATCCCCAGCTTTAACCTTAAATTCACTAATTTCACCTGCTTCAGACGCTTGAATTTCTAATATCGTTTTATCTGTTTCTATATCAAAGAGGGGGGAATTAACTAAAACAATATCGCCAACATCTACATGAACATTTGCTACCTTAACATCGCCAATATCATTTGGTAATTCAGGTATTTTTATTTCCGTTGTCATAGTAGAACGCCTTATTACAACCTAACAACAACCGTTTTACCAATAAAGTCATGTATTGCACGACGCTTTTCATTAAACAGCATGGTTATAAATTCTGACAATGCCCATACTGTAGCTAAAGAACTCAAACCCATAATTAAATAAGTTAAAAACTCATGTATGCTACCGAGTTGTTGTAACGATATTGAAATAGATAAAAGTAGTAGTATCCAAGATGAGTTAATAGCAATATTTACAGATTCTCGGCGAACCGATTGTTTAAGATTAATATCTGTTTCAGTGTCATGATCGAGAACTTTAACATCCATCACCATCTTACCAAGAGTTTGGCCATAAAACCCATGCATAAAAACAACGTAGCCAATATACTGAACGCCATTAACGGCTTGTAAAACCATGTTTTGGTTAGAGTATTCAACGCCAAAGAGTAAGCATTCAATATAAAGTAATGCTGTAAATATTAAACCATCAATAATCGCGGCCCAAAAACGAGGCCAAAAAGTAGCATACCTTTTACTCGTTTCTAGCTCTTCAAACTCTGCTTTTATTTCTGGGTCTTTTATTTTATTTGCTATCTCTAATTCTAACTCTTGTGCTCTTTGTGGGAAGCTATCTTTATCAATATATTTTTGAGCATCTAGAAGCTCATTCAATGAATAATTTTTATAATTTGGGGTGTAGTCCATGTTTGTTATTCTCCTTACTGCTTTAATTTAGTCAGCTTTTAGCATTTAGCTCTTTTTGGGTCTCGCGGATAAAACTCATCGGGCTGTTTTGTGCATAAATCAAATTCACGAGTATTCTTGTAAGGTAGCTTCATAAATCCTGCTACACCCACATCTGTGATATTAACCGCGTATTGCATGAGCTTACTTAATAAACGTTTAAATTCTGGTTCTTTACTGGCATCTAGCAGACGATAGTAATGGTGTATCTTCATCCTATCAGGTAAGGCTTCAAAAATAATACAGCCTGTATGGTGTATTTGGTTTAGCTCAAATACGCACTTTATAACCTTTTTCGGGAGCTGTAATTGCTCATCAGGGTCTTTACCATCTTCAAAGTACGAATGCGGTCTGGTTACGTCTGAGGCTTGTACATCCATTACTTCGTAATCAAGCTCAGGTAAATTCTCAAACTTAAACGCACCTGTGCCATCACGTTCGAGCTGAATGGTCTTACGCGCATCAAACAAACAACATTTAAAGAGACCTTTTTGTTCAATCCCCTGTGCTAACATCACCGTGTTGTTAATGGCATCGGTAAAGGCTGTACCAAGTGTTTCATCATGCAGGATAAGTGATGATTCAACAAACAGTGAGTTTTCTTTCCAATGAAAACTCAAGCCCCCTACTACCGGATATTTTGCTAATCGGCTAATAGAGGCCAAAAATGCTTTTTCGGTGTCGCCGGTATCAAATAAAAACTCTTTGTAGTACCTGTCGAGCTGGGCATCGTTTACATCAAGTAATTGTTGATTATGGTCCGCTTGTCTTAAAAATTGTTTACGTGAGCTATAAACTACCGTGTCTGGGTGTTCATCAAACTCACTAAACCAATAAGGGATATAAGGGCGAATGACTTTACGGGGCAGCTCAGGGAGGTAAGCTTTAGCCATTGTAGGCATGTTTCGCATAAAATAATCACCAGCGCCATCTCTGGTTGCCTTATCTTTTGAAAGCATACCGTCAATAACCCGGGCAAGCTCCATAGGTAAATTCAGGCTTGTAGCAGGAATAACCGCCGCACCAAATCGGCAAGATTGTGCAGATGCCAGTGCATAAAGAGTTGAAGCAACACCTTGCTCATCAAAACGTGGCGATGACTGCCCGCCCGACATTTGCTCATCACCAATAAAATACACATCACCCATACGTGCATTGGTTGTGCTTATATCAGCAGACATAAGATCCATAAAGTTGCTAGCAACCGGATTACCTTCAGCATCTATTTGTGCATAAACAGAGCTGCCCCAGTCTACCAACGACAACTTATTAGTTTGTTCATCATAAACAATGTTAGAGGGTTTAATATCGCCATGTACAATAGGCTGTGGGCTTAAGCCATTTTTGTGTTCACGTAAATCTACCAGCACATTACGTAGCCTAAGAGCAAGCGCCATGACTTTTGCTGCACTAAAACGCCCCTGCTTGATGGAAATTTTTTCTAAGTCTTCACCTAAAGCCCGCTCCATCATTAAAATGCCTTGCTTTTTAATGCGTTCAAAGGCATAAAATTTTGGCACCAGCGGATTATTAACTTGCGAGAGCATGTACGCTTCGTCTTCTAGACGATCACGTACACTTTGTGCAAGGGTTATCCGAGAAAACTTAAATACCCAAGGTAGGTCTTCATCATCGACACCGGCAAAAACAAATCCAAACGCACCAGAACCAATTAATTCAACGTCACTGTAACCAAGCAAAGTAAGCTGTTTAATACATATGTTAAGCCATTGACGGTGCTTTTTAGCATCATGGTGAGACAGCAAATAAACAGACTGTTCTTCATTGATATAAAAATTGCGGATTTGTTTGGGATTCACTGCATCTCTCAAAGTTAAGCGGCTTTTAACCGCTTAATTATTGAATGCTAGGCAGTTAATTACAAGGCTTTTGCTCTTCAATGATCCAGCCTTGATCTTTCATAAGAAGCTCTGATACTGCGAAGGTTAAGCAACCAAAGATAACTAACTCTAACAAGGTAAGAATATCAGCGGCAAAACACCAACCTAAAACCCCTGCAAGTAAGAATGGGATTGCTTTTAAATACCAAGCAATTTTTCGGGTTTTACCGTATGTGAGTTGATAACTGTGAACTAGCTTGCCCTCACATTCTAATGAAATAACAGAAGAAAACTTTCTTAATAAAGTCACTGAAACTGTTAATTGGCAGGCTTTACCATCAATATTAAACTCATGAACAGATTTCGTTTTAAAGTTACGTGATTCTGCTATTAATTCACCGTCTACTTTCAGAACTTCTTTACCTGAGTAAGCAGAACCCCAGTATTCAATTAAATGTTCACCCAGTTTGAAGTTGGCTTTAATTCCCTTGCTCATTGATACTGTAATGCCATCAGTGTTCATAACAAATCTCCTTATCATTATGAATTTAAAATACTTTAAAAATAAAAAAACGGCAAGCTAGGCTTACCGTTTTGGTACTTTCAATGGGTAAAGGGTTACCATTTCAAACTAAAGGCGGATACCGCCATCAATTTCAACAACACGACCTGTAAAAAAGTCGTTCTCTACAATGTATTGTGCTGTTTGAGCAATTTCATCTGCTTCACCAAAACGACCCACTGGCGTTACCGCCATCATGCGTTGTTTTGCTTCTGGTTTCATTGCATCTGTCATTGCTGTGCGAATAACACCTGGCGCGATTGCACCAACACGGATACCAAAGCGACCTAGTTCTTTCGCCCAACCCGTTGTCATCGCAACAACACCAGCTTTAGACGCTGCATAGTTTGTTTGGCCGATGTTACCAGCACGAGCAACACTCGACATATTAACAATAACGCCGCCTTTGCCAGACTCGATCATGTGGCTCGCAGCTTCACGACCAGCTAAGAATACACCGGTCAGGTTCACATCAATCACAGATTGAAATTGAGCCAACGACATTTTATCAACTACTTTGCCTTCTTTTGCTTTGATAAACATACCATCGCGTAAGATACCTGCGTTATTAATTAACACACCGATATGGCCAAAGTCTTTGTTGATAGTGTTAAACGTTGCTACCACAGCGTCTTCATCTGTGACATTAGCAGCATACGCCATGACTTTTGTGCCATACTTAGCAAGCGCTGATACTGCAGTATCTAGTACATCTTGTTGCATATCGATAAGGGCGATGTTCGCACCAAGGGATGCAAACTTTTCGGCCATTGCAAAGCCTAAACCTTGCGCACCACCGGTAATTACGATGTTGTTGTTTTTAATTTCCACAACAATCTCCTACTTCGAGAATAATTTAAAAATAGCGCTAAAATCATCACTACCCGCACCTTGATGCTGAAGCATAGTGTATAGATTCTTCGCCATTGACCCCATTGGGGTAGATGAATTACTTTGCTGAGCCGATTCCATAGCAAGACCTAAGTCTTTTGCCATTAAATCAACCATAAAGCCCGGTTTATAATCATTACTTGCTGGTGCCGTTTCCATTACACCAGGGCATGGGTTATAAAGCTCAAGTGTCCAGTTACGGCCAGAGCTTGCAGTCATGATGTCACTTAACACTTTTGGGTCTAGCCCGTTATTTATGCCCATTTGTAGTGCTTCGCTAGTACCTGCCATTAAAATGCTCAGCAGCATGTTGTTACAGATTTTTGCTACTTGGCCTGCGCCAATATCACCAGCATGGAAGATGTTTTTACCCATATCTACTAGAGCAAGCTTGGCTTTTTCAAAGTGACTTTGCTCACCACCGACGATAAAGGTTAAAGTGCCCGCTGTTGCACCTGCAACACCACCTGATACTGGTGCATCAACAAAATCAATACCTTTTTGAGCAAGTTCGCTTCCCACTTGACGCGCTGATTCTGCATCAATGGTTGAACAGTCAATCACTAAAGTTTTGCTATCAAGTAAGTTGATAAGACCTGTTTCGCCTAAGTAAAGCGATTTAACGTGTTTGCTTGCTGGTAGCATACTGATAAAAATATCAGCGCCAATGGCACACTCTGATGCATCGTTTGCAGCAATTGCACCTTTATCGGCAAGCTCACTGACCGCCGCTTTATTTAAGTCAAACACGCGAACTGTATGACCTGCATTGACAAGGTTTGCCGCCATTGGGCCACCCATGTTGCCTAAACCAATAAATCCTATTGTTAATTTAGCCATTTGTTTACCCCTTGGACTTAAGATGACGTTAATGAGTTTAGTGGGTGAGATTGCTCATCCCAGCGTGCTGTAAAGAAGCTATCTACAAGTGCTTCGTCGATATCGCTAAGCGATTTAAACTGCCAGTTAGGTGCACCGTCTTTGTCGATTAGTAACGCACGAACGCCTTCTTGAAACTCGCCTACTTCGCCACAGCGTACCGACATACCCAGCTCCATTTTGAAGCAATCTGCTAACGTCATCTCTTTTGAATTAGCTAATTGACGTTCAACCAGTGCACAACTAAGCGGACAACCATGCGCTAATGACTTTTGCGCACGGGTAAGCCATTTATCTTCAGTTTCTAAAGCTTGAATGTAGTCAATTTTGCCCTGAAGTGAGTCAAATTCAGCCAGCTTTTGAATAACCGCTAAGTTATCTTTTACATTGCCTTTAGGAACCCGGCCTGAAATATTATCAATCGAGATTAAAATGTTAGTTAGCTTTTCGTGATTTAATGAGGCTGTTTTGCCCCATTTTTCAGCGGTGATAGCCGTTAAAATAGCGTCATATTTATCTGCTGTTGCATAGTGATCAGCAAGATTAACAAACAAGGCATCTTCAGCATTGATAGACGCCGCAGTTAACCCTAAGAATAGACCCACTTGCTCAGGCATTTTATGTAAGAAGTAACTGCCACCCACATCAGGGTATAAACCAATGGTTAGCTCAGGCATTGCAATACGCGATGTTTCTGTTACCACTCGGTGACTTGCCCCAGCCATTAAGCCAAGACCGCCACCCATAACAATGCCATTACCCCAAAGTAATATTGGCTTTTCGTAGCAGTGGATTAGGTAGTCTAATTTATACTCAAGAGTAAAAAAGTCTTCAATGTAATTAGCAGGCTCTGCTGTACTCATTGCTTTATGCAGGCTTACTACATCGCCACCGGCACAAAATGCTTTTTCACCAGCCCCTTTTAGAATGACCATGGCAACTGCATCATCGTCAGCCCATTTTCTAAGCTGAGGCTCAAGCAATTGGATCATGTCGTAATTTAAGGCATTTAACGACTTAGGCGCATTGAGTGTCGCAATTGCAATGAGGCCGCTCTCGGCCTCTGCAGTTTCAAACACCACAGGCGCATCTTGATGATTTAGTAGTGTTACATTATTCATTAGCCATTTACCCAATTTGCTTTACGCTTTTCTAAGAACGCATTCACGCCTTCTTTTTGGTCTTGCGTATCAAACAACTGAACAAATAGCTCACGCTCTAATGGCAATGCATGAGCCATAGGTTGTGTGCGACCTTTTTGAATAAGCTCTTTACATGCAGTCACAGCAACTGGACTTTGCTCACCCACTTGGTTAGCAAGTTTCATTGCCGCCGCTAAACTTTCGCCAGCACCAACCACTTCTTCAACAAGGCCAATTTCGCGAGCTTTGTCTGCTTTTAGGCGCTCGCCACATAAGATCATGCGTTTTGCCCAGCCTTCACCAACAAGCCATGCAAGGTTTTGCGTACCGCCAGCACAAGGCAACAAGCCAACTTTCGCTTCAGGAAGTGCCATTTGAGCTTGCTCTTCAGCTATACGAATATCACAAGCAAGAGCCACTTCAAGACCACCGCCCATGGCATAACCATTAATTGCCGCGATTGATACACCACGGAAATTTGTTAGTGCTTCAAATGCATCACCAAACACTTTTGACATAGTAGCAGCAACGCCTTTATCACCACTGGCAAATACGTTCAGATCAGCACCAGCACTAAAGAACTTTTCACCTTGGCCTGTAATCACTAATGCATAGACATTTTTGTTAGCATTTAGCTCAGTTACAGTGTCTTTTAATGCAGTTAATGTATCTTGTGTCCAAGTATTCGCTGGCGGGTTATTCATGGTTAAAACCGCAACGTTACCTTCAATATTTAAATCAATCGATGGATTAGACATAGGTTGCTCCTTATAGAATGTCGCCAGCTGACTCAGCTAAGATACGTCGTGCGATAATCACACGCATGATTTCGTTTGTGCCTTCAAGAATTTGATGCACACGGACGTCTCTGAAATGACGCTCTAATGGATATTCTTTGATGTAACCGTAACCACCGTGAATTTGTAGTGCATCGTCACAGACTTTAAAACCAACATCTGTAGCAAAACGTTTTGCCATCGCGCAGTAAGTGGTTTTTTCGCTGTCACCGGTATCTAGTTTAAATGCGGCTAAGCGCACCATTTGACGAGCAGCAACAAGTTCGGTATTCATATCAGCAATCTTAAATTGCAGTGCTTGGAAAGCAGCTAATGGCTTACCAAATTGCTCACGTTCTTTTAGGTATTCGCGCGCAGTATTAAGAGCTGCTTGTGCTGTACCTAATGAACAGGTAGCAATATTAATTCGGCCACCATCTAGGCCTTGCATTGCAAACTTAAAGCCTTCGCCTTCTTGGCCTAGTAAGTTAGCCGCAGGAATTCTGACACCTTCAAAGCTAATTAAACGTGTTGGCTGTGCATTCCAGCCCATTTTTTCTTCAGCTTTACCGTATTCGATACCTGCTGCGTCAGCTGGCACAGCAAATGCCGAAATACCGGCAGCGCCTTCACCACCAGTGCGCGCCATAACTACAAGTAAATCAGTTTCACCAGCACCCGAAATAAACATTTTAGAGCCTGAGATCACATACTCATCGCCCTCTTTAACTGCTTTGGTTTTTAGTGATGCTGCATCAGAGCCAGAGCCAGGCTCTGTTAAACAGTAAGACGCAAGTAACTCACCCATTACTAATTGCTCACAGTACTGAGCTTTAACGTCCTCAGTACCAAAGCTTGCAATCATCCAGGTTGCCATATTATGAATGGTCAACATAGCGGTTGTTGCGGTACAACCCATTGCAAGCTGTTCGAAAATAATGCTTGAATCTAGGCGAGATAAACCTAAGCCACCCGCTTCTTCAGGAGTATATAAACCACAAAAGCCTAGCTCACCGGCAGCTTTAATGGTGTCTTTAGGGAAAATGTGTTCTTGGTCCCACTTAGCTGCATGTGGAGCAAGTTCAGACTCTGCAAACTGACGGGCTGTTTCAGCAAACGCTTGCTGATCTTCGGTTAAATTAAAGTCCATAGTAGACCTCTATTTTGTTGTCTTATTCTTGTGTGAATAACGATTGTTGTCGTTTAAATGTGTGTTCTTTGAGCGAGCGTGTGCTCGCTCAGCAGTAAATTAATTACGGCTTATTTAAGGTTAATACTCATGTTAGGACCTGAGGCGATATCATCCTCGAACCAACGTGAAGTAATTGTTTTCGTTTCTGTGTAAAAACGAATACCTTGCTTACCGTAGGTGTGTTGGTCACCGTAGAATGAACCTTTCCAACCGGTGAAAGAGAAAAACGGGAGTGGCACAGGAATTGGCACGTTGATACCAACTTGACCTACTTCGATTTCATGTTGGAATTTACGTGCAGCAGCGCCGCTTGATGTGAATAACGAAGTACCGTTACCGTAAGGCGAGTTATTGATAAGCTCAATCGCCTCTTCAAGAGTATCTACAAACATACAAGCCAATACAGGACCAAAGATCTCTTCTTTGTATAAATCCATCTCGGTGGTTACATCAGTAAATAACGTTGGACCAACCCAGTTACCTTGCTCGTAACCTTCAACAGTAAAGTCAGAGCCATCAATTAAGCACGTTGCACCTTGTTCTTTACCACTAGCGATAAGTGATAGAATACGGTCTTTAGCAGCTTTTGATGTTTGTGGGCCGTAAGCCGCGTTTGCATCATCCCATACACCTGGGCGTACATTTTCAAAGCCTGCTTTAATTTCATCAACCCAGTCTTTAGCTTGACCAACAAATACAGCAACCGAAATACCCATACAGCGCTGACCCGCAGCACCTACAGACGCACCGACTAAGTTATTTACAACATGCGATTTACTTGCATCTGGCATAATAACCATGTGGTTTTTTGCACCTACACAAGCTTGTACGCGTTTAAGGTTTGCTGTGCCTTTTGAATAGATGTATTCACCTACACCACACGAACCAACAAATGAAATAGCACGTACTGCTGGGTCTTCTAATAAACGGTCAACTTGTGGTTTTGTACCATGAACAACTTGTAACACCCCTTTTGGTGCACCCGCTTCAACAAATAGTTCAGCTAAACGCATTGGTGTTAGTGGATCTTGCTCTGATGGTTTAAGAATAAAGGTGTTACCACACACAATAGCCAGTGGGAACATCCATAATGGGATCATCGCAGGGAAGTTAAATGGCGTAATACCCGCACATACACCTAGTGGCTGCATGTAAGAGTAAGTATCGATTTTACGCGCTACGTTTTCCATTGTTTCGCCCATCATCAGTGATGGTGCATTGGCTGCTTGCTCAACAACTTCAATACCGCGCCAAACATCGCCTTTGGCATCTTCAAATGTTTTACCCAGCTCATGACAGATAATCGTCGCAAGCTCGTCATGGTTTTCTTTTAGTAGTGCAGCGTATTTCATCATAATGCGCGCACGCTCAGAAATTGGCACTTCTTTCCATGTTTTAAATGTTTCTTTTGCAGAGGCAATGGCTGCATCCATTTCAGCATCCGTTGCACACGGGACTTGCGCTAACACTTCTTGGTTCGCAGGATTGATAACATCAATCAGCTGCGATGAACTTGATTGGGTAAATTCGCCGTTGATAAATAAAGGTACTTGGTGCATGAGGCACTCCTCCCCAGTGGGTATAAAGAGGCCGCAACATGATAGTTTTTAAAATACGTTGCGGCTGTGAGAGATTAAAATTCTAAAGCGATTAAATTGCTTCAACAGCCATAGCAACAGCTTCACCACCACCGATACACAGTGAGGCAACACCTTTGCTAAGACCACGATTCTTTAATGCATGAATTAAGGTAACTAAGATACGCGCGCCGCTTGCACCAATTGGGTGACCAAGTGCACAGGCACCGCCATTGACGTTAACTTTGCTTTCATCAAGTTTTAACTCGTTAATTGCAAGCATAGTCACCATGGCAAACGCTTCGTTGATTTCCCATAAATCAACATCATTAACAGACCAACCGGCTTTTTCTAAAAGCGATTGCATCGCGCCTACCGGTGCTAAAGTAAATTCGCTCGGGGCTTGAGAATGTGTGCTGTGAGCAACGATACGACAAAGTGGTGTTAAACCTTGTGCTTTAGCATCTGACTCACGCATTAACACAAGCGCTGCTGCACCATCAGAAATTGATGACGAGTTTGCAGCTGTAATCGTGCCGTCTTTTTTGAATGCAGGACGTAAACCTGGGATTTTATCAGGACGTGCATTGCCTGGTTGCTCATCAATCGCAACGGTCACATCACCTTTGCGTGTAGAAATAGTGTGCGCTGCAATTTCATTATCAAATGCACCTGTTTCAATCGCACTATTTGCTTTATTAAGTGAGCTAAGTGCAAAGTTATCCATTTGTTCACGACCAATTGAATATTGATCGGCAGTGTCTTGTGCAAAACAACCCATTGCTTTGTTGTCGTAAGCATCTTCAAGGCCATCACACATCATGTGATCTTTTACTTCGCCATGACCCATACGCATACCTGAACGTGCATTTGGTAACATATAAGGCGCATTACTCATGCTTTCCATACCACCCGCAACAGCGGTGTTTATAGAGCCTGACTTAATTAAGTCATGAGCAAACATGGCAGCTTTTAAGCCTGAGCCACAAACTTTGTTGATTGTTGTTGCGCCAGTACCTTGATTAAGGCCCGCTTTTAACATTGCTTGGCGAGCAGGTGCTTGACCAAGACCAGCTGGTAATACACAGCCCATGATCACTTCGTCAATCTTATCGGCAGATAAACCGGCTTGCTCTAAGCTACTTTTAATAGCTGTAGCACCTAAATCAGTTGCGTGTGCACCACTTAGTGCGCCCATAAAACCACCCATAGGGGTACGTTTTGCGGCAACAATAACAACGGCTTCAGTAGTCATATTTGGCTCCATGTAAGTGGTTATCATCATGTGTTCAAATCATGTGTAACCAAACAGTTAATTTGTTATAGTTTAATTTCGATTTAATTCAGCATACATAATATTTACGTTTACGCCAACGTAAATCTAAAATCAACTTTTTTGCGGTCGTTAAAACTGTAAACTTATCTGTATTTTGTTGTATTAAAAATCGAACATCTGCTTACAAGGCTAGATAAATAAAGCTTTTCAACAAATCCAACCAGTTATCTTTATAAGTCTAAAGTATAACTCCCAAATCACCCTTTACCTTTACGTAAACTTCACTTATATTGGTGTTATTCGAATGAGGTAAATAAATCATGAAACAAGACAATCAAACAAACTTTGAAAGCGCAGCAGTTGAACCTGCTAGCAATGAGCAAACGTTTAGTATCAGCGAACTAGCAAAAGAATTTGATATTACAACCCGCTCTATCCGCTTTTATGAAGACCAAGGCCTGATCTCACCTGATCGCAATGGTCAAACTCGTATTTATTCAAAACGCGACAAAGTAAGACTAAAACTTATTCTACGCGGTAAACGCTTAGGTTTTACCTTGGCTGAAACGGGCCGTTTGTTTGAACTGTACGACGCAGATAAATCAAGCGCTAAGCAGCTAGTAACTATGCTTGACCTTATCGCAGAAAAAAAAGCAGACCTAAGCCAACAGATGGACGACATTAAAGTTGTACTAATGGAATTGGTTACAGCAGAACGCCGCTGTCGTGAAACCCTTAATAATTTAGACGAATAACCTGACAACAATCTCGACAACAGACTCTCACAGGAACACACATTATGAGCACTATTTCACTTTATAAAGAAATGAACTTCGGACTTGGCGAAACAGCAGACATGATCCGCGATCATGTTAATAGCTTTGCGAGCCAAGAAATTGCCCCACTTGCAGAACAAACAGACGTAGACAATGCCTTCCCTAATCAACTTTGGCCACAGCTTGGCGAAATGGGTTTATTAGGTATGACAGTACCTGAAGAATTTGGCGGTGCGGGCCTTGGTTACCTTGAGCATGTTATTGCAATGGAAGAAATTAGCCGTGCAAGTGCATCGATTGGTTTAAGTTATGGTGCTCATTCAAATCTATGTGTTAACCAAATTAACCGTAATGGGTCACAGGCTCAAAAAGAAAAATACCTACCTAAGCTTATCAGTGGTGAGCACATTGGTGCCCTTGCGATGAGTGAGCCAAATGCGGGTTCTGATGTTGTATCAATGAAATTAAAAGCCGAGAAAAAAGGCGATGTGTTTGTACTTAACGGTAACAAGATGTGGATCACTAATGGTCCAGATGCCGATACCTTTGTTATCTATGCAAAAACAGATTTAAATGCCGGCCCTAAAGGGATCACAGCGTTCATCGTTGAACGTAACACACCAGGATTCTCTACTGCGCAAAAGCTAGACAAACTTGGTATGCGTGGCTCTAACACCTGTGAATTAGTGTTCGAGAACTGCGAAGTACCAGCAGAAAACATTCTAGGTAACTTAAACGAAGGCGTAAAAGTACTTATGAGTGGCCTAGATTATGAGCGTGTTGTTTTAGCTGCAGGCCCGCTTGGCATTATGCAAGCATGTATGGACATTGTGGTTCCTTATATTCATGAGCGTAAACAATTTGATAGCCCTATTGGTCAGTTCCAACTGATTCAAGGCAAAATTGCTGACATGTACACGCAAATGAATGCAGCTCGTTCATATGTTTACACAGTAGCTCGTGCATGTGACCGCGGCGAAACAACGCGTAAAGATGCCGCTGGTGCTATTTTATATGCAGCAGAGCTGGCGACTAAGATGGCCCTTGATGCTATTCAAATCTTAGGTGGTAATGGTTATATCAACGAATATGCGACAGGTCGTTTATTACGTGATGCAAAACTATATGAAATTGGCGCAGGTACTTCAGAAATCCGCCGCATGCTAATTGGTCGCGAATTATTCACTGAAAGCCGATAGGGACCTTGTTATGACGATTTTAAAATCGAGTGTAAATCCACACGATCCGCAATTTTTGCAAAATCACGACAACATGGCAGCGCTCGTAAGTGATTTACGTGAAAAAGTAGCTGATATCCGTTTAGGTGGTGGCCCTGCCCTGATTGAACGCCACCAAGGCCGTGGTAAGTTGTTTGTTCGTGACCGTATTGAAACGCTACTTGATGAAGGCTCGCCATTTTTAGAGATTTCACAATTTGCTGCCTTTGGAGTGTATGAACAAGCTATTCCATGTGCCGGTGTTGTTGCTGGTATTGGTCGTGTGAAAGGCGTTGAATGTATGATCATCGCCAATGATGCAACCGTAAAAGGCGGCACATACTTTCCACTAACGGTGAAAAAACACCTGCGTGCCCAAGATATCGCAGAGCGTTGTCATTTACCGTGTATTTATTTAGTTGATTCAGGCGGTGCAAACCTGCCTGAACAAGATGATGTATTTCCAGATAAATTACACTTTGGCCGTATTTTCTATAATCAGGCACGTATGTCTGGTAAAGGCATTCCACAAATTGCGGTCGTAATGGGTTTATGTACTGCAGGTGGTGCTTATGTACCTGCGATGGCTGATGAAAGTATTATCGTAAAAGAGCAAGGCACAATTTTCTTAGCAGGCCCGCCACTGGTTAAAGCGGCTACCGGTGAAGAAGTGAGTGCTGAAGAGCTCGGTGGTGCTGATGTTCACTGTAAAACCTCAGGTGTTGCCGATCACTATGCTGAAAACGATGCCCATGCACTTTCTATCGCGCGCCAATGTATTGAACGAATAAACTATCAACGCCCTACTGCACCGTTACTTGATGATGTTAAACCGCCGCGTTACGACATTAACGAAATTTACGGCATTGTAGGTACCGACCTTAAAAAGCCATTTGATGTACGCGAAGTGATTGCCCGTGTTGTTGATGATTCATCATTTGATGAATTTAAACGCTACTTTGGCGAAACCTTAGTAACCGGCTTTGCAAAAATCTTTGGTCACCCTGTCGGTATTGTTGCCAACAACGGTATTTTATTTAGTGAATCTGCGCAAAAAGGCGCGCACTTTATACAGCTATGTGCACAACGCAAAATTCCTTTGGTGTTTTTACAAAACATTACTGGCTTTATGGTTGGTAAAAAATACGAAGCCGAAGGCATCGCCAAACATGGTGCGAAAATGGTAACTGCTGTGTCATGTGCTGATGTACCTAAATTCACCGTGTTAATTGGTGGCTCGTATGGTGCAGGTAACTACGGTATGTGTGGCCGTGCGTTTGAACCTACCATGATGTGGATGTGGCCAAACGCCCGTATCTCTGTAATGGGTGGTGAACAAGCAGCAGGCGTTCTTGCACAAGTTAAACAAGACGGTTTAGCCCGTAAAGGCGAAAGCATGACTGATGAGCAAGTCAGTGAGTTTAAAAAGCCAATTATCGAGCAATACGAAAAACAAGGTCATCCATATTACGCCAGTGCCCGCCTTTGGGATGATGGCATTATCGATCCTGCTGATACTCGCAATGTATTAGGGCTTGCCTTAAGTGCAGCTAAAAATGCACCAGAGCGCGATTCGCAGTTCGGCGTATTTAGAATGTAGTGGAGGCCTTATGTCAGTAACACTCGAAATAACAAAATCAAATGTGGCTGTACTGGTACTAAGTCGCCCAGAAAAACACAATGCATTTAACGAAGAAGTCATCAGTGAGCTGATCCGTTTAATTGAACACGCAAACAGTTGTGATGTGCGCGCACTGGTTTTAAGAACCGACGGTAAGCACTTTTCTGCTGGCGCTGATTTAAACTGGATGAAGTCGATGGCTGGCAATGACTTTGCAGAAAACTTAGCGGATTCTATGCAGCTAGCAAAACTTATGAAAGTCCTTGCTACCAGTCCGCATCCAACAATTTGTACCGTACAAGGTGCTGCATTTGGTGGTGCCTTAGGCTTGATTGCGTGTTGTGATATCGCAATTTGCCAAGACGATGCACAGTTTTGCTTAAGTGAAGTAAAGCTTGGTCTTATTCCTGCGGTTATCAGCCCTTATGTCATTAAAGCTATTGGTGAGCGCGCTGCACGTCGTTATTTTTTAACGGCAGAGATTTTTGACGCGCATACAGCCAAGCAACTGGGTTTAATTCACCAGATCACCGGCGATTTACAAACAGCGCTCGACAAACACTTACAAAACCTTGTCAACAATGGTCCTGTTGCTGTTAAAGCAGCAAAACAGCTAATCAATGATGTCGCTGGCAACGTAATAAATGATGCACTGATTGAGTTAACCGCAGAACGCATTGCACGCATTCGTGTATCTGAAGAAGGCCAAGAAGGCCTGACTGCATTTTTTGAAAAACGTGCCCCTAACTGGCAGAAATAGGAACCATTATGACAACAAAATCATTGAAAAAAATTCTCGTTGCCAACCGTGGTGAAATTGCCTGCCGAGTTATGCGTACAGCAAAGCAAATGGGCTTAACTACGGTTGCAGTGTACTCAGATGCTGATAAACATGCTCAGCACGTAAAGCTTGCTGATGAGGCGTATCACATTGGCCCTGCGCCAAGTAAAGATTCGTACTTAGTAGCAGACAAAATCATCGATGTAGCTAAACAAGCAGGTGTTGATTGTATTCACCCGGGTTATGGTTTTTTATCTGAGAACTGTGACTTTGCACTCGCGTGTGAGAAAAATGATATCGCCTTTATTGGCCCGCCAGCATCAAGTATTGAAGCCATGGGTTCAAAAACCCGCGCTAAAGAAATTATGCACCAAGCAAATGTACCATTAGTGCCAGGCTACTATGGTGACAATCAAGATACAGATTTCCTACAAGCTGAAGCTGAAAAAATTGGTTATCCGGTACTGATTAAAGCGGCCTTTGGTGGCGGTGGTAAAGGGATGCGAGTTGTTGAACACGCAAAAGACTTTATCGGTGCACTTGAAGGCGCAAAACGTGAAGCAAAAGCCGGCTTTGGTAACGATTTAGTACTGTTAGAGCGCTATGTCACCAAACCGCGCCATGTTGAAGTACAAGTTTTTGCCGATAGCCATGGTAACTGTGTGTACTTAGGTGACCGTGACTGCTCTTTACAGCGTCGTCACCAAAAAGTAATTGAAGAAGCCCCTGCTCCGGGTTTATCTGATGCACTTCGTAAAGAAATGGGTGAAGCTGCGGTACGTTGTGCCCAAGCGATTAACTATCGCGGTGCAGGTACGGTTGAGTTTTTATTATGCGGTGATGAATTCTTCTTCATGGAAATGAACACCCGTTTACAAGTAGAGCACCCAGTAACAGAAATGGTAACCGGTGTTGATTTGGTGAATTGGCAAATCAATATTGCGTCAGGTGAAGCATTACCACTTAGCCAAGCAGATATACAGCTACAAGGTCACAGCTTTGAAGCGCGTATTTATGCAGAAGATCCAAGTAATGACTTTATTCCGTGTTCTGGCCACATTGACGCCCTATTCACACCGAACGAATCTGAATTTGTACGTATAGATACAGGGATTGCAGCGGGTGATGAAATTAGCCCGTTCTACGATCCTATGATTGCTAAATTAATTGTGCATGACGATAACCGTGAGGCAGCGCTTGGGCGTTTATCAAAAGCACTAGAGCAATTCCACCTAGCAGGTTTTAGCTGTAACGTTAATTTCTTACATAATCTTGCTAACCACCCTACTTTTCAAGCAGGTGCACCCGATACGCACTTTATTGAAGACCAAGGTGAGCGCCTTGTTGCTAAAAACGAGCAACAGTCTGTTATTGCGACCGTTGTGGCAGCCTATGCGTATGCACATCAACTAAAAGGTGAAAGCAGCAGCCCATGGCAACAATTAACAGGCTTTATGCTAAACAGTGATGCTAAAACAACAATTCCGTTTGTAGATTTAAACGTTCATGCGGTTAAAACATCAGATGGCTTTAAAATTAGCTTAGATGGGGTTGACTATACAACCTCGGGCAAGGTTGAAAATGGCCTTGCAAACTTAGTTGTTAATGGCGAAAAAGTTGTGGCTCATACTAATCAAACAGACTCTCACATTACAGTGATGTACAAAGCACAGCAAATGGTGCTAGAACTGATTGATAAACACTATATTAGTGAACACGAAAGTGATGCGTTGCCACTTGCTGCACCACTCAATGGTACTGTTGTTAAACATTTAGTTGAAGTGGGTAGTACTGTTGCTAAAGGTGACGCTGTTGTCATCATCGAAGCGATGAAAATGGAATACACGCTTAATGCCCCACATGATGGTGTATTAACCAGCTATTGCTTTGCTGAAGGTGAACTGGTGAGTCACGGTGATATGCTCGCGATTGTTGAAGAGCCGGAGGCGTAATGGCACAGTTTCCTGATTTTGTTAGCATTGTAGAAGTTGGCGCCAGAGACGGTTTGCAAAATGAAGCCGCCGTTAATACCCAAGATAAAGTCGCTCTTATCAACGCCCTTGCAGATGCTGGGCTTAAAGATATTGAAGCAGGCGCCTTTGTGTCACCTAAGTGGGTGCCACAAATGGCTGACTCTAGCGATGTAATAAGCGCGTTAAATTTGCCTAATGTTAACTTAAGTGCCCTCACCCCGAATTTACGGGGTGCAGAGGCGGCAAAACAAGTCGGCATACAAGAATTTGCTATCTTTACAGCGGCAAGTGAAGCGTTTTGTCAAAAGAACATTAACTGCTCTATTGATGAAAGTATTGACCGCTTTAAGGATGTTATGGATTTTGCCAAAGCGAATAACATTCGTGTTAGAGGTTATGTTAGCTGCGTCATGGGTTGTCCATATCAAGGTGATGTCGACTACAATGATGTATTAAAGGTATCAGAGCGATTATTAGAGCTTGGTTGTTACGAAATTAGCCTTGGCGACACCATTGGTGTAGGTACGGCGAAAAAAGTCGATGAGTTATTAGATTTACTCTTGCAACATATTGATAAATCAAAGCTCGCTGTACATTTTCACGACACATACGGACAAGCGCTCACAAATATTTACACCGCCCTAACACGCGGTATATCAACGGTTGATAGTGCTGTTGCAGGCCTTGGTGGTTGCCCTTATGCCAAAGGTGCGTCAGGAAATGTTGCCACTGAAGATGTAGTTTACTTACTACAAGGACTTGGCATAGAGCATGGTATTGATTTAGAAATACTGGCGAAAGCTGGTTGGGCTATTTGCAGTGCATTAAATAAACAACCTGTCAGCAAGGTATCACTTGCTCTAAAGAACACTCAGAATAATTAAGGAGTAGGCTCATGGCCGGTTTCGATAAAGTGGTTTCAAGTTATGAAGCTGCAATGGAAGGTTTAAAAGATGGCGATACAATTATCGCTGGTGGCTTTGGCTTGTGTGGTATTCCTGAGGGACTTATCAGTGAAATTAAGCGTAAACAGACTAAAAATCTAACCGTTGTTTCAAACAACTGCGGTGTCGACGATTTTGGTTTAGGTGTTTTACTTCACGATAAGCAAATTAAAAAAATCATCGCTTCTTATGTGGGTGAAAATGCGCTTTTCGAAAAACAACTACTCGATGGCGAAATTGATGTTGTTTTAACTCCACAAGGTACACTTGCTGAGAAGATGCGCGCCGGTGGTGCGGGTATTCCTGCGTTTTATACTGCTACAGGTTACGGCACTCCGGTTGCCGAAGGCAAAGAAGTCAAAGAATTTGATGGTCGCCCGTATATCTTAGAAGAGTCAATTACAGGTGAGTTTGCCATTGTTAAAGCATGGAAAGCCGACCGCTACGGTAATCTTGTATTTCGCCACACCGCAATGAACTTCAACCCGATGGCCGCTACAGCAGGAAAAATTACCGTTGCTGAAGTAGAAGAGATTGTTGAACCAGGTGAACTTGAGCCAAGCCAAATTCATACCCCAGGCATTTATGTTAATCGCGTGATCAAAGGCGACTTTGAAAAACGCATTGAACGTGTAACAACTCGCGATTAAGGAGCAATAAAATGGCATTATCACGTGAACAAGTTGCAATGCGTGTTGCACAAGAACTACAAGATGGCTATTACGTAAACCTAGGTATTGGTATCCCTACTCTGGTTGCTAACTATGTACCTGACGGTATCGAAGTTATGTTGCAGTCTGAAAATGGCTTATTAGGTATGGGTGCGTACCCAACCAAAGACCAAGTTGATGCAGATATGATCAACGCGGGTAAAGAAACCGTGACAGCAGCCACAGGTGCAGCAATATTTAATAGTGCAGATAGTTTTGCCATGATACGGGGTGGTCATGTAGACTTAACAGTATTAGGTGCATTTGAAGTTGACCAGAACGGTAACATCGCATCGTGGATGATCCCAAAAAAGCTAATTAAAGGCATGGGTGGCGCGATGGACCTCGTTGCTGGCGCGAAGAATATTATTGTTACGATGACTCATGCAAGCAAGCATGGCGACTCTAAGTTATTAGAAAGTTGCACTTTACCGCTAACTGGGGTTAACTGTGTAAAGAAAATCGTAACTGATTTAGCCGTACTAGAAGTTAAAGACGGCGCATTTCATCTAATCGAACGCGCTCCAGGCGTGTCGGTAGATGAAATTATTAGCAAAACGGCAGGCAAATTGCTTGTTGAAGGTGATGTTCCAGAGATGGTTTTTTAAACCACTCACATCCCATGTACCGACCTCATTCCCAGTGCCAATGGCGCTGAGTTACCCAAAATCCCTCGCAAGAGGGATTTTTTTTATCTAAAGTCAGCCTTTCGCCGCACCATTTTGTCACATAAATAGTATAAAATGCCCTGCTTTAGTGAATTGGCAGTATCTAATACTGAGACTATGACGAAATAGCTAAAACTGCTAAGATCACTTTTTTACTAAACATTTGCCTAAACATAGATTAAACGAGCGATTCACGATTGTTTTTTATACAATATGGCAAGAGTTAGCTATATTCATTCTTTAATCTCTATTTTTTTACATTTTGGGATAATAATTGCTTAGCAGTTAATTAACTAACAAGCGCTTTGAGACTTACTGAAATTAACTATGCAAACACCTATTCGTGGCCTACGCTCATTTTGTTTTGCTGCACGCACCCTTAGCTTTAAAGATGCAGCAAACCAGCTTTACCTTACACCGTCTGCCGTAAGCCATCAGATCAAACAATTAGAAGAACAATTGGGTATTGAACTATTTGAACGTCAAACCCGTTCAATTCGCCTAACAGCGGCTGGTAAGAATTTTTATGACTCTGTATCACCGCTTATTAAAGCGCTAGAAAAAACCATTAATGAGTTTAGTCAGTTACAAGAGAACGTTACGATCAGTATTACGTTACCTGAGTTTTTCGCCAGTGAGCTTTTAATGCCAAAACTGAGCGAATGGACCAGTGAGCACCCAAATACAAACTTACAGCTTAATACCTTAAAAACGCGTAAAGAGCTGACTAAGCAAAGCGATTTGTCGATTGTATTGTCTTCATCTAAACCGCACGAAGGCGTTGTACATGAGCTATTTTCGCTATCGTATACACCAGCTTGCAATAAAGAAAACTGGCAAGCATGGCAAGAAAACCCGTTTCAGGCTTTAAATGAAGTTCCTCTTATACTTCATAAAGCGCGTCCTTGGGCTTGGCACCAATGGGCAGAGCATGCTGGTATTGATGACTTTGCACCAAAACAAATTATTCAGGTTGATAGTATGTTTGGTGTGGCACGTGCCGCGCAACAGGGTATGGGTATTGCCCTAATCCCCTTGCCTATCAGTCAGACTTGGTTTGATGAGCAATGGTTATTTAATTTCACCGATATGCCATTAAAAACGAAAGATAAATATTACTTAGTTCAACACGATCCTAGTGAAACTAATGCACAATTAGAGCTATTTATAAAATGGATGCTTGATACTTTCAAACATCTAAAATAATAGATTAAAGACCCTCAATTTTGTTGAGGGTCTTATATTGCTAATTTAACTTTTCGACTTGGTTACTAAAATACTCACTTTGTTTTCACCTATTTCAAAAGACGCTTGTTTACCATATTCCACAACAAAAGAAGGTGTAAAATAGCTGCCAGCGAGTGTGATTGATGTTTCTACAGCTGCCGTATTATTTTGTTGTGGTGTAACTTTAACTTCATAACTAAACCCCTCACCTATAGAGATGGTCACAGGTTGTTTTTCTTCCACCAGCATTACTGGCGATGCTAGTAGCTCATTCGCTTTATAAACAGATGTTTCAACTTGAAAACTATCAGCTGCGAAACAACTTGTTGATGCTAAAAATACGCCTGCTACTAAACCTAACTGTTTTTTCATATTTATTTCCTTATCTCATTTATAGGGTTTGTCCGTAATTAATATCAGTTAGTACGTTTATTTGATACACGGAAACTTCAGAATGTTAACTTTCTCTATCAAAGCTCTCGATAATACACATCAATGGTATGTGATATAGCTTCATAGCTGTTATTTTCGTGTTTAAAACACGCTTTTCTTAGTTCCTTCTCTTCGTAGTTTTTACCTGCCACGACGACTTGATCGAGAGTTTGTGAATTTGCACAGAATTGATTTGATGAAATTGTTTCTACTTTGACTGATTCAGCTTTTGAACGCGGTAATGAACTAGGCTTTGGATTTTGCTTCATGCCTTCAAGTAACTGTGCTTTAGTAACAGGCACAGTATCTGACCCTAGCCCAGGAATATGCAATGTTTGTTTAATCGTATAGTTTTTACTTAATAATGGCGCAAACAAAGATACATCGTTGCTCAAATAAGCTTGCTCAAAATTAAGATAAACAGCCACTTTATCTTCAGCTGCATTGGCAACGAATGGGCATAGTAATAAACACGCAAGTTTAAGCTTCATAGTCTTTTTTATTTTTTACCTATTTAACAACTATATATCACCTTAAAGTACCGATTTAGCCATTAATAAACAACTATTTGTTTAATTTATGGCTCTCCCTACCTATGATTATTTATCATCTTGCTTTTGTTTTTTACGTTGCTCATGCTTTGCTTTAGCAACGTTTTCGAACACGGGCGGCGGTATCGGAAATAATGAGATAAGCGGAAATAAAGCCATAAAAAGATAAGCGCCTTTTGGCATTTTTTTAGCCCAACGTACCATATGGGACAAAATGATAAAGGCTATAACTAGGCTAACAAAAGCAACGATAACTATAAGTAAAAGTGTAAGTAAGTCCATTTTCAATCCATCAATAGGTGACTTAAGATTAATGGGTCCTTATGTACGTTTTTTAAACCGTTAAATTGTTAATTGATAGCTAAAGCCAATTTCAGCAATCGGCATAAGATCAAATAACGAAAAGCTTCCTCTATCTAACTTCAAGCTTCCCCTCTAATTCTAATTCATTACATTAGACTAAAGTCTATAGGTTAAATTTCTTCATCTATTAGGTCATTTTTTATCGTTTGTTGAATTTGCAGCGTTCAATTAAAGTTCATTTGTCGGCGATTGATACCGACTCAAATAGAGGAAATGATTATGTTTAGTACACTTATGAAACGCGTTGCACTTAGCTCTTTATTAACTTGTTCAGCTATGGCAGTGGCTGATCAGAGTGACTACAAATTAATGGTTATTGATCAATCTACACGAGCAACAGTAGAAACAAACCGCCAATACGAACTAGCATTTAACCAATGTGCGTTAAGTGTTCAAGCAAAGAATTTTACAGAAGCTGAAACACTTTGCTCTAAAGCAATCAGCTTGCTTAGCAAGAGCAAGGTACCTGCTTACAAACGTCGTGAATTAACCTCATTTGCATTAAGCAACCGCGGTGTAGCTCGAATCATGTCTGAAAACGACACTGCTGCATTGTCTGACTTTTACGAAGCAGTACAAATTTCAGGTAACGAGCTAGTAGAGCACAACTTAACGCGTGCGAAAAAGAACTTAGCATTATAAGTTTTCACAAAATTGTGTTGTCACAAAACCCAGCTTCGGCTGGGTTTTGTCGTTTATGTACTTTGGATGTTTCCCAGCACTTAAACAGCTTGATATATAGAAGGTTTTCGAATTCATCATTGCTTTATAGAACCCAGAATAAAACAAACGCCAACATAAAACCAAATAACGCTTGCAACTATTTGCCAAATATCTAAACCTGAGGTTGTGATAAATGTTGGAATGGCAATTAAACCCCGTAAAGTGCAAATTACCGCAATAGTAACTAGAGCAGGTTTCAGAAAAGAAACTTTACGGATTAAACCAGCCGCTGAAAAAGCAAACACAGTACAAGCAAACATTAAGCTAGCTACGATTATTGTACCAATTGGGGCAAGCAATGTTCCATGTATTGAAGATTCTATAATCTGTTGAGGTGCCCTAGCAAATGCATACCAGCTAGGCCCGCCAAATATACATAGTACGTGCCAGATAGCAGAAATAAACGCAATAACACCCGCACTAATTAATAATTTTGATTGAATACTAAGGCTCAATATTGACTCCGTTCTACTGTAATCTTAGGTCTTATCAAAGCAAATCGACTATAGTCCACTTCAAACCTTTCTGAACCGGAATTTCACATTCCCCCAAAAGAGGTAATCTTTTTCGCTGCTGATAAGTTAAAGCTAACATCAAACATGACTTTATTATTACTTTTGGTGGCGAAGTTGATAAACAAAGAAATATTGCTCTATTTCCTTGAAATGGAGCTCTTCACCATATAGTTCACGAAATGTATCTACCAATTTAGTTTGGTAATTGAAAAACAGATAATAATTATTAGGTGACTTTAACTTCCAGTCGATTCGAATAGGGCTGCCTGTTTTTACACTATCGCTAGGCTCTTCCCATTTAGTGTCTCGTCAATTTCACCTAGGGCCAGTTCAAATGCAATTTCAAAAACTAACTCTCTAATCTCGAAGAGCTTAGTTCTGGCATTTTAGGGTATTTATCAAATTTTTTTTACTTCCTTGTTCATTTGAATCTCCGTTATTCATTTTATTCAGTCAAAAAAGTATGGTTGGAAAATCAATGAAGTAGTGTAGCCATACAGTAAGCCCACTTGTATTTTAAACTCACTCAGCACTTGGTCCAGATAATGCCTGTTTGTAACTTAAATCAAAGTTTTTGAGTAACTGATTCAGGTAGTTCAGGTTTATCTGGTTAGGTTTAAAACTTTGTCCCTTCTCAATATTAGCTATATGTTGTTTTAGTTTTGCTTTATCTTTATTCCAAAAAGCGATGTTTCCTAACACAAAGTCATTCCAATACATTTTTGAACCACTTACCTCTTCATTGGAATGCAATACTTTTTTAGCGTGAAAAACCGCTTGTTGATAGTCACCCGCTAACCCTTCCATTTGAGCTAAATGCCAAGTTAATGAGCTTTCATTTGAATTATTATGAGAGATATAACTTTTTATCAGAATGGCAGCTTCAGCATGGCAACCTGATTTTTCTAACAATCTAAAACCGGCATCGTACGTCTGATCAAATTGTTGGTATGTTAGGCTCAAATCGTCTTTTAACCTTTCTTCAAGCTCAACTTTACAGTCAGCAAAGCTTACATTTGATATAATTAAAAACCCGATTGATAAGAGTCCTGTTTTCATAATTCCGTCCTTAAATTTGCTAATGCCTGTATAAGATAACACTGCAATCAAACGCAAGTTCACTACAAAATAAAAGTAGTTGGTTCCATGTAACCTTTAAATTGTTGTTAATTTTCTATAATTCTAAACGAATTATTACACAAGATGATCTTAAATCACCAGAATATACAAATAGACATCCTGAATATAGCTTGACGTGCCAATTCATAAGATAAATGTAATTCGTAAACGTGTGTTCTTCATTAATGGCTATGAGAATGAAGATGAAGAGTATCTATACTTGAGCGCCTAATACAATCGTCATCTAACACTGTGTACTTATAGACATGAAAGCAGCCATACAACCCTGAGAGAATAAATAAGCTATTGCAGATACTAAGAGCCTATTACAACTTTTGTTTAACTGGGAATAATGGTAAAACACCAGCAGAAAAATTAGGCATAGCGAAAGGTCCTTTGCCCTTGATTGAGCCATATTTTTATATAACACGGAGGACACAACTTAATGGAAAGCTTTTTATTTAAGTTTGCATGTTTTGATTGCAGAGTTTCTTTTAAGAAGCCTGCTACCAATAATATTAAAGAATACAGTGCCCACTTGCCAGAAGCTGTACTATCGCATAAATGCATGATCTGCGGTAACAAGATGGCATTTATGGGTAGGCAATTTCAATCACCACAAAAATCAGACTTAAGTGGTTGGAAATCTGCTCAATTATTATGGGAGCATGGTTTTAGGTTTGTTGGAAATGGGTTTCACAATTCACCCGCATTACCAAAGAAAAAACCTGATACATTAGCTTTTATTTCGGAAAACAAAGATCACAATCAAAAGGTGTCATTTTCAGTAGATTGGGAAGTATACAAAGCAATTACGTAAATAATTCAAATAATAACAAGAGCAATTTACGCAGCCACTTGGTGCACACGAAAGGTTAATGTTAATGGCTTAGTTGAAATGGCTTTTTCTAGCGTCTGCTTTGGTATTCCGGACGCCCAGTAGCTTTTTGAAATAAAACCGTAAATTACTTCAAAATCGAGATCAGTTTTATTTGTGTTAATTCTATATCCTTGCACCAGTATTCCTTCTAACGGTTTATCATGATAATTATGAATTTATTGCTAGTCTGCGTACCACAATAAACTCTTGTTATTTAAGTTGTTTAGTTTTAACAAAGTCACTAACCAATTGCTACTGTCCAAACAATAAGACTGTGCCCCTTTGACCTAAATATATTTTAAACCACAATTTACGGACCCAAATAACATTTCTATATAAGAGACAGCATTAAATTTATTAGCACTCAACTCAGTTAATTTGTAACTTTCAATACAGGAATAAAACAACTTAACCTCCTCTACATCACAGTAAAATTTCGAATCCTGAGTAATTACTCTATAGATTAAATTTCTTCATCTATCAGTTTTAATTTAATCGTTTGTTTAGCTTTTGGGAATATTTTAAAGTTCACTCGTTGGCAAGAAACACCAACTTATTCAGAGGAAAACTATCATGTTAAAAACACTTGTAACCACTATTGCACTTAGCTCTTTATTAACTTGCTCAGCGATGGCAGTAGCCACACAAGCTGATTATAAACTGATGGTTATTGAGCAAGCTCAAACGAACGATAATGCAACTAGCCAATACGAAACTGCCTTCAACCGCTGTGCATTAAGCGTTAAAGAAAAGAATTTTTCAGAAGCGGAAAGCCTGTGTACACAAGCAATTTCTCTTCTAAGTACAAGTAAGGTACCTGGTTACAAACGCCGCGAATTAACTTCGTTTGCACTTAGTAACCGTGGTGTTGCCCGCATCATGTCTGAAAAAGATACTGCTGCACTTTCTGACTTTTATGAAGCGGTGCAAATTTCAAAAAATGAACTTGTTAATCACAACTTAAGTCGCGCAAAACAAAACCTAGCGCTGTAAAAGTTCCCCCAACCAAATTGTTGTCGATAGCCCGGTTCTTGTGTGTTCTGACCGGGCTTTTTTTATTTAATGTTTGGCAAATAAATCTGACATCCCCTTCATTGTGATGCGATCAAATTGAATTTCTACAGGTAATCCTTCTATATGGTATTCTGCTGGAATATCTACTTGCAAAATAAGTTTTAAAGCGGCTTTTTCGCCTTCGAATGGACCCGAAAGCTGCGGGGGTATCTTACTTGTAAGCTCTGTATATTCATTAATTACAGCATCAAATTTTTTACCATTTGGAAGTTTTACAGTCGCTTTTTGACCTATTTTTGAATACTCCAAAAATTTTGGTGCAAGATAAGCATGAACTCTTAGATCTCTGCCGGTATCTACTGAAAATAATGGTGAGTTTTGATCTACAAACTGACCATCTTGCACAAAGATATCGTTAATATTTCCCGAAAACGGAGTTTTAACAACAAGGTTTTGTTGCAGTGCAGACAACTTTGCAAATTCAATTGAAAGATCTTGATAGCGTTGCCCCTTTAATCCATACAAGCGTTCCATTTCTTGCCGCTCTTTTTCACGCAAGATATCAACTTTTGTCTGTTCGTAATTTAATTGAGCACTGTTAAAAGCAGCTATTGCGCTTGCTAAATCAGAAACGGGGACTATTCCGCGGCTTTTATAATCTTTATACGTATTAAGCAATTCTTGCTGCCTTTCAACGCCTTCTTTTGCGACTCGCTTTCTTTGTTCTAGCTGCGTCATAATTGTTTTGCTAAATGGTATCTGTTGTTGAGTTAGATTTAATATTTGTCGGTCAACTTCTTGATACTGCCCTGTCAATTCAGGGTTATATAATGTGAGCAATATTTCATCTTTCATCACAGAATCACCAAGGTTAACGTCAACAAATTCAATAGTTCCTTTACTTGGAGCTTTAATCAGAAGCGGTTCAGTCGTAATGATACCAACAGCTTCAACCTTAAGTTGTGGCACTAAATAAATCCATGCGACAATACAAATAGGGCTCAATGCAATCAGAATTAAAAAATACCAGCGTAATTTATGTGATGTTCTTTTTGCTCCAGCATATGGAACTTTAATTCCTTTTTCTTCGTTCGGATTGTTGACCTTTGCAGTGCTATTAAAATGCAATTTCATATTATTCCCTTAATCTAAAATTTTTGACCACGTTTAAGCACCCACCAAGGTGCCATACTAGACTCTTCATGCGACCGCCGGAATACTTCATTAACCAGCGCAAAGCAACATACTAGGCGCATTATAAATGCATAGATGGGATAGAGAGGTAACCAGAGGAATAGTGTAAAATCTTGCTTAGGCCTTTCTGAAACACTAACTAAAACTAACAAATAAAAATAGCCGATAGTTAGAAGGTATAAGGCATAAATGACGAATATTAATGCTAGTGAGAATTGCCAAGGATAAATAATAGCAACCCCAACAAAATACACAAAAATGACAAATGGCAACATAACGTTTTGCAAGTAACCATAAAAAAGTGTAAACAAAAAATTCTTCCAGCCTAAAAGCTTAGGTGAAAAAGCTGGCCAATGTTTACGCAAATATAAAAACAGCAAGTCCCCGTCCCAACGTAATCTTTGCAAGACAAGCTCTTTAAATGATTGAGGTGCGTCTGTATGTGCAATCGACGCAGTCGCGTAAGGTATTTTTAAATTAGGGTAGCGTTTAAAATACTGTTTGATACGAACTGTTAGATCTAAATCTTCTGCAGTATGAGTATC
This sequence comes from Pseudoalteromonas simplex, assembly GCF_015278155.1. Classification (NCBI taxonomy): domain Bacteria; kingdom Pseudomonadati; phylum Pseudomonadota; class Gammaproteobacteria; order Alteromonadales; family Pseudoalteromonadaceae; genus Pseudoalteromonas; species Pseudoalteromonas simplex. Next base: position 160,097 of record NZ_JADILN010000002.1, read on the forward strand.
CCAACCTCCTATTTGTTTTAAGAAATCACGTCTAAATGCACCAAATGCACCTGAAATATTGTTAATTAAATTACATTGAGCTAAGCCAGTTTTACCACCCTGCATCGATATTAAGTATTCGATTGCTTGCATTCTAGTCCATAAAGTTTTATTCACATTACGAACTCTTAAAGCACCTCCCACAGCAGGTACATTAGGGTCTTCAAATAACCTGACTAAATTTGCCATCATATCATTGTCAAATGAAGTATCCGCATCAACATTGACGATAATTTCACCTTTAGCATAGGATAAGCCTGCGTTTAAAGTTGAAACTCGCCCTCCCCGCTGCCATTTTGGCAATAAAACAATCTCACGATTTTTGCGTTTAAATAACTGCTTACATTCTTTAGCTACATGGTAAGTGTGGTTATTTTGAACAGCACCATCTATTACAGCAATAATTTCAATTTTACCTGGGTAAGTTTGTTCAACGAGTGACTGAATGGTTTCTTTAACTGCATCCCCTTCTGCATAACAAGTAATAACACAGCTAACTTTTGGTAAATAAAATAATTTAGTATTGTTTATACGTGTCTTTTCTCTAGTCCATTTAATTATGCCAAACGTGATTATTAAAAATAGCGGCAACTCATAGATAAGGTATAAAGGAATAAATTTCACTAGAACTAATATATTACTTTGTACATAAAACATAATTTGTTCAGTAATATGTATTAAAGTGCTGAGCGTACTCATAAAACACTCTCCTGCTGAGCTGCAAATTGTTGCTCAAGCCAAACACCTATTTCATCTGGCATTTCTTTTGATGGAAGTGGAATGCCTTTAATCGAAAGTGAGAAATCGCTATTTTTATTGAGTAAAGAAATCCCTTTTAATTTTTGATAAACAAAGGATAAATGTTCAATTGTTGTATTAGGTAACATTAAAAGTAATGTATGCTCTCCTGCTAAACAGCAAATATCCGTGGTCCTGATACTCTCGTTAATTCTGCTCTCAAATTCGTCTATTAATTGAATAGCACGTGCTTCACCATTTTCTGCAATAAATTGCGCGAGGTTTTTTAACTCTATCTTAACTATTGAGTGTGTTTGCTGGTGCCTTACGGCAAGTTGGTTTTGCCACTTAACCACCCATTCGAAATGTGAATAGTTAATAGAGTCAGTGCTGGTTAAATTAAAATTGTCAAAACGCTCACCAAGTCTAATTAAACTTTTACCTTCCATTGATATGTTGTAACTATGAATGTTCTGTACTATTAACTCATCAACTTGATTACTGGTCTGACAGTGGAAGCATTTAGCAATAACGTCAGCATCTACAAAGCTAGTATGGCATTGGTTACATTTCTGATTTTCTATTGGGCGATCATAGTCAACGCCAATGTGTCTCAATTTTGTATGGCAATTAGGGCAGCTTAGCCCGATACCCTCTTTAAATTTAGATTCGCCATTTACATGACCACAGTTAAAACAGTGCAAACTAGATACACTGGCAATATCAATACTTTGACAACTTGGGCATGAATCAACATAATTTAAGTGCCCTGATTGGCAGTGTCTACAGTAGCGAACACGGTCGATTAACTTATCTGTCTGTAAGAGTTTTCTTCTATGGATACTCGACAACCATGACATCGCATCTTTAGTGTTAACCCCGAAACACTCTAAAAGCGGATAATAATAAACACTATTAATGCTTAAATCATGAACAGGTAACAAGCTATTACCTTTATAAATCCACATAAAAGACAAAAGCTTAGTTAAAGCTGAGTCGACTAAATTAAGACTTAGATTTAAACTAGTTGCGCGCGTTATTACGGAGTTATAAAAATCATCACTTTGTTTATTAAAAAGACCATTTGCAAGAGCTTCTGATAAATAACAAGGCGTATTTACCAAAATACAGCTTTGCCATAACAGTTCGTGCTTACGGATTTTCTTGAGCGCTTCGCCTTGGTTTACAATGTTGTCAGCAAAAACAATAAGTGGAAAATGAGATTGAGCTTCAAAAGCGGAAAAAAAGTGCTCTACGTCGTTAAATACTGTGAATTCGTGTCCGTAAACTAAAAAATCAATATCCTTAAGCTCACCAATCCAAATTTTTTGTAACGAAATATCATTTAATTGCTGTTTATTCATTTACCCTCCATGAAATGAACTATTGTATTCATACCGCATTCTAAACTGTTTTTATATAAGGTACGATCAGACTTTTCATATAACTGGTAATTTATGGTTTAAATTAACTAGTCAATAGCTTATAAAAATAAGAAGGTATGATTGAAATCTATATTTAAAATAATATTTTATTGTTATTAATTGAAATATAAACTTTATGTTAATAAAGAATTGTATGAGGTAGCTTTTAATATAAAAGCCAGCTCTGAAAGCTGGCTATAAATAAGTTCTAACTTATTAAGTTTCATCTCTTGGCACAAACTCAAGCACAGTCGCATTAATGCAGTACCTGTCTTTACCTCTTGGCCCTTCACCAGGGAACAAATGCCCTAAATGAATACCCGAGCTTTTTGATTTAAGCTCAATACGTTGCATGCCATAACTGTTGTCTTCATGCATAGTCACACTGTCTTTAACTGGATGAGTAAATGAAAGCCAGCCTGTGCCTGAGTTAAATCTATCTCGGGTATCAAAAAGCGGCGCACCACTTAGCTTATCAATGAAAATTCCATCAGGTGTGTTTTTAAAGATATCGTACTGCTTACAAAACGGGCTGTCTGTTCTGGCATGAAATGCAACTCTAAAGGCTTCACTGTCCCCCAGTTTAAATGCACCTAAGGCTTTGTAAAACTCACCTTTACTGACATAGCCTTGGCGACCATAAACCTCTTCGCCATTTTCTATAAATAATAACGTGGGTGTTGCCCAAGTCGGCGTTTTAATCGTTAAACCATCAAGTTGATCAGCATGTCGGAAAGTCATAGGAATTGTCCCCATGTACTCATTAGCGACCTCTTTTTTAAACTTTTCACAGTATGGGCAATAACCTTTAGCATCTATCACTACAATTTGCTTAGCTGCCAATAAGGCTGCGTTATCAACCTGCTGTTTTTCTACTAGTGTGAATACAACGCCCGTTGAATGATCAGGGCAATAGCCATTGGGGTTTTTCTTTAAATAATCTTGGTGATAATCCTCTGCAGCATAAAATACATCAAGCGGTTTTATCACAGTCACAATCTTGCCGTAGCCTGCTGCGGTTAATTTACTTTGGTATTCATCTTTAAGTGTATTAGCAACCTCGAGTTGCTCATTATTACTTACCAAAATTGTTGAGCGGTATTGAGTGCCAATATCATTACCTTGGCGATTTAGCTGGGTTGGATCATGATTTTCAAAATAATGCATTAACAGTGATTGTGTTGTTAACTCGTTGCTGTTGTATGTCACTTTAACAACTTCTGCATAATTGTTTTTATCAAAGCGTCGCGAGCTACGTGTTATGTTCTTGTAGGTCGCTTTAAAACCATGCCCATCGGCATAGCCAGATACCGCATCCAACACGCCATCAAGTGCTTCGTAACGTTTTTCTGCTCCCCAAAAACAACCTGAACCTAGCACAATGGTTTCAATATGCCCTGTTGCGTTATCTGGCATTGTTTCAGCTTTAATTGGGCTGGTGGTAAAAATGGCACTGCAAGTGAATAGTGTCAGTAACATCGACTTAATTGTCATACTAATTTCCTCTTAAAAGCCTGTATTTAAGACAGACCGCGCATAGGTATTAATAATTTCAACTTAAACGCATGCAAACAGCGATTCACCGCTAACAATTTAACTCTTAACCTTATTTACGGTAAAACACAGCTTTTTAACATTGGGATATTAAAAAATGAAAATTGCACACAGCTTATCTGCTATTCCATTAGGATTAACACTTGCTACGCAAGTGAATGCCGCAGAGTTCACTTTTGCAAAATCAATTAAACCGAACGACAACACACTAGTTTTATTTTTAGATACAGATAGCCAAGTTGCTAATTTTAATTATTTAAAGCCAGAAACCCAAAGTCACCTAAATAAAGTCATTGAATTTAGCGACTTTAAAGCAGGTTATGGCAAAACGTTAGAAGTTATCGCACCAAACGGTAGCGACCATCAACGCATCTTACTTGTTGGCTTAGGAGAGCAGCCACAACTAGATGCAGCAAAAATGGCAAAACTAGGTGGTAACGTTCACGCTAAATTGCAGTCGGCTAAACAAGCAAATGTTAGCCTTGATTTTTCAGAGCTTAAAGACAGCGCAATCAATGCTAAATATGCAGCAGAATTTGCACATGGCGCAAATTTACGTGACCACCGTTTTGAGCAATACAAAAAAGAACAAGACAGCCACGTTGTTAACTACACATTAGATGTTGAAAATTTAGACCAAGCGGTCGAAACCCATAAATTACTACAAAGCATTGAAAAAGGTGTATTTTTAGCACGTGACTTAACGTCTGAAGTTGCAACAGAAATGACACCGGTTGATTTTGCTAAAGCGGCAAAAGAGCTTAAAAAGTTAGGTGTTAAAATTACAGTTTTAGAACCTAAGCAAATTAAAAAGCTAGGCATGGGTGCACTTGAAGCAGTTGGTCGTGGTAGCGAAGAAGGTGCACGTTTAGTGGTTGCTCATTATCAAGGTAATAAAAACACCCCTATCGCGTTAGTGGGTAAAGGTATTACCTTTGATTCAGGTGGCTACAGCCTTAAAACAGGCGCGTCAATTGCCCGCATGAAATCAGACATGGCAGGGGCAGCTGCAGTACTGGGTACTGTTAAAGCAATGGCACTTGCTAAAGCCGACACAAACGTTGTTGCTGTAATGGGCATGGCTGCCAATATGGTATCGCAATTTGCTGTTGCGCCTGGCGATGTTGTAAGAACAGCCGAAGGTTTAAGTGTTGAAATTGTTAATACAGATGCTGAAGGTCGCTTAGTACTGAGTGATGCAATGTGGTATGCCCGTGACAAATACAAACCAAGTATTATGGTTGATGTTGCGACCCTAACCGGGTCTAAAATTCGTGCTGTAGGTAATGAATACGCGGCGGTTTTCTCTGATGATGATACTCTTGTTGAGCAACTAACTATTGCGGGTAAGCAAGTAAATGAAAACCTATGGCGTTTACCTCTAGGTTATGAAGATGCATTAAAGTCAGACATTGCTGATCTTAAAAACATCGGTTCACATGGCCCAGGTGCTACTACAGCAGCGAGTTTCTTACAAAACTTTGCCGGTGACACACGTTGGGTTCACATTGATATTGCAGGTAACGCGCTAAACTCTAAAGCAAAAGATGAACTAGCTGAAGGCGGTACAGGCTATGGTGTACGTTTACTGTCTAATTGGTTACTAAATAACGCACAGTAATTAGACATTGCACTTTATCAAGTGGTTATAAACTATTATAGCCACTTGATTGTCTTGAGTTTTTCTAATTAACACTAAAGACACATTTACATCATCAACAAACAGCCTATATGCTAATAAGCATTAAGGGATAATAATAAGATTGATACGCAATGACGACGACCAAAAGTACACCTAAAATTATGGCGCTCACTACGCATAGCATCTTTTTTGATGCCTATGAAACAGCAAGCGACATACTCACTACGCAAAAGAAAATATGGGCATTAGCACAATATTGCCAAAGCAGTGATGACTTTGTTGATGTAGTCCCTGCCAATAATAATTTAACACTTTACCTGAAAGAGCCCGCTCAACTTGCTGGTTGGCTGCCACGATTACTTGAACAATGGCACGAACTTAAAGCTACTGACTTTAACTCACGTCATCATAAACTTGCGACTCGTTATGGTGGTGAATATGGGCCTGATATAGCACATGTTGCTAAACATCATAATCTGTCTGTTGATGATGTTGCTCAAATGCACAGCAGTGCCAAATACCACGTGCTTTTTTTAGGCTTTAAACCCGGTTTTGCTTATTTAGATGGTTTAAATCCACAACTTTTCACACCCCGACATGCTGAACCAAGGCTCTCTGTTCCAAAAGGATCTGTTGCTATTGGCGGCAATCAAACCGGTATTTACCCTGAAAGCTCCCCTGGAGGCTGGCAAATTATTGGTCATACAGATTTTCGTCTATTTGATATCAATGCAGCCTCGCCTTGTGCTATCGAACCCGGTGATACTTTAGAGTTTGTTATTCAGGAGGTGTTAAAATGATCACTATCATCAAACCTGGTATGCAAATGTCTATACAAGATCAAGGCCGCACAGGATCTCGCCATTTAGGCATTGGACAATCAGGGTGCATTGACCCTTATGCTCAAGTTATTACAAACCGTTTAGTTGGCAACGACGACAACAACCCCGTTATTGAAATCACTTTGGGTCTTGCCGAAATTAAGTTCGATAACGATTACTACATTGCACTGCACGGCACAGATATGAAAGCCACAGTGAATGGCAATGCTGTTGAACCAGGCTGGAGCTTTTACATAAAAAAAGGCGATGTATTAAAGTTTAATGCGGCGCGTCATGGTTTTAGAAGTTACCTTGCGATTGGCGGCGAGTGGCATTTACCTGAGCCAATTTTAGATTCTTACTCAACAGATATATTAGCAGGTTTTGGTGGCTTGACCGGTCAAGCACTACAGGCTGGCGATAGTTTTGATATAACGCCAAGGTACAATACCAAAATTGGCTTAGGCGCTATGCTACCACCTAAAAGTACACAAATTCGTATTCATGCCGCACCACATGCAGCACTGTTACCAAAAGAAACCATCGTTAACTTTATAAATCATTCATGGCATGTATCACCAAATAGCAACCGCATGGGCACACGGCTATTAAGTGATGAGTGTGATATTAGCCATGATGTTTCGCTACCATCAATGGCTGTCGCTCCTGGCTGTATTCAGCTTCCGCCAAATGGTGAACCCATAGTGCTATTAAACGATGCGCAAACAACGGGTGGTTACCCATTACTCGGTACCGTGATCGAAGCCGATCTTCGTCACTTTGCACAATTAAAACCCGGTGATTTCCTTCACTTTAAGTTTGTTACACTTAAAGAAGCCCATGCAGCACAAGAAAAACTCACTGCGCACTTAAATCAACTTGCGATAGCACTAAACTATATTAATAAATAACGTTAATTTATTGGTGTTTAAAAGGCGAGCAAAGAAAGTCTTTGCTCGCATTGCTTTAAAGCTTGTCTATACATTTAAAAAGGTAAAAACCCCATACATTCCTTTGCACCAAAGCAGTGCAGATTATTTACTAACAAAAGCCTTTATTCCAGACTCATTATCATCCAATTTGCACAAATCAAGCATTTAAACCGCTTACCCTTTAACCACTTACCCCGTACTGGTGCAAAGCCGCCGCTTAAGGTGCATATTTTATTCTCAATTAATTAAAAAACCTGTGTGACTTAGGTAATTATTTCTGTTAAAACAAACATTCGCAGTTATATAAATTCTGTTAACTGCGCACATATTTGGAATGAGGAGTCACTATGTGTTCAATTTTTGGGGTATTAGATATTAAATCTGATCCCGCTCAATTGCGTAGCCAAGCAATTGAGATGTCAAAACTATTAAGGCACCGCGGGCCAGACTGGTCTGGCGTGTATTCATCAGATAAAGCTATTTTAGTCCACGAACGTCTAGCGATTGTTGGCGTATCGAGTGGTGCACAGCCTTTGTACAACCCTGAGCGTACAAATATTCTTGCTGTTAACGGTGAAATTTATAACCACAAAGAGCTCGCTGCCAGCTTAGAAACTGATTTTACTTTTCAAACTCAGTCTGACTGTGAAGTTATTTTGGCTTTATATAAGCAAAAAGGCCCTGAGTTTTTAGACGATTTAAATGGTATTTTCGCGTTTTGTTTATACGACGAAGAGCAAGATGCCTACTTAATTGGTCGTGACCATATCGGGATTATTCCGCTTTATACAGGTCATGATGAACATGGTAACTTTTATGTTGCCTCAGAATTAAAAGCATTATCGCCAATTTGTAAACATATTGAAGAATTCCCTCCGGGTCATTTCTTGTGGAGCAAAGATGGTCAACTTCGTAAGTATTACAGCCGCGATTGGCAAAGCTATGACGCAGTAAAAGACAACGAAGCTAAATCAAGCGATGTTAAAGAAGGCTTAGAAGCTGCTGTTAAACGTCAATTAATGTGTGACGTACCTTACGGTGTTCTATTATCAGGCGGTTTAGATTCATCGGTAATTTCAGCTATCACACAACGTTTTGCTGCAAAACGTATCGAAGATAATGATGAGTCTGATGCATGGTGGCCAAAACTGCATTCATTCTCTGTGGGTCTTGAGGGTTCACCCGATTTAGCAGCTGCACAAAAAGTAGCTGATATGATTGGTACGGTTCACCACCCTATTCACTTCACCATTCAAGAAGGTATTGATGCCCTACGTGAAGTGATTTATCACATCGAAACGTACGATGTAACAACTATTCGTGCCTCAACGCCGATGTACTTAATGGCGCGCCAAATTAAAGCCATGGGTATTAAAATGGTGTTGTCGGGCGAAGGTGCTGATGAGCTTTTTGGTGGTTACCTTTATTTCCACAAAGCACCAAATGCGCAAGAGTTCCATGAAGAGCTTAACCGTAAAGTCTCTAAACTACATATGTTCGATTGCTTACGTGCGAATAAATCAATGGCAGCATGGGGCGTTGAAGCGCGAGTGCCATTCTTAGATAAAGAATTTGTAGACGTAGCAATGCGTATCAACCCAGAAGCGAAAATGTGTAAAGACGGTAAAATCGAAAAACACATTATTCGTGAAGCGTTCGACGGCTACCTGCCAGACGACGTGCTTTGGCGCCAAAAAGAGCAGTTCTCTGATGGTGTAGGCTATAACTGGATTGATACGTTAAAAGAGTATGTGAACGAACAAGTTAGCGATCAAGACCTTGCTAATGCAAAATACAAATACCCGATCAATACGCCTGATTCTAAAGAAGCGTATTTCTATCGTAGTATTTTTGAAGAGCACTTCCCTGGTGATGCAGCTGCAAAATGTGTTCCGCATGGCAAATCTGTTGCTTGTTCTACTCCTGAAGCACTCGCTTGGGATGCATCATTCCAAAACAATGCTGACCCTTCAGGTCGTGCTGCTGGCGTTCATAACGACGCTTACAAAAAGTAGTAACTTTGTGCTGCAAGCCCTGTGTTTGCAGCACTTTCCTCTCAATTGAAATAATTTGCTTTGAAATAATACTGTCATCAAATTATTCCTTTCGCTGCCTAATTTGTTCACAATTCCAACAAAAAACCTAAAAAACTGCATTTATTCGGCTGTTTAGGGACAAAACCATTTACATTTTTTTTCGAGCTCCTACACTAAAGACTAAACTTTGGTACAAATTTAGTTCGTCTACAAACTATTTTTGGGTTTGATACGTAAAAATAGTAATAGCCAAGCTAGTGCCAACCGGCCGTTTAGCTCTCTGCTAAATATAATCACAACAAGAGGTATTCATGAGCGAACATCATGACAAGTACAGTATCGACAATACCGACTACACTGTCGGACAGGACAATGTACAAAAATGGGGTTTTGATGTGCACAACCCTGTATTTGGCATTAGTGCTGGATTAATTGCCCTATTCTTAGTGGCAACACTTATTTCAGATGCTGAAACAGCAAAAACAACTCTGAATGGAATTAAAAACGACATTATTAATAACTTTGATGGCTTTTTTATGTGGTCAGCAAACTTATTCGTATTGTTTTGCTTAGCGTTAATTGTTTCACCATACGGTAACATCCGCCTTGGTGGTAAAGAAGCACGTCCAACTCATTCGCGTATTTCTTGGCTTGCAATGTTATTTGCTGCAGGTATGGGTATAGGCTTAATGTTTTGGGGCGTCGCCGAGCCTGTTGCCTATTTTACAGGTTGGTATGAGACACCACTTGGTGTTGAAGCAAACACGCCGGAAGCCGCTAAACTGGCAATGGGTGCAACTATGTTCCACTGGGGTTTACACCCTTGGGCAATTTACGCGGTTGTTTCGCTTTCGCTCGCATTCTTTTGCTATAACAAAGGTTTGCCGTTATCTATTCGTTCAATTTTTTACCCAATTTTAGGTGACAAAGCGTGGGGCTGGCCTGGCCACCTTATTGATATTCTAGCTGTACTTGCCACTCTATTTGGCCTTGCAACATCTCTTGGTTTAGGCGCACAACAAGCCGCTGCTGGTATTAATCACGTATTTGGTACTGATAGCGGAATTGGCTTAGAAATAGGCGTTATTATTGGTGTGACGTTACTAGCTGTTATTTCTGTTGTTCGCGGTATCGACGGCGGTGTAAAACTGCTTAGTAACGTAAACATGCTTATCGCTTTTGTATTACTCGTATTTGTTGCACTTGTTGGGTTTTCTGCAGCATTTGGCAACCTTCCTAATACAGTAATGGGTTATGTTGAAAACATTATTCCACTGAGTAATCCTCATGGTCGTGAAGATGAAACATGGATGCATGGCTGGACTGTATTCTACTGGGCTTGGTGGATTTCATGGTCACCGTTCGTAGGTATGTTCATTGCACGCGTATCTGAAGGCCGCACAATCCGTGAGTTCTTAATTGCTGTATTACTAGTACCTACTGTTGTGACTATCTTCTGGATGTCAATTTATGGTGGTATCGCTATTGAACAAGTGATTGATAAAGTAGGTGTACTTGGTGAAAAAGGCTTAACTGATGTACCACTAGCTATGTTCCAAATGTTTGAAGCCCTGCCAATGTCGCAAGTGCTTTCATTCATTGCAATTGTGCTAGTACTCGTGTTCTTTATTACGTCATCTGACTCAGGTTCATTAGTAATCGACTCAATCACCGCTGGTGGTAAAGTTGACGCGCCAGTGCCACAACGTATTTTCTGGGCTACAATCGAGGGTGCGATTGCAGCTGCACTTGTTTGGATTGGTGGCACACAAGCAATCGAGGCCTTACAAGCCGGCGCCGTATCTACGGGCTTGCCGTTTACCTTTGTATTGCTATTAATGTGTGTGAGTTTACTCCTAGGTTTACGAACAGAACCAAGACACTAAATACGCTTTGAAATAATAAAAAACGCCGCATTTTTTGCGGCGTTTTTTTATTGATAAGCTTTGCTCAAATAATTTAAATACCCGACATAACGTCGGTGCTACGAGCGCTATATTAGTAATTCGCTGAGTGGCGTATCTGGGCGGTAGTGGTAAGCTATTTGCGCTTGTAGCAGCTCTGCGGTGGCTGTGGCATCATTAAGTGCATTGTGGTTTTGATACGCTGGTAACGAATAACGAATGCGAGAGTCAGCTAAGCGCACAGAATCCAGCTTAGAATTAAACAATCGCCCCAGTAACCCCTGCTTTGCTTTAAGTGCGCGCGTTTCCAGATCAAGCGTGTCTATAACGGCAAATTCAAGCCCTTCGCCTAAACGGGCTTGCAACGCTTGATATAAAAAGTGCCGTTCAATGGGAGCAAAATGCACCACAATCACTTTGCCTTTTAATGCTGCTAACAAAGGCGCCATAATCGTTGAAAAGTCAGGTGCATCGCTCACTTCTGAGTGAGTTATACCATGAATAACAATCGACTCTTCAGCAAGCTTGCGCCTTGGTTGAACAATCCAATGTTGGCTATCTTTACAAAAAATACGCTTGGTATTAAATGGAATTAAACCAACACTGACTATATCGTCATTTTGATAATTTAGACCGGTTGTTTCAAAATCAAGTGCTACTAAGGGAATATCACTAATTGGTTTGCTTAAATCACAAATAGCTGATCCATAAAACGCTTTGATTAACGGCTGTTTGCTCTGTTCTAATAACTCTTGATACCGAGTCGGCCAATCAAGTTTTGCGCCTTGTTTTGCCATTACTTCATCCCTGAGTTAGCAGAGTATCTGAATTTTAGGAAATTCTGCGCTTTATCTAAAATGGCAAACGCCTCTTTAAGATTGCGCTGCTCAAAAGGAGAAAGTAAATGAGGCTCTAAGTCGTTATCTGGCGCTTCATCAAGCTTTTCTATTTGCCACGCTTGGTGTCTAATTCTGATCATGGCAATGTACTCTAGGGCGTCTCGTAAATCTTGTGCTTTGCCTTCAGGAAGTAGTTTAGCTTCGATAATATCTTCTAAACGCTCGAATGAATTTTGTTTACGACTGCCTATCGCTAATGCATGCACGCGTATTACATCAGATAAAGGCGCTGTACCGCGGCGTTTTAAGTTCATAGATCGCTTATGCTGACCATTATGCTCTAACACAAAGTCTTTAAAGAAACCTAAAGGCGGCGTTCTGTTACGCGCATTCGCAGCAAGGTTTGCCAAGAAACGTTTATTCTTACGCCCTTCTGTTGCGATAAAGCGTTTGAGCTCATCGGCCCATTTGTTTTTACCGTAAACACCGTCTAAATCAAAAAAGATCGAGCTATGTAATAAAGCCTGCGGTTTAGGTTCGGCCATCCAACCTGCAAATTGCTCTTTCCACTGCTCGCGTGTTAAGCGCCACTTTTTAAATGACGCCATAATTTCACCTTCACAGTACTTATAGCCACATTCAGCTAAACCATCACAAACAAAATCAGCCAAATTCTGAAAATACTCGTCATGTAATTCCTCGTTAAAACTATTATCAAGGATAATAGCGTTATCTTGGTCGGTCACAATTAATTGCTCATCACGCGCCATTGAACCTAAAGCGATGAAGCAATAAGGAACCGGTGGCGGGCCAAACTTTTCTTCAGCTAAATCAAGTAAGCGCTGTTTGAAGGTACGCCCTATTACAGCCATTGCGGTACCAATCATGTGAGAGTTAGCATCTTCGTTCACCATACGAACAAAGACATTAGGTAATTGCCTTGCATAGTGAGCTAAATCTTCAACCGATTGCTGCGCTAAAATGCCGCGTACTAACAATAAACTACTTTGTGACTCGTAGCGTAAAATATCCGATAACGAAATAACGCCAATCGGCTTTTTCTTAACAACCACTGGCAGGTGGTGAATGTTATCTCTGAGCATGGCCAGTACAGCTTCAAACACATAGGCGTTACTATCAAGCAATACTAAGTCTTTTTGCATTATTTGCGCGGCTGGCGCTTCGTAACTTAACCCTTCAGCAATTACACTGGTACGTAAGTCACGGTCGGTAATTATGCCAACAACTTGGCCGTCGTCATCATCAGGATCATCACTGATTGGTTTATCGGCATCAGTAACCAGCACAGACGATACCGACTCTTGCGTCATTAATTGCGCAACCATTTGCACTGAGGCATCTTTTGCCACAGTGACAACATCACGATGAAGAAGCGACTTAACCTTGGCGGTTGTTAAATCGTTGCTGTCTGCCTGTTCAACAATTGCTTGGTGAAGGCGCACATTACCATCGGCTTCAAAAAAGTCAGCAAATGTTTCGTATTCGTCGCAGTATCGATTAAACAACTCAACATTAATGCAATAAACTAAGGTGTCTTCGAGTGCCTTTGCCGGAAAGCGTACTTTGCGGTTCATCAGAAGGCCCATTTGCCCAAAAATGCCGCCGATAGTTAAACGGTTGTATAAATCACCATCACGACGATATATCTCTACAGCACCTGTTCGAATAACAAATAAATCAGCGATATCCTCGCCATAATTTAGTATTTCAGTGCCTGCGCGAAAATAAGCGATTTCGACTTGTGATGCGAGTTTATTTACCGCCTCTTCAGGAAGATCATCAAAGGGAGCGTGATCAGAAAGAAATTGGGCGATATCGACGTGTTCGGCTTGCATACGCGTACCTAGTTTTAAACATTTGATTTAATTGTGAGGGTAATTGGCTATTTTTTCAAAGAAAAAATAGCCAATTAAGTTGGATTAGGCCTTTTCTAACTCTTCAGCCAGAAGTTTCGACTCATCACCTCTTGGTTTAGTAAAGCGAGCTAAACCAAGGTAAATAACAGGCGTTAAATAGAGGGTAAATAACACCGCCAGTGCTAAACCGCCAAATACTACCCAACCAATGGCGTTACGAGCTTCAGCCCCTGCGCCGGTAGATAAAATAAGAGGTAATGCACCCAATAAAGTTGAAACCAGTGTCATCGCGATTGGGCGAAGACGAACCAATGCGGCCTCTTCTACCGCAACTCTAACCGAGCGGCCTTGGTCACGTAATTGGTCGGCAAACTCCACCAGCAAGATGGCATTTTTAGCAATTAGACCAATCAGCATCACTAAACCAATTTGCGAGTAAATGTTTAATGATGTACCTGTTAGATATAACGCTAAAATTGCTGATGTAATACCAAATGGTACAGTGATCATAACAACGATTGCACTATTCACACTTTCAAATTGCGCTGCCAATACCAGAAGAACAATTAAAAAGGCCAGAACATAGGTCACCAATACTTCATTGGCGGTTTCTTCAAAGGTTAATGCCTCACCTTTAAACGCCAAGCTGATACCCGCAGGCAAAGATTGCTCTGAAATATCACGGATTTTTGTTACCAGCTCAGCAATAGTTACGCCCTCTGGCATTTCCATACTCAGTTCAATAGCACGGCGCTGCGCGTGGCGCTCAAGCTCAGCGGCAACACCTTCTTCAGTAATCGTTGCCACACTACTCAATGGCACTAATTGACCATTACGGCCACCAACATACAAGTTAGCTAAATCGCTCGGGTTTGTGATGGTTTGGTTTTGTGCTTGCAACATAATCGGGATTGATTGGTCACCAATGTTTAAATCGGCAATATCATCACCATTGATTGCAGCACGTAACGTTACTGATATATCACTGAGCGATACGCCTAGCTCTTCAGCACGACGTCTATCAATATTAACCCGTAATTGTGGCTGTGACGGCTGATATGAAATACGCACAGGGGCCACTTCTGGCACTGCTTTTTCTATTTCAGCAGAGAAGTCTTGCGCAGCTTTAAATATCTCGAGGTAGTCTTGGCCCAATAAGGCAAGCTCAATACCACCGCCTTGACCACGCAAGTTCAAGCTATTTGAACCACCAAGGTAACCAGCCGCACCAGGAATATTCCCTAAGGGCTCACGTATTTTATTGATAATTTCTTGCTGACTAAAATGACGTTCGTCCCAATGTTTTAGCGGCACAGTAATAAATACAATATTTGGATCCCATTGCCCAACCACAGTGTAAATAGACTCAATATCACCACTTTCAACATACGGCAGTAAGATATCTTCCATTTGCACCGCTTGCCTGTCCATAAAGTTCAAGCCAACACCATCAGGGCCACGGGCAAAAATACGAATTTTACCGCGATCTTCTGTTGGTAATAGCTCGTTATCTAAATTGAAATACAGTGCCCCAGAGCCTGCAGCGACCAACAAACACGCAAAAAAGGTAAGCCATGCATGTTCAAGTACACCATGTATTGTACGCTTATAAACAGCAGCTAAAACATGGCCAACTTTCGCAAATGGATGAAAACCGCCCTGCTTTAATTTCAATTTTGATGTCAGCGCAGGGACCAAAGACAGCGCTACAAAACTTGAAATGATCACAGCGCCAGCTAATACACCACCAAACTCTCTAAATAGTCGCCCAGCTGTTGATGGTAAAAAGGCAATAGGCACAAACACCGCAGCTAATACGGCGGTTGTTGCAACAACAGCAAAGAAAACTTCACGGGTACCAACCACTGCAGCTGCACGACGACCAAGACCTAAGCCCCGTTGACGTTGAATGTTTTCACTTACCACAATGGCATCATCTACTATTAGGCCAGTAGCTAATACTAGTGCAAGCAAGGTAAGAATATTAATCGAGAAACCAAGCGCCCAAATAAGTGCTAAAGAGCCAATTAATGCAACAGGTATCGCAAATGCAGGAACCAGCGTTGCGCGCCATGAGCCAATAAACACCCACAGTGTGATCACCACTAGTAGCACGGTTAGTAACAGAGAGTTAATAACTTCATCAACTGAGCTTCTGATAAACTGCGCATCGTCAGAGGTTAAAGTAAATTCCATTTCAGGAAAACGCACTCGCATACGCTCGATTAAAGTTAGCACTTCATCCGAAATTTCAATGGTATTAGATTGCGCCTGACGAATAATTTCCATGCCAATCACAGGTGTGCCATTAAGCCTTACGAATGAACGCGGATCAGCTGGCCCAAAGTAAACAGCCGCAACATCGCCAATACGGGTATCGTCTCGTACAATGATATCGGCTACTTGTTCTGCAGAGATTGACGTTGCATCAGCACGAACGATTACCTGTTGGTCGCTTGATTTTAAACTACCCGCCGGCACATCAAAGGGAGCCTGACGAAGTACGTTGGCAATATCTGGTACGGTAAGGTTAAAGCTGCTTAGCTTAAGTGGGTCGATGCGCACTCTAAGAACCCGTTCACGGTCGCCATTTAAACGAACATCGGCAACCCCTGGAATGGTTAAAAACTGCGGGGCTAAGTCAACATCAACACGCTCTGTCAACGCCTCAAGGGATAAGCTATCACTTGATACCGTTAACGATACAACCGCTTCGGCATCATTATCGGCTTTAATAATTGATACCCGTTCAACTTCTTCGGGTAATTCTCGCTGCACACGGGCTACCGATTCGCGTGTTTCGTTTGCAGCATCATCTAGATTAACACCGGGGCGAAACTCAACCACGATACGAGCATTGTTTTCTTCACTTTGCGCACGAATCGACTTTACACCACTTACCCTCGCAACCGCCCCTTCGAGCTTACTAGTTACTTCGGTATCTACAGTCTCCGGTGAACCACCCGGAAAAGACGCTGATACAGTAATACGTGGTCTATCAACATCAGGAAGCTCACGTACTTCAACCCCTGCTATTGCAGCGATACCGGCAATAATAATGAGTAAGTTAAGTACCACAATTAAAACAGGGCGACGTATCGCCATTGATGGCAAGTCTTCCATCATAGGTTGCTGTTTCATCATTACTCCTTGGCTAGCTGCACTTCATTGATGAAATTAAGCTCTTGATTAGGTCTTAGGCGCTGAACGCCTTCTGTCACCAATAAGTCACCTTCGTTTAAGCCACCAGAGACTAGTAAACGCCCTGCTAAGCGCTGCTCAATTTTAACATCAACGCGTGTGGCTTTTTTATCGACACTCTTCCATACGTAAGGGCCTGCTGCCCCCCACATCATGGCTGCTTCGGGTACTACAGCAAGCTCTTCACCTAGAATATTTATGTGCACACGAAAGCTCATACCCGGCATAAATTGCTGAGCATTATTGTCAAGTTTGGCTTTTGTTCTGAGTGTGCGGGTTTGCGCATTGATACGCGAATCAAGCTCTGCCACCTTAGCCGTGTAAGCTTTATCGCCTAACCAAGGCACTACTTCGACCGAAGATTTTTGTTTAAGCACTGAGATAGCGGCTTCTGGGGCATTAAAATTGATATAAAGCTCAGAAATATCATCGATAGTGGCAATGGCTGTTTGGGTTGTGATCCTATCGCCTACTTCGACGTCAGTTAAACCCATAACACCACTGAACGGAGCACGAACTTCGCGGTCTTCACGCTCTGTTTTCGCTTGCATTAACTGGACTTTTGCAAGCTCATAAAGCGTTTTCGCATCATCTAAATCACTTTGCGGCACCGCGCCACGAGCGTGGCTTTCTTCAAGCCTTTTCATGGTGCGCTCAGCATCTTTTAAGGTAATTTCTGCTTCGATCAACGCTGCTTTTTGTCTACGTGAATCAAGCTCTAATAGTAAGTCACCTTTGGCAACGTTATCGCCTGGTTTAAAGTAAACAGCGGTGACTCTGTCCCCAACGGCTGGGTAAAGAGTGACAGAGTGAATCGCTTCTGCATTACCCACTGCTTTTATCTGTTGTTTAGACTTTTCAACAGACACTGATTCTACAACTACATTAGCCGCCTCTGCGACGGAAACACAACTAATACAGGCAATTAAAGTCCATGTATGTAATTTGCCAATTGTCAAGATTTCACCTAAATAAGAATCGTTTTAATTGTTACGAAGTGTAACAGCTTTGTGATCAATAAAAAGCTGACTTCGTTTAATAAACAATTAGCCAAGGTGAAATAAACGCATACATCGCCTGTGTTTTCTAATTAGAAACGACAATGTGATGAATCGACCTCTTTTAAGTGTGCTTCGCTTGCTATGGTTACCTCTACACAATCAGATTGATCAGTTATTTGTTCCTTTTGAATAGGCATAAAAAAACCCCAGACTATGCTGGGGTTTCTATCAATTTATAAAGCTAACAATTACTGTTGGCGCTGCGCTTCTTTTTGCGCTTTTTTAGCTTCTTTACGCTTACGAAGAACTTCTTGCGCTTCGTTACCGATGTGACCTTCACCACGCGCTTGTGCTAACTCGATTTGCTTTTGACGCTCAGCAAAACGTGCACGTTGCTCTTCTGTTAGGCTGTCGTGACAGTGATGACACGAAACACCTTCCATGTACTCAGGCTTTTGCTTTTCTTCTTCAGTGATAGGCATACGACATGCGTGACATTGGTCGTAAGAGCCTTTTTGTAAATCGTGATTTACCGCTACACGGTTATCAAATACAAAACACTCACCTTCCCACATGGTTTCTTCTTTTGGTACTTCTTCTAAGTACTTAAGAATACCGCCTTCAAGGTGGAATACTTCGTCAAAGCCTTGCTCTTTCATGTACGCAGTTGATTTTTCACAGCGAATACCACCGGTACAGAACATAGCAACTTTCTTGTGCTTTTCTGGGTCTAGGTTTTCTTTCGCCCATGCCGGGAATTCACGGAATGTCTTCGTGTTTGGATCAACCGCATTTTGGAAAGTACCGATCTCGATTTCGTAATCGTTACGCGTATCGATAAGAATCACTTCAGGGTCTGAAATTAATGCATTCCAATCAGCTGGTTTTACGTATGTACCCACTACTTCACGTGGGTCGATACCTTCAACACCCATAGTTACGATTTCTTTTTTCAGTTTTACCTTAGTACGGTAGAACGGGCATTCGTCATCGTATGACTCTTTAGTCACAATGTTGTCTAGGTTTGGTTGTGCATCTAACCATGCAAGTAGGTTGTCGATACCTTCACGTTTAGCAGAAACAGTACCGTTGATACCTTCAGCCGCAAGTAACAAAGTACCGCGTACTTCATTGTCTTCCATTACTTTAAGTAGTGGTTGGCGAATCGCTTCAAAATCAGGAAGGGCTACAAATTTGTAAAGTGCGCAAACAACAAAGTGCTCGCTAGTTACATTGTCTTTATGAACAGCAGTCATGGTTTTACCTTTTGCTTTAAATGCCCATGTGGGGCGTTAACCGAATCGCAAATCCGGCGCATTGAGGGCGCGTATTTTACGCGAATTAGCGATAATTGCAAAAACTGATGCGAAATAGCTGTGTTTTTACTGTCTCCAAGTGAGGCAAGTGCGTTATAATGAACAGGATTTACAAATTTTGCTCATCGGAGATTACGCATTGCATTTTACTGAACTTGGGATTGATTCACGCCTCGAAAAACAACTTGCGCATCAAGGCATCACCCAGCCCACTGACATTCAAGCTCACGCGGTACCAACAGCTATCGCAGGCCATGATATTTTTGCACAGTCAAAAACAGGATCGGGCAAAACGCTGGCGTTTTTATTACCTGCTGTACAGCGCGTAATGAAACAAAAAGCACTCAGTAAACGCGACCCGCGCGTTTTGATCGTTGCGCCTACCCGCGAATTAGCAACCCAAGTGTACAGCCAATTAAGGCTATTAATTGCCGGCACAAACATTAGTGCAGTAAAAGTACTGGGTGGTGAAAACTTTAACGATCAAATTAAAGCGCTTCGTAAAGACCCTCATTTTGTAGTGGGTACTCCGGGGCGTTTAGCTGACCATTTGAGTCAACGCTCATTACAGCTTTCAGGCTTAGAGCTTTTAATTTTTGATGAAGCTGACCGTATTTTAGATTTAGGCTTTACCGATCAAGTTAAAATGATTAACGAGCTTGCTGATCACCGTTTACGCCAAACGTTATTGTTTTCAGCAACCCTTGACCATGCACAAGTTGATGCTTTGTCACGTAACCTTTTACGATCACCAAAACAAATTCTGTTAAGTGCATCAAACGAGCAACATAGTGACATTACTCAGCAACTTTATTTAGCTGATCACTTAGATCACAAAGAAGCGCTACTAGAGCACTTTGTAAAACAAGACAATGTTGGCCAATGCATTATTTTCACCGCAACACGTGCAGATACTCAACGTTTAAGCCAGCTATTAAATGATAAAGGCTTTAAAGCGCAAGCGCTTGCGGGTGACTTAACACAGGCTAAGCGCCTTGAAATCATGGATGCCTTCAGCCGTGAAAACTTTAAAATTTTGATCACCACCGATGTTGCATCGCGTGGTCTTGATTTATTAAGCGTCACCCACGTAATTAATTTTGACCTACCAAAACATGCTGAAGAGTATGTGCACCGTATTGGTCGTACTGGTCGCGCAGGCTTTAAAGGAACTGCTATTTCGTTAGTAGGCCCGAAAGATTGGCCAAGCTACAAAGCAATTAAAGCATTTTTAAATGATGAATTAAGCTTTTTCACCGTAGACGGTCTTGTTGGTAAATTTAAAGGTCTGCGTGAGAAAAAACCAAACACAGTTTGGAAAAAAGCAGAGAAAAAAGTGGCTGCTAAACCTGCAAAACCAAAACGCAAAGCAGCCCCTAAAAAGCCTAAAGCCCCTATTCAAGCACCAATTGATGTAGATGGTTTTGCTCCAATGCGCCGTAAGAAAAAGCCAGAACAGGAATAATAATGAGTATTTTAGGAACCACACAAACCCTTTTCGTTAACGAAATGTCTAACGAAGGTGCTTATTTAGATGGCCGTGATTTAGGCGAAGTATTCTTACCAAGCAAAGAAATTGATTACGAACTAGAAGCTGGCGACAGCGTGCAAGTATTCATTTACTTAGATCACGCAGGTCACCCAACCGGCACCACAAAAAAACCTTTAGCTGAAGTGGGCGAATATGCCCTACTACGTGTTAAAGCCATCAACAGCACTGGTGCGTTTATGGATTGGGGCCTCGAAAAAGACGTACTAGCGCCATACAACGAACAAAAGCCAAAAATGAAAGACGGCTTTTCGTATCTTGTACGCTTATATCTCGATAACGCCAGCCAACGTATTTGTGCATCGAGCAACTTTAATAAATTTTTATCGAAAGATGAACCAACTTACGCTGTAATGGAAGAAGTTGACCTCATCGTTGCCGGTAAAACAGACCTTGGCTACAAAGTACTCGTGAACGAAGCCCACATTGGCGTTGTTTACTACAACACGGTATTTAAAAAGCTATTTGTTGGCCAGCGTTTAAAAGGCTTTATTCAAAAAGTACGTGAAGACGGTAAAATCGACGTACTCCTTGAAAAGCCAGGTATGGGTAAAGTAAACGACTTAGGCGAAAAAATCTTAGCAAAATTAAAAACCGAAGGCGGCGTACTTCACCTAGGTGATAAGTCAGACCCTGAAGCAATAAAAAAGACTTTCTCAACCAGTAAAGCAAACTACAAAAAAGCCATTGGCGGTTTGTTTAAGCAAGGTTTAATCGAGATTGAAGCAACGTCGATTAGATTGAAATAGGCTTCGGGCTTCGGGCTTCGGGCTTCGGGCTTCGGGCTTCGGGCTTCGGGCTTCGGGCTTCGGGCTTCGGGCTTCGGGCTAACAAAGTATATATTATAAAAAAGAGTAAAGTATGTGCTTTGCTCTTTTTTACAAATTTTAACGCCGAATTAGAGCAAAAACCAACGCCCGCATTTGGGGCCGTAGTGAAACGCAGCGGAACGAAGATCCCAGCCCCGGAGGGCGGAACAATATGCGCTTGTTAATTTCAATTTAGCGGTTTTCTATCCGCGATTAATGCATTTGTTAAAGTAACCAAAAGCAGGTATACAGACTTCAATACTTCGTTGCCAGCTTCACTACTTTCATCTTCTTCTATGGAGGTAAGCCAAAACCAAGGGTGGTTGCAGTTGCATTTCAACTCACTTTCATTGCCCAAACAAAATTTACCACCACAGTCCCAACACCAAATATGAAAATCCGCACAGACATCGCATTTACCAATAGTAGTAATTGATACTGGATTAGATGGTGCTCCTATACCCATAGGCAAATCCCAAAGTACTAGACCTCGCTCTTTTCTTTCATTGCAACTATCACTTATACAGTCATCCCACAGCGAGAGATCGACATTTTCTAATTCAGAAAGAGCAACAATTTTCAAATTAATATAATCTTGTGCTCTTCTTTTTGCCGCATCACTATAGCCGTTTGGACAAACTAAAATGCCAACTTTTGAGGAGCAGTCCATCATCATTCCATGGAAGCTTTCAACGTCTTTAACATTAAGGGGACGGCTATATTTCTTAGCATCTACAATAACCCTGCGATTTCTATCGACACCAAAGCGAGAGTCTATTAGGACATCAACTTGCCTAATCGTTTGACTTAAGCAACCTTTGATTTTGGCATTTGGAATAACCGTGACATCTTGAGATTGATATTCTTCAGAGCAAAGTTCGGCTATGAAACGCTCATACTTCTTCCAGTCAGTCATAGTCAGTCACCTTCGAAAATTAACGCCTCGTTAAGAGGCAATAAAGTAGTTGGCTAAAATTAGCGACGAAGGAGCAAAAGCCAACTGTTTTTTGTCCTTTTAAACGACTTGTTAGCGCTTTTAAACCAACCTGTTAATAGACTTTTCTAAATTAGCTATTGATACAGACATATAGTGTCGCAATCTCTTACTTCCTTTTATACCTCTATTTGGATCGGTAATCCTATCTCTTTGTTTAGCTGACATTGATGAATTCAAACATTGCTGAAATTGGAGCTCATCTTCAAAAATTGTTTCTACATATTTTAGATCAGGGAAAGAAATCATAGCTTTTGCCGGGCAACTAACAATTGTACTCAATAAACCTTTATCCAATGTGGTAACACTTGGAATATAAAAGTTATTTTCTTTTTCTTCTGTTAGCAAAGTCTCGGTGAAACGAAATATAAATAAATCCCACGCTAGAGCGCCAATACGGTCAACTGATTTACTCTTAGGGGATTTAAGTAACTTTTCATCGAACACAGGTGTAAAATAACCAACACTGAACCCAATTACAGCTTTCCAAGCAAAATATAACTCTTTTAGAGGCAATACACCTAGTTCATTTAAACAATATTCGATGAGATTATTTAGAGCTATTTCGATAGTTATGTTATTAGTTGTCCAGCAAAGTTGAAATGTTTTAAGCATAACCGCATAAATTAAATCTCTACGATCAATCATATTCCACGTATGCTGATTGGACCTATAGCTCATCCACACCGATTCAGCTTGCTCAATATATGGCGCAAATAAATCATCTTGATTCGAAGATGAAGTTAAATTTCCTCGTAATTTATTGTCGAAATATATCGCAGCTGAGACTTTAGCAACTGGATATGGATTATTAGCACATGTAAATTCTCTTAAGTTTTCAAGCATAGGGAAAGAATAATCAAATCCTCCTCCATATACCTCGCTGACTGCTTCGATCACTTTTTCAACTTTTTTCCTTGTTGAAAACTCAGCTCCTTTAAAATATTTTGGAAGATCTGACAGAAGGTTTGTATCGAATAATGCTCTTTGTTTAAAACAGATAACTGAAGTGCCTTCCTCCATTTCAGTACGTATTGAGTCAGAGTATGCCAACAAACGTTTTTTTGAAAAAACACCAGTAAATAAATGCTCTAGTGATTCGTCTATTTGAAGTTGAGCACCGGCAGCATTTGTCGAGTACAGCATTCTAATCCCGTTAAATGCTTTTTTGTCGCTGTCGACGATATCTTTTAAAGAAGAGTTTTCTGGTGCAGTTAATATTGCTTCTTTGACTTGAGTTATTTTGTTTTTATTTTGATCCATTAAATGATGACTACTTTAATTTCGACTATAGCTCTAACGCCCAAAGCAACGGTGCGTAGCATCCGCTGCCTTTGCTTTTTTGCAGTTTATTCAGGGAGAAAAACCTTGCCATGAGAACACAATGGTTTACCGGCTGGATCTCCTAAAAAACTAGATGATGCGACACCATGATTCAGCGTCTTAATTGTCGTGGCCAGCCCTGTAAAACTGTCCACCAAAGACTTGCCTCCTGGTGTGGAACTAGTACCTACTTCACTTAACGTACCTTGAGCGGACAGTTTAACGGTAAATGTCGAAGTCTCGAAAAATGCAGGATCATATTGAACAACATACTCATTGTCAGGATCAGGAATTAATTTTTCTTCCGTTACTACTGTAGGTACACAGGCCTTATCTCCGGCTCCACCTGCAAAATGAGTAACCTCCCCCTTTGAATTGAGAATACGATCTTGCATGTAGGTTTCAGAATGTTTAATTAAAGGCCGGTAAAAAACGCCTTTATAGGTACCACTACAACTCCCGCTATCTTTGACACAAGCAGAATCTTTGGTTGTATGAGTATACAGATTTCCTGCGCAACCCGATAAGATAATAGAAGCAAAAACAGGCAAAGTTAACCAATAGCTTTTTTTCATCATTTCTCTCCATGATTCTCTGAAAAAAAGATCAAATGAATTGCCAGAGTTACAATTCAATTACTGCATAACAGCGTTTTACCAAAAATACCGATAAACACTCACGAGTGTTTTCCCTCACCTAAGTAAATACACATTTAAATTTATATTATCAACTTACTAACTTATGAGATGGATGGCAATAAAAACTCTTCAACCCAATATCGAGAGTTTACTTAATCGAGAATCAATATTTTTTATTAAACGAGAATAGCAGAGCAAAATAGCTTTAAAGTCAATTGCTTAATTTTAATAAAAACATAAAGCGAGAGTTCAAGAGTTTTGCATACCGAGAATAAGGCATGTAATTTCACTGCAATGAATTATAACTGGTTATAAAAACAGGTGTTTTAACTTATTTATAAACACTCATTATTGCTAAATGATCAAAGTGGAATACGTATTGACCCTCACTAAGTTTTCCTCCTTGCGCAAAAAACCTCTTACCTCGGGTTAAAGCCGCGACCTACACATTAACACGCGGAATACGATTTTCTTTCGCTAACTTAAGTTAGCCATACAAAAAGAGCATTGTATCTAGCGCGATATAAATCACGCTTACAATGCTCTTTAGAGACTATTTTAAATAACGAGGTTATTTTAGTGAGTCGTTAATTTCTTTTAGTGTTGCAACTGGGTCTGGCGATTGGGTGATTGGGCGGCCTACAACTAAATAGTCGCTGCCATCTTCAACGGCTTGTTTTGGTGTCATGATGCGTTTTTGGTCGCCTGCATCACTGCCTGCTGGGCGAATACCCGGCGTAACCAGTTTAAAGTCTGCGCCAAGTTCTGCTTTTAGCTTTTTCGCTTCTTGTGCTGAGCACACTACCCCATCAAGGCCTGATTCTTTAGCAAGGTTTGCTAGGTAAATCACTTGCTCTTCTGGTGTTTTATCTACACCTAAACGAGTAAGCTCTGCGGCATCCATACTAGTAAGTACAGTTACTGCAATCAGTAATGGTGCGTCATCACCAAACTGCACTAAAGCTTGCTTTGCTTTAGTCATCATTTCAACGCCACCAGAGGCGTGTACGTTAACCATCCAAACACCCATTTTGGCAGCTGCTGTTACAGCTTTAGCCACTGTGTTTGGAATATCGTGAAATTTTAGGTCTAAGAATACATCAAAACCTAAGTCAATTAGTTCCTTAACAAAGCTAGGGCCAAAATACGTGAACATTTCTTTGCCTACTTTAAGGCGACACGTATCAGGCGATAATTGCTTTACAAACGCAAGAGCTGTTTGTTGATCATCATAATCAAGGGCAATTAATACTTTTTTTGAATCTTCGACAGACATAACTTTCCTAAAAACTAATGGACTAATATGAATTAAAAACCGTCTATGCCACGGCTTGGAACAATTGTTTCCCAGTGCTTACAAGATGGACATACCCAATAAATGGTATGACTGGTAAAGCCACAGTGTTGGCACTGAAAATCAGGTTTGGTTGCGATATAAGACGTTACTAGCTTATCAATTTGATCGAGTACATCTTTAATATCGTTGTTTTGCTTGGCAAGTAGCTGTAATAAAAAACTAAAGCCACGAATAGTCGGATGACGCTTTAAACTATCCGTTAAAAATTTAATTGCTTGCTCGATGTGGCCTTGCTCAAGTAAAGCTTGGCAGTGTTTTATTTTTATTAATACACCACCTTTATCGAGCAATTCATTGAGTAATTCGTAAAACTGATGCGTTAAATTAAGCTTTTGATAGCTCAGTGCTAATTCTTCAATAAATACCGGCGCAAAAAACGTGAATTGGCTAATCAACTCACGCCAATAGTAAATTGCTTTTACATAATCTTCTTTGGTGAAAGCACTGTGACCAAGCTCATACAGTGGGCGAATGGCTTTGTGGTTTAAGCTAATGGCTTTACGCATAATTTGCGTATCGTTATCTTGTAAGGCTGCTTCACAGTAAAAATTGGCAATCGCTTTTACATGCTGAGGTTTAGTGAACAACTCACTGTGGGCCTCGTACATGTTAATGCCCTTTTCCCATTCACGGGTTTGTGAATAAAGATTAATAATAGGCTCTAACGCTTCTTTATAGCCTGCCTTAACAAGCCATACTAAATGCTCTTCTGCACCATCTAACAAGCCTGCCATTATGTAATCTTCAGCAAGCTCTAAGCGGCTGGTTGCAGCTTGTTGCTCATCAAGACTTGGGTGTTTTAATAGCAGCTCATGAATTTTAATGGCGCGGTCAAGTTCGCCACGGCGGCGGAACATAGTTGCTAGCGTTGAATAGTGTTCAACAGAATCAGCAGCAACTTCGAGTAGATTAATAAGGTGTTCTAAGCCTTGGTCTTCTTCTCTGTCTAAGAGAAATTTAAGGCCTTTAGAATATTCAGAGGTAATTTGGCGATTAAGCTGATGAGCTTGGTTTTTAGCGCTGTTTTTACCCATTATCCAACCGTAACCGGCTGCAACGGGTAAAAGTAAAAACAGAAGCTCAATCATGATTAGGTGTCTTTATTAGCAACAAGCTTTTTATTGTTATTTTCAGGCGCTAATTTCTTTTTTAAACGATAATTTTGCCACTTTAACTGAGAAAACAGAGTAAAGCTTATAAAACAACCAATTGCGACACCTAAAATAAAGCAGATACTTATTACAACAGCAAGGGGCAAAGTATTACTCGCGATTAAATAATTGATTTGCACCAATTGTGGATTCTGTGAACCAAGTACAAACGCAATAAATAAACACAGCGCAATTAATACAATTTTTAATACCCTAAACAAGTAACTACTCCTGTATAAAACTAGGCAATACTCGCATTTACGCGGTCACGTAATTCTTTACCTGGTTTAAAATGTGGTACGTGCTTACCGTCTAACTCAACTGTTTCGCCAGTCTTTGGATTACGACCTGTGCGAGGAGAACGATAATGCAATGAGAAACTTCCAAAGCCACGGATCTCGATGCGATCTGAGCTAGATAATGAGCCGGCCATTTGTTCAAGAATTTCTTTAACGGCATTTTCAACATCTTTCACAGGGATGTGTGCGTGTTGCTCGGCAAGTTGTTCTATCAATTCTGACTTAGTCATAGCGTTTCCTTAAAGAGTGGTAAAGGAAGGGCAAAACTGCCCTTCCAATTTTAAAAGACTAGATATTAGTCTTTTTGAGCATTTTTGAATGCTGCAGCCATAGCGTTTTCGAACGCTGGCTCTTCTTTCTTAAGCTTCTCTAGTACTTCTTTCTCTTCTGCTTCGAAAAGAGCTTTAACAGATAAGCTTAAAGTGCGGTTCTTACGATCAACACCAACGTATTTCGCTTCGATTTCGTCGCCTGCCGAAACTACAGTAGTAGCATCTTCAACACGCTCTTGAGCGATATCAGCTACACGGATGTAACCTTCAACGCCTTCGATTAGCTCAACAGTTGCGCCTTTCGCATCAACTTCAGTCACTTTACCTTTAACAATAGCACCTTTTTTGTTTGCGTCCAGGTAGTTATTGAATGGGTCAGCTTCGATTTGTTTAACGCCTAGAGAGATACGCTCACGCTCTGGGTCAACTTGTAATACGATAGCAGTGATTTCGTCGCCTTTCTTGAATTCACGTACAGCTTCTTCGCCTGGCGTGTTCCAAGAAATGTCTGAAAGGTGAACAAGACCGTCAATACCGCCTTCAAGACCGATGAAGATACCGAAGTCAGTGATTGATTTGATCTTACCAGTAACTTGGTCGCCTTTGTTTTGTAGACGAGCAAATTCTTGCCATGGGTTAGCAATACATTGCTTAAGACCAAGAGAAATACGACGACGCTCTTCGTCGATTTCAAGAACCATAACTTCAACAGTGTCACCTAGTGAAACAACTTTTGAAGGGTGGATGTTCTTGTTAGTCCAATCCATTTCAGAAACGTGTACTAGACCTTCTACGCCTTCTTCGATTTCAACGAAACAACCGTAGTCAGTAAGGTTAGTTACACGACCAGAAAGCTTAGAACCTTCTGGGTAACGACCAGCGATAGCTGCCCATGGATCTTCGCCAAGCTGTTTAAGGCCTAGAGATACACGAGTCTTTTCTTTGTCGAATTTAAGAACTTTAACTGCGATTTCGTCGCCAACATTAACGATTTCTGAAGGGTGCTTAACACGCTTCCACGCCATGTCTGTGATGTGTAGTAGACCGTCAACACCACCAAGGTCAACGAACGCACCGTAGTCAGTAAGGTTCTTAACGATACCTTTAACTTCTTGACCTTCAACAAGGTTAGCAAGAAGCTCTTCACGCTCTTGTGAGTTCTCTGATTCGATAACTGCACGGCGAGAAACAACAACGTTGTTACGTTTTTGGTCAAGCTTGATTACTTTGAACTCAAGCTCTTTACCTTCAAGGTGAGTTGTGTCACGTACTGGACGAACATCAACAAGTGAACCAGGTAGGAAGGCACGGATTGAATCAACTTCAACAGTGAAACCGCCTTTAACTTTACCGTTGATAACACCAGTAACAGTCTCTTGCTCTTCACATGCTTTTTCTAAGCGGATCCACGCTTCGTGACGCTTCGCTTTCTCACGAGAAAGGATAGTTTCACCGAAACCGTCTTCGATTGCGTCTAAAGCAACATCTACTTCGTCGCCAACAGCAACTTCTAGTTCACCAGCAGCATTTTTGAATTGCTCAGCAGGGATTGCACTTTCAGATTTAAGACCAGCATCAACAAGTACGATGTTGTTCTCGATTGAGATAACAGTACCTTTAACGATAGAGCCTTGCTCTGCTTCAAAACCCTTAAGGCTTTCTTCAAATAACTGCGCAAAATTTTCTGACATTATACGTCTCTAAATAATTAAATAACCAATTAGCAACCATGCTGCATGGGGTTGTTAAAATAGCACTGGCTTCCTGCCGGCACCTTAATAAATTACTTTTAAGCTTTTGGAAGCTTTCCTGCAAGTACGGCTTCGTCGAGTAAAGTTACAACTTTATCAAACACTTGCATTGCATTAAGCTCGCTAGTATCGAGCTCAATGGCGTCTTCTGCAGGAACAAGCGGCGCAACTTCACGCGTCATATCACGGTGATCGCGAGCTTTTATGTCCTCAAGTAGACCACTTAGTGTAACATCAAGACCGCGTTCGTTCAACTCAGCAAAGCGACGACGAGCGCGCTCTTCAGCTGATGCGGTTAAATAAATCTTCAATGGTGCATCTGGGAACACAACTGTGCCCATGTCACGACCATCGGCAATTAAGCCGCTCTCAGTACGAAACGCACGTTGACGACGTAATAATGCTTCTCTCACCCGTGGTAATGCAGCAATTTTTGATGCCGCAGCACCCACTTCTTCGTTACGAATTGTGGTTGTGACGTCTTCGCCTTCCAAGACAATTTTAGAAGTATGCGTTTGACTATCGACCAAAAACTGTACATCTAAGTTTGCAGCTAGCGGAACTAGCGCATCTTCATTATCTAGTTCAATTTGATGATGAAGCGCTGCAAGTGACAGCACACGGTAAATCGCTCCACTGTCTAATACATCCCAACCTAATTTCTCGGCTAACAAGCGACAAACAGTTCCTTTACCTGAACCACTTGGGCCATCGATGGTGATTACGGGCATTGATAACGCCTGCATTTATAACCTCCTGCAATGCACACCAAAATAAAACCGCGATATTATACGCCAGTTCTAGAAATAGATCCGCATTTAGAATGTAACTTTTTATATTTTCTTCTGTTTTATTGACTTGAGACAGACTCTAGTACTTTGAAAAACGTTGGAAAAGTTTTGTATGTACACTTAGGATCGTTAATGGTTATCGGCTTTCCGCCAACGGCAACCATTGCAAAACACATGGCAATACGGTGATCGTTATAGGTATCAATCGCTACATCGTTAAAAGTGTCTGGTGGTGTAATTTCGATGAAATCTTCACCTTCAACCACTTCTGCGCCAACTTTACGAAGCTCTGTAGCCATGGCATATAAGCGATCTGTTTCTTTGACACGCCAGTTATAGATATTACGAATTGCCGTTTTACCTTTTGCAAAAAGCGCAACAGTGGCGAGTGTCATTGCCGCATCAGGGATTGCATTGGCATCAATATCAACCGCGTTTAGCTCGCCTTTACGAACCACCAGCTTTTCATCGTACCAATCGATTTTGGCGCCTACTTGCTCCATCACTTTGGCAAAACCAATATCACCTTGAACAGATGCCGCACCTACCCCGTTAATTTCAATTTCGCCACCTGCTATTGCAGCCGCCGCAACAAAATAAGAGGCGCTTGATGCATCACCTTCAACCATAATGCGCTCAAGTGCTTGATACTGCTGACAGCCTTTAACGTAAAATGTTTCGTAATTGTCATGGCTTACAGTAACGCCAAAGCGCTTCATTACATCTAGTGTAATATCAATGTATGGCTTTGATACTAGCGTGCCTTTAATGGTGATTTCTGTATCGCCATTAAATAATGGCGCTGCCATTAGTAACGCTGTTAAAAACTGGCTAGAAATGCTGCCATCAATTGCAACTTTACCACCGTTGATTTTGCCGCCTTTTATGGCCAGTGGTGGATAATCTTTATGCTTAAGGTATTCAACATCACCACCCAGTACTTGCAGTGCATCTACCAAATGGCCGATTGGGCGCTCTTCCATACGAGGCTCACCCACCAGCTGGTACTCGCCTTCTACAGCAGCTAAAACCGCTGTCAGTGGACGATAAGCAGTACCGGCATTACCTAAAAATAAAGGCTCACTCGGAGTTTTAAATTTACCTGCAACACCCTCTACGGTAGCCACTGTTTTATCTTCATTAAGCGATACATTCACGCCTAGAAGATTTAATGCACCTAACATGTGACGAATGTCATCACTATCTAGTAGGTTTTCAACAACTGTTGTGCCCTCTGCAAGAGCAGCAAGCAGTAAGATACGGTTTGATAAGCTTTTTGAGCCTGGCAGTGTCACACTACCATTTACCTTTGTAATCGGTTCAAGACGAAGCTGTTCCATAATTAGCTGTTCTCCTTGGCGAATTTTTCCATAAAATTAGCCAAGGCTTGAACACCTTCAAGTGGCATCGCATTATAAATGCTTGCGCGCATACCACCGACAATACGGTGACCTTCAAGGGCTAATAAGCCTGCTTCTTTTGATTCACTAATGAATTTATCATTCAGTGATTCGTCGTTTAGCCAAAACGGTACGTTCATACGCGAACGGCAATGTTTAGCAACTTTGTTGCTGTAAAAATCTGAGCTATCAATGTAGTTGTAAAGAAGTTCTGCTTTTGCGATGTTTTGTTCTTCCATCGCTTTAACGCCGCCGTTTGCTTCAAGCCATTCAAATACTTCAGCTGCTAAGTACCACGCAAATGTCGGTGGCGTGTTATACATGCTGCCTTGTTTTGCTTCTAAGGCGTAATCAAGAATACCTGGCTTGGCAAGACCTTCACGCTCAAGAAGTGTTTTGCGAATAATAACAATCGATAAACCAGACGGGCCGATATTCTTTTGTGCGCCAGCGTAAATAAGATCAAACTGATTTACGTCAAACTCGCGCGATAAAATAGTCGATGACATATCAGCCACAATCGGTGCTGATGGGTGTGACGGTACGTCAAAAATTTCAATGCCATCGACGGTTTCATTCGGACAATAGTGAATGTATGACGCATCAGCTGGTAATTCCCAGCTGCTTGCTGGTTTTATAGAGAACTGGCCATTTTGCTGCTCATCATCACGTACATTGATGCTTTCAACTGCAGTGAATTTTGCTGCTTCTGACGTGGCCCCTTTAGACCACACACCGTTTTCACAGTACACGGCTGGCTTATCATCAAGGTGAAGGTTCAGTGGTACAGCACTGAATTGACCACGGCCACCGCCGTGCATAAATAACACTTCAAACTCATCGCTAATATTCATTAAACGACGCAGGCTTGCTTCACATTTAGTGGTAAGCGCTAAAAAGTCGCTGCTGCGATGGCTAATTTCCATCACAGAGACACCTAAACCTTGCCAGTCTATAAATTCTTTTTGTGCTTTTTGCATAACTGCCGGCGGTAGCATTGCCGGTCCTGCACAAAAATTATACTTAGTCATTACTTTGCCTCATTCCAGTAATTATAGTGCGGATAAAAAAAGCGGCCGAAGCCGCTTTTTAAATCAATGTTATTCTGAAGGTGGGTTATCACCCGTTTCTTCAGTATTGGTATCGACTACTTCAACGGCCTCGCCTTCGATGGCTTCTAGCTCATCAACTTCGATTTCTTCGATACGTTGTAAACCAACTACTTGCTCTTCGTCAATAGTTCGTATCAAAATAACGCCTTGAGTATTACGACCAACCGTAGAAACCTCGTTTACACGGGTACGTACTAAGGTACCGCGATTCGAGATAATCATGATTTCGTCGTTATCGTCAACTTGTACTGCACCAACCACAGCGCCATTACGCTCGCTTACTTTGATTGATACAACACCTTGTGTTGCACGGCTCTTCGATGGGTAGTCTTCAAGTGCTGTACGCTTACCGTAACCGTTTTCTGTCACAGTCAAGATTGCGCCATCTGACTTAGGTACGATTAACGACACAACGCGTTGGTCGTCAGCCATCTTAATACCACGAACACCTGTTGCTGTACGACCCATTGGACGTACACCTTTGAAGCGGATTTCTGGGTTACCGTTTTCGTCTAGAACTGGGTTACCGTTTTCATCAACAACTGCTGACTCTTCTGCTTCTTTAAAGCGAACAACTTTACCAGCATCAGTGAATAGCATGATTTCATTCGTGCCATCAGTGATATCAACACCAATTAGGCTATCGCCTTCATTTAGGTTAACTGCGATGATACCGCTCGCACGTTGACGGCTGTATGCTGTAAGTGGTGTTTTCTTAACTGTACCAAACGCAGTTGCCATGAAGATGTATTTATCTTCTTCGTACTCACGTACTGGTAAAATAGCAGTAATACGCTCATCAGCTTCAAGAGGTAATAAGTTAACAATTGGCTTACCACGCGCTGCACGGCTTGCTAATGGTAACTGATATACTTTCAACCAGTATAAGCGACCTGCTGTTGAGAAACATAAGATTGTATCGTGGGTATTTGCAACTAATAGACGTTCGATGAAGTCTTCATCTTTCATCTTCGTTGCTGACTTACCTTTACCACCACGACGCTGTGCTTCGTAATCCGATAATGGTTGATACTTAACGTAACCTTCGTGAGAAAGCGTTACAACAACGTCTTCTTCATTGATCAGGTCTTCAAGGCTAATATCGTGAGCTGCTGCACTGATTTCAGTACGACGTTCGTCACCATATTGCTCTTTAATTTCTACTAGCTCGTCGCGGATAACTTCCATTAAACGCTCTGGGCTTGAAAGAATATGTAAAAGCTCAGCAATTAGATCAAGAAGTGTTTGATACTCGTCTAAGATCTTCTCATGCTCAAGACCTGTAAGTTTATGTAAACGTAAGTCTAGAATTGCTTGTGCTTGTTGCTCAGATAAATAGTACTGACCGTCACGGATACCTAAATCAGCCGCTAACCAATCAGGACGTGCTACGTTATCTTCACCTGCTTTTTCAAGCATTGCTTTAACAGTGCCGAGTTCCCAAGAACGCGCTGTTAGTGCCACTTTTGCTTCTGCTGGTGTTGGTGACTTACGAATAAGCTCGATAATTGGGTCGATATTCGCAAGGGCAATCGCTAAGCCTTCAAGCGTGTGAGCACGGTCACGGGCTTTACGTAAATCGAATACGGTACGACGTGTAACAACTTCACGACGGTGTACGATAAACGCTTCAAGCATTTCTTTTAAGTTGAAACACTTAGGTTGGTTGTTATCAAGTGCAACCATGTTCATACCAAACACAGTTTGTAACTGAGTTTGTGCATATAGGTTGTTTAAGATTACTTCACCAACATCACCACGTTTGATTTCAATAACGATACGCATACCGTCTTTATCTGATTCATCACGTAGTGCACTAATACCTTCAATCTTCTTATCTTTAACAAGCTCTGCGATCTTTTCGATTAGGCGTGCTTTGTTAACTTGATAAGGGATTTCGTGAACGATGATTGTTTCACGACCGGTTTTTTCGTCAACTTCGATTTCAGCGCGAGCACGGATATATACTTTACCACGACCGGTTAAGTACGCTTGCTCAATGCCTTTTTTACCATTGATAATCGCCGCAGTCGGGAAATCTGGACCTGGGATATATTCAATAAGGTCAGCAATTGACATATCAGGGTTTTGAATCAGCGCTAAACAACCATTGATAACTTCTGTTAAGTTATGAGGTGGAATGTTCGTCGCCATACCAACCGCGATACCCGAAGAACCATTTACTAATAAGTTAGGTACTTTAGTAGGTAATACGTCAGGAATTTGCTCAGTACCGTCGTAGTTCGGTACGTAATCAACCGTTTCTTTTTCTAAATCAGCTAATAATTCATGTGACATTTTCGCCATACGGACTTCCGTATAACGCATTGCTGCCGCAGAGTCACCGTCAACAGAACCAAAGTTACCTTGGCCATCAACAAGCATGTAGCGTAATGAGAAAGGCTGCGCCATACGAACGATGGTGTCATATACCGCGCTGTCGCCATGTGGGTGGTACTTACCGATTACATCACCAACAACACGTGCTGATTTCTTGTAAGGTTTATTCCAATCATTATTGAGTTCGTTCATTGCAAATAGAACGCGGCGGTGAACTGGCTTTAAGCCGTCACGTACGTCTGGCAATGCACGTCCTACGATTACACTCATCGCGTAATCAAGGTAGGAGTTTTTTAATTCATCTTCAATATTGACTGGCAGAATTTCATTGGCGAGATCAGTCATTTGATTTCACATTCCTTCAGTATTGACTCATTAAGAGGCAAACCGCCGTCTTAAGAGCTTTAGTTATTATTTCCAGACCATGCTATCACAATTTATTTAGATTTACAGGCGCTAAATCTTTGCGATTTATTAATTTCCCCCTATATAATGGCCTCAGATTAACGAGGAAGTTTTTTATGACCGAGCATCAAAATGTAGATAATGCAGAAATTGCAAAGTTTGAAGCCATCGCAGAACGTTGGTGGGACCGCGACGGAGAGTTCAAACCCCTTCATGAAATAAATCCTCTACGTTTGGATTTTGTCGCTGATAAAGTAGGCGGCTTATTTGATAAGGAAACCTTAGATGTTGGCTGTGGTGGCGGCATCTTAAGTGAAAGTATGGCGCGTATGGGCGCTAAAGTAACCGGTATCGATATGGGCCAAGAGCCACTTACCGTTGCTAAGTTACATAGTTTAGAAACAGGCGTACCTGTTGATTATATAAAAGTACCTGCAGAGCAATTCGCTGCTGAGCACCCTGCTCGCTTTGATGTAGTGACTTGTATGGAAATGCTTGAGCATGTT
Organism: Pseudoalteromonas simplex; assembly: GCF_015278155.1. Taxonomy (NCBI): domain Bacteria; kingdom Pseudomonadati; phylum Pseudomonadota; class Gammaproteobacteria; order Alteromonadales; family Pseudoalteromonadaceae; genus Pseudoalteromonas; species Pseudoalteromonas simplex. The sequence goes on from NZ_JADILN010000002.1 coordinate 196,118, forward strand.
CCAGACCCTGCTTCTATTATTCGTGCTGTAGCAGACCTTGCTAAACCGGGCGCTGATGTGTTCTTTTCAACATTAAATAAAACACCAAAAGCCTACTTGTTTGCTATTGTCGGTGCTGAAAAGCTTTTAAAGATGGTGCCTGAAGGTACGCATGACCATAAAAAGTTTATCAAACCTGCGCAGCTTATTGCATGGGCAGAAGAAGCAGGATTAAAAGTACGCGCCAGTACCGGCCTTCACTATAACCCGTTTTCTAAGCAGTACAGCTTAAATGATGATGTAAGTGTTAATTACATCCTGCACTTTGAGAAACTAGCCTAATGAGTGGTGTGCAAACACCCTCTATCGATTTTGATGCGTTTATCTTTGATTTAGATGGCACACTACTCGATACCGCGGATGACTTAGGTGGTGCATTAAACCGCGTGTTAGCAGACGCCAATGTGGCGCCTGTTGCTGAGCATGTTTATCGCCCTGTTGCGTCTAACGGTGCAAATGCATTATTAGAAGTAGGGTTTGGGGATAAATGGCCCGAACTTGAACAACTCGCCTTGCGCCAGCAGCTTCTTGACTATTACGCCGAAGATATTGCTGTGCACAGTAAATGCTTCAACGGCATCGAACAGCTTTTAATTGCACTTGAGCAAAACAATATTAAGTGGGGCATTATGACTAATAAGCCCGGCTTTTTAACTGAGCCCTTAGTGCAGGCTATTCCCTCCTTGCGTGATGCAAAGGCAGTTGTGAGTGGCGATACATTAGCTGTGTCAAAACCATCACCGGATCCACTATTACACACTGCTGAGATCTTAGATGTTGCTCCAAGCCGTTGTTTATATATCGGTGATGCTGAACGTGATATTCAAGCAGCAAAAGCAGCCAACATGTATAGCGCAACAGCGTTATGGGGTTATATACCGAGTGTAGACGCTGCACTTGGCTGGCAAGCGGATTTTAATTGGCAAACGCCGATTGATGGTTTCAACCATATATAGTGTTATTTGATAACTGAAACACCATATGTTGTGATTTGATTTACTTTTGAGCATTCATTGATGATAAAAAAATCAGTCAAAATTTATTTTTCAAAACGGTAAATTTTCTGGATCTTTTGTTGATTTCTACAAATTTCGTCGTCTATGAATGTTCAAAGGTTAATGGTTACTAACACAATGCGCTTATCCAATAGTTATCCACAAATTGGGGCAATTCTATCCCTTGCAAAACAACTCAGACCACACTATCTTGTGATCTGCAATTTAAACAACACCAGATATTGTGGCTAAATGTTATTCAATTAGTTTATCTTGGTGTTGAATAATAATAATTACATTAAAGAATACCTTTGTCTTACAACTAAAATTTCCCAAGGAATACAGGCAAAACTATGAACCAACAGCTATCTGTAAGCAAACGTGACGGCCGTAAAGAGTCACTTGATCTAGATAAGATCCATCGCGTGATCGCTTGGGCCGCAGAAGGTCTAGAGAATGTGTCTGTCTCACAAGTTGAATTAAAATCACACATTCAATTTTATGACGGCATTCGTACCGATGACATTCATGAAACAATCATCAAAGCTGCAGCTGATCAGATCTCTAAAGATACGCCTGATTACCAATACCTCGCTGCTCGCTTAGCTGTATTCCATTTACGTAAAAAAGCATATGGTCAATTTGAGCCGCCGCGCTTATACGATCACATCACCAAATTAGTTGAAGACAAGCGTTATGATCAACACCTACTTGTTGATTATACCGAACAAGAAATTGACGAGTTAGATGCTTACATTGATCACAACCGTGACTTAAACTTCAGCTACGCTGCTGTTAAGCAACTTGAAGGTAAGTATTTAGTTCAAAACCGTGTTACTGGTGAAATCTACGAAAGTGCACAGTTTTTATATATCTTAGTGGCTGCAAGCTTATTCTCTGATTATCCAAAAGAGACACGCCTTGATTACATCAAGCGTTTTTATGATGCAGTATCTACATTCAAAATTTCATTACCGACACCTATCATGGCTGGTGTACGTACCCCTACACGTCAGTTCAGCTCATGTGTACTTATTGAATGTGGTGATAGCCTAGATTCTATTAATGCAACATCGTCTGCGATTGTTAAATATGTTTCGCAACGTGCAGGTATTGGTATTAATGCCGGTCGCATCCGTGCCCTTGGTAGCCCTATTCGTAACGGCGAAGCGTACCACACAGGTTGTATTCCGTTTTATAAGCACTTCCAAACAGCAGTTAAGAGCTGTTCACAAGGTGGTGTTCGTGGCGGCGCAGCAACGCTGTTCTACCCACTTTGGCACTTAGAAGTTGAAAACCTACTTGTTCTTAAGAACAACCGTGGTGTTGATGATAACCGTGTACGTCACCTTGACTATGGTGTGCAGTTCAACAAATTAATGTATAGCCGTTTAATCAAAGACGATTACATCACGTTATTTAGCCCATCAGATGTACCGGGTCTATACGATGCGTTCTTTGAAGATCAAGCGAAGTTTGATGAGCTATACATCAAATACGAGCAAGACGAGTCAATTCGTAAAAAACGTATTAAGGCGATTGAGTTATTCTCAATGTTTGCACAAGAGCGTGCCAGCACAGGTCGTATCTACTTACAAAACGTTGACCACTGTAATACGCACAGCCCATTCATCTCGACTGTGGCACCAATTCGTCAATCTAACTTATGTTTAGAAATTGCATTACCAACTAAGCCACTTAGCAATGTAATGGATGAAGAAGGTGAAATTGCACTTTGTACGCTGTCGGCATTTAACTTAGGTGCAATTGAGTCACTTGACGAATTAGAAGAGCTTGCTGAACTTGCAGTACGTGCTCTTGATAACTTACTTGATTTCCAAGACTACCCTGTTCCTGCGGCGAAAAACGCGACTATGGGTCGTCGTACGCTAGGTATTGGTGTTATTAACTACGCGTACTACTTAGCGAAAAATGGTAAGCGTTACTCAGATGGCAGCGCAAATGCCCTAACTCACAAGACATTTGAAGCAATTCAATATTACCTAATGAAAGCATCAAATGAGTTAGCGAAAGAACGTGGTGCGTGTCCTAAATTTAACGAGACAACGTATTCTCAAGGCATTATGCCGACAGATACTTACAAACGTGACCTAGATCAGTTCTGTGATGAGCCTCTTCACTTAGATTGGGATTCACTACGCGAAAGCATTAAAGAGCACGGTATGCGTAACTCAACGCTATCTGCCCTTATGCCTTCAGAGACATCATCGCAAATCTCTAACGCGACAAATGGTATCGAGCCACCACGTGGTCATATCAGTGTTAAAGCAAGTAAAGATGGTATCTTAAAGCAAGTAGTGCCTGATTATGAAAATCTTAAAGATAACTACGAGCTACTGTGGGATATTCCTTCAAACGATGGTTATCTACAACTTGTTGGTATTATGCAAAAATTCGTTGACCAAACGATCTCTGCAAACACTAACTATGATCCATCTAAGTACGAAGGCGGTAAAGTACCTATGAAGGTGCTATTAAAAGACCTACTGACTGCGTATAAACTTGGTGTTAAAACTCTGTACTATCACAACACACGTGATGGTGCATCAGACTCTCAAGATGAGTTAACACCAGAGGTAGAAGATGACGGTTGTGCAGGCGGCGCTTGTAAAATCTAATTAAATTAATAACATAACAAAAGCGGGCTCATTTGCCCGCTTTGTCCTGACTGTTTTTTGAGAAATCACTATGTCATATACAACTTTTAGCCGAAATCATAATAACCAATTACAAGAACCGATGTTTTTCGGCCAAACGGTAAACGTGTCACGTTACGACCAACAAAAGTACCCTATCTTCGAAAAGCTAATCGAAAAGCAACTTTCGTTCTTTTGGCGTCCTGAAGAAGTTGATGTAAGTAAAGACCGTCTTGACTTCCAAGCGTTACCAGAACACGAAAAGCACATATTTTTAAGTAACTTAAAATATCAAACGCTTCTTGATAGTGTACAAGGCCGTTCACCTAACGTTGCGTTATTACCTATTGTGTCTATTCCTGAGTTAGAAACTTGGATTGAAACATGGGCGTTCAGTGAAACCATTCATAGCCGTTCATACACGCACATTATTCGTAACGTTACGCAATCTCCTGAACTTATCTTTGACGATATCGTAAGCAACGAGAAGATCAGTGAGCGTGCTGATGCGGTAACTAAGTACTACGATGATTTAATTAACATGATTTCTGTTTACAACCTATATGGTGAAGGTAAACATGTGATCAACGGTGAAGAAGTTAAAGTCAGTTTATTTGACCTTAAAAAGCAACTTTACCTAGCAATGATGTCGGTTAACATCTTAGAAGCGATTCGTTTCTATGTAAGCTTTGCTTGTTCATTTGCTTTCGCTGAGCGTGAATTGATGGAAGGTAATGCAAAAATCATCAAGCTAATCGCCCGTGATGAAGCGTTACACTTATCTGGCACACAGCACATCTTGAACATTATGCAAGAAGGTAAAGACGACCCAGAAATGGCAATCGTTGCAGCACAGTGTCGTGAAGAAGCAATTCAGATGTTTGTTGAAGCAGCAGAACAAGAAAAAGATTGGGCAGAATACCTGTTCAAGGATGGTTCTATGATTGGTCTTAACAAAGATATCTTATGCCAATACGTTGAATACATAACTAATGCACGTATGACTGCGGTAGGCCTACCTACACAGTTCGAAAGTAAGAGTAACCCTATTCCGTGGATCAACTCTTGGTTAGTATCTGACAACGTTCAAGTTGCTCCACAAGAAGCTGAAATCAGCTCTTACCTTGTTGGTCAAATTGACTCTCAAGTTGATGCATCTGACTTTGGTGACTTCGACCTGTAATGAGCTCAAACAACACTGCAGAGGTTATCCTTGCAGGAACAGACAGCCAGAATCTTGAATTTGATTCTGGCTGTTCATCTCTCCTTGAATGCCTAGAACAACACAAAATAGATGTCCCCTACCAATGCCGTGAAGGTTATTGTGGCGCATGCCGTGCAAAATTAGTCGAAGGTGATGTGAGCTACAATCAAGAACCGCTTGCTTTTGTTAGAACTGGTGAAGTATTGCTGTGTTGTAGTAAACCCAATGGCAAGGTAAAAATTGAGCTTTAATGCCAAATAAGCTGACTCGTTTGGTAGAAATTTTCTTTATCTGACACACTCACCATTTGCTGATCAATCGTAACATCCCACTGCAGATTTTTAGTTAGATGACTCGCTAATTCCTCAATGAAGCTGTCATCAAACGCAATTAAATGACCATTATTAATAAGTTCCAACTGGTGCTCATTTTCTTTAAGCCAGTCGTTGTTTAAGGTTGTCACAACCCATAGTTCATCGACCCGCTTTGCAATTTTAATCAGTTGTAAAATATCTGGTTGGTCAACAGCAAGCCATGTTTGATAATGGTCATCAAGCGCTTTTATTGACACATCCGGTTCAGCATGACTGAACCTTGCATTCAATATGGCTGTTTCGTTGTGTGAAAATAAGCAATAACTTAAAAGCTTGAGTACAAAGTGTTGATAGCTTTCACGACGGTCACAAGCAGTGGTAAACACCTCTTTGTGATTACGATGCTCTCTTAAATCAGCAATAGTAAAATTTGCTTTGAATACCCTATTTTTATCAGACATAAAATTCAGCCATCTCAGTGTAACAGTCTCAGTATAGTGTATGGTGATAAAATCGCGACTTAGGGTTAAGGTATAGGTAAAGTTATAGTATAACGTTATTGCGATTAATATTTTCAGCGTTATAATATAACGCAACACTCAACAACAAACTTAGAAGTAGTAATGATGAAGCAAGTTTCAATTCTTTCTAGTGCTGTTGCCGCTGCGCTGTTTTCTCAATCAACAATGGCTGCTGTGATCACAGGTCAAGTATTAGATAAAAACCAACAACCTATCAGCAATGCTGAAATACATGTACACGGCAAATCACAAAGCGTTGTGACTGACAAACAAGGTCAGTTTAAAATTGATGTAGACAATAAAGGTCAGCTTCACATCAGTAAAAACAATTTCATCGATAAGCGTATTGCTATTAATGGCGAAGACCAAAATGTTGTAGTTACCCTTACACCAACCTCAGTTGAAACGGTTGTTGTTTATGCATCAGCGCTTCATAAAAATAGTCTTGAAATGATTTCGCCTGTGAATGTTTTAGCCGGTGATGAGTTAAAAGACAAAGCAAAACCGACATTAGGCGAAACACTAAAAGGTTTACCGGGCGTTAATGCTAGCTACTTTGGCCCAGTTTCATCAAGCCCAATTATTCGTGGTTTAGATGGTCCGCGTGTGAAGATCACCCAAAATGGCCTTGATAGCAGTGATGCATCTCGTATAGGCCCTGACCACGCAACATCAAATGACAGCCTAGCAGCAGAGCAAATCGAAGTACTTCGCGGCCCTGCTACTCTACTTTATGGCTCTGGCGCTATCGGTGGTGTGGTGAACGTTGTTGATAACCGTATTCCTACCGATAACATCGAGTCTTTAACCGGTGCTGCTCAATATACACACGATACAGTATCTAATACCAACACCTATGCTGCAAAACTTGAAACTGGTAACGATGGTTTCAACTTCCATTTTGACGGTACTAAGCGCAAAGGTCACGATTACGACACACCGAACTTTGAGCTTCCTGAGGAACATGAAGAGCACGAGGAGCATGAAGGTGAAGAACATGAAGAACACGAAACAGCTAACAGCGTAGAAAACACCTTTATTGATAGCCAAACAGTTAACTTTGGTACTAGTTACGTGGGCGATCATCTAACGCTAGGTGTGTCATACGGCCGCATCGAAACAGATTATGGTATTCCTGCTCATGAGCATCATCATCATGAAGAAGAGGAAGATCATGACGAACATGAAGGTGAAGAAGAGCACGAAGAATCAGTATTTGCACAGCTAGAGCAAGATCGCTGGCAAGGCTACATGAGCTATGCACTTCATGATAACTGGATTGAAAATATCTCACTACGCGTTGGCTACACAGACTACAAACACGCTGAAATCGAAGATGGTGCAGTGGGCACCGTGTTTACAAACAAAACAACCGAAGCACGTGCAACCGTTGAGCACAAGTTAGGCCTTTGGCACGGTATGGCTGGTTATCACTACACTGAGTCTGACTATGATGCAGATGGTGAAGAAGCCTTTACGCCAGCAAGTGTCACTAAAACAAACGCGTTATTCGTTCTTGAAGAGCGCCAGTTTGGTGATGTGACCATTGAGCTAGGTGCACGCCTTGAAGATTATCAAATCGATTCTGCTGTAAGCATGGCTGAGCATCATCATGATCACGATCATGAAGAGGAAGAAGAGCACCATGACGAAGAAGAAGCTGAAATAATTAACTACAGTGAAGATTTCACAAATCTAAGCTTATCTGCAGGTGCAATTTGGCAATATCAAGAAGGCCAAAGTGTTGCTCTGAGTGTATCACGTTCAGAACGTGCGCCGCTAAGTGCTGAATTACTTTCAAACGGTATTCATATCGCAACAGGTACTTATGAGCTAGGCCTTGGTTATCATATTGAAGATGGCGAAATTCATTTTGAGCCAGAAGATATCAAGCAAGAAACTGCAACTAACTTTGATTTAAGTTTCCGTCGTTTTATTGGTGACTTTGGTTACACAGTTAACTTCTTCTATAACGACATTGAAAACTACTACTACCAGCAAAATACCGGTTTAGTTTTTGATGAAGAGCATGGCTTAGAATCAGCAGCTGATGCAGATGAAGATGCAATGGCGGTTTACCAATTCACAAGTAAAGATGCGAAATTATACGGTATTGAATTTGACGTACATTATCAAGTGACGCCAAGTGCGTTAGTTAAAGTGTTTGGTGATTCAACAACGGCTAAGCTAAAAGATGATGAAGGTTACTTACCGCGTATTCCGGCTAATAAACTGGGTTCTGAATTACAGTACACAGTGTCTGATTGGAAGTTTAGCCTAACCGGTACTCATTATTTTGAGCAGTCTGACATTACTGCTTACGAGACAAAAACTGACGGCTATACCCTATTTGATGCATCAGCTAACTACCAACTTGACTTAGGTCCTGTTGATACACAGCTTTACATCAATGTTGACAACTTAACCGATGAACTTGGTTTCGTACACAGCTCATTCATTAAAGAAAAAGCACCACTACCTGGTCGTAACTTCAGCTTGGGTATTCGCGGTTATTTCTAATCGCTTTTAATAGTTATAAAAAAACCCTTTCACTTTTAAAGTGAAAGGGTTTTTTATTAAGCATAGAAACTAAATAGGTTAGCTATTAGCCTTTTTGTTCAATCTTCGCCCATGAATCACGAAGACCCACAGTTTGATTGAATACTAATGTTTCTGCTTTGCTATCACGACAGAAGTAACCTGTACGCTCAAACTGGAAGCCCTGCTCTGCTTGTGCATTTGCAAGTGACGGCTCAACTTTCGCATTTTCAAGAACCACAAGTGATTCAGGGTTTAGTGTTGCGTTAAAGTCTTCTGCTGCCGCTGGGTTTGGCACGTTAAATAAACGGTCGTATAAACGAACTTCAGCTGTGATAGATTCACTCGCTGATACCCAGTGAATTACACCTTTAACTTTACGGCCATCACTTGGGTTTTTACCCAGAGTTTCAGGATCGTAAGAGCAGAAGATAGTCGTAATTTCGCCGTTTTCGTCTTTTTCAACGCGCTCAGCTTTAATTACATAAGCACCACGTAAACGTACTTCTTTATCAAGAACTAAACGCTTAAACTTGTTGTTTGCTTCTTCACGGAAGTCTTCACGCTCGATATAAAGTTCACGAGTGAAAGGTACGTCACGGCGACCCATCTCTTCTTTATTCGGGTGATTTGCAACAGATAACGTTTCTACTTTATCTGCGTCATAGTTTTCGATAACAATCTTCACCGGATCAAGAACAGCCATTGCACGAGGTGCATGTTCATTTAGGTCTTCACGGATACAGGCTTCTAGCATGCCCATTTCAACCATGTTCTCTTGTTTAGTGATACCGATACGAGAACAGAACTCACGTACTGATGCAGGTGTATAACCACGACGACGTAAACCTGCAATCGTTGGCATACGTGGGTCGTCCCAGCCTTCAACATGACCATTTACCACTAAGTCGTTTAATTTACGCTTAGACATAATGGTGTACTCAAGATTTAATCGTGAGAACTCGATTTGTTGCGGATGACACTCAAGGCTGATGTTATCTAATACCCAATCGTATAAACGACGGTTATCCTGGAACTCAAGCGTACATAATGAATGTGTAATACCTTCTAGCGCATCTGAAATACAGTGCGTGAAGTCGTACATTGGGTAAATGCACCACTTGTCGCCGGTTTGGTGGTGATGAGCAAAACGTACACGGTATAAAATTGGATCACGCAATACCATGAATGAGCTTGCCATATCGATTTTAGCACGCAGTACACATTCGCCTTCTTTGAACTCGCCATTACGCATTTTTTCAAATAGCGCTAGGTTTTCTTCAACTGGCGTATCACGGTATGGGCTGTTTTTACCCGGCTCTTTTAAAGTACCACGGTATTCACGGGCTTGATCTGGCGATAAGAAACACACATACGCTAGGCCTTTTTCGATAAGCTCAACAGCATAGCCATATAGCGCATCGAAATAGTTAGATGAATACTTAATTTCACCATCCCACTGGAAACCTAACCACTGCACATCTTCTTTAATCGAATTTACGTAGTTGATGTCTTCTTTTTCTGGATTCGTATCATCAAAACGTAAGTTACAAAGACCTTGATAATCTTGGGCGATACCAAAATTTAAACAAATAGACTTTGCATGACCAATGTGTAAAAAACCGTTTGGTTCAGGTGGAAAACGCGTGTGTGTAGTCGCATGCTTACCGCTTGCTAGATCTTCGTCGATACGCGTTCTAATAAAGTTACTTGGGCGATTCTCAATTTCCGCCATAGGAGCATAATCCTCTGAATATTGCATGGTGACAAAACTAATGCATTATTACAAAAACAAACCCTAACATACAGTGGTTGCATCATGTTTATTGAAGATATTACGTCGATTGTTGAATACATAGTTCACAGACTGGACAAAATCGGTAAAAAAATTGTTCTAACGCAATAAAATGATCATTGACTAGCGATATAGTGCCGTCAGTTTCACTACCAATAAGGAAAAAAGATGGCTTCGCTCAATCAACATCGAGTCTATATTCCAAGCTCAGCACGTGCAAACCAGTATGTGTTAGTTGAATTTAAACCTACTGATGAGTTTTTTGCCCAGTTCACCAATGTGAGCTGTGCTTATAAGCGTCTTGCAAGGGAGTTATTTGCACTATGTGATGAGTATGAATTACATAATGTACACCTAATCGCCAACGATAAATTACCCGTGGTTCGTTACCATGATGAGGCATATAGCTTAGAAACCGCTAAGCAGATTTTGTTTTTCTATAACCCACAATACCATGAAGCACATAATGTATTTGCTGATGGTGAGCAAAAATGCAAAAAAATTCGTTTATTATTTTTAGCGACTGGTGAAGATATTCGCGCTCATGCGGCTAGTTTTCATCATAATGTGCAAAGAGTGATCAACTCATTACAAGAAAAGCTACTAAGCGGCCAACCACCTCTTAAAATTCGTGACCACCAACATCTAACTTATGATTTATTTGCTAAAGCAAAAGGTCACAAAGAAAGCTATGGCTATAAATTACGTAGCTTATACCCACGTTACCAGTCTCGCCAATGTCATGTGCCAAATGAACACAGTGAGATGACATACGCTGGGTTTTCGATTCCAGTAACTCGCGCCATTAAAACGCAATTTCAGCATATGTTGAATGAAGAGAATTATACGCAGTTTTATCAATACATCTTTGATGCATTCAAACGAGCATGTGATAAACGCGGATTAACACTCGGCGCTTTCATCGCTAACGGTACCCGCCCTATTGTTCGTAATAGCAATATTGATAACGCACAAAGTAACAGCGAACTGCAAAAGCTGACCTTTGATTGCAGCTCTGAGCAGGTGCAATTACAACAGTATTGGGATGCAGCTCAACTTGTAGATTCACTACATTTTGTGATTGCCGCAGCCGATAAAGACAAGCATGACATTGGTTATGGTAAGTTTATGAATCAAGTGCAAAGTGCGATAAATGAAGTTACTGACGAGCTGGCATTTAATCCGACTCGCCAAGATTTACGTGTGCGTTTTTATCAGCACATTAACTATCAATATTAAGAGTATAAGAGGTGACGCATGCGTCACCTCTTATTACCTAGCTTAGTTAAATCTAGACGCAATACTTTAGAGCGGCGTTCATGATTATATAGCGCTTTTTTCTTCGGAGGTAGTTCATCAACTGTCACTATTTCAAAACTTTGCTCTAAAAACCAGTGAATGCTGCGTGTGGTGAGAGCAAATAAATGCGAATAACCTGCACGTTTAGCCTTATTAATAATAAACCTCAGTAGATAACTGCCGCGGTCGGCATCTCGGTACTGAGGGTGAACAGCCAAACTTGCAAACTCCCCTACTTGTTCATCAGCAAACGGATACAAAGCCGCACAGGCAATGATTAGCCCATCACGCTCAATAACTGTAAATTGTTCAATTTCGATTTCTAGCTGTTCACGAGAACGGCGCACTAAATAGCCTTGTTGTTCAAGGGGTCTAATAAGGTTAATGATACCGGTAATATCAGCAATACTTGCACTTCGTAATTGCTCAGAGCTTTGTGGTGCGATTTGTGTACCAATACCATCTAAAGAGAATAACTCTTGAAGTAATGCGCCATCCTCTTTGTAACTAACAAGATGGCAACGATGTACGCCACCTCGACAAGCATCAATTGCAGCTTGTAAGAATACAGTAGCACTTAAACATGAATCTGGTTGCTTACGATAGTTTACTAGTAGCTGCTCAGCTTCATTTGGCATTAGCTCTGCAATTGCTTCACCATTTTCATCCAAAATACCGGCTTCTTTACAAAAGCCAAGCATTTTATCGGCGCGTAGTTTGAGAGCTACTTGCGTAGCAATTTCTTCAGCTGTTAAGTTAAAGCTTTCACCTGTAACAGACGCCGCTATTGGCCCAAGCAGAACAATTCCGTTGTTATCTAACTGGTGGCGAATACCCGCAACATCGATACGTCTCACTCTACCTGAATGATGATAGTCAACACCTTCATCAACACCTAAAGGCTGAGCAATAACAAAATTACCACTCACAACATTTAAAAATGAGCCAGACATAGGTGTACTACTTAAAGACGTAGATAAACGCGCGGTTATATCGAACTGCATTGCACCCGCAACTTTTTTAATTACATCAAATGTTGCGTTATCAGTTACCCGTATCTCATTATGAAACTGACTAGTTATGCCAACTTGTTCAAGCGCTGCGTTAAACTGTGGGCGAGCACCAAACACTAAAACAATCTTAATACCAAGACTAGTTAATAACGCGACATCGTTGATGATGCTGCGACAACCAGACTGATCGATCGCCTCTCCGCCAAGCATAACAACGAATGTTTTACCGCGGTGAGCATTAACGTATGGAGTTGACTGGCGAAATCCATCTACCAATTCTGTGGTACGCACGTAATATTTACCTTATTAAAGTCGAATGTTTTAATAAAAACAGATATACAAGCCACAAGTGTATGGAATTTATATTCACAAATAAAGCATTATTATTCTTAATTTATAGGCGGAATTTTCGTGCGAGTTATAAGAAAGGGATAAATACAAAAAAGGCCCGCATAAGCGAGCCTTTTTTAAGAGATTAGAACTGATTACCAGCCTGTTTTCTCTTTAAGTGCATTACCGATATCAGCTAATGAACGTACAGTTTTTACGCCAGCAGCTTCTAATGCAGCAAATTTCTCATCAGCAGTACCTTTACCACCTGCGATGATTGCACCAGCGTGACCCATACGCTTACCTGCAGGTGCAGTAACACCAGCAATGTAAGAAACAACAGGTTTAGTCACGTTGTGCTTGATGTATTCTGCAGCTTCTTCTTCTGCAGTACCACCGATTTCACCGATCATAACGATAGCTTCAGTTTGCTCGTCTTTTTCGAACATTTCTAAAACGTCGATGAAGTTAGTGCCAGGGATTGGGTCACCACCGATACCAACACATGTTGATTGGCCGAAACCAGCGTCAGTAGTTTGCTTAACCGCTTCATAAGTAAGAGTACCAGAACGTGATACGATACCTACTTTACCAGGCTTGTGGATGTGACCAGGCATGATACCGATCTTAGTTTCACCCGGAGTGATAACACCTGGGCAGTTAGGACCGATCATACGAACACCAGTTTCATCAAGCTTAACTTTAACGTCAACCATGTCTAGTGTTGGGATACCTTCAGTGATACAAACGATTAGCTCGATGCCAGCATCGATAGCTTCTAAGATTGCATCTTTACAGAAAGGTGCTGGTACATAGATAACTGATGCAGTTGCGCCAGTTGCTTCAACAGCGTCACGTACTGTGTTGAATACTGGAAGACCAAGGTGCGTTTGACCGCCTTTACCTGGGCTTACACCACCAACCATTTGCGTACCGTACTCAAGCGCTTGCTCAGAGTGGAAAGTACCTTGGCCACCTGTGAAACCTTGACAGATAACTTTTGTATCTTTATTGATTAATACAGACATTATTTGCCCTCCGCAGCAGCAACAACTTTTTCAGCTGCGTCTGTTAGTGATTCAGCAGCGATGATGTTAAGGTCAGAACTAGCTAGTACTTCACGACCAAGTTCAGCGTTAGTACCTTCTAAACGTACTACTACAGGAACATTTACACCTACTTCTTTAACTGCACCGATGATACCTTCTGCGATCATGTCACAACGAACGATACCACCAAAGATGTTAACTAAAACAGCTTTAACGTTGTCGTCAGATAAGATGATCTTGAATGCTTCAGATACACGCTCTTTAGTTGCGCCGCCACCAACATCTAGGAAGTTAGCTGGCTTGCCACCGTGTAGGTTTACGATGTCCATAGTACCCATCGCTAGGCCTGCACCGTTAACCATACAACCAACGTTACCGTCTAGTGCAACGTAGTTAAGCTCGAAGCTTGCAGCGTGAGCTTCACGCGCGTCTTCTTGTGAAGGATCGTGCATTTCACGGATTTTAGGTTGACGGTAAAGCGCGTTACCATCTACACCGATTTTACCGTCTAGACAGTGAAGGTTACCTTCGTCTGTGATTACTAGCGGGTTGATTTCTAATAATGCGAAATCGAAATCGTTGAACATGTTTGCAAGACCCATGAAGATCTTAACGAACTGTTTCATTTGAGTAGGGTTTAAACCTAGTTTGAAACCTAATTCACGAGCTTGGTAAGCTTGAGGACCAACTAGTGGATCGATCTCAGCTTTGTGAATTAATTCTGGAGTTTCTTCTGCAACTTGCTCGATTTCAACACCACCTTCAGTAGATGCCATGAAAACAACTTTACGAGAAGCACGATCTACTACAGCGCCAAGGTATAATTCGTTAGCGATGTCAGTGCAGCTTTCAACAAGGATTTTAGCTACTGGCTGACCATTTTCGTCTGTTTGGTAAGTAACTAAGTTTTTACCTAACCAGTTCGCAGCGAACTCTTTAACTTCGTCGATTGTTTTAACTAGCTTAACACCACCAGCTTTACCACGGCCACCTGCGTGAACCTGTGTTTTAACAACCCACATATCACCGCCGATTTTCTCAGCAGCTGCTGCAGCTTCTTCAGGTGTATCGCAAGCGAAACCTTGAGAAACTGGTAAACCATATTCGGCAAAAAGTTGTTTTGCCTGATACTCATGCAAATTCATGATGCTTTATCCAATTTTTTATACTAAAAGAGCTGAATATTTATGCAAAATAAACAGCTATCCCAAATTGCGCACTTAGTATAAATCCCAAGGCTCCACATGAAAACCCCAGTTAGACCAAAGGCGCAAAAAAAAAGCTGTGAACGAGGTTCACAGCTTAGTTTTCATACAACCAGATTAAACATCTAGTAGTAAACGAGTCGGATCTTCAAGTAACTCTTTAATTGTTACTAAGAAACCTACTGATTCTTTACCATCGATTTGGCGGTGATCATAAGATAACGCTAAGTACATCATTGGTAAGATTTCAACTTTACCATTTACAGCCATAGGACGCTCTTGGATTTTGTGCATACCTAAGATTGAAGACTGTGGTAAGTTGATGATTGGTGTAGATAGTAATGAACCGAATACACCACCGTTAGTGATAGTGAAGTTACCACCTGTCATATCATCAATTGATAATTTACCGTCACGACCTTTAAGCGCTAGCTCACGGATACCTTTTTCGATTTCAGCAACTGATAGCTTGTCACAGTCTTTAAGAACTGGAGTAACAAGACCACGTGGTGTAGAAACCGCGATGCTGATGTCGAAGTAGTTGTGATAAACAATATCATCACCGTCGATAGACGCATTTACTTCAGGGAAACGCTTAAGTGCTTCAGTTACTGCTTTCACGTAGAAAGACATGAAACCTAAACGGATACCGTGACGCTTTTCGAATACTTCTTGGTACTGCTTACGAAGATCCATAATTGGCTTCATGTTAACTTCGTTGAAAGTCGTTAACATTGCAGTTGAGTTTTTCGCTTCAAGAAGACGATTAGCGATTGTTTTACGTAAACGAGTCATAGGAACACGTTTTTGCGTACGGTCACCCATAGGTGCTGCTGGCGCTGCTGCTTCTGCTTTAGGCGCTGCTGCCGGTGCTTTTAAGAATGTATCAACATCTTCTTTAGTTACACGGCCATTTTTGCCAGTACCTTTGATTTTTGATGCATCAAGACCTTTCTCAGCGATTAAACGACGAACTGACGGTGTTAATACGTCAGAGCTGTCATTTGATTCGCTTGCTGGTGCTGCTTCAGCTTTAGGAGCTGCTGCTGCCGGTGCTGCACCCGCTTTAACTGTACCAATTACTTGCTCACCAAGTACTGTTTCGCCTTCAGCGTGAATGTGCTCACCCATGATACCGTCTTCTTGAGCAACAACTTCAAGAACAACTTTATCAGTTTCGATGTCAACAAGGTTTTGGTCGCGTGTTACCGCTTCACCTGGTTGAACGTGCCAAGTAGCAATTGTCGCGTCTGCGACTGATTCTGGAAGTACAGGTACTTTAATGTCCACTTCTTTACCTTCTGATGCTGGTGCTGATTGCGCCGCTGGCGCGTCTTCTGATTGAGCTGGTGCAGAGTCGTCACTTGCTGGTGCAGCATCTGCATCACCAAGTAATGCAATTACTTGTTCGCCAAGTACCGTTGCACCTTCTTCTTGTGAAATTTCAGTGATTACACCGTCATTTGGTGCAACAACTTCTAAAACAACTTTATCTGTTTCAATATCTACTAAGTTTTGGTCGCGGCTTACTTTGTCGCCAACACTTACGTGCCATGTTGCAACAGTAGCATCAGCAACCGACTCAGGAAGTACAGGAACTTTAATTTCTGTGCTCATTGCTTATCCTTTCTTTTCAATAGTAAGCGCATCTGCAACGAGCGCTTGTTGTTCTTTATTATGCACTGACATGTAACCACACGCTGGTGATGCTGATGCTTTACGACCTGCGTAAGTTAATTTAGCACCGGCTGGGATTGCATCAACAAAGTGGTGTTGAGAACAATACCATGCACCTTGGTTTTGTGGCTCTTCTTGACACCAAACAAAATCTTTAACGTGTTGGTAACGCTGCATGATTGTATCCATCTCAGCGTGTGGGAATGGATATAATTGTTCTACACGAACAATAGCAATGTTATTTAATTCTTGCTTACGACGCTCTTGTAGTAGCTCGTAGTAAACTTTACCGCTACAGAATACAACGCGTTCTACTTTATCTGCTGCAATATCATCGATTTCATCGATCATATTATGGAACACACCTTCAGATAACTCTTCAAGTGAAGATGTTGCCAACGGGTGACGAAGTAGCGACTTAGGCGTCATAACAATCAATGGACGACGAAGTGGACGTACTGATTGACGACGAAGCATTGCATAAACTTGCGCTGGTGTTGAAGGAACACATACTTGCATATTGTGATCAGCACACAACTGTAAGAAACGCTCTAAACGTGCCGAGCTATGCTCAGGACCTTGACCTTCGTAGCCGTGTGGAAGTAAACATGTAAGACCACATAAACGGCCCCACTTCTGCTCACCTGAACTTAAGAATTGGTCAAATACAACTTGTGCACCATTCGCGAAGTCACCAAACTGTGCTTCCCACATTACAAGCGACGTAGGTTCAGCTGTTGCGTAACCATATTCAAATGCAAGTACCGCTTCTTCAGAAAGAACTGAGTCATACACTTCAAATGCACCTTGCTTTTCGCTGATATTTTGCAGCGGCAAGTATGTTGATGCATCTTTTTGGTTATGAACAACAGCATGACGGTGGAAGAATGTACCACGACCTGAATCTTGACCTGTTAAACGGATATCTGTACCCGCATCAACAAGCGTTGCATAAGCAAGTGTTTCAGCCATACCCCAATCAAGTGGTTTTTCACCTGTTGCCATTAACTTACGGTCGTCGTAGATTTTCTTAACGCGCGACTGTGCTTTGTGGCTTTCTGGGAAGCTTGCTACTTTTTCGCCAAGCTCTTTTAACTTTTCAACCGATACTGTTGCATCGTACTCAACATCCCAATCGTGACCAACAAACTTAGCCCAATCAGAAGAGTGTGATGTTTCTAGTTGAATTTCTTCAACAACACAGTTGCCTTTGTCTAAACCGTTACGGTAATCATCAGCAAGTGCTTTTACTTCATTTTCTGAGAATGAACCTTCAGCAACTAATTGGTCTGCGTAAATTAGACGAGGTACTGGATGCTTTTTGATTTTTTGGTACATAAGTGGTTGAGTCGCGTTCGGCTCATCCGCTTCGTTATGACCATGACGGCGATAACATACTAAATCAATCACTACATCACGTTTAAACTGGTTTCTGAAATCAAGTGCGATTTGAGTAACAAATGCAACCGCTTCAGGATCGTCAGAGTTAACGTGGAAAATTGGTGCCTGAACCATTTTCGCAATATCAGTACAGTATGGTGTAGAACGTACATCAGACTGTTTAGACGTTGTGAAACCAACTTGGTTATTTACAACGATACGGATACTACCACCACAACTAAATGCATTAGTTTGCGATAAGTTAAATGTTTCTTGTACAACACCTTGACCTGCGATTGCAGAGTCACCGTGAATAGTAATTGGTAATGCTTTAATACCTGACTTATCACCTAGACGGTCTAAACGAGCACGTACCGAACCCATAACCACTGGGTTAACAATTTCTAAGTGAGACGGGTTAAATGCAAGTGCCATGTGCACGTTGCCACCCTTAGTTGCAAAGTCAGATGAGTAACCCATGTGATATTTAACATCACCTGAGCCTAATGTGTCTTTGTGTTTACCAGCGAACTCATCGAATAATTCTGATGGGTTTTTACCTAAAACGTTCACTAGTACGTTCAAGCGACCGCGGTGAGCCATACCAATAACAGCTTCTTTTTGTCCGCTTTCACCTGCACGATGAATTAGTTCTTTAAGCATTGGTACTAACGCATCACCACCTTCAAGTGAGAAACGTTTTGCACCAGGGAACTTAGCCCCTAAGTATTTTTCAAGACCATCTGCAGCTGTTAATCCTTTAAGGATACGTAGCTTTTCTTCTTTAGAGAACGTTGGACGTGATTGCACTGATTCTAAACGTTGTTGTAACCAACGCTTTTCTTCAGTTGAAGTGATGTGCATATACTCAGCACCAACCGACCCACAATAAGTCGTTTTGAGTGCTTGATATAGCTCACCTAATGGCATGGTTTCGCGACCGACAGCAAACGAACCCACATTGAATTCACGGTCAAAATCAGCTTCAGATAAATCGTGGTACTCTAATTCTAGATCACGAACACGTTCGCGTTGCCAAATACCTAATGGATCTAGGTTGGCATTTTGGTGACCACGGAAACGGAAAGCATTAATAAGTTGTAGCACCTTGACCTGTTTAGGATCACCAGAGCCACCCTCTGCTACCACTACTTCTCTATGCTTGTTTTTAGCAAGCTGTGCAAATTGTGAACGAACTTCTGAATGTTTAACATCAACATCCACACCATCAACTTTTGGTAATTGTTCGAACACTTCTCGCCATTCTTCTGGCACAGAAGTCGCATCATCTAAGTACGCTTCATAAAGCTCTTCTACGTAAGCAACGTTACCGCCGTTTAAGTGAGAAGATTCTAGCCATGCCTTCATCACACCTTCGTGCATTTATAAGCCCTTTTCTTTAGCGCAGAAATTAATTGTTGTAAAAACAAGGTGGTTAATCACTTAACCACCTTACATATTCAAGCTTTAAACAGCGCGGTTTAAAAGCATTGATTTGATTTGTCCAATTGCTTTGGTCGGGTTAAGACCTTTTGGACACACGCTAACACAGTTCATGATACTGTGACAACGGAACACGCTGAACGCATCGTCAAGGTCAGCAAGACGCTCTTCAGTCGCTGTATCGCGGCTATCAGCCAAGAAACGATACGCATGAAGAAGGCCCGCAGGACCGATGAACTTGTCTGGATTCCACCAGAACGAAGGACACGATGTTGAACAACATGCACATAAGATACACTCATATAAGCCATCTAACTTATCACGTTCTTCGATTGACTGAAGACGCTCACCCGCCGCTGGCGTGTCGTTAATTAGGTAAGGCTTAACTTTTTCGTATTGAGTGTAGAACTGACTCATGTCAATAACAAGGTCACGTACCACAGGTAAACCTGGTAATGGGCGAATTACGATTTTACCTTTGCCACCTTTAAGTAGCGTTGATAAAGGCGTGATACACGCTAAACCATTTTTACCATTCATGTTGATACCGTCTGAACCACACACACCTTCACGGCATGAACGACGGAATGATAATGTTGGATCTTGCTCCTTCAATTGCATAAGGGCATCCAATACCATCATATCTTGGCCTTCTTGCGTTTCTAGCGAGAAGTCTTGCATACGTGGTGCATTATCAACATCTGGATTGTAACGATAAACCGAAAATTGTACTTGTGCCATCGTCTCGCTCCTAGTATGTACGTGCTTTAGGTGGGAAAGCTTCACGCAGTTTCGGCGCGTAGTTTACATCACGTTTGCTCATTTCTTCGCTCTTAGGATCGTAGATTGAGTGACATAGCCAGTTTTCGTCATCACGATCTGGGAAGTCAAAACGAGAGTGTGCACCACGGCTTTCTGTACGGAAGTTTGCAGCTACTGCTGTTGAGTATGCTGTTTCCATCAAGTTATCAAGCTCTAGACATTCGATACGTGCAGTGTTGAACTCAGTCGACTTGTCGTCAAGACGAGCGTACTGAAGACGTTCACGAATTTCTTTAAGCTCTTTAAGACCTGTTGCCATTGCATCACCTTCACGGAATACCGAGAAGTTAAGTTGCATACACATTTGAAGGTCTTTCTTGATTTGTACTGGGTCTTCACCTTGGCCAGCTTTAGAGTTTTCCCAACGATTAAAGCGTGCAAGTGATGCTTCAAGGTCTGAATCAGACGCATCTTTACCTGCTTCAACACCGTTAAGGTACTTACCTAAGAAGTTACCAGCTGCGCGGCCGAATACAACTAAGTCAAGTAGCGAGTTACCACCTAGGCGGTTAGCACCATGTACAGATACACATGCAATCTCACCAACAGCGAATAAACCTTCAACTACTTTTTCTTGGCCGTTTGCATCAATTTGTAATGCTTGACCATTTACGTTAGTTGGAACACCACCCATCATGTAGTGACATGTTGGGATAACTGGAATTGGCTCTTTTGCCGGATCAACGTGCGCGAATGTTTTCGCAAGGTCACATACGCCTGGAAGACGTAAGTTAAGTGTTTCTTCACCTAAGTGGTCAAGCTTAAGCTTGATGTGTGGACCGTAAGGACCATCGCAACCACGACCTTCACGGATCTCAGTCATCATTGAACGAGCAACAACGTCACGAGACGCTAAGTCTTTTGCATTTGGAGCGTAACGTTCCATGAAGCGTTCGCCGTCTTTATTTAGAAGGTAACCACCTTCACCACGACAACCTTCAGTTACAAGTACACCGGCACCGGCGATACCTGTTGGGTGGAACTGCCACATTTCCATATCTTGCATTGCAACGCCAGCGCGTGTAGCCATACCAACACCGTCACCAGTGTTGATGTGTGCATTCGTTGTCGATGCATAGATACGGCCTGCACCACCTGTTGCTAAAACAACAGCTTTTGATTTGAAGTAAACAACTTCACCAGACTCGATGTCGATTGCTGTACAACCAACAACGTGACCGTCGCTGTTTTTAACTAAATCTAGTGCGTACCACTCAGAGAATACGTTAGTTTTGTTTTTAACGTTCTGTTGGTATAAACAGTGTAATAGCGCGTGACCTGTACGGTCAGCTGCTGCTGCAGTACGTGCAGCCTGTTCACCACCAAAGTTTTTCGACTGGCCGCCGAAAGGACGTTGATAAACACGGCCATTTTCAAAACGAGAAAATGGTAAACCCATGTTTTCTAATTCAGTAATAGCTTCTGGGCCTGTTTTACACATATATTCGATAGCGTCTTGGTCACCGATAAAATCGGAACCTTTAACAGTATCGTACATGTGCCATTCCCAGTTATCTTCATGTGAGTTACCCAGCGCAACCGTAATACCACCCTGTGCAGACACAGTGTGAGAACGTGTAGGGAAAACTTTTGAGATAAGTGCACAGGTTTTGCCTGATTCAGTGATAGCTAGTGCTGCGCGCATACCCGCACCACCGGCACCAATCACTACAGCGTCAAATTCACGAACAGAATAATTCACTTAAACACCCCATAAAACGATTAGACCAATTGCTACGTAAGCAACAGCCATAAGGTTTAATACAAAGCCTAAAACAGCACGTAATTTAGCGCATTTAACATAGTCAGTAAGAACTTGCCAAAGGCCGATACGGGTGTGAACCATGATGCAAACTAGGGTAATTAAGGTAAACCCTTTCATTGCTAGGTTAGAGAATAGGCCTTGCCAGGCTTCGAAAGTGACTTCTGGCGTACATAAAAAATAGCCGATAATAAAAATCGCGTAAGCGCTGATTATTAATGCTGTTGCACGTAGTGATACGAAATCTTGTACACCATCACGTTTAAGAGTTGCTTGATTTAAAACCATATCCACACTCCTGCTAGAATTGCAGCTACAACACCTAAAGCTAATGCAACTTTAGCGCTGAAGTTACCTGATTCAAGTTCTTCCCAGTGACCCATGTCCATAATGATATGACGGATACCACCAATTAAGTGATACGCCAATACAGAAATGGTGCCCCATGCTATGAATTTGGCAATGAATCCGCTGAACAGACCCTTGACGAATTCAAAACCTTCTGCAGAAGAAAGAGACTCAGACCAAGCCCAAATGACAAACGTTAAAGCAAAAAATAATGCAACACCGGTGACGCGGTGTAAAATTGATGCTTTAGCCGTTGCCGGCATAGATATAGTTGTTAGATCTAGATTTACAGGTCTTTGCTTTTTCACAGTTACTTGCCCATCTTGCCCTTATCGGGCTCATCTACTTGTTTTTCTAAAACCCATCAAAATGAATTTCGATGGAACTATCTAAGTAAACCGTGTTGATACACAAAAAGTTCACACTTATGCAAAACTCAAATGTAAAAATAAAGTTTACCTACAGACAATACGGTATAAAACCTTGGATAGTATATATAGCCAAAGGTCTTTTTACAATTCTTGTTTAGTAAGAGACGTTTGCGAATTAGCCAATAGTATAATATTTAATCCTGACAGAATATTTATTATCCATTTGTGCATAATGTTTATAAAAATTGACTTTATACCCCTCTTTCACGTTAAAATGAAAAGAATGTGCTTAAACAGATTCAGAACATAACAATCAGAGTTGTTATCTTAATAGGAGATAAATAGATGGCGGATAAGAAAGCCACGGTCCATATTGATGGTCTTGATCCAATCGAACTTCCAATTTACCAAGGCACTGCTGGCCAAGACGTAATCGACGTACGTACGTTAGGTTCACACGGTCACTTCACTTACGACCCAGGTTTCATGTCGACCGGTTCTTGTGAATCTTCAATCACTTACATCGATGGCGGCAAAGGTGTTCTATTACACCGTGGTTACCCAATCGAGCAATTAGCTGATGAATCAAACTACATCGAGCTTTGCTACTTACTATTAAACGGCGAATTACCGACTAAAGAACAATACGAAGCGTTTGCTCAAGAAATCACGCACAACACAATGCTTGATACTAAAATCGCAAACTTCTTCCAAGGTTTCCGCTTTGACGCTCACCCAATGGCAATGCTGTGTGGTGTTGTAGGTGCTCTTTCTTCTTTCTACCACGAAGATTTAGACATCACTGACGCAACACAACGTAAAACAAGCGCAATCAAGCTAGTTGCTAAATTACCAACTATCGCTGCGATGGCTTACAAATACAATGTAGGTCAACCGTTCGTTTACCCACGTAACGACTTAAGCTTCGCTGAAAACTTCTTACACATGATGTTCTCAGTACCAGCTGAAGAATACAAAGTAAGCCCTGTTCTTGCCAAAGCAATGGACAAAATCTTCATGCTTCACGCTGACCACGAACAAAACGCATCAACGTCAACTGTTCGTCTAGCAGGTTCTTCAGGTGCTAACCCTTACGCGTGTATCGCGGCTGGTATCGCATCTCTATGGGGTCCTGCGCACGGTGGTGCTAACGAAGCATGTCTTAACATGTTAGAAGAAATTGGTTCTGTTGACCGTATCGATGAGTACGTTGCTAAAGCGAAAGATAAGTCTGATCCTTTCCGTCTTATGGGCTTTGGTCACCGTGTATACAAAAACTTCGACCCACGTGCGACAGTAATGCGTCAAACATGTCACGAAGTACTTGCTGAGCTAAACATTCAAGATCCACTTCTTGATATCGCTATGAAGCTTGAGCAAATTGCACTTGAAGACCCATACTTCGTTGAGAAGAAACTTTACCCTAACGTAGATTTCTACTCAGGTATCATCTTAAAAGCAATCGGTATTCCAACAAGCATGTTCACTGTAATCTTTGCAATGTCACGTACTGTTGGTTGGATCTCTCACTGGGATGAGATGCTTTCTCAACCTGGTCACAAGATCAGCCGTCCTCGTCAGTTATACACTGGTGAAACTTCACGCGATTACGTACCAACAGACAAGCGTTAATACGAATTTGCGTTTAAAAAAGGCCGCTATGCGGCCTTTTTTGTTGCCCTGCACTTGTCTATTTGTGCAAAGTAATTAAAATCGTCGCATTCTTGTAGCTTAAGGCCTTTCATGTTCGATATCACAAAAATACGTGCTGACTTTCCAATACTGAATGAAACAGTCAATGAGCAGCCTTTGGTGTATTTAGACTCAGCGGCTACCTCGCAAAAACCACAGGCAGTTATTAATGCTCTTAGCCGTTTTTATAGCCACGAGAACGCCAATGTGCACCGCGGCCGCCATACACTCAGTGAAAACGCGACACGCCAATATGAGCAAACCCGAACGCTACTTGCAGATTATTTTTCTGTAAAAAATAATGAGATAGTGTGGACCAAAGGCGCAACCGAATCGATTAATTTAATCGCAAATGGTCTGGCTTCGAGGCTTAATCCTGGCGATAAAATTGCCCTATCTGCTATTGAACACCACGCCAACATAGTCCCTTGGCAACAATTAGCACAGCGCACCGGTGCAGAAGTCATTATTTTGCCGATAGAAAATGATTTAACTATTAATAGCGTGTACTGTAGTGAATTTATCAAGCAACAAAAGCCTAAAATAGTCGCTATTACCCATGCATCAAATACCCTTGGGAATATCACTGATTTAGCGCCGATCATTAACGCATGTAAGGCCATTAATGCTATATCTGTTGTTGACGGTGCGCAGGCTGCGATGCATTTACGCCCTAATTTACAAGAAATATCATGCGACTTTTACGTATTTTCTGCCCATAAAATGCTCGGGCCGACAGGTTTAGGAGGCCTATATGGCCGATTTGAGCTGTTAAATTCGCTCGATGTATATCAAACCGGTGGCGAAATGATCGAAACAGTGAACCTAACACACAGCACTTTTCGTGATGCGCCGGGTAAATTTGAAGCAGGAACACCCAATATTGCAGGTGTCATTGCCTTTAGTGAGGCAATAAATTATTTAATATCGTTAGATTTTCAGCAAATGCGTCAACATGAGCATACAGTTTTTGACTATGCGATAAAACAATTATCAGCTATTGATGGTATTAATATCTATTCAAACCAAACAGATAACATCGGTAACATTAGTTTTAATTATCGCGATGAACATCCGTTTGATTTAGCCACCCTACTTGATGGATTTGGCGTTGCCGTGCGTAGTGGCCATCATTGTACGCAACCTATAATGAGTCATTTAGGCATACCAGGGACTGTACGAGCAAGTTTTGCGTTATATAACACTAAAGCTGATGTCGATGCCTTTATCAGTGCTGTTAAAAGTAGTATTGAGTTATTAGATTAATTTTGGATAAGTTATGAATTCAGCGTTTGAAGCCGTTAGTAAAAACATTGAAACAGCTGCTGGGTGGCAGCAAAAATATCGCCAAATAATGCTCTTAGGTAAGCAATTACCTGTTATGCCTGAAGTACTCAAAGTAGATGATGCTCTAGTTAAAGGCTGCGAAAGTAAAGTGTGGCTTTATATTGAGTTTGATCACACAGAAAACAGCCTGGTTTTAGCGGGCGATTCAGATACGCGTATCGTCAAAGGATTACTGGCTTTAATTTTAGCCTTATACAATGGTCTAACACCGGAGCAAGCAACGCAAATTAATGCCTATGATGAATTTGAACGACTCGGTCTAATTAGCCATTTGAGCCCTTCTCGTGGGAATGGTATTAAAGCCATGGTTGATAAAATTCAAACCATGGCTGAACAAAAACAATAAGTTTTATAAACTACGCTGTTTTTTATCTAGGTATTTTCTAATCGCTTTGGCTGCAACAAAAAAGCCAAAGCTGCCTGTTACCATGGTTGCAGAGCCAAAACCATTATTACAGTCCATATTCATTGAACCATCTGCACCTTGTTTTGCTTGGCAAACCTCACCTTCGGAGGTTGGATATACAAGCTGCTCTGTAGAATAAACACAATCGACGTTAAATTTTCGCTTTGGATTGCTACTAAAGTTGTACTGTTTTCGCAAAATATAACGTACTTTTGCAAGCAATGGATCATGAGTTGTCTTTGCAACGTCACCAAAACTGATTTGACTAGGGTCGGTTTGCCCGCCTGCTCCTCCGGTGGTAATAACCGGTAGTTTTATGCGTTTACAGTGAGCAATAAGCGCAGCTTTTTCTTTTACAGCATCAATACAATCAATTACATAGTCAAAGCCTTTAATATGCTCACGAATGTTATCTAGCGTAATGAAATCGTCAATAACATTAATTTTGATATCTGGGTTTATCAACTCACAACGTGTTTTCATCGCTTCTACTTTTGCTTCGCCTACGGTGCCAGTTAAAGCATGAATTTGACGATTAACATTGGTTGCACAAATATCATCTAAATCAATGAGGGTTAGTTGCCCTACACCCGTTCGAGCCAATGCTTCAGCAGCCCAACTACCTACGCCACCAATACCAATGACACAAAAATGTGCTTGTTGTAACCAATCAAATTGTTGATGACCATATAAACGTTTAATGCCACCAAAACGGATGTCTTGTGTTGTTTCTTTCATTTACCAATCCAACGTCCAAGGAGCTGTCCACTCTTTGAATTCGTCTGAGTTAAAAACTTCATTAAGATGAGCACCTAAAGTGTAATCGCATCGATATTCTTTAAGCTGCCCTTTATAGCTAAATTGTAGTGCATAGGCATGCAAGTTTGTGCGCTCGTCTTCACTACCCGCATAGGTACTATCCCCTAGAATTGGCGCACCTAAGCTTTTCATTGCGACTCTAAGCTGATGTGTTTTACCAGAGAATGGCTTTAACAAGTATGCACGAAGCCCTGGTCGAATACTTTTTGAATAAAAGCGTGTGATAGCAGGATTCGCTTGGCTCTTTAACAGCTTAAATGCACCACGACGACTTTTTTGCATATCCCCTTTTATCCAACCTTGCTTTTTCTTAGGCTTAGCATCACTCACTGCAAGATAAAACTTATTTATTTTATGATCAGAAAATAGTGAAGTGAATTCGGCTGCAGCTTCTTTGTTACGGGCTAATATAATTAAACCTGATGTCACTTTATCTAGCCGATGAACCGGATAGAGCTTCTCATTAACAAGCTCTTCAGCAAGTACGACAAAACCAGCACATTGTTCACTATGAAAGCTCACTCCTGCTGGTTTATAAAAAACAAAGAAGCCATCTTCAATGGCATGAAGATGAACATTGTTTACATCATGCATTTTTTAGTTGCCAAGCACTGCAATAACGCGCGCTAAATCTTCAGGAGTATCTACGCCTGCTTGCGGTGCACACAGAGCTTTTGCGATTTTAATTTTGTGACCATGATAAAGTACACGAAGCTGCTCTAATGACTCTAAAAGCTCTAATCGAGATTCTGGTAATTCGATGTAGTCTTTAATGAAGCCAGCACGATAAGCATAAATACCAATATGGCGCGCAAAATCAGCAAGATTTAGCTTATCTTTGTCATCATTCATCATCGCATCACGATGATAAGGGATTGGCGAGCGCGAAAAATACAGTGCGTTGTTGTCTGCATCGTTAATGACTTTCACGCAATTGGGATTAAATATATCGTCAATCTCATCAATGCTGGTGCTCAAAGTCGCCATTGGCGCATCAGAATCAGCAAGTAGCATGGCAACTTGAGATACATTTTCGCTTGCCAATAAAGGCTCATCACCTTGCACGTTGACAACAATAGTGTCACTTTCGAGTTTTAACTGTTCAACAACCTCAGCTAAACGTTCTGTGCCTGATTGGTGATCTTCTCGTGTCATCAATACATTATCAGTAAACTTCTTTACTGCATCAAACACTGTTTGATGATCAGTCGCTACATAAACTTGTGATGCACCTGAAGCAACCGCTTTTTCATAAACATGTTGGATCATTGGTTTACCACAAATATCAGCAAGTGGTTTACCTGGTAAACGCGTCGATGCGTAGCGAGCTGGGATAACGACTACGAATTCCACTTATCAACCTCTTCTTGGCTTAATTCACGGGCTTCATTTTCTAAAAGCACCGGGATATCGTCTTTGATTGGGTACGCTAATTTCGCAGCAGTACTGATAAGCTCTTGATTCTCTTTATCAAGACGTAATTTACCTTTACACACTGGGCAAGCGATAATTTCAAGTAATTTTGTATCAAAGGCCATTGAGGATCCCTTTTTGTTTTAATAATAAATTAAGTTTTTCGATAACTGCTGCTGTTGGCTTTGCATCAACAGGTAAATAATACCAATTTGGTTTAGCAAAACTAAAGCATTTAACGGCATCTTTTTCTGTCATAAATACAGCGTCATCTGCAAAATCGCTAAAGTCATTTGCTTGGTAGGCATAATGATCACGAAAATGATGAGTAGATAGTAAGTTAATGCCTTGCTGCTCAAGACTTATTTCAAAGCGTTCGGGGTTACCAATAGCACTGACCGCATGGCCTTTATCTTGAACTGAATTGGCAAGTTCTGAATTACTCACAGTTCGAAATGGGCTTGATGCTAAATCATAGCGGCTTTGTGCGTTGCCACCATTTTCTATGACTAAATCAACCGATTTTAAGCGCGCTTTGGTTTCACGAAGTGGACCTGCAGGCATTAATAAACCGTTACCAAATTGGCGTTCACTATCAACAATACAGCACTCGATATCACGCGCCATTTTATAATGCTGCATGCCATCATCAGAAATAATGACATCGATATCATGTTGCTCTAACTTTTTTATACTCGCTTGTCGGTCAGGGCCAACCATTACAACACAACCTAGGCGGCGTTTAATAAGTACAGGTTCGTCACCAGCTTGCGTTGTCGTCGTTTGTTCTGTCACTAACAGTGGATACGAATCAGACTGACCACCGTAGCCACGACTGATCACAGCCACTTTTAAACCTTGCTGCTGTAAGTACTCAGCAAGCCAAATAACAAAGGGCGTTTTGCCGTTTCCACCCACACTAATGTTACCAACAACAATGACAGGAAGATGCGCTTTAAATGCTTTTAGAATATTTAGCTTATAAAACAAAGCACGAAGCGTTGAGATTAGCCAAAAAAGCACACTGAAAGGTAACAGCAGAACGCTGAGTAAGCCTGGTTTTTTATACCAGCTTTTTTCAATAACACTCACTACTGCTCACCAAATTGCATCTTACATAACGCACTATAGGTACCGTCTTTTGCAAGCAGCTCGCTATGTGTGCCCTTTTCGATAACTTGACCATGGTCGATAACATAAATGCAATCACTGTTTTCTATTGTTGATAAACGGTGTGCTATCACAATCGATGTTTTTTCTTTCATTAAGCTATCAAGTGCTTGCTGAATCAGTTTTTCAGATTCAGTGTCAAGTGCAGATGTCGCCTCATCAAGAATCAAAATAGGGGCATTTTTTAATATTGCACGTGCAATGGCTATTCGCTGACGCTGGCCGCCTGACAACATAACGCCGTTTTCACCCACCATGGTATCTAACCCTTCTGGTAAGTCTTTAACAAACTCCCAAACATGGGCTTGCTTGGCAACCGCCATTAACTCCTCGCTTGTTAATTCGCGGTCAAGGCCATAGCAAATATTATTCGTGATGGTGTCGTTAAATAAAACCACTTGCTGTGAAACCAGTGCAAATTGCTTACGTAAGTCTGTCAGTTTGTAATCAGCGATGTTGACGCCATCAAGCAAAATTTCACTGTCACCTTCAAGCTCATAATAACGCGGCAATAAATTTGAGATGGTCGATTTACCTGAACCGGAACGGCCAACCAATGCGATGCTTTCGCCGGCATTTATCGAAAGTGATAAATTCTTTAATACAGGTTCATCTTTCGTTGGGTATTTAAAGGTCACATTGTTCACTTCAATTTTCCCAGTTACTTTAGCAACGCTGTAGGTGCCTGTGTCTTTTTCTACCTCTTCATCAAGTACCAAAAAGATACTTTGCGCTGCAGAGATACCACGTTGTAAATCGCTATTAACGTTTGAAAGTTGCTTAAGTGGACGCAGTAACATCATCATTGATGAAATTAGTAATACGAAGTCACCTGAACTGATGGTATCAATCATTGACGGCATAGACACAACCCACAAAATCACCGCCATCGCGCTTGCTGCCAAAATTTGGATAACAGAAACGCTTAACGCTTTAGTTGCATCCATTTTAATGCGCTGCTGACGATTATGATTATTAATAGCCGAAAACTGCGTTATCTCTTGCTGTTGACCACCAAAGCCATGTATCACTTTATGACCAGATAGCATTTGCTCTGAGCTACGAGTTACTTGGCCCATCGCTGATTGGATTTTTTTCGAAATCATACGAAAGCGTTTCGATACAAAGGCAACGATCACGGCCACAAGCGGAATAATAACTAAAAATATTAGTGATAGCTTCCAGCTGGTATAAAACATATTAAAAAGTAAGAAAACAACAAACGCCCCTTCTCTAACAACAATTAACAGGGCTTTGGTAATGGCTTGTTGAACCTGCTCAGTATCAAAGGTGATTTTAGAGATTAAATCGCCATTTGAATTTTTATCATGAAAAGACACCGGCAGATGTAAAATATGTTCGAATAATTGTTGGCGCAACGTTCTTACAACTTGAGAGCCAACATAACTTAAACAGTACGACGACATATAGTTAAACATGCCACGACCTAATACCAATGCAATCACAACAAATGGTGCATAAGTTAAAACATCAGTGTTACGATCATTTAAACCTTCATCAATGAAGGGCTTCATTAAATTGATAAACAATGCATCCATGGCTGAATAGCCAATCATGCCTACAATGGCGAAAAACGCGATTAACTTATAATCACCCACATAACTGATTAATCGCTTATAGATTTGGGATGTAGTTTGATCCATAACACTCTCTTATTCATAGACTTCGACTATTGTAGCCTTTAGGGGGTAAAAACAAAACGTCAATCTTGTTCGAACCAATAACTTTCCTGCTCTCGCGCAAATTCTAAGCGATACGTATCTGAATAAAATTTTATGCGTATATGGCCATACTTTGCCGTCGATAACTGCTGTATATGGTGTTGGTTATAACGATTTACAACCTCTGGGTGAGGAAAGTGCCATTGCCCTTGGTAAGCAGATGAATGGATAACTACTTCAGGATTTACTGCATCTATAAATTCATAACTTGACGAGGTATTACTGCCATGATGGGGGCTTATTAAAATAGTCGCTCGTAAATCCACCTCCTCTTCAACAAGTTTAGCTTCTGCCGCTGCTGATATATCTCCAGTTAGTAAAAGTGAATAATTAAAACCTGTTACTTTTAATAAGCAAGATTGGTCATTGCGACTCGCTTTTTCTACCTTTGCTGTAAAACTTCTGATATTAAGCTCAGCAAGTTTGATGGTGGTTGTTTTGCACTTATTTAAGAGCCCCTGAGGATGAAAAGTAGCTAATGTGTGTTGATAGCCAGCCTCTTTCCAACTGGCTAAACCGCCAGAATGATCGTTATCTAAGTGGCTTATTATGGTGTCAATCACAGATAGCTGCTGTTTATTGATGTTGTTAAGTAATACGCGGTGTACATAATCATAACGGCCAAAATACTGTGGGCCTAAATCATAAATTATTGCTTTATTTTTGCTGCTTACCATCACCATTAAGCCATGCCCGACATCAAACACATCCAACTGAAACTTAGCTTCTGGCTGTAATTTACTATCAACGGCATATATACAAACAGGAATTAAACACACATATTTATTAGGGCTAAAGTACAACAGCAGAAGTGTTATGTAACTGATGATCAATAATGAGAAATTAAACTCATTGAACGACAACCAACGCCAGTCATTAGGGATAGAAAGCAATAGTTGATAACTAAAATACAGGGCAATGTCGATAAGTGATAACAGACCTGAAATATCCAGTAGGCTAGAAATCAGACTATAAAAAATCAACAAAGGCAATAACAGCACACCGACCAAGGGCACAGCAATAAGGTTAATCAATAAACCTATCACGCTAGTACCTGAGAAGTAATATAAGGATAGCGGTAGTAAACCAACAAATAAAGCGCATTGAACTTGCAGTAGCTGTACAAATCGCTTTAAAAAACTAAGTGACAAATTAATTGTTTTTTTAGTCAGTAGAAAGATGATCGTAACGGCCAAAAAACTGAAATAGAGCCCAGGATTCAACAGCGTAAATGGGTCTATAAACAACACCACACTCAAAGCGTACAAAATTGAACGCCAACGCACTGGGTTTTTTCCTAAGTTATAGATTACAAGGTAGCAGCCTAACATTAGCAGCGCCCGACTTGCAGAAACTATAAAATCACTTAAGTAAACATAAACGAGCGAGCAACTGAACCCTATTACAACAAATAGCTTATTTAATTGAATTGATTGGCTTACACGAAAGTGACTCACTCTTAGCAGCCACTTACTACTATAAAAACCGACTGCGAAGATAAGTCCGATATGAAGACCCGAAATAGCAAGTAGATGAGACAATCCTAATTCACGCAAGTGCTTTCTATCTTCATAACCTATTTTACTTTTGTCACCGGTTAAAAGCGCATAATAAAGCCATTGTAATCGTGTGTTTGCCGTAATTTTATCAATATAAGTGCGGTAACTAACACGCAGGGAGTCATATTGATGATGATTTAAATAGCTTATCTCTCCTACGCTTCGGCCTTTATAAAATACTCGCTCAAGTAATGCTTGCCGTTCTCTACTAAAACTGTAGAAATTTTTTACTGACCGATAAGGTTTAAGTTTGAGTACTGCGCTTAATTCATCTCCACTAGTAACCGGTTTATCTGAAGTAATGCTGAGCATTGCATTAGGAGCAGGTCGGATGCTTGTAGGGCAAGATTCAATATGTTTCAGACTTGCTTTAATGTAGTAAGGGCTTTGTTCACTGTATGTTTCAACTACCTCAAATCGAACTAATCGGCTTTGTTGATAATCTATTTGACAGTCAGAGATTGAGTAAAAGACGAAGTAATGAAAAATCACTACCAAAATAGCGCAAATAAACCCTGACAATAGAGTTAAAAAAGGCTTAAAATAGGCACCTGCTAGCAATACAGCAAAACTCATTATATAAAACGCCGCAGTGTCAAATGTATATAGGGTGAAAAAACAGCCTATGACAAAGCCGCTGCATAACCAAATAGATGTAAATGGTTGCTTTAAATGGCTAAGAAAACGATCCAACGCTTTTTACCAGATCATAACAAGGTAAAAGAACACAAGTATTTAAGAATTTTTGGTCGTTTATTGCATGATGCCAATTTATGGCACTTAAATAGACGCTCAGCACGTGGTGCATTTGCGGTTGGTTTATTTTTTGCGTTCATCCCTGTTCCTTTTCAAATGGTTCTTGCAGCCGCCCTGGCTATTCCATTTCGAGTAAATTTACCGATTTCTGTTGCAACCGTGTGGATCACTAACCCACTAACCATGCCTCCTATTTTCTATTGTTCATATATTGTAGGCACGATTGCACTTGCTCAGCCACAACAGCACTTCCAATTTGAACCAAGCTGGCAATGGTTTATAGATAGCCTTACAACAATTGGCCCAGCCTTTTTAGTTGGCTCACTTATTTGTGCTACTGCTGCTGCTATCATCGGTTATTTTGCTACCGACATGCTTTGGAAACGCTCAGTCCGAAAAGCATGGATACATCGCCATAAAAAATAACTGATTTCAGTATAGACAAAAAACCCAGCTTAAAGCTGGGTTTTTTAATATTGATTAGTAAGTCTCGATTACGAAACGATTACTTTTTAAAGAAGCGACGTGCAGCTGCAAATGGTAATAGCAATAAAGCATACCATGGGAAGCTTGCTGATTGACGCTCGTATTGTTCAATCTCTTCTGCAGGACATTCTTCAACACTGCCATCAATTGGTGTTAACTTAACAGCAACAGCAATACTTTCATATTCGATATTGCCATCAACATCAACTACAACATTACCGAATGAATCTGTCTTTTCAACAGTTTTAGTCGCAACACCAAAGATTTCATTATTGTTGTTAATTGATTTCGCTTCAGCAACCGTATATTTAAAGCGAGTCTCACCATCTTCTTCATAACAAGGTAACAAGTCATTGAGATTAACTATAGAATCATCACCCACCGTATAAATAAAGCCTTCTCTACGACGAGTAGTGGTGTTATAGATATCTGTTTCACCTTCACCAACAATAATACCGTTATCATTAATATCGTTTGCAACTGAGCTAGAGCTAGAGAAATAATCGGATGGGAAAACTACACTATCGCTTTTTTTATCATAATAAAAAAACTTAGTGCGTGTTGCTGTGTCAATTCTTTTAGCAGCATAACCAACAATAATATCATTATTATTTACAGCTAAAGCTTGTCCCGAAGTCCAATCATCGTCTTGGTCTATAAACTGTTTTACTTCACCATTTTCAAAGATAACTGGCATTGTAATTCTAGTATCGGTGTCTTTGTAACGAACATCTGATGTACCCACAAT
Source organism: Pseudoalteromonas simplex (assembly GCF_015278155.1). Taxonomy (NCBI): domain Bacteria; kingdom Pseudomonadati; phylum Pseudomonadota; class Gammaproteobacteria; order Alteromonadales; family Pseudoalteromonadaceae; genus Pseudoalteromonas; species Pseudoalteromonas simplex. The sequence continues at coordinate 231,018 of NZ_JADILN010000002.1, forward strand.
TAAACCTGAGTCGTTCAGAGTTATTGCGTTGCTACGAAAAGCGAAATCTTCATCATCTTCTGGTGTTAAACCTAAACCATACAATTCTGTATTAGTGATGTTTAAAGAGCTATCTAACGTCCACTTAACAGCACGCTTGTTAAAAATACCCGCCGTATAGCTTCGATTGTATGTTTCGACACAGTCTGAGACTGGTTCATCTTCACCATCACAGTTATCAGTAATATCATCGAGAGGATCAACTGCGATATCAATTGAAACACTACCTACAACCTCATAGCCGTTAGTTGTTTTGATAATATCATTTGCTGTACTAATACCGCCGTACTCGTCGAACTCTGGTGCAAGTTCAACTTTTACACCGTCTTCTGTAATTACAATAGCACGACTAATAAAATCTCTTAAGAAATGTGTTTCCTCTTCATCTTCATCAGTTTGTGTAAACGATGTTTTTTCATATGGGGCACTCCCCCAACCAACCATAACACCATCATCACTAACTGCATTTAGGATGTTCGTAGTTGAACGCGTTAAGCCATCATAATCTAGTGATTGCTCATCGAATAATACCTGTTCAGAAACACCCTCGGAGCCGTATATCGTCGCAGCTACACTTGATAGTTTCTGATACTCTGAATTAGTTAAACGGTTAGATTGCGTGTCTGTAATAAAATCAATCATAAACTGATGGGCATCAGCATTGGTATTCACTGCATCATTATTTTCAATATCATCTAATGTAAAAGTAATCTCTTTGTCTATTGATTCAAAATATGATTCACGAGCATCATAGGCATTTTTGATAGCAGAGTCTGTAAAATCAATATATGAGATATCAATTGGTAACCTATAAAGAGAATTGGCTATACCTATAATATGACCATTCTCACTGACATCTGTTACGTAATTATGTTTTGCTCCGTCTAGCCCACCTAATTCTTCTAATTTATAGGTTGCGCTCATCGCTGAGGTACTTAGGGTGGCTAAAATACTGGCAGCGAGTAATTTGTATTTCATTTTAATCCTTACTACTGATTCTTTAAATCTTCGAGTTCTTCCCAGCGCTCAAAAGCGACTTCAAGCTCAGACTCTAACTCGGCTAAATGGTTCAATGCTTCTGTTGTAATTGCAGCATCTTGCTTAAAAAAGTCAGGGTCATTAACCACAACTTGCTGAGCGTCTAACGCTTTTTCAAGTTGTTCCACTTTACTGGGTAATTCTTCTAATTCAAGTTTTAATTTGTAAGAGAGTTTATTACTTTTCTTTGGTGTTTTATCTTGGCTAACAACGGCCGGCTTTTCTTGCTTAATTTGTTGCTGTTGTTGTTTTTCTTGCTCAGCTAAATGAGCGGCATACGCTTCATAGTCGCTATAACCACCAACAATGTCGGTTATCTTGCCGTTACCTTCAAATGCCCATACAGAATTACAGGTATTATCAATAAATTCACGGTCATGGCTTACAATCAGCACGGTGCCCTGATATTGGTTGATGATCTCTTCTAAGAGCTCTAAAGTTTCAATATCAAGATCATTGGTTGGCTCATCGAGAACAATAATGTTAGATGGCTTTAAAAATAACTTTGCTAATAATAAGCGGTTTTTCTCACCACCTGATAGCGCTTTTACTGGCGTACGCGCTCTTGCCGGTGGAAATAAGAAGTCTTGTAAGTAACCAAGCACATGACGTGAGCGCCCGCCCATCATCACTTCTTGCTTACCTTCAGCTACGTTATCTTGTACTGTGGCTTCTTCATCAAGCTTTTGACGATACTGATCAAAATAAGCAAACTCTAAATTAACACCTTGCTTAACACTGCCGCTATCTGGTGTTAAGTCACCAAATAAAATTTTAAGCAGTGTTGTTTTGCCAATACCATTGGGTCCGACAAGGCCAACACGATCGCCACGCATAACAAGGGTCGAGAAATCCTTCGCGATCACTTTATCTTTAAATGCATGACAGATGTTTTTCGCTTCGAATACTAATTTACCTGAACGATCCGCTGTTTCAATATTGAAATCGGTTTTACCGACCTGATCAACACGCTGCTTACGCTCTTTACGTAACTCTTTTAAAGCGCGCACACGGCCTTCATTACGCGTTCTACGTGCTTTAATACCTTGGCGGATCCACGCTTCTTCTTCTGCTAAGCGTTTATCAAATAGTGCGTTTTGTGTTTCTTCTACTTTTAAATCATGCGCTTTTTGCTCAAGGTACGTCGCGTAATCGCCAGGGTACGAAACCAGCTTACCACGGTCTAAGTCAAGAATACGGGTTGCAACTGCTCGAATGAATGCACGGTCGTGAGAAATAAAAACGATACCGCCTTTAAACTCTTTTAAAAACTGCTCAAGCCAAATAACACTACTCATATCTAAGTGGTTGGTAGGCTCATCAAGTAGCAGTAAATCGGGTTCACTAACCAAGGCTCGTGCAAGGGCAACTTTACGTAGCCAACCACCTGATAATGATTCAAGCTTGGCTTCTGGATCTAGCTCTAAGCGAGATAAAACGAGCTGAATACGGGTATCAAAACGCCAGCCATCAACAGATTCTAATTGATTAGATAAACGCTCTAATTTGTTAAGCAATTTATCGTTATAGTCAGTTTGCATTTGATTACTAACTTGGTGATATTCTATTAGTAAGTTAGCGATGTCAGGCATACCCTGCGCTACATAATCAAATACTGAGCCTGCCGCCCCTTTTGGTGGATCTTGCTCTAAACGTGAAATGCGAATACCGCCTAATTGGTTGATTTCGCCATCATCCAATGTCACTTGGCCATCAAGCACTTTTAGTAGTGTTGATTTACCTGCACCGTTTCGACCAACGATACAAACACGCTCACCTGACTCAATAACGGCATCAGCATCATCTAGTAGCGGATGCGTACCATAAGCGAGTTGAGCTTTGGCTATTCTGATTAAATCCATCGTGATTACTACTCTTATTCTTTATTATCAGCAATAAATTGCGCTAATTGCTCAGCATCAAAAGGCCAAAATAATTTCTCGCCTTGATGAGATTCCACAACCGGAATACTGGTTTGGTAAAGTTCAATCAGCTGTTCACTGTCCATAATGTCTTTTGCTACAAACGAAGCGTTTGCAGCAATTAATAATTCATCGGCCATTTCACACAGATGACAGCCATCAGTGTGGTACAGGGTAAAATTAGCCATGAGTAATAAGCCAGCTATTATGAATTTGCTTATTACGTTTAAAATCTGGTGATAAAGTCTTGTCAGAAATGTTTTCTGCTTTTAAACCCAGACCCATTAGCCCTACTTCATCCATGTTAAAGCCACGCTTATTGTTTGAGAATATAAGCGTACCGTTCGGGCTTAAAATCTTCTTAACCCAGGTAAGAAGTTTGATGTGGTCGCGCTGAACATCAAACGCATCTTTCATACGTTTTGAGTTTGAGAACGTCGGTGGATCTAAGAAAATTAAATCATATTGGCCTTGTGCATACTCAAGCCACTTCAAGCAATCTGCTTGCTCAAAACGATAGCGTGTATTACTGATATCATTCAGGGCAAAGTTTTCTTGCGCCCACTTTAAGTAGGTTTTTGACATATCAACGGTGGTAATGGCTTTAGCACCACCCACAGCAGCATGCACAGATGCACTGCCCGTATAAGCAAACAAGTTTAAGAAACGTTTACCTTGTGCGTTTTGTTGGATATAACGACGAGCTAAACGGTGATCTAAGAACAAACCAGTGTCTAGATAATCAAATAGATTTACTTTGAATTTAGCGCCAAACTCTTCAACGACTTGCGTACGATTTTGTTTTGCTACCTTGGTATATTGTTCTTCACCTTTTTGTTTTTTACGAACTTTAACTGCGATATTTTCTGGTGCGATATTTAACTGCTCTGCAGTCAGGCTGATCACATCTTGCAAACGTTTTTGAGCCGTATTATCGTCGATTTCTTTCGGTGCAGCATATTCAAAAATAACCGCTGAATCATCGTATACATCAACAGCTACGTTATATTCTGGAATATCCGCATCATAAACACGGTAGCAGCTCACTTCATTTTGCTTTAACCAGTTCTTTAAATTTTGCTTATTTTTCTTTAAACGGTTTGCAAAGGCGGTTGAACCTTCAAAGTTAAGAGCTGGCTTATCTTCTTTGCTAAGTTCTACTTGTTTATCGTCTAGTTGGTAAAGATTTAATACAACATCTAACGGGCCATTTTTAAACTTATAGCGTTTTAACTTAACTAACTTTAATAACTTAAATAAGCTTTCGTCAGTGCCAAGTAAAGCAAGTTTCCAATGATTAAAGTGCTTTTTGAAGCCAACACCTAAGCTACGGTGTAAGTTAACCAGCTCAGCCATTGAGCCTAAACGTTCACCATAAGGTAAGTTTGAAATCACCACACCAGGTAGTTTCGCAACGGAGGTTAACTTAGTGGCATCGCTTTGTTTAAACTTAATCACATTAGCAAGGTCTGCACGCTCTGCGTTTTCTTGCGCTTTTGCAATCACACTTCCGTCAATATCATGGCCAATAAGCCAAAGTTTAGGATCTGTAATTTGTGCAGTTAGTTCTGCTTTTAATTCTTTGTACTTTTGAATACGGAAACTAGGCAGGCGCTCAAAGGCAAAACCTTCACGGAATAAGCCCGGTGCTTCATTGCGAGCCATGCTTGCGGCTTCAATTAAAATGGTACCCGAACCACAACATGGATCGAATAAAGGTTGTTGCACGTTTTCAAGCCAACCACTTCTTTTTACAAGAGCAGCAGCTAAATGCTCCTTAATCGGCGCTTTACCTTGATCTTGACGATAACCACGCTCAGATAAACGCGGGCCAGAATAATCGATATAAAGCGCAACACCTTGACGGTTCAATCTTGCTACAACTCGAACGTTGGCATTGTATTTATCAACATCTGGACGTTGTTCGAACAAATCAGCGAAGTAATCAACAATCGCATCTTTTACAACTAGACCTGAAAATTGCGTATTTTTTAAGTCGTTATTTGTACCACTAAAATCAACAGCAAAGGTTTGTTTAGGGCCAAACCACTCCTGCCAAGGCTGCAAGCGTGCGAATTGATAAAGGCTGTCTTTGTCTTTTACGCCTTCTTTTTCTTCTATCAGCATCATGATACGAGTCGCAAAACGGCTCGATAAACAAATCTTTTGTGCTAACAAGCTATCTGCTTCAAAACGTACAGAGCCCACGGTTTGTTTTGAGACTTCGGCACCGAGTGCTGTAAGCTCATCAACAAGTAAATTTTCTATTCCGATAGAAGTAAGTGCGATAAATTGCAAAGTAAAAACCCTTAAATGCTAATTGCGCAGGATTATAGCATAGCTTGGCGAACAAAAACGCCAACATTTGCAGGGATATTAGCTGGATTTTTACTTAGCCCACTAGGTTACAAATCTCGCGCCGCGATTAAATCGCCCCTAGAGTGAACAAATTTTAATTCACAAAGGTCAACACGCCCTAGGCTGATTTGAACTGTTTTTGTTGAATATAAACAGGATGGATACGGTTATTTAAAACCTTAATAGCTTCAAACTGTTCAAGAGAAAGGTTTTCGTCTAATTGAAAGTGTTGGCTTAGGTTAATACACACTGAGGCTTCGCTCGAGTGGTCAACAATTAAAAACTCACCTTCTTGTGCCTGCGAGCACAATTTAACCACTGCTTCAACACTTGGCTGGCTGCCATGATACTCATGAAAGAACCAACTTTTTGCAAGTACAGGCTTTAAATGAAATTTGACCGCAGTGGCATTTAGCGCGATTTGGCAAAGCTGTGCAGGGTTCCACAGTGAGAATGTTTCGAGGTATTGATAAACTTGCTGATAAAATGCAGCATCTTCAAGGCTAAAGTTTGGCTCTTGTAAAACAGCATCAGTAAGTTGGCGAAGTTTGTAAGGCGTGCACAGTTGCATATCTTGGTCAAGGTCAACCAAAAGACGATTATTTTTCGCACAAGCAAGCCATTTCCATTGCTTAGATGCTTGTAACATGTCTCCTCCCTAACGAATAAATACTGTGCGCTTAATCATAAATTATAACTAAAGCAGACCATTAATAAAATGATTTCTTAGAACATTTTATTAATGATCAATTGCTTAGATAACTGATCCTTATAAGCTATTTAGGATCGTTTTTACCAATTCTGGGCCTTTATAAATGAATCCAGTGTAAACTTGTACAAGGTCTGCACCAGCTGCAAATTTCTCTTTTGCAGAATCTGCATCATCAATACCACCCACACCAATGATAGGTAGTTTACCTTCGGTTAAACGCTTAAGCTCACTAACCACGTGGGTTGAACGCTGACGAACTGGTTGGCCAGATAAACCGCCCGCTTCGTTTGCGTATTGTTGACCTTGTACCATCGCGCGCTCAAGCGTGGTATTTGTAGCAATAACACCATCGATCTTATTGTTGATCAATGACTCACTAACTTGGCCAATTTGAACTTCATCAAGATCAGGGGCGATCTTAACTAGCATAGGCACTTGTTTGTTATGTTTAGCAGCTAGATCAAGTTGTTCATTCTTTAAGCTTCGCAATAAGTCATCAAGCGCTTCACCATATTGTAAGTCACGAAGACCTGGGGTATTCGGTGAAGAAATATTTACTGTGATATACGATGCATGCTCAAATACTTTACGCATACAGTGAATGTAATCATCTTTACCCTGCTCGTTTGGTGTATCTTTATTTTTACCAATATTAATACCTAGAATACCGTCATATTTCGCCGCTTTAACATTGTTAACTAGGTTATCAACGCCCTTATTGTTAAAGCCCATGCGGTTAATAATCGCATTTGATTCAGGCAAACGGAAAATTCGCGGTTTATCGTTACCCGCTTGCGGACGTGGTGTAACAGTACCTACTTCTACAAAACCAAAACCCATTTGCGAAAAAGCATCAATACACTCAGCATTTTTATCTAAGCCTGCCGCTAAACCGACTGGGTTTTTAAACTCTAAACCTAGAAAATTAACGGGTTTATTAGGGACAGATTGAGACCACGCAGCACTCAATGGCGTATGAGCAAATCGGCGTAAATTATTAAGTGCAAATTCATGAGCCCACTCCGCATCACGGGTAAACATAAAACGGCGAGCTAGATCATAAAACATGGTTTGTTCCTTAGGTAAAAATAAACAAGGTAGCCGTTTATAAACGGACCATTGCAAATTAAGGGCAAAAAAATACCCCAGCGAGCTGGGGTATGTATTTTAACGACTTTTCACTTATTTGGAAGTGTCACAGTTGTGGCTTAACAACATTAGTTCACGAAGTGCCACTGAGAATTTCGCAAAATCATGGCTTTGCGATGTTTTGAACTCAGATAGCATCTGCTTCCAACGTTGTAATAGTAGATCTTGGTTATCCATCCACTCATCAATTTGTGCATCAATGTCTTTGCTGTCTGCAGCAAAGCTATTAAGTACCACAGCTGATAATGTGCGTTGTTGCCAATCCAACTCTTCACGGTATGAAGCACGAGCAAGTGCTTGCCAGTGGTTTGCAACTGGTTGGTTGGTGATTTGGTCAAGGAACCAATGTAAGCCCATGCGCGCACCAAGCTTAAAGTAGGTATTAGAAACCATATCAATGCTACGCTCTGAATTATCTGCGATTTCAGCTAAGTCCATTACAGAGAATAGGCTTGATAGTGACACAATACGTGTTGCAAGTGCTTTTGGTACATTGCTGTCAATTAGCTTCTCAGCCGCTTTAACTAGGCGATCGCTTTCTTTTTCAACCATGTAGCTGTTTAAGTTTTCACTTAAATCAGCAAATGTTGGTGCAAAGAATTCAATTGCTTGCTCAATCGTTTGAGCTTTATTGCGATGACGTAAGAACCAACGTGTTGCACGACGAACCGTACGACGTAATTGATATAGCATTTCTGTTTGTACAGCTGCTGGGATCTTATTATCAAGTGCAACAATTGATGACCATGTTTCTGGCATCTGGAACACTTCTTTTGCAATTGAGTAGCAAAGTGCGATTTCAGCTTCGTTAGCACCTGTTTCTTCGTGCATACGAATCATGAAGTTAAGACCCATATCGTTAACGATGTTATTTGCAAGTTTCGTTGCGATAATCTCTTTACGAAGTGGGTGGTTATCCATTGCATCGTTGAACTTCTCACGAAGTGGCACTGGGAACGACTTAACTAATAACTGACGGTAGTAAGGGTTTTCAGTGATTTCATCAACCACTAGAGACTCTTTTAATACCATCTTCGCGTAAGAAACAAGTACAGAAAGCTCTGGACGAGTTAAATCTTTACCCGCTGCTGCGCGCTCTGCAAGTTCTTCATCCGTTGGGATGAACTCGATTGCACGGTTAAGCTTGCCATCTTTTTCAAGGGCATGGATGAAACGTACTTTTTCTTTAAGCGTTGACGTACCTTTTGATTGAGTAATCGATAAGGTATGCGTTTGACGATAACAGTCTTTTAATACTAACTCAGACACTTCATCAGTCATTGAATAAAGTAACTCATCACGCTGTTTACGTGTTAAGTCACCTTCAGCAACTAGGCCATTAAGTAAGATTTTGATGTTTACTTCGTTATCTGAACACGCAACACCACCAACGTTATCGATGAAGTCAGTGTTAACACGACCGCCTTTAGCAGCAAATTCGATACGACCTAATTGAGTCGCACCTAAGTTACCGCCCTCACCTAAGATCTTCGCACCAAGCTCAGAACCGTTAATACGTAGTGCATCATTCGCGCGGTCACCCACATCAGCATCAGTCTCTTTAGAGTTCTTGATGTAAGTACCGATACCACCATTCCAAAGTAAATCAAACTCCATCATTAGAGCCGCTTTGATTAACTCGTTAGGTGTCATGCTCGCTTTCTTAGTGCCAAGCATTTTCTTCATTTCTGGGCTTAAGCTAATTGATTTAGCCGCACGAGAGAAAATGCCACCACCTTGTGAAATAAGGTCTTTGTTGTAATCTTCCCAAGAAGAACGCGGTAAATTAAATAAACGCTCACGCTCTGGGTAAGATGTCGCTGCATCTGGGTTTGGATCAACAAAGATATGCATGTGGTTAAACGCTACTTGTAAGCGAATGTGCTTAGAAAGCAACATACCATTACCAAATACGTCACCCGCCATATCGCCGATTGCTACAACAGTGAAATCAGTTGTTTGACAGTCAATATCCATTTCACGGAAATGACGTTTAACAGATTCCCACGCACCTTTAGCAGTGATACCCATTTTCTTGTGGTCGTAACCTACTGAGCCACCTGATGCGAATGCATCACCTAGCCAGAAGTTATATTCATTTGCGATGCCGTTTGCGATATCAGAGAAAGTCGCAGTACCCTTATCGGCAGCAACAACTAAGTACGGGTCATCTTCATCATGACGAACAACATCAACTGGTGGCACAATCTCACCACGTTCAATGTTATCTGTGATATCTAATAAACCACGGATGAAAATCTTGTAGCACTCTTGGCCTTCTTTGAAGAATGCTTCACGGTCTGTCGGTAGCTGTTTACATACGAAGCCACCTTTCGAGCCAACTGGCACGATAACCGTATTTTTAACTTGTTGCGCTTTAACAAGACCCAGTACTTCAGTACGGAAGTCTTCACGACGATCTGACCAACGTAAACCACCACGAGCAACTTTACCACCACGTAAATGCACACCTTCAACGCGCGGCGAGTATACAAAGATCTCAAACGCAGGCAGTGGTAATGGCATTTCAGGGATCATAGAAGGCTGAACCTTGAACGATACGTATGACTTAAATTGGCCATCCGCTTCTTTTTGGAAGAAGTTCGTTCTAAGAGTTGCATTGATCATATCAACGTATAAACGAATGATACGGTCATCATCTAGGTTTGCTACGTTTTCAAGCTCAAGATTAACTTGTGCAACTAGCTTCTCAAGTGTCTTTTCACTACCTGGGTTCTTAACTGAGAACTTTTTAGTGAATAAGTTAACAATTTGCGATGCAATATGTGGGTAATTTGCAAATGTGCTTTCGATGTAAGTTTGTGAGAAAGTTACACCAATTTGACGCATGTATTTAGCGTAGGCACGAAGAATAGACGCTTCACGACCTGTTAAGCCACCCATTAATACTAAACGGTTGAAACCATCATTTTCTAAACGGTTATTCCACACGTTCGTTAACGCTGCACGGAAACGCGCTGACACTTTATCAAAATCAGCAATGCCCTTGTTGTCAATTAGCATGGTGAAATCCATGATCCAATTAACTTTACCGTCAGTCGTTTTCACTGAGTAAGGTGTTTCACCAACTACGCGTAAACCAAAGTTTTCTAACATTGGCATAACGTCAGACAGGTGGATTGGCTCATCTTTATGGAATAAGCTTAAACGAACAACATTAGTGTTTGCTTCTTCTTGTGGACGGTAGAACAACATTTCTAGTTTGTTCTCGTCATTCAGAAGTTCTAGCTTTTCAATATCAACAACCGCTGCACTTGGTAAAACCTGATCTTTATACGCACTTGCAAACGCTTGTGCATATTTACGGTTTAGTTCTTTACCACGTGCTTCACCTGCGCTTTCAAGTAATGCAGATTGTAGTCTATCTTCCCAAGTACGGGCAGCTTCAATTAGGTTGTTTTCGATGTCTTTCACGTTATATTCAATATTATTGTCAGTCACACGCACCGTGTAATGTGTACGGGCTAATGTTGACTCAGAGAAGAAAGTAGTAAATTCGACTTTATCGTCAGAATTAAATGCATTGGCTAAGATACGTTGCGTTTCACGACGTAGTGCTGTGTTATAGCGCTCACGCGGTACATAAACCATGCAAGAGAAGAAACGGCCATATGCGTCTTTACGCACAAAAATACGGCACATATCACGCTCTTGTACTTGTAATACACCCATGGCAACTTCAAGTAGTTCAGCTTCACGTGCTTGCACAAGTTCATCACGTGGATACGTTTCTAAAATATTTAATACCGCTTTGTATGCATGGGTGCCTTTTGCAAAGTCACACATTTCCATAATGCGGTTAATCTTACTTTTCAGTACAGGTACATCAGCGGCGCTGTTGTTGTAAAAGCTTGATGAGAATAAACCAAGGAAGCGGTCTTCACCAATTACATTGCCCTCATCATCAAAACGCTTAATACCTACATAATCGATATACGCTGGACGATGTACACGAGACACTGAATTTGTTTTCGTTAAAATTAATAAGTTACTGCTACGCGCTTCTTGGCGCGCTACTTCAGGTAACTCAGAAAGTAAACGGCTATGCTCTTCGTCTGTGTTTTTCATCAGACCAAGGCTAGTACCTTTTTTACCTTTTAACTGGTAATCACCCTGCACTGGCGAAAGTTCATACTCACGGTAACCCATTAGCGTAAAGTTATCTTTAGCTAACCAATCTAAAAACTCTACCGTTTCTGCAACTTCGCTTTCGTTATTGTTATGGTGGCGTTTTGGTAAGTCTTTCGTTACCGCAATAAGCTTTTCACGAATTGGCTGCCAATCTTCTACAGCGATAGATACGTCAACTAACACAGACTCAAGTTCTTTTTTGAAAGACTCAATTACTTTTGCATCTGTTTGACGATCAATCTCGATAAAGAACACAGTTTTTGTCGACGTTGATTCTTGCTCTGCTTTTAAGCTTGAAATACCGGTGATTTTAGCATTTTTATCACGTTGGATTTTCAGCGGAGAGTGAAGTAATAAGTGAGAAGCGATGTTTGCGCGGGTCATGGCCATACGCACAGAATCAACGAGGAAAGGCATATCTTTCGCGATGATTTCAACAATGGTGTGCGATGACTGCCAGCCATCTTTTGCTACTTCAGGATTGAAAACACGGACAACCGCGTCATCAGAATTATTTTTTTCTAGCGAGTTCCATAGGCTTAGTGCAGCGCCATATAAGTCACTATCGTTGCGATGAGCCAAATCCTCTTTAGACATATTGCTGTACAAGGCTTTGGCGAATTTCTCAACGAGTAACACATTATCAGCGTGAACTTTTTTCTGGATCAGCTTACAGACATTATCTAAGATAACCGAGGCTTGCCCTTCATTTCGTGTCATTGTATGTTCCTTAATCTATACTACTTATCGATTAGTAGAATATTTGTACAGCCATTTATTAGCGTGGAGTCAGGTAAATTCTAACTCTTTTACAGCTAATAAACAGCCTTTTCGATGAAATCATTTTAAGCTTTTCAGCTATTTGGTCATCTATTCACAAAATATAGATATAAATGGCCATTACTGGCCATATCGGAGCACAATTATTCACATTATTTTTTCTGGTCAGTCCAGAGGAAGCTACCAATTGCAGGTAAAAGTAGTACTGCACCCAACATGTTAACCAAAAACATGAAGGTTAAAAGAATACCCATATCCACTTGGAACTTCAGATCAGAGAAAATCCATGTGCTAACACCAATGGCTAAGGTAATACCTGTGAACAGCACTGCACTACCTCGCTCTGCTAATGCATTACGATAAGCCACTTCCAGTGCCACACCTTGTTTTAGCTGCCCCACCATTGATGAAAGTATGTAAATCCCGTAATCGACACCAATACCAACACCTAAAGCGATAACTGGTAATGTCGACACTGTTAAACCTATTTCAAGTTGTACCATCAACGCTTGCGCTAAGGTTGATACGATGTACAGAGGTAATACAACCGCGACCGTTGCCTTCACACTTCTAAAGCTAATTAAGCATAGCAGGATTACGGCGCCGTAAACGTAAAGCATCATAGGTAGCTGTGCAGCTGATACCGATTCGTTCGTTGCGGCCATAACACCGACAGGGCCTGACGCTAGCTTAAACTTTAATTCATCGGTTTCTTCTGCCTTAGCAAACTCTTTAACTTTCGCTACCACATGATCAATCGTTTCTGCTTTGTGGTCATTTAAGAAAATAATCACTGGCATTACTGAGCAGTTACCATCGAGTAAACCTGAGCTTGTTTCAACCCGTGAAGTAGCTTGCACTAAACTTGCCGTATTGCGCGGCAGGCTTTGCCATTTTAAGTTCCCTTCGTTAAAGCCGGCATTAACTGACTGTGCAACTGAGCTTAAGCTCACAGCCGATTGTACCCCGGCAACGTTTTCCATCTGCCATTGGAAACGAATAATACGCTCCATAACATCATGCTCCGTACACGCAGCAGGATACGCTTCTACAATCACTTTTAGGATATCTGAAGAAATAGTGTATTTATCAGAAATCAAAAAGGTGTCTTGGTTATAGCGGGCATCTTGGTGCAAAGATGGCGCACCAGCATGTAAGTCACCAATACGCATTTTGTCAGCTTGCCAGTATCCCACTGCAAATAACACAGCCGTAAAGACGATAATAAAACCTGCCGGTTTACGATCTGTGGCTTTTACTAATAGCTCACGTAACTTGTCTAGTAGATTTGGTTTGTCTGTGTGAGTACCTGCTTGAATATGCACAGAGCCTTCAAAGCGCATGTACGATGCCCAAACAGGTAATAAAATTAAATTAGTGAAAATAATTACCGCTACACCCAAACTTGCTGTGATAGCAAGTTCACGAATAATACCAATATCAATGGTGAGTAAGGTTAAAAAACCAATTGTGTCTGATAGCAGCGCGATACCACCTGGGATCAGAAGTGCTCTAAAGCTTGCCTGACAGCAAACCCGAGTTGAACTACCCGTAGACACTTTTTTGCCGATGTCATTGATCATTTGCACGCCATGGCTTACACCAATCGCAAACACTAAAAACGGCACTAAAATTGACATAGGATCTAAACCGAAGCCTAAGCTTGAAAGCAAGCCTAACTGCCAAACAACGGCAATGATTGAACAGGCAATCGGTAAAATTGTCAGTTTTAAAGAGTGGCAGAACAGCCAAACCATCACAAATGTGAAAGCAATGGCAATAGCAAAGAATAGCAGTACGCCCTTAGCGCCCTCTGCGACATCCCCTGCCATTTTGGCAAAACCGATAATATGAATACTAACCTTGTCAGTACTGAGCGGTTCACGAACTTGCGTTTCTAGCTTTTCTGCAAATGCTAAAGTGTCGAGTTTTTCTTGCGTTTGTGGATCAGTCTCGAGTAGCTGAGCGGTTACCATTGCACACGAATAGTCACTGGCAATCATGCGACCAACGACTTTTGCTTTTTCGATGTTTTCTTTTACAACCGCAAGACCACGTTTATCAGCAGTGAAGTTTGCCGGAATAATTGGACCGCCAGCAAAACCATCTTCAACTACTTCAACAAAACGCGCACTCGGTGCGAAGATTGAATTAACTAACGGGCGATTTACACCTGGAATAAAGTAAAGCTGATCATGAACTGCTTTAAGTTGGGTGAAAAATTCCTCATTAAAAATATCACCATCTGCATCACAGACTGAAATTAAAATGCTGTTAGCTCCGCCAAACTGTTTTTCATGTTTGGTGTAAACTTTCATGTAGTCATGATTAAGCGGAATATTTTTATTAAACGACGCGTCTAATTGAATTTGTGTTGCTTTGAATAATAAGAAACAAGTGATCAAAGCAAAGGAAATAATTGCGAATAAGCGATGACGAAACACCGCTCTTTCTAAAATATCTAAAAAACCACGCATTACGGATTCAACTCCTTCACTTTAATGCCATTTTCTGAAGCCATAATTAGTTTGTCTTGAAACACAACACCATCAAGTAACGATTTACCATCGGCCATTTGTTGTTCTGATAATTGGCCATCCTCAATTTGGAATATCACCCCGCTATTGGCAAATAATAACCACTGGTTGTTGTATTTAATCGCGCTATTTACGGTTGCATAATTGTCGTGTGGTATTTGTTGCCACTGTTCGCTGCCTGCTTGGCGAGTGAAAATGTTGCCTCGAAGGCCTGCAACTAGGTCTTCCCCACCTTGATCCGCAGTTGACGCAAACGTAAAGAAAGAGCCCATATATATCTCCTCAAGACGCTGCCAGGTTTGACCATTGTCGACACTTTGTGCCATTAAACCCATTTCACCGGCTAGAAATAGACTCTCATCGGTTTTAACGATGCGATTAAAGTGCGGCAGTATTGAAGCAGTTTCAATTTCATAGCCTTCTGGGTCACTGTCTTTTAAATCATTGAGGTATTCACGGTCTTCTTCAAATAACAGGCTATCTAAAAAACGTTTCTGCCAAGTTTGGCCACCATCGTTAGTTTCATAAAACATTCCATATGCACCGACTGCATACCCTTGTTTGTCTGTAGTAAATAAAATGTCTAAACATGGCTTATCCATGTTTGGTAATGATTGCTGTAATTGCCACGTTTTACCTGCATCTACGGTATTGATGATGGTAGCATCATGGCCGCATGCCCAACCTAAATCGCTATTATAAAAATCAACGGCTGTTAGCAGCACTTGAGTAGGCACACTGGCTTGTTGCCAGGTTTGAGCGTCTGTACTTGTGATAACCACACCGTGTTTGCCAACTGCAATGAGATTTGGGCCAGCTAGTTCAATGTCGGTGAGAAGAGTTCTGTTTGCGTTAACAGCGCTAATGGCTTGTTGTGGCATAGGCATGTCTTGAGCAAAACATGAAGCACTATAAGCAAGACAGGCATAAAGCAAATACTTCATAAAGATAAATCGCCTTCGAAAAAATAAAAAGAGAAGTCAAAAAAGTCACTGGGAAACCTAATGCGTGTACTGATGACTTACGCGAATTGCAAAAGGCACCTGGAGTCAGGTGCCTTAAATGGATTAACGACCTTCGCGGCGTAATGCGCTTGAAGTAAACTCGTTATCGTTGAATGATTGTGAGAAATCATACATTTTTTCTTGGTTGTCTAAACCAATTGCTAAATAACGACGAGAGTTAAGGTCATGATAAACTTCTAACGTACTCCAATGAGTTGGTACTTCATAGTAGTTAAGACCATGCGCCATCGCTACACGATACATTTGATCACGGTTATCATAGATATCCGCTACATGTACTTGCCAGCTATCCTCGTCAATATAAAAGACACGTTTCTTATAAATATGACGCGTGCCCTCTTTTAGGTTCGCTTCAACCACCCAAACACGGTGTTTTTCATAACGAACATGCTCAGGGTTGATATGACCTGCTTGTAGAATATCATCGTAGCTTAGTTTGTCGCTGTGAAGCTTGTAGCTGTTATAAGGAATATAAAGCTCTTGCTTACCTTTTAATGTCCAGTTGTAACGATTCGGAGAACCATTGAACATATCAAAGTCATCAGTCGTACGTAAGCTATCAGCGGCTGTTCCCGGTGCATCGTAGGCAACATTTGGAGCACGACGAACACGACGCTGGCCTGAATTGTATGTCCATGCTTGGCGTGGTGTTAAAATTTGGTCCATCGTTTCATGTACTAATAACGCAGTACCGGCAAGACGAGCAGGCTCAGTTACCTTTTGCTTAAACTTAAACAAGATATTAGATTCTTGAAGCTTCTCAGGTGTTGCTTCAGGTGATGAGTACTCAACTAAAAGTTGCTCATCAAAACCTACATAGTTATATGAACCAGAGGCTGTCGGTGCAGCTTGACCACCAGAACGTTCAATTGATAGGCCACGGAATCGCAACAAGTGGTTCCAAATAGCTTCTAAACCATCTTTAGGAATTGGGAAAGGTACACCCACAGCGGTATTTTTAATACCGTTACCACCTTCAACTAATTCAGCTGTCGTCGCATATTTTTTAGTTGCATCATATACAAACTGTGGATATGACGCACTACGACGGGTTGGGTAAATGTTCATTTTGAACGTATCAGGATAGGTATTGAATAATTCAATTTGACCTGGGCTCAAGTAGTCTTTGTACTGGGCAACGTTCGATTTATCAATCGTGAATAAAATTTTATCATCAGCATATGGATCTGGATGGTGCATACCCGGTTTGTAACTTGCTGGCGGTGTTGTGATACCACCGTCCCAAGCTGGAATAGAACCGTCTTTATTCGCTGCTTTTTCAGCGCCAATTGGAGTTAAATCACTGCCTAAACGTGCCGCTTCATCAGCGGTAATTTTTGCAAGTACACTTGAGCTTGCGAAAACGCCGCAAAACGCTGCAGCAATGAGGGTAGGTTTTCTAATAATCATAATTTACCCTTAGATTGAATATTTAATATTAAATGAAACATAATCGCGATCAGAGAAAGTATTCGTCGCGCCACCACCCCAGAATGAGTTGTAGCTAAAGTCGAATGACCACGCATTTTGATAATTGAAGTTCATAGTAACACCGAGTGATTTACGGTCTTCAATAAATAAATACATTGGATCTGGTGTAATACCATTCACATCGTGTGAGAAAACAAAACGAGGTGAGAAGTTTACGCCACTAAAAATATTGTAGTAATCACCCTTAGCGATAAGGCGATAGCCCCATGCAGACGCTGTTGGGAATGGGTTTGTTTCAGGACCATTAGACAGACCTAGGTGAAGTGTTGAATAATCATCACTTAATGGGCCTTGCATAATGCCGCTTCGACCAGTACCGGAAACGTTTAAACGGAGCTCGTCATAATCCGGCATATCGTTAATTCTAACGCCACCAACTTCACCAACTACCGCCCAGCTATCAGCACCTAATGATGGACCAAATAAGTGTGTTGCAGTAAATTGTAATTGAGCAGTGTTACGAAGAATAAATCCTTGTGCTACTTCACCAGGACCTACAACGCTAGTTGCATCACCCGGACTCATTTGCGAAATACCTGCAAAATCAGGGCGAATACCTGCAACAGCCAATTGCTCTGGCATACCCGCGTAAAGTAACTCTACGTCATCAATTTGCAGAGGCTCATCTTGACGGAAAGCAAATTCACCAGAAAAAGCCGTTTCACCAATTGATGTATTGAAGCTCAAGCCATAAAGCTTAATGTCTTCTGGGTATTCTAGCTGGCCTTTGGTAAATGCTTGTAAACTAGTTACATTATCTTCAGTGATATCTGTTGTTAATAACATACCGATATCAGCAGCGATTGCCGCATCAGTGAAGTTTGATACCTGGCCTGAAATCACAGGACGACGGCTATGGTAGTTAATGTGGTATAACGCTACTTCAGTATCGTTTAACTCAGGTAAAAACATACCCAAGCGTAAACCGTATTGACCACCATCATCAGGTTCATTTTTACCTGCACCGCCCTTACCTTTCAACGCAACTTTGGTTGGGTAAGCGAGATACATTTGCGACATCATCGCTATGCCTTGTGCTGATGTAGGGTCAACACCTTGCGAGCGAACAATATCATCTAAATTATTTAAGCTTTCTGTTAAGAATGCTAAATCGATATCTGGGTTAGACGTGAAGCCTAATTGAATATTCTGCTGATAGCCATTTTCCGACGCGAAATCGTTCGTCGAAAAGTAAGTACCAGCCGCTGGAAGGCGTGTTTCATGCCATTCATATTGGTAGAAACCTTCTAGCGTTAAGTTATCTGTGATGCCTAGTGATGCCCAAAGCATACCAACAGGTATGAAAGCTTCTTTTAACTCTGCACCTGGCGCTTTTAAACGATCGATATCAACAGGGTTAACGTTAATACCATGAGAAATCAAAGTACTCTCACCCCAGTTCACAACTTGTTGGCCTAAACGAATAGACAGCGGGTTACGGCCTTCATTTAAATCAAAATTTGCCCAAACATAAGCGTCAAGTAAACGTAAATCAGCACATACTTGTTCTTTAGTGTCGTCATCATCACAAGGGTCAACTTTTTTACCCGACGTTGGATTGGTATAAGCAAAGTCACCATCCATTAAGGCAAAATCATAAAAATACATAAAGCGAGTGAAGAAACCAAAGTTATCTTTACTGATAGAAAGCTCATGAGTGCCTTTTAATAACTTTGAAAATGAATCTCCACTATCAAAGTTTAAGTTTCCGGCATCACCATTATTTGAGTAAGCACCTGGTTGGTTCCAAACATCAGCTGAAGAATAAATAGGGTTTAGAGCTGAGTGATAACCCGTCCAATCAAATGATGGATTATTACTTTTACCTATGTGTTGAAAGTCTCGGTCTTCAACACGAATGCTTTGACCATAAGAGAAGTTAGAGTCAAAACGTATGTCAAAGTCACCTAACTCGAAATTAGCCGCGTGCAAAGATGTGCTTGAGAGACCTAGAGTTGCTGCTGCAAGCCCCAAAGCTATTTTGTTTTTAACAAAAAGCGATCGTTTTATCATTGTGTTCATCCCCCTGTAACGGGTTGTTTTGTGATCAAATTGTTGTTTTTAGTATCTTTCTAACGATAGAAGCGAAACAGTAAAATTACAATATAGAACGCGTCTAATCGGTTAATATTTATTTAAAAATGTGACGTTTACGTATTGGTAAGACGTCATACCAGATAATTTATACACGTAAATTAACAATAGAACAAATCGAATTAACAAAAATATAATAAATTTAGCGAATTGGGGATAGATAAAATTAGTGTTTTTTATGAAAAATCATCAAAAAAAGCAGCCGTAGCTGCTTTTTTAACTAATTTTCTCGAGTTTTAAAAACTGATTTTCAGACGTTAATGTCAGCCTAAAGCGCCCTCTTATTCCTAGCGAAGAAATAAAAGGACGCAAATGGTGAGCATCAAAGCGAACTGTCTTGCCACCATCCTCTGTAACTTGCACTGATTTATATTTACCATGGTAATAATCAAGACATTCCGAGTAACTCAGATACAAGGCAAAATAATATTCTGTCATTAACTTTCGAGTGCTTTCTCTACTTTTTCAAACAGATCATCACTAAGGCCATCTAAATCAGCTAAACGTTGCAATTGTGCTTTCATTGCCGCTGAACGATTTTCATCATAGCGTTTCCATGACATAAAAGGTGTCAGCATGCGCGATGCATTTTGCGGGTTAATATCATTTAGTTTCACTAATAAGTCACCTAATAGCTGGTAACCTTCACCATCAGCTCGGTGGAACTGAGTGATATTAAAGTGGCTAAAGCTACCAACCAAAGCACGCACACGGTTAGGATTACCAAAGTCAAAACTTGGGTGATCATAGAGCGCTTTAATATCGCTGATACTCGTTGCTGAATCTTTCATCGCTTGCAGTGCAAACCATTTATCCATAACGAGCACATCATGACGCCATTTTGCATCAAACTCTGTTAAAAGCGTATCACATAGTGAGTGATTTGCTTTTACAACAGCACTTAATGCAGCAAGTGCATTGGTCATATTATTACTGTGGGCAGACTCTTCGATAAGGCCATTAACGTCGCTGTGATTTGTTTTCGCTAAATAGTGTAAACAAAGTTGCTTAAGAGCACGCACTGCAACGGCTGTAGCAGATGTTGAACCATCATCTTCAAGTGAGTTATAACAATTAACCAATGATTCTGTTAGGAAGTTGGCAATTTGCGATTCAAATGCATTTTGAACAGCAATAATGTCATCAACAGGGATGACGGCATATTCTGCTGCAAGAGTATCGTAGCTAGGCAGTTTTAACAGCTCCGCAATCAGCGCAAGGTCACCTTCACGATTATCAACTAGTAGCTTTAATGCCGACAAGATATCATCCGATAAGCAAGCTTCACCACTGGCAATCGCCGCTTTCATTTCATTAGTAAATAAGCGCTGCTGAGCATCCCAACGTGAAAAGTCACTGCGAGCAAAACGCATAATATGTAACAGATCCGCTGCAGATGTATTTTGATTAACGATGCATGGCGCAGAGAAATCTTCTAGTAGCACTGCGACTGGGCGCTGTTTAATGCCCTCGAAAACAAACTGCTGTGTTTTTTCTGTGACATTCAATACCGAATCTTGTGGCTGATTATCAATCACAAGTGGTAGCGATTGCCCTTCACTATCTAAAAGTTCAATAGCAAAAGGAATATGCAGTAAGGCATTGTTAGGCTGATTATCAGGTGCAAACTGCTCAATGCTTAATGTGAAAGTTTGGTTTTGTTCATCATGCGCTTGCTCTACATTGAGCTTAGGTGTACCCGCTTGACTATACCAGCGCTTAAATTGCGTTAAATCAATGCCAGACGCATCACTCATGGCAGCGACAAAATCATCACAAGTAACTGCTTGTCCGTCATGGCGATCGAAATACAATGCCATACCTTGTTGGAACTTTTCTTCTCCAAGTAAGGTGTGCATCATGCGAATAACTTCAGCCCCTTTGTCATACACAGTCACTGTATAAAAGTTATTCATTTCAATGACTTTTTCTGGGCGAATTGGGTGCGCCATCGGCCCTGCATCTTCACTAAACTGGTGAGTACGCATGACTTTAACGGCATCAATACGATTAAGCGCACGTGAACCTAAGTCGCTACTAAACTCTTGGTCACGGAAAACCGTTAAGCCTTCTTTTAACGACAGTTGGAACCAGTCACGGCAAGTCACACGGTTGCCGGTCCAGTTATGGAAGTACTCGTGCCCTACAATAGATTCAATCGTATGGTAATCTTTGTCTGTGGCTGTTTCTTGATTTGCAAGAACACATTTAGAGTTAAAGATATTCAGGCCTTTATTTTCCATTGCGCCCATGTTGAAGAAATCAACGGCAACAATCATGTAAATATCTAAATCGTATTCAAGGTTAAAGCGCTCTTCATCCCATTGCATTGATTTCTTTAAAGAAGTCATGGCATGAGGCGTTTTTGATAAATTACCTTTATCAACAAACAAGGCTAATTCAACTTTTCGTCCAGACTGCGTCGTGTAATGGTCACGTAATACGTCAAAATCACCGGCGACTAATGCAAATAAGTAGCTAGGCTTTTTAAATGGGTCTTGCCATTTTACAAAATGACGACCGTCATCTAAGTTACCTGATTCAATTTGATTACCATTAGACAGCAAGTGAGTGTACTTTTTGTCGGCAATAATGGTTACATCAAAGCTAGCAAGCACGTCTGGGCGGTCAAGGTAATAAGTAATCTTTCTAAAACCTTCTGCCTCACATTGCGTACAGTAAGCACCACCCGACAAGTACAAACCTTCTAACGAGGTATTCGTTTGCGGGTCAATATGGTTTTCAATTTTCAGAATAAAGCTTTCAGGTAAGTTATGAATGATCAGCTTTTCATCTTCAAGCGTGTAATCATCATACGCTTTGTCATCAACCATCAATGAAATTAGCGTTAAATCAACACCATCAAGCAAAAGATCAGCATTGCTTTCATCGGTACGATTGATTGTCATTGTTGACTGCACTGATGTTTTTAAAGGGGCTAATTCGAAGCGTAAATCGATGTGTTGAATTGAGAATTGTGGGGCTTGGTAATCTTTTAAATATTGAGCTTGAGGTTTACTCGTAGCAGACATTACTGACTCCAAATGGCCCTGCTTAGCAGGGCCTAAATAGTTTATTCGGCGTTAGCTTCTTGTTTAAGATGTTTTGGGGTAATACGTAAAATTTTAATACCAAAATAGGCATAAACAACCGCTAAGAATGGATTAATTAAATTAAAGAACGCGTACATTGCATAGTCAAATGGATTGATTAGTAAAACACTTTGCATGTAAGCACCACAGGTATTCCAAGGAATAAGTGGGCTAGTAATTGTGCCACCATCTTCTAATGTGCGAGATAAATTTACAGGCTTTAAACCGCGTTTTTCATATTCGTCTTTAAACATACGTCCAGGAACGACAATCGCGATATATTGGTCAGCTGCAACCGCATTGGTACCAATACACGTTGCAATCGTTGCTGTGATAAGAGAGCCCGTGCTTTTAGCAATTTTTAAGATGCTCTTAACGAACATATCAAGTAAGCCAGTTTTTTCCATGATAGCGCCAAACATCAAGGCCGTCATAATCAGCCAAGTTGTTGTTAACATGCCAGCCATACCACCACCGCTCAATAATGAATCCATTTTTTCATCGCCAGTGTCGATGCTGAAACCATCAAAGAACGTTGTCCAAACTAATTTGAAGTAACCAATTGCTTGGCCTTGTGATGCATCAATTTGGCTATTGATTAAATCAGATTGAAATAACATAGCCCAAATTGCACCTAACACCGCACCAATTGAAATAGCTGGGAAAGCTGGCATCTTACGAATTGCTAAAAACAACAACACCACCAGTGGCACTAGCATTTCAAAACCAATATTAAAGTTTTGCTCTAATAAATTAACGATTTCATCAATACGGCCCGCTTCTGTTGAACCACCGGCATTAAAGCCCATAAAGATAAAAATAAATAACGCAATAATGAAGCTTGGCACCGTAGTCCAAAGCATGTGATGAATATGCTCAAATAAATCAGCCCCAGCCACTGCTGGCGCTAAGTTTGTTGTTTCAGAAAGCGGGCTTAATTTATCACCAAAGTAGGCACCAGAAATGACCGCGCCTGCTGTAACAACTTGTTCAAGACCAAGACCAGTTGCAACACCTAATAACGCCACACCGATAGTCGCAGCTGTGGTCCAAGAGCTACCAATACTCATAGCCACAATGCCACAAATCAAGCAGCTAGCGGCATAGAACCAGCTAGGATTGATAATTTGTAAGCCATAGTAAATTAGAGTGGGTACAGTTCCTGATAACAGCCAAGTACCGATTAAGGCACCCACCATTAACAGTATAATGATTGCTCCAAGGGATAAGGTGATCCCCTCAATCATGGCTTGTTCTAGTTTCTTCCAGGTGTAACCATTTTTTAAGCCAATTAATGCCGCGGTAAATGTAGCGAATAATAAAGCGATTTGGTTAGGACCAGATGATGAGTTATCACCGAATAAATAAACAGCAGCGCCTAGTAGGCACACGAGCACAGTAATTGGGATTAAGGCATCTAAAAAACTGGCCTGTTTAATTGGCTTCTCTTCAATTGAATTCAAAAGATAGTCTCCTACACGTCTTATGTGGCGTGTTTAATTATTATTGTAAGCTTTGAAGCAAAACTTCAGTGGCCTTATGCAGCCAGATTTTGTGATTATACCAATCTAACCTGTTTTAGGTAGCAAAAAAGGCGCTTAAGCGCCTTTTTATTAATCAATATTGCTAATTAATTGCTAATTATTTCTTAGCGATACGACCATATTTTATATAATCTTGGGTGATTAATGCCGCTTCTTCTAAGAAAGGGTCTAGCTCGTCAAGGCTATCAGGTAAATCGTCAAGCTTCTCAACTGGCTTTTCACCAAGGCGAACAAGTCGTTCATTAGCACGTTCTAACGCGCGTTCTTCACCTTCGTCTTTCTCTTTTAGACGCGTCGCTTCAACCAATGAGATAGTCTTACGGTCTTTCTCTTCTTGATAGCGTTTAATGTCAGCAAATACATAGCCAAACTCAGGCTCGTCTGCAATACGGGCATCATGAAGCTTATTAACGTAAGCAATCGCTGGTTTGAGGTTATCAACAGAGTTGTACTTAGCACGTATGATGCTATCCCAAGGTAGCGCGTTGTCTTGTTGACTCTCACCCCACTCTGATGGCTCAATTGCCGATGGGAATGACACATCTGGGATCACGCCTTTGTGCTGTGTGCTTCCGCCGTTAATTCGGTAGAATTTTGCAATGGTATACTGCACGCTACCTAATGGGTGGTCGTATAGGTCATAAGCACGGCCAAGTGGTTTATGCTGCTGTACAGTTCCCTTACCAAAGGTTTGCTCACCAATCACAATTGCACGGCCATAATCTTGCATTGCTGCTGCAAAAATTTCTGAGGCAGACGCACTGTAGCGATCAACTAACACTGTCAGTGGGCCATCGTAAAAAGTGACACCATCACGGTCTTTTTGCTCTTCAATACGATTATTTAGCGTATGAATTTGTACTACAGGACCTTGATCGATAAATAAGCCAGAAAGTTGCGTCGCTTCGTAAAGTGAGCCACCGCCGTTTTGACGTAAATCAATGATGATACCGTCAACTTTGGCTTCTTTTAATTTTGCAATTTCAACTTTAACGTCTTGTGATAGGTTGTTATAGAAACCTGGGATTTCAATCACACCAATTTTGCTGGTTAAGTCTGAATATTTTGCTTCAAATACTTCAGATTTTGCAGCGCGGTCTTCTAAGCGAATTTTATCACGTGTGATTTCAACCACTTTTGGTGTGCCGTGAGCATCTGCCCCTTTTAGATATTGCAGGCGAACTTTTGTCCCTTTAGGGCCTTTGATCAGATCAACTACGTCATCTAAACGCCAGCCAATCACATCAACAAATTCTTCACCTTCTTGGGCAACACCAATGATACGGTCATCTGCTTTAATTTGTTCAGACTTATCAGCCGGGCCGCCAGGTACTAAGCTACGGATTACCGTGTAATCTTCGTCATAACTAAGTACCGCACCAATACCTTCTAATTCAAGATCCATGTCCATCTTGAATTGCTCAGCGCGACGAGGTGATAAATAAGAGGTATGCGCTTCAATGCTTCGTGCGAATGAATTCATCACGATTTGAAAAGCATCTTCACTGTTCGTTTGTACTAAACGCTTTTGTGCATTGTGGTAACGTTTGGTCAAGACTTCTTTAATGCCTTGCCAATCTTTACCAGTCATTTTTAATCGTAAAGCATCGTATTTGACACGCTGACGCCAAAGTTCATCAAGCTCAGCTTGGCTTGTTGCCCAGTTTGCGTCTTCGCGGTCAAACAGATACTCATCTTCTTTATCGAACTTCATTTCGTTTTCAAGTAACGATAAAGAATAGTCATAGCGTTCAAAACGACGTTTTAAACTTAAGTTAAAAATATCAAAGGCAAATCCCAATTTACCTGTCGACAATGCATTATCAAATTGGTCTTTATATTGCTCAAACGAGGCAATGTCAGACGCTAAAAACACATTTTTATTGTAGTCGAGAGATTCAATATAACGATCAAAAACCTTCTCAGATAATTCATCGTTAAATTTAATTGGTTTGTAGTGTGCACGAGTAAATAAGTTTGTCACCCGTTTGCTTGCCGTACTATGTTGGCTTTCTTGCTTGAGTACTGGCAGGTCTTTTTCAGTCAGATTATCTGATGATGCCAGTAATGAACCTGAAAACAGGGCAGCGACTAACGGAATGAGCGTAAACTTTTTACTCATACACAACTCCTTTATTTTTTACAGCTATTAAATGATATACAGGCTGTCTGCTTTGGTCTTAACTTGCATCCCTGTTACTAACTCAACGTGAACTTCATCTTTATTCACTTCAGTAATAACCGCGTTTACAAGTGCTTGGCCAAGTTTAACTTTAACTTTGCTATTAACCTTGACCTCTGAGGCAGGTAAAGGTTCAACTTTTCCTGAACGTTTTGCAGGAGCAGCTTTAGCAGGCTTATTATTTACTTTAGCGCCTTTTTCGCCAGATTTAGCGTGGTGGCCACTATTCTTTTTGTAAGATTTTGTGTCACCGTCTTTACGTGGACGTTGTGGCTTCTTACGCTTTGCCATTTTAGCGCGGCTTTCTTCTAACGCTTTTTGTGCGTGCTCAATGTGCTCTTGTTCTACTTTTTCATCTTGATTACCATCAAGATCGATACGGAACTCAGACTTAGTCACAGCTTCTAAATAGCGCCAGTTTGAGGTGTACTTTCTTAGTGCTTGACGAACCTGAGTTTTACTTACTTTCTCAGAACCTTCAATACGCTCAGCGATATCTTTAAAGATACCTACTTTAAGCGGCTGAATACCGTCTTTTTGTTTAAAACATTGTGGAAATTCTTGGTATAAGAAATCCAATACTTCATTAATATCTTTTAGCTTGTTTGTGGTTTCCATGTTAGAACCTTTTATTACATCTTTTCATCTAATGATGAATCGACATAGTGTGTTACCCAGTCGGTCAACTCTTCGAAGTCCGCTTCAATAAGCGCTAAATCACCACGAAGGTGTTCCCAAATACCATTTATAATTTCATCAATTGATTCACAGTCAAGGTCATCCGGTAGACGATCCCAAGCCATGTGAATCAAGTCGTTGAGCCTTTCGGCAACAACTTCTTCTTCCCCTTCCCAATCACCAACATCAGCAATTGCAAAGAGGTAATCTTGCACATTTAGCAGATCTTTCATTTTAGATTTGCCTCAAAGCATTTTACCAATGCTTCTAAACCAGCTTGATCATCAGCGTCGAATCGCGCAATGCTTGGGCTGTCGATATCAAGTACAGCAAATACTTTACCGTCTTTGAAAATCGGCACAACGACTTCAGAATTCGATGCAGCATCACAGGCAATGTGCCCAGCAAATGCATGAACGTCTTCAACGAGTTGTGTTTGTTGTGTTTGCGCGGCAGTTCCACATACCCCTTTACCTACTGGAATACGGATACATGCAGGATTACCTTGAAACGGCCCTAGCACTAATTCTTCAGGTGAATCCATTAAATAAAAGCCCGCCCAATTGATATCCTCTAAAGAGGTAAATAACAGCGCACTAATATTTGCCATGTTGGCAATAACATTTGATTCACCAGTGATTAGCGACTCAGTTTGTTTAACTAATGACTGGTAAAAATCTTGCTTTTGCATACCAAACTACTTCTTATTAAACATACAGTAGCTAAAGGTACTCTTTGTAGACGACAAATGAAACCTTTTAAGGGCAAAAAAAAACATTTTGCCCTCAATTTCAGTCAGCTTGATTAAATATTCTGCTATTGATGAGAAGATTGTGTTGTAAGGCCCTGTCTTAAACCAAATAAAAACAGTCCTGCAGCCAGAGCAGACATCACAGCATTGACTACAAAAGCCATACCTGTTGTAGCGCTAAGTAAGTAGCTGAAAATAGCGCCACCTAGTAAGCCAAGTGTCAGAACACCTGAATAATTAACCTTTGCATACTTATACATAAGTAAATAACCAGGTACCACAAACGCTGCCATAGTAAGACCTACAATGTGGGCATTGGCGATTGCGCTAACGAATAAGTTAAAGAAAATGTTTAAACCATTTCCTTCAAGTGTAAACGCATAATAAAGGCCTAAGATACAACCGATGATCACAGGCGATAATAAAGAAAGTCCTACACTCTTTGCTAAACGATGTTTCATAAATTCCCTAATGTCACAAAGATAATACGAGAAGTGTTAAGCATGGACTAACTAGTTAAAATGCGAAATATCGACAATAGTCGTAATTTGCAGAACAAATGGAAAAGCACAAGAAAGAAAAAAGCCGCTGAATAAATTCAGCGGCTTCAATGATGGTGGAGAGATAGGGATTTGAACCCTAGAGGGGCTACAAACCCCTGCCGGTTTTCAAGACCGGTGCATTCGACCACTCTGCCATCTCTCCGAATGCGAAAACCTACCCGCTTACGCCAGTAGTAAAAATAATGGTGGAGAGATAGGGATTTGAACCCTAGAGGGGCTACAAACCCCTGCCGGTTTTCAAGACCGGTGCATTCGACCACTCTGCCATCTCTCCGACGGCGTGCATAATAGATAAAGCGGCCGTGCTTGTGAAGCTTTTTTTTCAAAAAACTGTTTAAGTGATTAAAAAACAATTAATTTGCTCAGCATTAGTACAACAGCGTTTAGATTGTGCGCAACATTGAACTTTTCGATTATTTATCTTGTCTATTGATCCACAATAGTTTGCCCAAATATATAACTCTTGATAGGCTTAGTTCAATTTAATAATTGGAACTAACGAACGTATAAGTTCATTTAAAGGAGCTCTAACAATGGCGTTTAATCAATCGTACAATACTGCAAGACCAGTAATGTCGACTATTGAAACCAATAAAGTTTTAAAGAATACCTATTTCTTACTGGCAATGACACTGGCATTTAGCGCAGTGACAGCAGGTATATCAATGGCAATGAATCTACCTTATTTTATGGGGTTAGTATTTAGTTTGATTGCATTCGGTGTACTTTTTGTTGTTAACAAAAAGGCCGACAGTGCATCAGGTGTTGCTTGGGTATTTGTTTTCACAGGTTTAATGGGCGCAGGACTTGGTCCAATGCTTAACTACTACGCTGCAATGCCAAATGGCCCTATGCTGATTATGCAAGCGTTAGGCTCTACTGCTTTAATCTTCTTTGGTTTGTCGGCTTATGCGCTTACCACTAAAAAAGACTTCTCATTTATGGGTGGCTTTTTAACTGTGGGTTTAATCGTGGTTATTATTGCAAGCCTAGTTAACTTATTTATTGGCAGCTCTATTACCTTTATGGTTATTAATGCTGCAGTTGTGCTAATTATGTCTGGTTTAATCTTATTTGACACTAGCCGCATTATTAATGGCGGCGAGACTAATTACATCCGCGCAACAGTTGCTTTATACCTGAACGTATATAATTTATTTACGTCTCTTCTTCACCTACTTGGTGCAAGTGATGACTAATTAAATAGTTCTGCTAAAATAGCCCCTTTCTAGGGGCTTTTTTATTGGATGCGTTTTGGCACAATTTGTACTTTCTCTTCATACCGCGCCGACCGATCACGACACAACTCAACGGCTAATTAAATTTGCACAGGCCTGTCTTGACTCTGGTCACTCAATTGCAGCTATCTTTCTTTATCAAGCTGGTGTTTACCACGCAAGTAACCATTTAGAACTTGCCAGCGACGAGCTTCCAATTAACCGTTTGTGGCAGTCGTTAAGTGAGCAAGAGATCCCTCTACTGCTATGTGTCACTGCTGCTGAAAAGCGTGGCTTAGATATCGATAACACAGGCGTGTTTACCGTCGCTGGGCTTGCAGAATTTGCGATGCTTGTCAGTGAAGCGGATAAATGGGTGCAATTTAAATGAAAAACATTTTAGTAATAAGCCAACATGGCCCATTTGACGATCAACATATTCGTGAATCACTCGACACCACACTAATTTTTGCCGCTATTGAACAAAACATTAGTTGGCTTCTAAGTGGTGAGGCTGTTTTAGCTTTGAAAAAAAATCAACAGCCAGAGCAACTTGGCATAAAAAACTATTTTAAAACCATTAAAACCCTAGAGTTATACGATGTTGAAAACATATATGTATGTGAAAAGTCGTTAATGGATTTTAACCTTTCAGAAGATAGTCTGATTATCGATGTTAAAGTAGCTAACTTTGAGCAACAGCGAGACTTAATTAGCCAACAGCATCAAGTGGTGACCTTATGAGTACCTTGCATATTTTTTCAAAACCCTTAGCTCACTATTGCAATAATATGTTGGCAAATTTAATTTCTTCAGAAGATACAGTGCTACTTGTTAGTGACGCTTGCTATAACAACATGCAGTTTAAGCAGTTCTCTGCAGCAATTCATTTACTTGAAGAAGACGCTGCAGCCCGTGATATTTCATTTAATCAAGGCGATATCGCAATAAACTACGCGCAGTTTGTAGAAATGACTTTAAACGCAAAAAACACGATTACTTGGTAAACCATGCTTGAATTTAATGACAAACAGATAGAAACAGACAAACAAGGGTATTTACTTGATTCAAACGATTGGTGTGAAGAGCTTGCACCTATTATTGCTGAGCAAGAGAACATTACCTTAAGTGAGCAGCACTGGGAAGTTGTGCATTTTGTGCGTGATTTTTACGTAGAGTACAACACCAGCCCGGCAATACGCATGCTGGTCAAAGCAATGGCCCAAAAGCTAGGTGAAGAAAAAGGTAATAGCATGTATTTGTATAAGCTATTCCCTAAAGGCCCAGCAAAGCAAGCGACTAAAATTGCAGGTTTACCTAAGCCGGCTAGGTGTATTTAATGGTTAATAAAGCCAATAGCAAATCACGTCGCAGCAGCGGTCGAACTTATTCAAGGCCGACTCAAAAACGCCAAGTTAAAAAAGCAATTAGCCCTGAGCAGCGCAAAGTGGTGCTATTTAACAAACCATTTGATGTGCTTTGCCAATTTACCGATGACCAAAACCGCAAAACCCTTGCCGACTTTATTACTATTAAAGACGTGTATGCAGCAGGACGCTTAGATAGAGATAGCGAAGGACTGTTGCTACTTACCAACTGCGGTAAATTACAACACACACTCACTGAACCCAATAAAAAAACAGCTAAAACTTATTGGGTGCAAGTAGAAGGTGATGTTACTGATGAGGCTATCTTTGCACTTAACAAAGGTGTAGAGCTTAAAGATGGCATGACCAAGCCTGCCAAAGTGAGACGTATTGATGAGCCGTCAATTTGGCCACGTACCCCGCCCGTTCGCGAGCGTAAAAACATACCAACCAGTTGGTTAGAAATCTCTATCACTGAGGGCCGTAATCGCCAAGTTCGCCGTATGACAGCGCATGTTGGCTTCCCTACTTTGCGATTAATTCGTTACAGCATTGGTAACTATACCCTTGATGGATTAGATAATGGCCAGTCTAAAGTAGTGAACAACCCTGATGCATAAACCCAATGTCACAGTAGCCGCCATCGTCACATGCCAAGACAAATTTTTACTTGTTAAAGAGCGCGATAAACACACAGGTGATATTTGCTATAACCAGCCTGCGGGTCATCTAGAAGCCAATGAAACCTTAGCAGAAGCAGCTCATCGCGAACTTATTGAAGAAACAGGCATTAGCCTTAATGCCAGTCACCTTGTTGGTATCTATAATTTACATGCCGCAAATGGCGTTCACTATATGCGTTTTAGCTTTGCTTTTAATAGCCCAGAGCTATTTGAACCATCTCCCCAAGATGATGACATTCTTAGCGCAGATTGGTTTAGCCTTGAGCAAATTAAAAGCCTGCCGCTTAGAAGCCCTCTGGTTTTAAAATGCATTGAAGATTATTTAGCTGGTAAAGCCTACCCACTTAGTTTGATTTACCAATAACCACTGTGATTTTGGCTGGTTTGGGTGTCTAAAAGTTTGCTATGCCCAAACCACTATTACTTGCAATCAATGCCTTGCCTAAATTGCTTTTAATTCCAACTGAAACTCGCATCTTGAGGTGGTTTGGGTATATAATATCGGCCTTTCCATAGCAGTTAAAAAATGACAGCGAATATTATGAGCGAAAATAGTCACATTAAAGTCATCGTGGGTATGTCCGGCGGTGTTGATTCTTCTGTATCAGCGTATTTATTAAAGCAACAAGGCTATCAAGTTGAAGGCCTGTTCATGAAAAACTGGGAAGAAGACGATAATGATGAATATTGCGCTGCAGCTGAAGACCTACAAGACGCACAAGCTGTGTGCGATAAGCTAGGTATTGAGCTTCACACTGTAAATTTTGCAGCCGAATACTGGGACAACGTGTTTGAATACTTTTTAGCAGAGTACAAGGCAGGTCGTACACCAAACCCAGACATCATGTGTAATAAAGAAATCAAATTCAAAGCATTTTTAGAATTTGCAGCACAAGCACTTGGTGCTGATTACATCGCTACTGGCCACTATGTTCGCCGTGAAAAACGCGGTGATAAATTTGTAATGTGTCGTGGCCTTGATGACAACAAAGATCAAAGCTATTTCTTATACACTCTAAGCCATGAGCATATTGCACAAACACTTTTCCCTGTTGGCGATATTGCTAAGCCTGAAGTACGCCGCATCGCTGAAGAGCAAGACTTAATCACTCACGATAAAAAAGACAGTACCGGTATCTGTTTTATTGGTGAGCGTAAATTTAAAGACTTCTTACAAAAATTCTTACCAGCACAGCCAGGTAAAATTGAAGATACCGATGGCAACGAAGTGGGTGAGCACGAAGGCTTGATGTACCACACACTTGGTCAACGTAAAGGTCTATTAATTGGCGGCATGAAAGAAGGTTCGGGTGAACCTTGGTATGTAGTTGATAAAGACGTTGAGCGTAACGTATTAGTGGTTGGTCAAGGTAAAGACCACCCTCGCCTATACAGCAATGGTTTAAATGCAAACCAGCTGCACTGGGTTGACCGCGAAGGTCCGAAAGGGACCACACGCTGTACTGTTAAAACCCGCTATCGCCAAGAAGATATCAGCTGTACTTTACTTGTTGGTGAAGATGGTATGGCACGCGTACTATTTGATGAGCCACAAAAGGCAGTGACACCGGGCCAATCAGCCGTATTTTACGCTGACGAAGTCTGTTTAGGTGGCGGCATTATTGATTCGGTGATCAAATAATGACAGAGCACCAAGTCATGGCTTTAGCTGCCATGTGTCAAGTTGCTAAACAAGTACAAAAAGTTGCGCAATATGGCCAAGGCAGTGTTCACGAATTAGAAAAATTACTAAACTGTATTGTTGAAACATCACCAAATAGCCCTGAAGACGTGTATCAGGGTAAGCATAATTTACGTGAAGGCTATCGCATTTTGATTGCACAGCTTTCGGCTGGCGCCGACAAAGACGTCGAAATCGTAAAATATGTGGGTGGTTTAATGCAATTAGAACGTGCATTAAGTTCAAAACAAAACAGCTTAAATGAATTAGGTCGTCGCATTGATGATGTTAAACGTCGCCTCGACCATTTTGCTATCACAGATGATACTGTAGTAGCAGCGCTTGCTGATATTTACTCATCGGTGCTAAGCCCCCTTGGGCATCGTATTCAAGTGTATGGCAAGCCAGAGTTATTAAAACAGCAGCTCACGCAAAACAAAATTCGTGCCCTATTATTGGCCGGAATTCGTAGTGCCGTGTTATGGCGACAAATGGGCGGTAAACGCCGTCACTTTTTCTTTGCAAAAAGAAAAATCCTCGCTATTGCTAAACAATCAATTTAATTATCGTTCAAACTAGACAATTTAGGAGTCATTATGGAGCTTTCAGCGTTAACCGCTATCTCTCCGGTAGATGGTCGCTATGGCAGCAAGACCACGGAACTACGCAGCATTTTCAGCGAATTTGGTTTAATCAAATACCGTGTAACTGTTGAAGTTCGTTGGTTACAAGCTTTATCTGCAGCTAGCGCAATCAAAGAAGTACCGGCTTTTAGCGACGAGGCTAATGCTTTACTTAATGCCATTGTTGATAACTTTAGCGAAGCGGATGCAGCACGCGTTAAAGAGATCGAGCGCACAACTAACCATGACGTAAAAGCAGTTGAATACCTACTTAAAGAAAAAGTAGCTGATAACGCAGAGCTCAACGCAGTTAACGAATTCATTCACTTTGCATGTACTTCAGAAGACATCAATAACCTGTCTCACGGTTTAATGCTGACTGAAGCGCGTGACAAAGTATTACTTCCATACTGTGACCAACTTCTAAATGCATTAAAAGAAAAAGCAGTTGAGTACAAGTCAGTTGCGATGATGACACGTACCCACGGTCAACCAGCTACCCCTTCGACAATGGGTAAAGAGTTTGCAAACGTCTACATGCGCTTAAAGCGTCAACGTGACCAAATTGCTAACGTAGAAATGTTAGGTAAAATCAACGGTGCTGTAGGTAACTACAACGCTCACCTGAGTGCATACCCAGATTACGATTGGCACAACCACGCTGAGCAGTTCGTAACGAGCCTAGGTCTCACGTTCAACCCGTTTACAACACAAATCGAGCCACACGATTACATTGCTGAGTTATTCGATGCAGTTGCACGTTTCAACACTGTATTACTTGATTTTGACCGTGACGTTTGGGGCTACATTGCACTTAACCACTTTAAACAAAAAACAATCGCAGGTGAGATTGGTTCATCAACTATGCCTCACAAAGTAAACCCGATTGATTTTGAAAACTCTGAAGGTAACTTAGGTATTGCTAACGCTATCTTTACTCACCTTGCGCAAAAACTACCTGTTTCTCGCTGGCAACGTGACTTAACTGACTCAACAGTGTTACGTAACCTAGGTGTTGGTATGGGCTACACACTTATCGCTTACCAAGCGACATTAAAAGGTGTTAGCAAGCTTGAAGTAAACGAAGAGCGTTTATTAGCAGAACTAGACCAAAACTGGGAATTACTAGCAGAGCCAATCCAAACGGTTATGCGTAAATATGGTATCGAAAAGCCATATGAAAAACTTAAAGACCTTACTCGTGGTAAGCGCGTAAACCAAGAAATCATGGCTGATTTCATCGATGGTCTTGAGTTACCTGAAGAAGCAAAAGTAGAAATGAAAAAATTAACTCCGGCTAATTACATTGGTCGTGCTGTTGAGTTCATCGACAACTTAGCTTAAATTCAAATTAAGACTTAAAAAAGCGAAAGGCCTTCCTTTCGCTTTTTTTATATCAATTCGCTTAGGTCATGTTATGTATCAATTAACCATCAATTCATTAACCCAAGAGCAATTTTTAGCTGAGTATTGGCAGAAAAAACCATTACTTATAAAGCAAGGCTTCAAGGATTTTGCTGATCCGATTGAGCCCGAAGAATTGGCCGGTCTTGCCATGGAAGAAAGCATTGAATCACGTATTGTGACCAATCACTCAGATGATTGGCAAGCATACCATGGTCCTTTTGAAGACTTTAGCTTGCTAACTGAAAAGCACTCAACATTACTGGTGCAAGCAGTTGACCATTGGTATAGCGATGCAGCGCAACTACTTGAGCCATTTCGATTTATTCCCAACTGGCGTATCGATGACTTGATGATCAGCTACTCTACCCCGGGTGGTGGCGTGGGCCCGCATTTGGATCAATACGACGTGTTTATTATTCAAGGTGAAGGTAAACGCCACTGGCGAGTTGGTTTACCTGATGCGAACTTAAAGCAATTTGCACAAAATAAGAGCCTGTTACAAGTTGAGCAATTTCCTGCCGTGATCGACTGTGTGTTAGAGCCGGGAGATATTCTCTATATTCCACCAGGTTGCCCACATGAAGGTTACGCAGTTGAAAATGCACTTAATTACTCTGTAGGTTTTAGAGCGCCAAATCAACGCGATTTATTATCACAATTTGCCGATCACCTTATCGATACTGAGCTTGGTAATCAACGATACGGTGATGCAGAGCTTAAGTTGCGCTCATCTAAAGGTGAGCTTAACCAAACTGAAGCAGAAAAAGTAAAGCAACTTATGATTGCTGCAATTAATGATGACGCAGTATTCAAGACTTGGCTTGGTAACAGTATGAGTCAGCCAAAGCATGACATGGATTTAGCGCCTTTAGAAGAACCATATACTTTAGATGACGTAAATGACTTACTCAATGATGAAGACGTTGTTTTTGAGCGTTTAGGTGGTACCCGCGCTATCTATCAAGTAATTGACGATAAAATACTTTTAAGTATTAATGGTGTTAATTACATGCATGATTTAACTGACCTTGAATTAATAACAAAGCTCACCGATCAGACATGGGTGACCGCTGCTGACATAAATAGTTCAAAAAATAATCATATTTTCTTGAAAACCTTTACTACACTTTTAAATGAGGGTATTTGGTTTTGTTAGGAGTGTGTGTTTATGGGCTATCAAATAGATGAAGTTGAATGGAGTATCGACAAGGAACTCTTACAACAAATCCGAGAGCGGGTATTTGTATATGAACTACATATCCCAAGACACATTGAGTTTGACCATCTAGATAAAATAGCACATCACGTGCTCGTTACAGATGAAGGTAAACGCCCAGTTGCTACTGGGCGTTTATGTAATGATGGCCTTATCGGCCGTATTGCAGTTTTACCAGAACACCGTAATCGTTCAGTTTATAAATCATTATTGAATTACTTAGTTAATTTGGCTGAAAAGCAAGGCTGTGATTGTGTCAGCATAAATTGCATATTGAATGAAGTAGATAGATTCAAACAAAATGGTTTTTCGGCTGATGGTTTAGTGTTTATGGAAGCTGGTATTCCAAGGCAACGAATGCTCTGCCCGATTAAGCAATTTGATACGCGGCCATTCACTTTGGTGCATTAAGGTACATGTAAAACAAAAAAGCTAAATAACATTATTCAGCTTTTTTGTTAGAAGGTATGTAGAGTTAGTTATGCTGGCTCATTTTGCCACATTTCTTCTTTTTCAAATAACTCATATAAGCCATGGGCACGGTTGATTAACAGATTAGCAAAATCAGCTTTGGTTTTATCTACCGCACCTGATTGCATTAGCTGATCAGCCTTCATTTGCCACTGCATTGAGAAATAACGTAATACTTCACGTGCATTGTTTGCTGCGCTTGCTTCAGCGTGATCGGTTGGTAAACGACCTGTGATCACCCAATAGCTCTTACCGTTTTGTGCTTTAAATTTCCAAATAGCTACTAATGGCGCAATAAAACGGCTTTCTTTTTCTACAACAGTTTGCGGAATAACGCCTTTTTCAGCTAAATGCTTTTGTGCATTTTCGAAACATTCTCTTTGCCAAATAACACTTTGTTTTTGCGCTTCAGCTTGTTCTTCTGGTGTTAATGGTCTTGCTTGTTTTTGTTCCATGGTGGTTACTCTTTTACAACATTTCTGACACTTTAAGGTTTAAAATGGCGCTGTGCAAGTGTTTACAGGCAATCAAAGAGCATTTAAATTTACTTGCGTACTATTCAATCAACCTAGAAAGAAGAGTTAGGCTCAGTTAAAAATTGCAGTTCTTCAGGAGTTGATTCGCGACCTAAAATCCTATTGCGATGTGGGTAGCGACCAAACCTATCAATAATCACTTTGTGCTTTAGTTCAAATTCATAATTACTCATGCCTTTAAACAATTGCTCAGCCTGCTGGTGAATGATTTTAGATTCACTGTGCATAAACGGCATGTAAATAAACGCAGCTTGAGAGCTAGGTAATTTTTTATCAAAGCCAAGTTCAACTGCTCTTTGCGCTAAGCTTAGTGCTTGTGGATCTTGGCTAAACGCTTTCACCGTATTACGATAAATATTGCGCGAAAACTGATCTAACACGATAATTTCAGCTAAAGAACCTAGAGCATCAACTCGCCAATCAGCATGCTCGCCAGCGATAACCTTTAAAAGGCATTCTGAAAACTCACGTGTAATTAAGGCATCCACTTCATCTGATTGCTGATACCAAGCTTCTGGGCCTAATTCATCAAACCAAAAATCGATAATCCTTTGCTTATCCATAAACACTCCTTAATTACCAAGAACTTTTGCAGGGTCAACTCGGGTTGCTTGCCACGCAGGATATAAGGTTGCCAAAATAGCGAGAACAAAAGTAACAATCACCGTTAT
The DNA here is from genome assembly GCF_015278155.1 of Pseudoalteromonas simplex. Taxonomy (NCBI): domain Bacteria; kingdom Pseudomonadati; phylum Pseudomonadota; class Gammaproteobacteria; order Alteromonadales; family Pseudoalteromonadaceae; genus Pseudoalteromonas; species Pseudoalteromonas simplex. Next base: position 268,997 of record NZ_JADILN010000002.1, read on the forward strand.
AACAATATCTTGCCAAACTAATTTACTGGGTAAAAACTCAATAAAATAAACCCCTTGTAATGGGTTATCGCCAAATAAGTTACTTGCCCAAGTGAACAGTTCACTGATGTTTAACGCAAGCATCACACCGATAACTGTGCCTAAGATCACACCGATTAAAGCTTGTGTAAAGCCTTGCATTACGAAGGTTGCTAAAATGGTGCTATCTTGTGCGCCCATGGTTTTTAAAATTGCGATGTTTGCCTGTTTTTCACGTACTTCCATCACTAAAGACGAAACAATATTAAAACTCGCTACAGCAATTATTAAAAACACCACGATATACACAATCGTGCGAACCATTTGAATATCTTGATATAAGCTACCCTGGGTTCTAAACCAACTCGAGACATAGACATAATCAGGAATAACTTGCCCCACACGCATCGCCGTTTGATGGGCTGCGAACACATCAGCTACTTGTAGACGTAAACCGGTTACTTGGTTTTGCTCAAAACTCAACACACTTTGCGCTTTATCAAGGCGAATGAAAGCCGCCGTTTCATCAATTGGGCCACCCATTTTTATAATACCCGCAAGATTCAAGCTCACACGTTTTGGCGCCAATAAAGTGTTACTTTGCTGGTTTATCTGTGGGATTAATAAGGTAACTGGGTCGCCAATTTTAAGACCTAATCGGTTGACTATTTGCTGCCCTAACAGTACATCTTCTTGTTGTAACTGACTAACTAAGCGCCCTTCTGTAAATTGGTTTAACGCCGACACTTGGTTTTCAAATTCAGGGCTAACACCACGCACTTCAACTGCTTTTAACTCACTTTTATATTGCGCCATACCGTTGACACTAATAAACGGCGCAGCACCTGTTACACCGGCTTGAGAGCGTAGTAGAGCAACTTTTGACTGCCAGTTATTGATTGGTTTGTTAGGGGCAACATATTCAACCTGCGGAACTACCGATAAAAGTCGATGTACTAATTGCTGCTCAAAGCCATTAATCACTGACAAAGCAACAATTAACACGGCGACTCCTAAAAGTATGCCGATTGTCGATGCTTTAGCGATAAAGCTAACAAAACCGTTTTGTCCGTCTTTTTGGCCACTATGGGCACGAAAGCGTTTTGAAATAAAGGCACTAAGCAACATGCTGAGACTCTTTAATTGCAAGCTTACCATCATCTAAATAGGCAATTTTGCCTAGTTTATCTGCAAGTTCTAAATCATGGGTTACCACAACAAAACTGGTTTTTAAGCTAGTATTTAATTCTTTAATTAAATCGTAAATCTTAATTGCGTTTTGTTTATCTAGGTTACCCGTAGGTTCATCGGCTAGCACTAAAGCAGGCTCAGTAACTAATGCACGTGCGATTGCAACCCGCTGCCTCTCACCACCTGATAACGCCGATGGTTTATGTTCGCTACGATGAGATAACCCTACTTTATCTAGCATGTTACGGGCTTTTTCGGTTGCCGCTTTTGCGCTTAAGCCTTTAATTAATAATGGCATTGCAACATTTTCGATGGCAGTAAATTCCATTAATAGATGATGGAATTGATAAATGAAACCTAAATTTTCATTTCTGAAACTGGCTTGTTGTTTACGGTTTAATTTAGAAACTTGCTGGCCTTTAATTTCAACCTTGCCTGAGCTTTCGTTATCTAAGGTACCCAATATATGCAGTAAAGTACTTTTTCCTGAGCCTGAGCTCCCTACAATGGCTAACATTTCGCCTTGTTTAAGAGCTAAATCAACCCCTTTTAATACCGCAACCTCGTTATCGCCATCTTGATAGACTTTATTTAGCTGCTGACAATTGATAACTAAATCATTCATAACGTAATACCTCTGCTGGATTCACTTTTGCAGCTTTTCTGGCAGGATACAAGGTAGCTAAAAAGCTCATCGCAATACTCCCTGCGGCAATAAAACTCAAACTCATCACATCAAATTTAACGGGTAAACTCACGCCCGCTAGTAAATTGATGCCTAACATATTCAATAATTCATTAATGTTGCTACTCAATAGCACACCAAGTAACGCACCAATACTGGTACCGATAAGGCCATTATATAAGCCTTGGATCATAAACACGTGCTGCACTTGTAACGGAGTTAAACCCAGTGTTTGTAAAATAGCGACTTCACTTTGTTTTTCGCTCACCATCATGGTTAATGCCGACACGATATTAAACACTGCCACGAGCACGATTAAGCCAAGTAACATCGACATAATACGCTTTTCCATTGCCACAGCGGCAAATAGTGTCCCTTGGCTAGCTCGCCAATCAGTCACTTTGTAATCGTTTAAAATAGCTAACTGAGATTGTAATACTTGCTCAACAGCAAATGGTTCATACAGCGATACACTCAAGTTAGGTGCTGCTGATTTAGCTAGTTTCAAAACTCTGCCTAACGAATAGCCACTGGTAAATGCCAATGACATATCAATTTCTGACTGTGTTTCATAAAGTGCAGCAACGGTAAACAAGCGCTGACTAGGTACTCGACCAAGGGGAGTATATGAACTGGCATTAGGCATGATCACCCGTACTTTATCCCCAAGCGAAATACCCAATTTTCGACTCAAGTAGCGGCTAATCGCAATATGGTAGTTGCTGTCCATGACTTGTGACCAATTGCCGGCAACAATTTTATCTTTTACGTTATAGATGGAGCTTCCTTCATCATAAAGGCCTTGTAACAATACGCCGTGCAAATCTTGGTTAGTTTGTAAAATGGCTTCGCCATGGCGGTATAGGTTAACTTGTTTAACATCTTGAGAATTTGCTAGTTGCTGCTTTAACTGCAGCATGGTTTCTTTCGAATTATCTTCGGCTGATACTTCAATATGAGGAATTAAACCTAGCATGTTGGTTTTAAGGTTATTTTCAAAGCCATTCATTACTGAACTAACTGTAAACAAGGCCATTAAACCAATAGCAATGCCCGCGATAGAGAAAAATGAAATAAATGAGATAAAGGCATTGCCCTTTGAGGAGCGACTATATCTCAGCCCTATAAAAAGGCTAACAGGTTGAAACATAATAAATTATGGGTATTCCAAGGGCTAAATATGCGCTCATGTTAGCATAGATTTAGCTAGCATGGGATGCGCGAAATTGTAAAAAATAATTATAAATCTGATACTTGAACAGTAGCAACCAAATGGTCAAGTAATGCTTTTACATTGGTTGCAATAAACTGCCTTGGTGGATACACCCCCCACACCCCTTCAGGTTCAGGTGCAACATTCGAAAGAACAGCAGTCAACCTGCCATCGGCTAAGTGTTCATTGACATAGTAATCTGGTAATTGCACGATGCCTAACCCTTTGATAGCAGCGTCAACCAATGCCCAACCACTGTTACAGGCTAAACGCCCAGCCACTTTGATGTGCTTATCTTGGCCCTGCTCTTTTACCCGCCAGTAACTGTTATTACCGATAAGGCAATTGTGCTGATGTAATTCACTGACACTGTGTGGTTGGCCGAATTTATTGATATATTCAGGGCTACAACAAATAACAAGCCTGCGCTGACTGATGCGCCGTGCTTTTAAAGATGAATCTTTTAAATGACCAAGGCGAATAGCCAGATCATACCCATCTTCTAATAGATTAACTTGCTCATTACTTAAATGGCTGATCACTTCAATATCTGGGTGCTTTTGCATAAACGAATGTACCGCAGGCATGATAAAACTTTCACCGTACATCACAGGAGCTGTTAGTTTTATACTGCCTTTAGGTGTCAATTGCTGCTCTGCAAGTAATGCCGTAGCATCATCCATGGCATGTTGTAATTGTTTTGTTTGATGCGCAAATACCTGCCCCTCTTGCGTTAGCACCACTTTACGAGTGGTTCGGGTTAGCAATTGGGTGTTCAATCGCTCTTCTAATTGGCTCACATAGCGGCTTACATGAGCCACTGACATACCCAATAGCTTACTTGCTTTTGTAAAACTGCCTGTTTCTGCTACCGCTAAAAACTCATCAATTCCGTGCCAACGATTCATTATTACCATACTGTAAAAGTGTTTTAATAAAACGAAGATTATCATTCATTGAGAAACAAATAAAATGGACTAAGTTTAATACTTACTTCCAACAACTATAAGGGAACGTTATGACTGATTTTATCAAATCAAAAGCGGCTATCGCTTGGGGTCCAAATCAACCACTATCAATTGAAGAAGTGGATGTAATGATGCCTAAAAAAGGCGAAGTGCTTGTAAAGATTGTTGCTACAGGTGTTTGTCATACCGATGCATTTACTTTATCTGGTGAAGACCCTGAAGGTATTTTCCCAGCAATCCTTGGCCATGAAGGTGGCGGTATCGTTGAAGCCATCGGTGAAGGCGTAACACATGTTGAAGTAGGCGATCATGTTATTCCACTTTACACTGCTGAATGTGGCGAGTGTAAAATGTGTAAATCGGGCAAAACAAACTTATGCTCCGCGGTACGTGAAACGCAAGGTAAAGGGTTAATGCCTGACGGAACAACGCGTTTCTATAAAGATGGTCAACCAATTTATCACTACATGGGTTGCTCTACCTTCTCTGAGTACACTGTATTACCTGAAATTTCACTTGCTAAGGTAAGCAAAGAAGCGCCGCTTGAAGAAATTTGTTTACTTGGTTGTGGTGTAACAACCGGTATGGGTGCTGTTACTAAAACAGCAAAAGTTCAAAAAGGCGATACCGTCGCTATTTTTGGTCTAGGCGGTATCGGTTTATCGGCGATTATCGGTGCGAAAATGGCGGGCGCAAGCCGTATTATTGGTGTTGATATCAATACCAGTAAGTTCGATCTTGCTACTAAACTAGGTGCAACTGATTTAGTCAATCCAAATGACTTCGACAAACCAATCCAAGAAGTTATCGTTGAAATGACTGACGGCGGTGTTGATTTCTCATTTGAATGTATCGGTAATGTTAATGTAATGCGCTCTGCTCTTGAGTGTTGTCACAAAGGTTGGGGTGAATCGGTAATCATTGGTGTTGCAGGTGCAGGCCAAGAGATCTCAACACGTCCATTCCAACTAGTAACAGGCCGTGTATGGCGCGGTAGTGCATTTGGTGGCGTTAAAGGTCGCTCAGAACTACCTGAGATTGTTGAGCGTTATATGAACGGTGAGTTTGCTTTAAATGATTTCATTACACACACCATGAAACTTGAAGATATCAATGAAGCTTTCGACTTAATGCACGAAGGTAAGAGCATCCGCTCAGTTATTCATTATTAATCTTTTATTTGGCGCTAGGTTGATACCTAGCGCTTTTGTTTCAAGGATATGGTTATGCTAGAAAACATAAGCTCAACAAAAGTCAGCGGTGGCTGGCATAAACAATATACCCACCAAGCTAGTAGCACACATTGTGCTATGCGCTTTGCGATTTTTTTACCGCCGGGTGCCAGCGAAACCAATAAAGTACCCGTCATGTATTGGTTGTCAGGTTTAACCTGCACTGATGAAAATTTTATGCAAAAAGCCGGAGCATTTAAAAAAGCGGCTGAACTAGGTATTGCGATTGTCGCTCCAGATACTAGCCCGCGCGGTGAAAATGTGCCTGACGATGACAATTACGATTTTGGTCAAGGTGCTGGTTTTTATGTCAATGCGACTCAAGCGCCTTACAATGTGCACTACAACATGTACGACTATGTTGTTTCTGAGTTACCTGCACTTATCGAAGCGCACTTCCCTGTGACGACTAAAAAAGCCATCGCCGGTCATTCTATGGGTGGTCACGGCGCATTGATGATTGCACTTAAAAATCCTAAACAATACGTCAGCGCCAGTGCTTTTAGCCCGATTGTGAACCCGATTAATTGCCCTTGGGGTGAAAAAGCGTTCAGTAATTACCTAGGTAGTGATAAAGCAAGTTGGCTTGAATACGACAGCTGTGAATTAATGAAAAATGCCGTCACTGATGATTATTTACCCATGCGTATTGATCAAGGTGAGGCCGATAACTTCTTAACTGAGCAACTCAAAACGGAGAACTTATTTGCTGTCGTGAACGAAAAAGATTACCCAGCCGAAATTAACATGCACGCGGGTTATGATCATAGTTACTTCTTCATCAGTAGCTTCATTGATGAACACCTAATGTTTCATCAAAAGTATCTGTGATTAATACTTAATTTTTAGTGTGGGGGCTTAACTTCCTCACACTCTTTAATACTGCGTGTGATTTGCCTGCAAACTAATTGCGGTTGTTCTTCATTTGGTTTGAGTAAACCAATAACAGCGCGATCAATTTCGAAGCCTAACTTTGCGAATGAAAAGCCGTCGGCATCGGTTACAGTACTGTTAGTTTGATTTGCATTTGTAGTTGCAAGATTTGTTGGTTGTGAGTTTTTTGCATAGCCATCGACTATTGACCCCGCCACTGTACACCCCACTAATTGGTAGCTAATTAAGCAAATAACAAGTTTTGAAAAGTTAATCTTCATTAAAACTATCCATTAATGTAGGTCTTTTTTTTGGCTCAGCTTTGACCTCAACACATTCCTTAACTGTGCGACTTATTTGGCGGCATTTAAGCTCAACGTCTTTGTCTTTACTACCGCTCTCCAAGCCTTCAATAATCGCTTTGTCGATTTCATAACCTAGCATCGTCATGGTCATACCATAGTTCACTCGGTCATTATCTTTTTTATCTGCATAGGCACTGGCAGGCTGTGCTTGGCTAGCACGCCCACCAATACCATCAGCAACTAGGCCAATTGCAGTACAGCCACTGAGCAAACTAACAGATAGTAATAGATACAGAGATTTAAGCATTGGTCCTCCAATACACTTAAGCTTATTTTATAAGCATAATAACAAACGCGTAGTTTAACTGTAAAAAACTGTAGATTAATCACAAATATCACGAATAAACTCTTTTAAAAACCCAACCAACTGCAATAGAAATATTAATAAGAAAGGTAAAGCGCCTAAAATTGCAACGCTACGATTTAACGGCTCATCTTGTAACATTAATAATGCAAAGCTGCATAGGAATAATGCTAAACACCATGCATAGAGGGTTACGCGGTTATTTTGCTCAGAGCTAACCAGTTCTCTTATGACTAATATTGCAGAGTCAGCGGATGTGGCAACAAATATCAACAGTAATAATAAGCTGGCCCAAATAAACACGGTTCCTTGCCAGTCTAGTTGATTAAAAAATACAAATAAGCCTTGGCTGTAATCTTGTTTTATTGCGACTAAAATGCCCGCTTGGTTAAGTCTATCCCATTCAATTGCTGCCCCCGAAAAGGTCGCAAACCAAATTATAGTGACTAAAGTTGGAATACACACAACCGCCAAAATAAATTGCCAAACCTTGCGCCCCTGACTAATTTTGGCTAGGAACACACCAACAAATGGCCCCCACGCTAACCACCAAAAGTAATAATTATATGTCCAATGAGTGGCCCAGTCAGGCGTTTTTAACTGGCTATCAAATTGCCAAGTGCCGGTTGCAAGCAACTGTAAATAGTAGCCAGTTCCATCAAATGCAATCTTTATAATAGGCTCAATTGGCACCACTAGTAGCAACCAAACAAGCAGACTAAATGCTAGGAGTACGTTAAATATACTCAGTGACTGTACCCCGCGTCGTAATCCAAATTTAACCGACAGCGAATAAATAACTGCTAACAAACAAACGATTAATGAACCTACTAATAAAGTTGAAGTAACCCCCAACTCAATTTCTACGCCTTTACTTATCAATAAAGTTGAATTAGCTATGGTGCCGACGACCCCAAAAAAAATAGCGATTACCGCAATTAACTTAACAATAAACGACACAGTAAATTTTGCAGACTTATCAAAGCGATTACCAAGCGCCGTTAAAACAGGGGCACAAATATCTCCTGATTTACCACTGTATTGCGTTAATCCCCCAAGCACGAGCGCAAATACTGCATAAAGTGCCCAAGCATGGGCGCCCCAATTAACCAAGGTTAAAGCGAGGCTACTAGCTAGTCTATCTGGGTATAAGCTTTGTTTAAGTGGAGGGTCGAGAGAATGTAATGCAGGCTCTGCTACGCCCCAAAAAACCAAACCAGATCCCATTCCTGCTGCAAACAACATGGCAAACCAACCAAAGTTTGAATACTCAACAACAGCGTGTTCGCCACCTACTTTACGGCTACCGAGTGGGCTAATGGCTAAAATAATGATGGCAAACAATAAAAAATTCACCAATAAGAAAAAGCTACTACCAATCCATTTTAAAATCATTTGTACAAACGGCTGAACTTGCTCAGTGATAACATCAGGCAAAATCACAGCAATCAGTGCACCAAACATACACAGTGCAAGCGCGGTTTTTTCAAGAGAGGAGATGGAATGTTTCAATGTGAAGCCTATTTTGTCAGCGTGTTTAGCATACTGTTAGCATGACTTAAATTCAAACAGCCAAAAGGCTGAAAAAATGACATAGCACTGCGTAAAAATCGCAAATTATAGCAAGGCATGCTTTTAAAAACCCGGCTACATGTCCCTAGTTTCATCATTTTATGTGATTTGTTGATCGGGTATTGAAATTGCAAAGCTATCATAATCTTTATAGCAAGGAACAAAGCATGGACTTTAATATTGATTGGTATGAAATTCTCGATAATTTAATTCACCTAGGCATTGCCTACTTACTTGCCCTTCCTATGGCATTTGACCGAGAAAAAACCAGTAATGGTGCAGGTCTTAGAACATTTCCATTAGTCGCTGTTGCATCTTGTGGTTATGCATTAGTGGGTATGTCTGTTTTAACAAGTTCAGAGGCAGAATCAAAAGTACTCGAAGGGATCATCACGGGTATTGGTTTTATTGGCGGTGGTGCCATTTTGAAGAATAAGAATTCAACGTATGGAACAGCCACAGCAGCCAGTATTTGGAACATGGGACTCATCGGCATTGCTGTGGCATTTAGTCGCTACGAAATCGCTTTTTTAATGGCGTTGATTAATTTCGTAACGCTAAGGTATGTTAAGCGCTTAAAGTAAACGATTAGCTAGCGTCATATTTTGAGTTAACGATGGCATAGCCAGTTTGTTTCACTTTAATCTCAGCAGGGTTTGCAGATTTAACTAATAAACCGCACCGTCTGCTTTGCTCATCAATAACGTATTTAACCGATTCACTCGCTTCAAGGTCAACGACTTGATCAGCACAGCGGATCTGTAATTTAGTGACATCGCTCGCGCCTTCAATTTTGATTGAACCGCGAGATAAAGATAAATATGACAGCTTATCTTTTGAAACATTGATTTGTGAATTAATCTGCGGTGTGCGCGCCAATAAGTCATCAATTTGCTTGATGGTGGCAAGTTTGTTTTCTTCTGAAAACTGTTTACCCTCGATATTATCTAACGCATAAATAGCATTGTAAGCAAGATTAAAATCGCCCTTAAAGCTGTACCATTGTAGCGCACTTTTAGCGACTAAATATTGTATATCCGTTGGCAACTTAGCTCGCAGTAAATAGGCTACAGACAACTGCTCATCAAAGCCAAACCATTGTTGTTGATGATAATAATATTGGCTTTTCAACCAAGCAAACAATGCCTGCTCAGAGGTGTTTTTAGTATGGTCTTTGTATAACTCAGCCAATGCTTGCTCAGCTTTATTAAACTCTTTTGCTTGTAGCATTTTATTGATTTCATCGTATTCATTAATGAAACCACGGCTCGCTTTATCATTTGAGTAACCATTAAAATACTTACCTACTTCAAATGAAAATAGGTAACCCCCTTCTACGGTTTTACCTTCTTTTGTAGCGGGTGCAAACTCTAAGTTGGTTAAGTATTTCTCTGCGTTTTCTTCGCTGCCGCGAGTATCAGATGCCATGATCACTTCAATATCTTTTGCCTTACCATGTGTATCAACCACATAAGACATTAATGCCCAACCTTCAAGGCGAGAGCCGTTATAACTACCTGGGTAACGTTTGTTTGAATTTTTAACAATGTAAGCTGATGTGGCGGCCTGTAAATCAACACCTAAGTCGTTGACATCTCGTGCTAAAGCCTGTGTTGGTAATGCGATAAGTGAACAAAGTGCTGCGAGTTTAGTGAATTTAATCATGATAATGGCTCCAATTCCCTTTGATAGGAACATTTATAGCACTAAAAAAGGCGCTTTAAAAGCGCCTTGCTGTCAAGAATGTGCTTAAACATGCCTTGATCTTAAAACATATCCTGGTAAGGGTTTGGTTTTGATAATAAAACTTTTTTATCAAAACCAGGGATTGTCATTGAATCTTCACTAATCTCAATGTCACTTTCATCAATTAAGCCATCACCAAAACGATAAATTAGCTCATATTGACCTAAATCTGCCTGTTGCTGATAGTCAGCTTGGGCTTTGGCTACCTGAGTATGACGGTCTTGATATTGCGCCATAACCTCATCACCATGACGCTTTGCAAGCATCTTTAATGTAATTGCAGGTGATAACACAGTCGCTGTAGCATTGTTACCGCCAAACCCTTTTGAATTTATAAAGGCAATATCCATGGCATCACATTGATAATGTTCAGTGCGAATATCTAAATGCTCGCTATAAACATCATCTGCCACTTTATCAATTGTGGTTATACCCGGCATAATATTGTGACTAAACACACCTAATGCCATAGCTAATTGGTCACCACTGGCAGGAGCTATAGTATGGCCAACATACGCTTTAGGTGCAGCAACCTTCCAATTATCAATTGCAAAAGTCTCTGCCACTTTATGATAGATCAGTGATTCTGTTACGCGGTTTTGTGGTGTACTTGAGCCGTGAGCTAAAATGAAACTACGCTTTTGTACTGCTTCTTGGCCAACAATACTGCTCGCTAGTGCAACAGATTTGGCCATCGTAATGTAGTTACCAGGGCCCGGTGCTGTTATTGATTTTTTAATGCCATCGGCATTTACAAACACATCTGCAACACTGCCTAACACATCTGCACCTAACTCTAATGCCAATGCATCATCCATTAAAATAGCAACTTGTGCACCTTCACCAATTGTAAAACCACAGTTTTCACCAAATGGACGACTGGTACGACGGTGATCAACCACATCTGTATTATCAAGACGCTTAAGGCCCTCTTCGTTAGCAAGTGCGCTCATATTGCCAAAACCTTCAACGATTTCAGGTGTAATAGCACACTCAACAGACGCCACAATAGCTACACGCGTACGTCCTGCTTGAATATCGTTTACTGCTGCACGTAGGTTATATAAAAACGTGGCACATGCCCCTGATGTAGTAAAGGTTGTTCCCACATTGCCTGTTACATAAGCATTGATAAAGTCAGTCGACATGGTGTTTAAGCCAAGTGCAAGCTGTTTTGTACTCACACGGTCGCCCTGCTGACGCGCACGAATAAGTCCACCAAATCCTTCATCATCAACTTGACCAGCCACAGAAGCTGAGTAAGTGCCAATTTGATCAGGCTCAACGCTATTCATTACCTGCTGCCACGCCAGACCTGTCGAACGAATCGCATCAGTTGCGGCAAAGATAGTCGCTTGCAAGCCTCTTGGTTGATAACGGCTGTTATACATAGCCGAAGGTTCAAAACCTGTTGGTAATTGACCGGCCGCTTTAATTGGATTATCGCGCGTACTGTCATGTTTAATAGCAAGATCAGCACTAATTGTAACTTTCACTTTTTTATCAGTTAATTCTTCAACCTGCCAAGCACTTGGTACTGGAGTTGGTAAATCACGGCGGCGCGTTTCAAAAACAATCTGCTGTTCATCAGACGCTGTTAACGTCATTTTTTGCTGCCATGGCGTTGCATCAACATCGAAGTGATTTTTTTCAATTTTACGAATAAGTGTACCAGCTAAAATTTGTTCACCGAACTTAGCTTCGATGTCTGATTCGGCAATGGTATTGCCGTCAGCATCTTTTAGTAAACCTTCAGTAAGGGTGACTAAGTTCATTAATGTCGCTAAGCCTAAGAATGTCTCCTGACGGGCTTTAGCGTCCAAGCTGTCTAACACGATACGACGATAACCTTGATGAAAAGAAGTGCGGCCAGCGGCATTAATACCACCCATACCGACAATAACGGGTAATGCTGTCATAAAAAACCTTGAGAAAACGTGTTATGAGAATTAAGCCAAGTTTAAATGGATTAATTAACACGCTTTATGCTTAAATAGCCAAATAACCTGCATAACAGGCCAAAAATAACTGGTCGGAGCAATTAGAGTGACGAAACTTCAACAAGTAAAAGCTATTGAAATTAGTATTTTGGTTTATCCCCATTTATTAATAACCAGTTTAACCCTGCCTATCGAAATGCTCAGAGCTGGCGAGGCCTTTGCTAAAAGCCATCGTCAGCAAAACGAATTTAAACCCTTAAACATCAATTTAGTTGCAAGTAGTCTAAAAGCGATCCCCAATCGTACTGGGCTTTCGATTATGCCCGATTGTGAAACCGTCACAGCGCCTGTAAGTGACTTAATTATCGTTCCCGGGATTTGGCGAAACCCGCGTCCAGTAGTAAGTAAACAAAAGAGTTTGGTGAACTGGCTTGGTGATTCTTGGCAGCAAGGCAGCCATATCATTGGTGTTGGCACAGGTAATTGTTTAGTTGCCGAAGCGGGATTACTAGATGGCCACCCTGCTACCACTCACTGGCACTACGCAGAACAATTTAAACGTGACTACCCTAAAGTACAGCTTAAGCCTGACTTTTTCATCACACAATCTGAGCGCATGTACACCGTTGCGAGTTTAAATGCCCTTGCCGATGTTATTGTGCATATTATTAGTCAATATTACGGCCGAGAAGCGGCGCAACATGTTGAGCGTAATTTCTCCCATGAAATTCGTAAACCTTACGAAGATCAGCGCTACCTTGAAGGTGCCGTTGATAAACACCCAGATGAGCTCATTGCACAAATTCAATTTTGGCTGAAAAACAATTTAACCTCAGAATTAACCCTGCAAGAAATTGCAGCGCAATTTAGTTTAAGCTACCGCACCTTTACGCGCCGATTTCGTCAAGCCACCAGCCAAACTCCTGTTGAGTATTGGCAACAGCTTAGAGTACAAACTGCAAAAGAGTTATTAGCGTCTTCAAATTTATCTATTCAAGAAGTTGCCCTGGAAGTAGGTTATAACGACCAAGGTCACTTAACACGAGTTTTTAAGAAAGTGCTTTCGCAAACACCCAGTGAATATCGCACAGTTGTTAGACGAAAACTATTTGGCTAAAACTAAAGTATCTAAATATATTTCAGGCTAAGTCAGATTAATCATATTTAAGTTGCTGAATTCAAGATTATTACTATCCTTTGACTTGTTGTATTAGTAATTGAGTAAATTTGATAAATGTATCAGCCAAATTATGATGAGTTAGTACAAAGTTGGAATAAAACGCTCGCTGTTTTAGCCCTGATTGCTGAAGTGCCCGTCGCATTAGTAATGAAAATAGAAAACAATATTATTAGTGTGTTTTCAAAAAACGATAACCAAGCAAATCCTTATGAAATTGGTGACAGCGAAGAGTTAGAAGATTCAGGCCTCTATTGCGAGCATGTCATAAAAACGCAGAACTTACTGAATATTCCAAACGCACTTATTGATGATGATTGGAAAGAAAACCCTGATATCAAGTTGAATATGATTTCTTATTTGGGTTTACCAATCTGTGCTGGAGATACTACCCCATTTGGTACTATTTGTATCCTTGATAGTAAACCCCATGAATATAATGAGCCAATAATAAAGCTACTCGAAACCATTAAACAAAGCTTCGAGACGCAACTAAAATTGTTACATCAGCAAAAACAAGCGTTTGAGCAGCAACAGTTTACTGAACTCGCGACCTTAATTCGAGGCATTGCTCATGAGATTAATACTCCTTTAGGTAACTGTATTACAACCGTTGATGTAACCAAACTTGCCTTAAATGACACTAAATCCCTACTAATAAAAAAACAATTAAGCCAACAAGCACTACAAAACACATTAGATACATTAGAGAACACTAATGAACTGCTAGATAGAAATTTAACCGCATGTGCACATAAAATACGAATTTTACAAGATTTGCTGTATACCAAATCACAATCTAGTAAAACTGTCATTACCTTAGCTCAGCTTTCAGAATCACTTCAAGAACACTTAAAAGAGCAAATAAAATATCGTGCAATTAAATTAGACATTAATTATCAAAACCCACATAGCCAATTTGAAGTTGAAATAGAGCTACTCAAGCAAGTACTCATTATTTTGCTACAAAACTCAATGGAGCATGCGTTCAACAATATTGCAGACCCTGCTATAGAAATTAATATTTTTAATTTTGATGAGGTGTTAAAAATTCACTATAAAGATAACGGCAACGGTATCAGCAGCAATGAACTAAGCTCAATTTTCACCCCTTTTTTTAAAGGTAGCAGCAATCAATCAGGTTTAGGGCTAGGCCTGAGTATTGCGAAGAAAATAGTTAGCCAACAACTGCAAGGCGATATTTGTGTACAAGAAAGTGATGCAGGCGCCCATTTTTTAATTAGTTTGCCTAAGTAAGTTGATAAGTTTAAATGTCTTTCGTAAATAAAATCTTACTAGTTTGTAGGCTGCCTCTGTCTTCATAACCTACAATTGAATAGCCATTTTTGATAAGCAGACTCAGCATTGCAGGAAAACGGTTCATCGACTTAACCTTTATAGTTAGGTAATTGTTGGCTTTAACCCATGCTTCTTGCGCGTTTAATAGAGCCTGTGCAATGCCCTGCCCTCTACATTTTGGTGCAACCGCACCAAGCCAGCTATAGAAAGTGTTTGAATCTAACGCATAACCCAGTTTGTAGGCCACAGGCTCATTATCGATATAAGCAACTAAAGCTAGGTGGTCAACATCTGCACACTGTGCCTGTAATTTACTGAGGGTATTTCGGCCATCAAACTCTGGTATTTGACTATCTATAAACAACAAATCTTCTAATCTAGCTGGCTTTATTACGTAAAGAGGCTCCATGAATAACTCTTATCTGATATCTTATGTCACTTTTCTTTTCGATAATACAACTTTGAGTAGCGTTTTACACGGGCATGCACACCACGACCTAGGCTCTTAAATTTAGCTTCAAGAACATCTACGCCATATAAAATCCCCACCACTAGCACTGATAGCTTTATCGCAGCGAGTAAGTTGTCAGTGGCAATGACAACACCAATTGATGCTAATACCCAAATCGTTGCAGCGGATGTTACACCAACAACCGCACCATCTTTTGCAAGCATCACCCCGGCACCCAAAAAGCCGATACCAGTAATGATCTGGCCAACGACACGTGAATGATCAATATCTTCCCCATGCAACATAAACGCTGTTGATAGAAACAAATAAGTACCCAACACAATGAGCGCTGAAGTACGAATACCCACAGGTTTACCGCGTAATTGACGCTCCATACCAATAATTGCGCCGCAAAAAGCGGCGCTACCAATTGCTGACCAAGAATAAGGGGCAATATCAAATAAACTACTCAGTGTCACTGCACTTCCAAATCAAAATTATAAATAAAAGGCCATCGCAGTACTGAGACGCGATGAACCAAAACTCGCCATTTTTGTAAAATCGGCTTTGGCTATAGGCACGTGCTGACAATCAATCGCCAATTGCTTTTCGTTCTCACAAAACGGGTCATGCACGTACAAGCAATGCTCATCAATATGGGTTACACACACCCAATGCGGTGACTTTTTACCATCAAATCGATAAGTGCTGATCAATAACACCACCGCTTTACCCTCAGCAAGCCAATCTTCAATGGAGGCCAAGGTTAACTCTTGATACCTCACTGGCAGCTTTGCAGCTATTGCTTCGGCTACAAATTGATTGTGTACGGTATGCAAAATGGCTTTTTTCTTTTCGCTTCTGACACCATCAATAAACAAGGTATCACGGGTATTTAAAACTACATCAGCTTTAAAACCACGTTTCATTGCAGCAAGTGCTAACCCTAGAGGATGACAACCGCCATGCCCTGAAGTCATGAAGATAGTCGTGGCTTCACGCCAGATATCCAGCTCTTTGAGTTGGCTCATTGCGGTATCATTCAATGATGACATTGCCATTAATAACGCCGCTGGACCACAGGTAAACTCGGTAGTTTGCTGGTACCAAGGTGTGTGTTTATCGGCATTAAATTCGATATTACGACGAATGTTTTTTTGCATTCGATGGGCGTCACTGTGGTCATCATAGTAATCACTGTAATGACCAAAAACTTGGTAGCCCAGTTTTTCATATAAACGAATTGCTGATTGGTTGTTTACCGCAACTTCTAAGCGCATGTATAAACGGCCCCGTTTAGCCGTTTCACTTTCAAGCGCAAGCAGTAACTGCGCAGCAATACCTTTACCTTGCTGAGATTGCAAAACCGCCAGTGAATATAACCGAGCAAGGCGTGTCCCTTTGTGACACCACACTAAGCCATATCCAACTAGTTGATTATCTACCTCGGCCACCATCAGTAAGCCGTGAGTTGCGCTGATCCAGCGTTTTAAACTACGGCTACTTAATCTATCTTGGCTAAAGCTTTGCTCTTCAATGGCAACAAGAGCCATCAAATCCGTGGCCTGTGCAAAGCGGATTTGACAAACAGATGCGTTCATTAACCGCGGCCTCTTGCTTCTAGGCGTTGTTTAAACTCATCCATAATGATCATATAAAGCTCATCACCTAAATAGGCATCTTCGACTTTATGGTCGATACTTGGGTTGTCATTCACTTCTAACACGTATGCTTTACCTTGATGCTCTTTAACATCAACACCATACAAACCTTTACCCACCGTTTTACAGGCTTTTAATGCTGCATCGAGGACCACTTTAGGTAGCTCAAAGGTAGGCAAGGTTTCAAAACCACCTGAGAAGAAGCGTTTTGCATCATGGTTGTAAATTTGCCAGTGATTACGCGCCATTAAATAACGACATGCATAAATTGCACGACCATTTAACACCCCGACACGCCAGTCGTATTCGGTATACATGTACTCTTGCGCAAGCACAAGTGCACTGAACTCAAACAGCTCTGTTAACTTAGCAACTAACTCATCACGATTAGCGACTTTAAATACGCCTTTCGAAAAAGAGCCTTCTGGCATTTTTAATACCAGCGGATAGCTAAAGTTTGCTTCTAAATTGTCAATTGTCTCTTCACTTGTATCAGCAACAACATGCGTTTTTAAACTCGGCACTTTTTGATAATTAAAGGCATCGTGCAAATACACTTTATTACAACAGCGTAGTATTGACTCAGCATCATCAATGACCACTAACCCTAAGCTTTGTGCTTTACTTGCTAAGCGATAAGTTGGATGGTCGATAGCCGTTGTTTGACGAATAAATAACGCATCAAATTGTGCAATATTAGTTATTTCATCAAATGTCAGTGCTTGAGCATAAATACCATGTTTAGCGGCTGCTTTGATGAATTTAGCAATGGCATCTTTATCACTTGGTGGCACTTTTTCTTGGTGATCAACCAAAATAGCCATATCCCAACGATAACGACGTTTTTTATCGTGAATACGCCATACTGACTCTGTAAAACTACTGAGCTGTTTTACAAATTCTGTAAAGGCTGTGTCATCTAATGATGCAATCGTGCCTTGCTTAACAACTCCTTGCTCATCACACACTAAAATAGGTGCGGGATATTGTGAGAATAGTGCTTTGGTTGCTTTACTATGCTGCTCTTGATCTGTATGGCCAAAAAATACAGTGCCACCAGCAAGTTCTTTATGACGCGAGCTGTGCTCATCGCTACGTAGTGCATTAATTGTTTTTACACTCGGTAATACCTGATGCTTTCTCGCTTCAGCAAGCAAAGAACAATAATAACCTTTACTTAAATACTGCCCTGTATCACACAAGTTTAAAATGCGCGTTTTTGGCTCATTATGTTTTGGATAATCACGTAAGTAGGTGTCAAAGGTAATGACATTTTCGAAATTTTGAGCAATACGTTGCTCATTGTTATCAACCACTATCAAGGTTTTAAACACGACTTTTCCTAAATTAAGTCTTATGAGAAAAATGAAAACACCCAACCAATTAAGTGAACGCATGAGGCTAAACTTCACTTAACTAGATGGGTGCTTGAAATACCAAAACACAATAATTGGTAATTAAGCGTATTGGTATAAGCCTTAAGCTTGATGTGATTTATAGAGGTTTTTTTGCTTTGTGACCAACGAGATATTTTTTACTTGAAGATGAAATTTACTGATTAAAAATACCAATAATTAAATTAACTGATCTATGCTGTACAGTTGTTTATTGCCAGCTATTGAGAGTTCAACTTCATCATCAAGGCTCTTTCCAATCAATTGCTTACCTAACGGCGCTTCTCGGGTTACAACATAAATAGGCTGCTCTTTTACGGTAACCACTAAGCCACCTGCACTTGGGCCCATAAAAAACCACTTTGCGTTATCTTGCTCATCGATAAGACACACTAATGCACCTTCACGAACCTTATTAAACTCGCTTTCTTTAAACACCGCATTGAATGCCTGAATATCACGGTAGCATTCATTAACTCGCTCAGCTTGCCCTTGGGCTAAATAAGCGGCTTCTAAACCCAAGGTATCGTATTGAGTTTCAGCAACACTTTCTTCGTGAGTTGCTGCATCATGGGCCGCTTTTGCCGCTGCTTTGGCGTTTTGCAGTTGTGCCTCTAGCGCAAAGCGTAAATGTTCAATTACGTGTGTTTTATTCATATCAAAGTAGCTAAAACAGAAAAGCCGCTATTCTATGGAAAAATAGCGGCTGATGAAAGTAAGTTATAAAACTGGCTTACGGCAACTCCATATAGGCTTTAGTTTTATCATCCAGTGTTTGGGTGTAATTTTCTGAACTTAACCCCAATAACTGCGGCAAGGTCGCGGCGATACAAATCGATGAGAAGGTCCCTACAACAATACCCACAAATAACGCGATAGCAAAACCCGTTAATGCAGCCCCTGCAAGCAGCCAAATACAAGCAATGGTCGCAAGTGTTGTGCCTGAGGTGATCAATGTACGTGTTAAGGTAGAACCAATTGCATCGTTAATCACAACATGGGTATTTATGCGTTGATTGTCTGGCTGAATACGTAAAAGCTCTCTAACTCTGTCGCCAACAATAATTGAGTCATTCAATGAATAACCAATAATAGCCAGTAAACTCGCCAGCACGGTTAAATTAAACTCAAGCCCAAGTAAGGAAAATAAACCAAGCACTAAGATTAAATCATGTAACAGTGCAACCACTGAACCTACCGCGAGTCGCCATTCAAAGCGCACAGCAAGATAAACCATAATTGCAATCAGCGCTGCAAATAAAGCTAAACAACCTTGTTCAAAAAGCTCATCACCCACTTGTGAGCCTAAAAATGAGCTAGATAAAACGGTATAGTCTACCCCTTGCTCATTCAGCTCTGCTTGCCAAGTACTGGCTTTACTAACCTCTGGTGCTTCTCTTAAAACAAAGTGATATTCACCCGCTTTACTTATAGTTAATTTACTCGCAACCTCAGGGCTTAACTTTGCCTTTAAATCTGTAATTGTTGTGACTGACGCTGTGTTAATTTCCGTGATGTAGCCACCTGTAAAATCAAGACCAAAGTTTAGCCCTTTTACAGATAAAACAGTTAAGCTCGTAATGACTAAAACACAACTAAGCAATAATCCTAAAACGCGCGCTTTACTAGCTGCAGTTAATGTTGACCAACTCATGCTTTAGCCCCCGTTAAATTAGTTAGTTTAATGTAGAGTGTTTGGCTAAGCGCTTTCGAAATATAAACGCCAGTAAAGACACTAGTTAATAGCCCAAGCGCCAATGTGATTGCAAAGCCTTTCACCGGCCCATAACCAATGGCATATAAAATAATTGCCGTGATCATCGTAGTCACATTGGCATCAAAAATGGTCGAAAATGCTTGGTTATAACCTTGCTCTATCGCTTGATAAGTAGGCCGGCCTTTACGCTTCTCTTCTTTTATTCGCTCAAAGATAATCACATTGGTATCCACTGCCATCCCTATCGTCAGTACGAGCCCAGCAATACCCGGTAAGGTCAGCACAACCCCCGGTAATAACGACATTAAACCAACTAAAGCCGTTAGATTAAGCAATAAAGCAATATTGGCAATCAGCCCTAAGCGACGATACCAAAGCGCCATAAACGCAAGGGTAATTCCGATACCCAGCATTAACGCTGCTAAACCGTGTTCAATGTTTTCACTGCCTAAGCTTGGGCCTATGGTTTGTTCTTGAACAATTGTCACTGGCGCTGTGAGCGACCCAGCGCGTAGTAAAAGCGCTAAATCGTAGGCTGCTTGCGGGCTTTTCATATTAGTAATGCTAAAACGAGAACTTAAATGCTGGGCAATGTTTGCCACATTGATCACTTCGCTTTTTTTCACAACGTCGCCATTTGCATCCCGCGAGTATTCAGAATACACCGTGGCCATAGGCTTACCTATGTTGTGCTTAGAAAATGCAGACATGGCATCGCCACCTTGCGAATCTAAACTAAGCTGCACTAAAGGCTTGCCCCATTCATCTTTGCCAACACTGGCATTATTAATGTGATCACCTGAAAAAATCGCAACAGGGTTTAAATTAACAACGCCACCACCTTGCACATTAAACGCTTTACCACCTACTTCGACGACTTGGTAAAAATCAAGAGTCGCAGTTGCACCAATAATACGTTTCGCTTCTGATGGGTCTTGCACACCGGGTAACTCAATGCGAATACGCTGCTTACCTTGTC
This sequence comes from Pseudoalteromonas simplex, assembly GCF_015278155.1. Classification (NCBI taxonomy): domain Bacteria; kingdom Pseudomonadati; phylum Pseudomonadota; class Gammaproteobacteria; order Alteromonadales; family Pseudoalteromonadaceae; genus Pseudoalteromonas; species Pseudoalteromonas simplex. Next base: position 289,782 of record NZ_JADILN010000002.1, read on the forward strand.
TTTGCGTTACCGCTTCTGTGATACCAAGCTCTTCAATACGACCACGCAGTGTTGTTAAGCTTTGCGCCATAACTTGTTTATTAAATTCGCTTTGGCTTTGCTCATTAAAATGCAGTAATACCGTGGTTAGGTTATTCGTTGTTGATTTAGTTTGCATCAGGCCTTTAAATTGACCTTGTAACGTTGAAACAAGCCCCGCGAGTTGCTCCTCGCCGCTTGGTAAAATTTGTAGCTCAACCCCTTCTTTTACAACACTTGCCCGAATACCACGAATTTTGTCTTTACGAAGCGTTAATTTAGTTTGTTGATAGACACTGTTTAAGTGCTCTTGCATTGCTTTCTCTAGGTCAACATCAAGCACAAATAACACCCCACCATTTAAGTCGAGTCCCAACTTAATCGGTGAAAGCCCAAGCTGCTGAAGCCATTGTGGGCTTGTCGCATGCTCAACAATTTTAGCCTCTAGCTGTGGGTATTGCGTTTTTATAAAGCTCAACGCATTGGCACTTTGAGTCGGTTCAGCTAATAAAATAGCCAGTTGTGCTTGGCTATCATTGGCTTCAGTCACTTCAAAACCATGTTGATTTAGTGCCGTTGTCACACTTTGCAGCGTCACAGTCTGATCTGGCAAGCTAATGTGCAACCAAGATTTGTTAGGGTAAAGGTTAGGTAGTGCGCTAACCGCTAATAAAATACACGCCGCTATCATAGCGACATAACTCATTTTTAGACGACGCCATAGCGCCGGCTTTGATTTATGTGACATACATGACTTCCTTCCGGCATTGTCAGCCGGTAAAAATTTAATTCCAAAAAATAAAAAGTAACGAAGGAAGCCGTTTAGCTATGGTAGGTGGTATTGGCTTTGTACAAGAGATTAGCGTCTTTCCAGCCACTAATGCGGGATTTACGTTGAGTGGCTAATGCAAACCATGGGATCACACGTACAGCACCTGGCGGCGCTAAAAAGTGCTCTTTCCCCCAATCTTCAGCAAAGAATTCAATTAATAGTTCGTAATCAGGATCAACCTGACTATGATAAAGAAATAATGATGAATTACTGGCAGTTAAACGCGGCATAAGGGTATCAAACCCCGATGGTTCATCCGGTTTAGGATGCTCAGCTGTATGAGTTTGGGAAATAACTGGTGTTTTAGTCAGCTCGACTTGGAACAATTTAGTTGCAGAAAAGTGTGACTGAGTGTCAGGCATAGCCATACTCTGTGCACTAAAGAACACAGTAAAGAGCAAGATAATGACTGAGAAAAACCGTAACAAGAACTGACCAATAAATTAAGCGGATGACAGGGATATAATGAGGGTAAAAAAATAAAACACAAGGTATTACTTAAATAAAAGTGACTAAAACAAAAAGCGGGCCTAATTAGGCCCGCTTAGTCATTTAACTTTGTTAAACTTCTAATGATGACATGTCGATAACAAAGCGTGAGGCCATATCACCTTGCTTTAATTTATCGAATGCGTCGTTAATTTGGTCCATTTTGATCATTTCAACTTCTGGCAGAATATTATGTAACGCACAGAAATCGAGGATCTCTTGGGTTTGCGCTATACCGCCAATTAATGAGCCAGCAACACGGCGACGCCCCATTAATAACGGCACTGAGTTAGACTCAGCAAGCTCACCTACTTGACCAACCAATACTTGCGTACCATCAATATCTAAAAGCGGAATATACGGCGTAAAGTCGTGTTTTACCGGAATGGTATTAATGATCACATCAAATTGATTAGCATGCGCTTGCATGGCATCTTCATCGCTCGATACCAATAAATCTTTTGCGCCATAAGATAAAACCTGCTGTTTTTTCTTATCACTGCGGCTAATAGCTGTAACATTTGCGCCCATTGCAGCTGCGATTTTAATTGCCATGTGGCCTAAACCACCTAACCCAATCACACCAACACGGCTACCAGGGCCAACATTCCACGTACGTAGTGGCGAATACGTTGTGATACCCGCACATAAAATTGGTGCACATTTAGCAAGGTCTAAGCCTTCAGGCACGCTCAATACAAACTCTTCACGCACCACAATGTGTTTTGAATAACCACCTTGAGTGATTTCACCACTAATGCGGTCTTGTCCTGAGTAGGTCCCTACCATACCTTCGCGACAAAACTGCTCTTCACCGTGATGACATTGGTCACAGCTTAAACAGCTATCAACCATACAACCCACAGCAACATTATCGCCCACTTTATATTTAGTAACGCCGCTACCTACTTCAAGGACGCGACCAACGATTTCATGGCCTGGTACCACTGGGTACTGAGTCCAGCCCCAGTCGTTTTCTGCGGTGTGTAAGTCTGAATGGCACACGCCACAATATAGAATTTCAATTGATACATCTTCATCACGAAGTGCACGGCGTTCAAAATGATACGGCTCTAATGGTTTTTCAGAATCATGTGCTGCATAACCGACGGTTTTCATGCTTACTCCTTAGTTTTCTTCGTGTTTTACTCATGCATTTAACTAATTTGCTAATGCGCTTGTGTATAATGCATTCAGTATAGAGGTAAATTAACAAATTACACTTGCCTAAAACACGAAAGCTTTTGCCTATTTTTATCAAATTGATTCAAGAGACTCCCAATGCGTGGAATGAGCCGCAAAGAACAGGTAACGAGATCGCCTGATGCAATGAACCTATCACAAAGCATCAAAACACTTTGGCCCTATTTAATGACCTTTAAAGGCCGCGTTATTTTAGCCGTCTTAGCGCTTATTGCTGCAAAAGGCGCCACATTGCTGATGCCTTGGGCACTAAAAGAAATAATTGACGCGGTTGATGCGAGTATCAACCCGCTATTAAGTGTTCCTATTGCCTTGCTGATCGCCTATGGTTTACTGCGCTTTGCCAGTGTATTTTTTGGTGAAGTACGCGATGCATTATTTGGCCGTGTTACAGAGCACGCTATGCGCCATATTGGCCTAAAAGTTTTTAAACACTTGCATAGTTTAGAACTTGCTTTTCACCTGGATAGGCAAACAGGTGGTATCAGTCGCGATATAGAGCGTGGTACAAGTGGCCTCAGCTTTTTAATGCGCTTTTTAATGTTTAATATCGTGCCAACACTATTTGAAATAATCACAGTAGCGATTATTTTTGCGACCTTGTTTTCACCTTGGTTTGCACTGGTCACATTAATTGCCGTCACTACTTACATTGCTTTTACTGTGATAGTAACTCAGTGGCGTAACCGATTTATTCGTGAAGCAAATGCTGCCGATAACAACTCAAACACCCGTGCAATCGACAGCTTACTAAATTACGAAACCGTTAAGTACTTCAACAATGAACAGTATGAAGCGAGCACCTACGACGGCTTTTTAGCTAAATGGGAGCAAGCGAGGCTTAAAAATCGTTTATCGTTACTGGCACTTAATTCAGGGCAAGCACTTATCATCGCCGCGGCTATTACAGCGCTAATGTGGCTCGGTGCCAGCTCAGTGGTCAACAAAGAGCTAACAATAGGTGAGCTTGTGATGATCAATGCTTATATGATCCAGTTATTTTTACCACTTAACTTTTTAGGTTTTGTTTATCGTGAGATACGCCGTGCGCTGACTGACCTTGAAAATATGCTGGGGCTGTTAAATCGCAAAGCCGCCATTAGCGATGACAAAGATGCAAAACCATTAAATGCAACCAAAGCAGCTATTCGATTTGAAAATGTGTCGTTTAGTTACGACAAACAACGGCCAATTTTATATAACTTAAGCTTTGAGGTTACTTCTGGCAGCAAAGTGGCGATTGTGGGTGCCAGTGGCGCAGGTAAAAGCACTCTAAGCCGCCTGCTCTACCGTTTTTATGATGTGGATGCGGGTAAAATTTATATCGATGAGCAAGCAATCAACACAGTGACACTTGAAAGTTTGCGCCAAGCAATTGCCATCGTACCGCAAGATACCGTGCTATTTAACACCAGCATTCGCGAAAACATCGCTTACGGAAACCCAACGGCAAGCGAAGATGAAATTGATAAAGCCATAAGCCTTGCCCATTTAGATGGATTTATTGCCAGCCTAGATAAAGGCGATAAAACCCTTGTTGGTGAGCGCGGTTTAAAAGTGTCGGGCGGTGAAAAGCAGCGCATTGCAATTGCTAGAGCCATTTTAAAAGGTTCACCCATTTTATTATTTGATGAGGCAACATCGGCGCTAGATTCGCATTCAGAGCAAGCCATTCTCAGCGCGATGCGTGAAGTCGCACAAAGTCATACCAGCTTGGTTATTGCACATCGTTTATCAACAATTACTGACGCAGACAAAATTATTGTTATGAAACAAGGACAGGTTGTTGAGCAAGGTCAGCACCATCAACTGCTTGCAGCGAATGGTGAATACGCACGAATGTGGCAGTTACAGCAAAGCGAAGAATAAACACTGTTAACTAGTAGGTTAAATGATTAGAATAACCGCTTTATTTTTATCTATAACAAAAAGGCAACACGCAGATGGGCAGAGCTTATCAAAACAAAAAAGACTCAATGGCAAAAACTGCGGGTGCAAAAACCAAAGTTTATTCAAAGTACGGAAAAGAAATTTATATCTGCGCTAAGAATGGTGGTGTTGATCCCGATGGCAACTTAGCGCTTCGTCGCTTAATTGAGCGTGCTAAGAAAGACCAAGTACCTACGCATGTAATTGAGCGTGCAATCGATAAAGCCAAAGGCGGTGGCGGCGAAGATTATGTAGCAACTCGCTATGAAGGTTACGGCCCGGGTAACTGTATGATCATTGTTGACTGTTTAACCGACAACAACAAACGTACATTCGCTGACGTACGTGTTTGTTTTACTAAAGCAAATGCAAAAATTGGCGCGCAAAACTCAGTATCACACTTATTTGATCACCTCGCTATTTTTGTCTTTGATGGTGATGATGACGAAGCTGTTTTAGAAGCGCTAATGATGGCTGATGTAGATGTAACGGATGTAGAAGTTGAAGACGGTAAAGTGACGGTATTCGCGCCACACACTGAATACAACAACACCCGTACAGCACTTGAAGAAATGGGAGTTACTGATTTCCACGAAGATCTAATTGCTTTTGTGCCGCAAGTAGAAGCACCCATTGAAGGTGAAGACGTTGAAGTCATGGAACGCTTTTTAGCCATGCTAGAAGACTGTGACGACGTACAAAACGTTTACCATAACGCACAGTTTTAATTAAAAAGGCCAACCAAGTTGGCCTTTTACCTTTTAGCCCAAAGGAATCAACATTGAATACCCTCGAAGAGTTAAAAGCCGGTTCTCTACAAGGTTGTACACGGCTTCAGCTTGTTGCAAAACTAACCGAATTGCCAAAAGAAATTTATACTCTAGCCGATACGTTAGAAATCCTCGATTTATCTAATAACCAGCTAAGTGATTTACCTGACGATTTTTACAAATTAAAAAATCTCAAACGGCTGTTTTTATCATTTAATCAGTTTAAACATATTCCAGACGTGCTAAGAGAATGCCCTAACTTAATCATGGTGGCATTTAAAGGTAATCAAATTACTGAATTTAAAGCACACTGTTTGCCAACGCAGATTGAATGGCTGATCTTAACGGATAATCAAATCCCCGCTTTACCTGATTCATTTGGTGAGTACAGCAAGCTGAAAAAGCTCGCACTGGCAGGTAATCAGTTAACTCATTTGCCAGCTTCAATGGCTAATTGTAACGAGCTTGAGCTAATACGTTTAAGTGCCAATAAGCTTACAAAAGTTGAAGATTGGCTTTTAGCTTTACCGAAACTTGCTTGGCTTGCCTTCTCTGGTAACGATTTAAATCGCTCAACTAGCTTACACTGTGAGCAGTTTAGCAAAATCACACTGAATGAAATCGAAGTTAAAAAGCCGATTGGCCAAGGTGCGTCTGGGGTTATTCACTTAGCTAATTGGCATCAACGTCCTGTTGCCCTTAAGTTATTTAAAGGCGAGATCACCAGTGATGGCTATCCACTCGATGAGCTAAATTGTTGTTTAAAAGCCAGTGAGCATCCAAATCTCATTAAAGCATTGGGCTATGTCGATGAAGAGTCACAACTTGGTTTAGTGATGGAGCTTATCAGTAAAGAGTTCACGAATCTTGGTTTGCCACCTTCCCTTGTAACTTGTACTCGTGATACCTTCGAAGACAACTGCCAGTACGCGCCAGAAGTGGTGCTAAAAATCGTCAAGCAAATGGCAAGTACCCTCGCTCATTTGCATCAAAAGCAAGTAAGCCATGGTGACATTTATGCCCATAACAGCATGATCAATTCACAGGGAGAGTTATTATTTGGTGACTTTGGTGCAGCAACCGACTTATCCATGCTGACGCCTGATCAACAGCAGCGATTAGAAGGCATTGAAGTACGCGCCCTTGGTTATTTCATCGATGATTTACTGACTGTAGTCACTGAACAAAACGACATTACCACTATGCTTGCTGACGTAGTTCAAGAGTGCTTAGGACTCAACTCAGACAAACGCCCTCGCCTTTCTGAGCTAGTTTCGCGATTATGAGTGTAGTGTAATTATAAATAAAGCCTCTGTGAGGCTTTATTTTTGCTTTTTAAACGGGAACACCTGCTGCTTTAACATACCTTCGGGCATGTAATCGCCAACCACACCATATTTATCGGGCCACTCTGCTTGACCTTTCACAGCAGTGCCAAAAAGATAATCTAAAAAAGAAAAATGCGCAGCATAGTTACGGTCAATGGCCGCTTTATCAGATGAATGATGCCAATGATGAAACTGAGGTGTAACCAGCAAATACTTTAGCCAACCAAACTTCACCCGAACATTAGCGTGGTTAAACACAGCCTGAAAGCCAACAATAATGACATATAAGCTAATGACATCCGATTGAAAGCCGAGCACAAAAATTGGCGTAAGCACTAAGCTGCGCGTCACGAGTATTTCTAAAATATGTTGACGAGAGCCAGCAAGCCAATCCATCTCTTTTGCACTGTGATGCACGGCATGAAAACGCCAAAGCAGGGGCACTTCGTGATAAGCCCTATGCACAAAGTACTGCATTAAATCAGCAACTAAAATGATTAAAAATAATTGGAGTAAAAATGGCAGTTGAATAATAAAGCCTTGCACTGTATCAGACACAGCCCAGCCAAAAGCATGATGCACGAACTGATTGGTTGCCAGCAACACAAAACCAATAATTAAGTGATTAACAAAGAAATGATTTAAATCACCCTGCCACTCAGAGCGGAGAATTTTTTGTTCTTTACGGTGCGGCAGTAGCTTTTCAATTAGAATAAAAATCAGTGTGGAGCCAAGTAAGTCAAGAATGAACCAATCCAGCCCCAAGTACGGCGTATTATCTTTAAAGTCGCCCACTTCAACATTCGGACCGCCAAATGCAATTGCCACAACTATAAATACCCAAGCCGTTGCACCCAGCCGTTTATTAGTATTACGAACAAAATTCAAAAGCCCTAAACTGCCCGAAATAATTAATGCCACAAACATTAGTTGACGTAAAAACTCAACACTGTAGTTTTGCCTGAGCTCTGGGGTCGTTAAGTACTCTGGAAAATGAAAAGCTAATACCCCTAAACAGGATAATACCGCTAAGAAGCAAGCAATATAACCACTGATATTGCCCTCACCCACTTGAAACTGCTCAGCTCTAAATAGCCGATGATAAAGACGTGTCATGATATAAAAATCCATTTATCAATTTTTCGCAGCATAACACAGAAGAATTTAGGAACAAATATTGTAAAGTAAGACATTATAAAACAGCGTGAGTGTTTGCTAGCAAGTATCGATAGAATCAAATGTAAGTAGCCAACTAAAATACAAACGAATCCTCATTGACTTAAAATGAGGAACAAACTAACCTGCACAAGTAAATTATTTTTAAAGGAATAAAAATGTCTACTTTCTTAAAAGATAACCTATCTTGCGATTTACCAAACAATTCGGCTGATTAACTTAGAGTTTTAGCAGCAATTATTGAAGTACCATACTCGATAGTAATTAATTACAAAAAATGAACTTTAGTCGATTTTGTTCAAACCTTTGAAGATATTTACAATCAAGACCATCTCTATTATAAGGATATAAAATGTTACAATTTAATGATTTATGGGAAAACTTTCCTGAAAAAGAACTGATCAGAGCAAGATGTCAAAATAAGCAAACTAATAGCTCTTCCCCATTTGGAAACTATTGCGCTATTAACTTAAGTGACGCATTAATTAAATCTGGCGTATCAACTGCAGGAGCTAAAGTTAAGAAATGCTGGGGACACGCGGGCATGAAACATATTCTTTTAGCAGAAGAAATGGCCAGTTGGCTTAAAACTTCAAACTTTAGTTGGTTAGGTGATCTACAAAAAATTAATCCAAAAACTTTCCAAGATGACCTAGATGGTAAAACTGGAATTATATTTTTTAAAGATTATTGGCAACGAGGCAGTGAGTCTGTTACTAACCGTAGTGGAGACCACATCGATCTTTGGAATGAAGATCAAATTACTAGTGGTGGTATGCTGACATGATCAATATATGAATTCTTTGGTGTAGTATCAGATCTTAACAACAGCAAAGATATTTGGTTTTGGGAGATTAAATAACTATGTCAAAGGCTAAGTCATATATTTTGAATATAAGTCTTATTTTAGTTAGCGCATTCGCGAATTTCATGTTGTTTTTAGAAGCTTATAAGAAACTCTCTATTCCATTTATGAATGAAGAACAAAGAGTAGAAAATGCTCCTTTGCTTTTTATTTATGTACTTCCTTCATTTATATTTCTTTCAGTTATAGTTTTTTTCCTATATAAAAAGTTACTCAAAAATCAGAAAAATAACGCATAAAAATGAAGCTGACATTTAAGGCGTATTTTTTAAAACCAAAAAAGCCACGATAAACGTGGCTTTGTTGGATAAAGCTTAAACTTTTACTGTTCTATTATAAGAACTGACCTAGCGCTTTAACTTGGTCTAACATGCGGTTTGAGAAACCCCACTCGTTATCGTACCAAGCCATCACTTTAACAAGCTTACCATCTACTTTAGTTTGGGTAGAATCGAAGATTGAAGACGCTGGGTTGTGGTTAAAGTCGATAGAAACAAGTGGTAGTTCGTTGTATTCAAGAATACCTTGCATTGCACCTTCTGATGCTGCTTTAACTACTTCGTTGATTTCTGCTGCAGTTGTTTCGCGCTTAGCAACAAACGTTAAGTCTACTAAAGAAACGTTGATTGTTGGTACACGTACTGCCATGCCGTCAAGTTTACCCGCAAGTTCAGGAAGTACTAAACCAACTGCTTTAGCTGCACCTGTTTTCGTTGGGATCATTGACTGAGTTGCGCTACGTGCACGGTATAAGTCTGGGTGATAAACGTCAGATAAGTTTTGATCGTTTGTGTAAGCATGAATTGTTGTCATGCTACCTTGCTCGATACCGACTGTGTCGTTGATTGCTTTTGCAATCGGTGCTAAACAGTTTGTTGTACAAGATGCATTTGAAATGATGTTGCTGTCAGCGTTTAATACTTCGCTGTTAACACCGTGAACAACTGTTGCATCCATGTCAGTACCAGGTGCAGAAACAATAACTTTTTTAGCACCCGCTTCAATGTGTTTAGCCGCTGCGTCACGTGAAGTGAATAAACCAGTACATTCTAAAACGATATCTACGTTTAGTGCTTTCCAAGGTAAGTTTGCAGGATCACGCTCTTGCGTAAGGGTAATTTCGTCATTACCAATTAGCATAGTGTTTTCAGCAAGTGTTACTTTTTGAGAAAATTGACCGTGTACTGAGTCAAATTGAGTTAAATGCGCGTTAACATTTGCTGGTGCTAAATCGTTGATTGCAACGATTTTGATTTCGTTGTTTTGAGCTGACTCATAAAGGGCACGTAATACGTTACGACCGATACGTCCATAGCCATTAATTGCAACATTAATCATTCTAATATCTCCCGTTAATTATTTTACTTCACTTGCTTGGCGAGCAAGCGCTTCAATGGCTTGCCAGTCTTTGTTTTCAATAAGTTGTTTATCTAACATCCAAGTACCACCTACACAGATTACATTTTTAAGTGCCAGGTAATTAGGTGCTGTTTCAAGGCTAATACCGCCTGTAGGGCAAAATGTTACTTGTGGTAAAGGACCACCAATTGATTTCAGCATTGCTGTGCCACCCGCTGCTTCTGCAGGGAAGAACTTTAAGAACTTAAAGCCATGGCTTGCTAATTTCATTACTTCACTTGGTGTTGCTGCACCTGGTAAAAATGGAATATCAGTGTCTTTAGCCAGTGCTAATAATTCGTCGTTTACACCTGGGCTAACCATGAAGTCAGCACCGGCTTCAACAGATGCATTAAATGTCGCTTTATCAACCACGGTACCTGTGCCAACGTATGCTTCTGGTACGGCTTCTTTCATTAGCTTTACAGCTTCTGCCGCAATCGGCGTACGTAAAGTAATTTCTAGTGCTTTTAAGCCACCGTTATAAAGCGCACGTGCAAGGGGTGCTGCATCTTCAAGTTTTTCGATAACAACAACCGGTACCACAGGTGCCGATGATAAAATTTTCTCAATGCTCATTGTTTGTTCCTCATAGCCCAGTAACGGCGTATTATTATTCTAAACCAAAGGCACTTGCGCCAAGGTCTGCACTACTTACTATATTTCTGAAACCTGCGAATAACTCTCGGCCTGTACCATATGTTTGGCTTGGTTGGCTAAGTTGTAATTCACGTTTTGCTAATTCTTCATCGCTTACGTGTACTTTCAATACACCCGCTGGTGCATCAAGCGTCACTAAGTCACCTTCGTGAATTTTTGCGATTACACCACCTTCAACCGCTTCTGGTGCTAAGTGGATTGCAGCAGGAACTTTACCTGATGCACCCGACATACGACCGTCTGTCACAATCGCCACTTTGTAGCCTTGGTCTTGTAGTGTTGCCATTACTGGCGTTAATTTGTGAAGCTCAGGCATGCCTTTCGCCTTCGGACCTTGCTCTTTAATTACAGCAATAAAGTCTGTATTTAACTCACCGCGGCTATATGCTTCTTGTAACTCACCTTGTGAGCTAAATACTTTAGCTGGTGCAGAAACAACTTGGTGAGATTCAGCCACTGCAGAAACTTTAATAACGGCTTTGCCAAGGTTACCTGTAAGAAGCTGTAAGCCACCCTGCTTGCTAAACGGGTTATCAATCGGACGTAACACTTCTTCGTCATGTGATTTTTCAGGACACGCAACCCATTTAACTTTGCTTGGGCCTGTGCTGTTAGTCATGATCACTGATGAATCTTTATCTAGCATTGGCTCTGTGGTGTATGCCTCAAGGCCATCACCCACAATCGTTTTCACGTCGTTATGTAAGTAACCTTTGCTCAGTAGTTGCTTCATTAAGAAGCCCATACCGCCGGCGGCTTGGAAGTGGTTCACATCTGCTGAGCCGTTCGGGTAAATACGTGTAAGAAGTGGCACAACTTCTGATAAGTCAGCCATGTCTTTCCAAGTAAGGATTACACCCGCTGCTTTCGCGATTGCTACTAGGTGGATTGCGTGGTTTGTTGAGCCGCCTGTTGATAACAAGCCAACTAAACCATTAATAATTGTTTTTTCACTCACTACGTCAGCAAGGCAGTTAGCATCTTTTGTTTCGATTAACTGCTTTAACATGGTTTCGACAGCATGACCTGTTAAACCATCACGAAGTTCTGTGTAAGGGTTAATGAAAGAGCTACCTGGTAAATGTAGACCCATGATTTCCATTAACATTTGATTCGAGTTTGCGGTACCGTAGAAAGTACACGTACCGGCACTGTGATACGATGCGCTTTCTGCTTCTAAAAGCTCTTCGCGACTTACTAAGCCTTGTGCAAATTTTTGACGAACACGGGCTTTTTCTTTATTCGGGATACCCGATTGCATTGGACCAGCTGGTAAGAAATACGTTGGTAAATGACCAAATGATAAGGCACCAATTAAAAGCCCAGGGACAATCTTGTCACACACACCTAAACAGAAAACACCGTCGAACACGTCATGCGATAAAGAAACCGCTGTAGACATTGCAATCACATCACGTGAGAACAATGATAGTTCCATACCATCACGGCCTTGAGTAACACCGTCGCACATAGCAGGTACGCCGCCAGCAACTTGTGCTGTAGCATCGAACTTAGTGGCAAGGCTTTTGATGATTTCCGGATAATCTTTGTAAGGAACATGCGCTGAAAGCATGTCGTTATAAGCGTTGATGATAGCTAGGTTTGGTTGCTCGTCTGCTTTTAAGCGAGCTTTGTCATCGCTGCTACAAGCAGCCATAACGTGTGCAATATTACCACAGCCTAAACCTGCACGAACTCTTGTTTGTTTTTTTGCGTGCGCGATTCGCTCTAAATAAGCTTGGCGGGTCTCTTTACTGCGTTCGATAACGCGTTCGGTGACTTCTTGGATACGAGGATGCAACATATAAATTCGACTCATCTCTATAGTTAGAGGATAAAGGCTCAGTAACAATTACAGACTCCACGAAAATAATTGTACTGAGCAACTTTGATTTACCCGTTCAAAGGTACGCTGACAGGCTGTCTCTCACAACCAACCTGACACCGGTGTCACTGTATTAACTCATGACTGTGACACCGGTGTCAACCTTATCTGTTAAATTTAGTTTAATTTTTTTAAATGACCAAATAATGAACAATGTAATTTTAGTAGAATATGAGTAGAATTCATGTGAAGTACCACTATCAAAGGCCTATAGACAAGACAAGCTTGGAGGTTTGTTTTAATTAAAAACAGTAACTTATAGCGTTTTCATGAAATTTTTTAGCTGAAATAAAAAAGCCCGAGAACGCGTCACTCATTCTCGGGCTACTGTGAAAAAACAAGATGAAACTTATTTAATTGCTGCTGTCGACTCACGAGTAATGAGTTTTGCTTCAAGGGTTACTTGATAAGGCGACTCTTGTGGATCACCAATATGAGTGATCAATTGCTTAACCGCTTGCTGAGTCATTTCTTCAACTGGTTGTGCAATGGTCGTTAAACCTGGCCAAATATGACGTGCAATTGGTGCGTTATCAAACCCTGCAATAGAGATATCATCAGGCACTCTTAACTGCATTTGTGTAGCAAGCTTTAATACCGCCGCTGCCATGTAATCATTTGAGGCAAATACTGCTGTCGGGCGAGGGTTTAAATCTAAAATTGTACGGGCACTATCTACACCAGAGTGATAACTGAAGTTACCTTCTTCAACTAAGCGTTCATCAAACTCAATACCATTTGAGGCAAGTGCTCTTCGATAACCTTTAAAACGCTGCTCTGTCGCACTGTGATCAGGGTGACCTTTAATGAAGGCAATTTCTTTATGGCCCAGCTTAATAAGATGCTCTGTTATTTCAAAAGCCCCCTGCTCATCATTACTTCTTACCGAAATAGAGTCGTCTTCAAGTACTGCTGATGCGACGCGAGCATACGGGATCTTTTTCGACTTTAAAAAGCTTACAAGTTCAGGAAAATCTGAAAATGGTGGGGTCAGTACAATGCCGTCTAAACGAGAGGTTTGAATTAGTTGCTCAATGTTACTAATTAATTCATCACCGCGTAATTCGCAAGGATGGATCAATAAGTTGTAGTTAAGTTCATGGCACGCCGCTAAGGCACCAGTTTGCACCCGGGTAATATAGCTTTTACTCGGATTATCGTACAAGCAACCAATAATAAAACTACGGTTTTGTGCTAAACCTCTAGCGATTGGGTTTGGCGTGTAATCGAGCTCTTTAAATACTTTAAGTACTTTTTCGCGCGTTGCATCACTCACGTTTGGCTCATTGTTAAGCACGCGAGATACTGTTTTTTTCGATACACCGGCATAGCTGGCGACACTGTTGATGGTTACTTTCTTCATCCGCTCTACATCCAACTGCTAATTACGCGTTACTTTTAACATGTATACACGCAGCAGCACCAATGAATGGAATGTTGTCTTGTGTTACAAGCGTAACAGGGATCTGTGAAGTATATTGCGACATAATGCCTTTGTCTGCAAAACGTTCAACAAATCGACTAGATAATAAACGTTGTTGCATACGAGGTAAAATACCACCACCAATAAATACGCCACTTAACGCACCAAATGTCAGGGCTAAGTCCCCTGCTACACTACCAATCCAATCACAAAATTGATTAAGTGTTGCATCACAGATTTCGCATTGACCAGTGGTTGCTAACTCGCTAATTTGTGCTGCATCTAAATTCTTCGCTTCAACGCCTTTTACCGCAGCCATAGCGCCATATAAATGAGCAATACCAGGGCCTGAGAACACAGTCTCCACAGAAACATGATTTAATTGCTTTTTAAGCTCAGTAATCAGCCTACGGTCTAAGTCTGTGACAGCTGCAAGGGTAATGTGCCCTGCTTCGCAGCTAAGAACAGCACTGCCTTGTGATGTACGAACTAAACATGCAGCACCAAAACCTGTACCAGGCCCCATAACTGCGATATTCGCATTTTCATCCGCCTGACCTGCTTTAACAGCCATATTTTGCGAATCATCTAAATAAGGTGCCGCATAAGCAAATGCTGCAAAGTCGTTGATTACTTCAAGTTGCTCAAATGAAAACTCAGCTTTTAAATCGGCAACGTTAAAGTGCCAGCCAAGGTTAGTTAAATGAACTTGACCTGCTTTAATCGGGCCAGCTACTGCTAAACATGCACGGCTTGGCTTTGGAAACGAAATTTGACTAAAGTACTGGTTAATCGCACTTTCTAAAGAGCCAAAATCTGCACTTGGAAAAGTTAAATTGTGCTCGATAACAAACTGGTTAGTTTGTGCATTAAAGTCAGTGATTAAAGCGAAACGAGCGTTAGTGCCGCCGATATCGGCAACAAGAATAGGAGCGAATTCTGTGGTTGTCTGTGTGTTCATGATGTTTTCTCTATTTGTCTAAGCTAGTTGCCGCTTATTGTTCTAGTTTTCAATGGCAAAGCCACTGTGTCTGCTAAACTTTGGGTCATTGCCTCAAAGAAGCTATCTTTTGTATTAAAAAAATGCTGCCCAAATGAATGGGCAGCCAAATACGTTTTGACAACAAAATGATAAAACAGTGACATTATGACACCGGTGTCAGATTTGGATCAATAAAAATTTTCATTATTTGTGCATGCATACGTATTTAATGAGAAAACCTGCGTATTAAGTATCGAAAAGGCAATTATAAACACATAAAAAATACCTAACTGTGTACAGAACAGCCACACTCTCGCTGCTTGTCACAAATAGCTTGAAAAAAATATTAAATAGCCGAAAATGGCAATTACTAGTTCTGTTATTTGGTAACCATATGAAAGGTAAGGCGACATCTTTTGACATTGCACATTATGCGGGTGTGTCGCAGTCAACCGTGTCTCGCGCGCTGCGAAATAGCCCTTTGGTCAACGAAGAAACCCGTCGACGTGTGCATGAGGTAGCCAAGCAGCTCAACTACAAAGTTGATAAAAATGCCAGTAACTTAAGAACACAGCAAAGTAGCACCCTCGCCCTGTTATTATTTGAAGATCCCACTTCGGATGAATCACAAATAAACCCTTTCTTTTTGGCGATGCTAGGTAGTATAACCAGAGCCTGTGCAAAAGAAGGCTACGACTTACTGGTATCGTTTCAGTCAAGCAGCTCTGATTGGCAAGCCGATTACGAAGACAGCCATCGTGCAGATGGCTTAATACTGCTTGGTTATGGTGATTACCTTGATTATCAACCTAAATTTAAAACCCTAATAGATCAGCACACTAAATTTGTCTGTTGGGGCGCAAGCGTCGATAACCGCCCAGATTTAACTGTGAGCTGTGATAACTACGGCGGTGGTAAATTAGCGGCTGAACATTTACTCGCAACAGGAAGAACCGATTGTGCATTTATTGGTGATGCATCTGAGCATAGTCCAGAATTTTTTGCTCGCTACCAAGGCTTTAAAGATGCATTTCTAGCCAAAGGCGTGAATTTAAACGAACGTAAGATGGCAAATGCTATTTCAACAGAAGAATCAGGCTATCACGCGACTCGTTCACTCTTAGCAAATAATATTCGTTTTAACTCATTATTTGCTGCCAGTGACCTTATTGCGATTGGTGCTATTCGCGCATTGAAAGAAGCAAAAATAAAGGTTCCTGATGATGTGCACGTTGTTGGCTTTGATAATATTGCGGTTTCGAGCTTTGTAAACCCACCACTTACCACCGTTCAGCAAGACACCACCCTCGCCGGACAAATGTTGGTCGATAACCTGCTCAAACTTATTCGTGGTGAAGATGTAGAGAATACCCTTTTACCACCTCGGTTAATTATTCGCGGTTCAAGTGTTTAATTTTTAGCGATAACAGCTTTGTTATCGCCTACTCCCTCCCTAACCAGACACTTATTGCATTAAAATCAGTTTTTTTTCGATTTACCCAAGACTATTACTTCGAAAAAGCAGATAATTACACCTATTATGATGAAAATGCTTATCTGGCATATAACGCTTTAGATAGCAACGCGCACAAAGGTGGAATTTTTTAATGGAAATTAAAGTTAATTTTCTCGACAACCTCAGACTTGAAGCCAAGTTTGATGATTTCTCTGTCATTGCAGACCAACCTATTCGCTATAAGGGTGATGGCACTGCACCAAGTCCATTCGATTACTTCTTAGCATCTTCTGCATTGTGTGCGGCTTACTTTATTAAAGTGTATTGTAATTCTCGCGATATCCCGACAGATGGTATTCGTGTTGCGCAAAACAATATCGTTGACCCAGAAGACCGCTATAACCAAATTTTTCAAATTCAGGTTGAGTTACCAGAAAGCCTTTCAGAGAAAGATCGCACAGGTATTTTACGCTCTGTCGAGCGCTGTACAGTTAAACGTGTTATTCAAACTGGCCCTGAATTTAAGATCGATACTGTTGAAAGCATCGAAGCCGACGCGCAAGCAATGTTGATGGCAAAACCCGCTGATGACAATAATACATTTATTTTAGGTAAAGATTTACCACTTGAAGAAACCATCGCAAATATGACGGCCATCCTTGAAGAGTTAGGGATGAAAATCGAGATTTCTTCTTGGCGTAATATTGTGCCAAATGTATGGTCACTTCATATTCGTGATGCAGCTTCGCCTATGTGTTTTACCAATGGTAAAGGTGCAACTAAAGAAAGCGCGCTATGCTCAGCTTTAGGCGAATTTATTGAGCGCTTAAACTGTAACTTCTTCTATAACGACCAGTTCTTAGGTGAAGACATTGCTAATAGCGAGTTTGTTCATTACCCAAATGAAAAGTGGTTTGCTCTGACTGACGATGACTCTCTACCTGAGGGCATATTAGATGATTATACCCGTGAAATTTATAATCCAGATGGTGAGCTATGCGGCTCACACTTAATCGATACTAACTCTGGTAATAAAGAACGTGGTATTTGCTCTATTCCTTATGTTCGCCAGTCAGACGGTGAAACGGTTTACTTCCCTTCAAACCTAATTGAAAACTTATTCTTAAGTAATGGTATGAGTGCTGGAAACAACTTTGCCGAAGCAAAAGTACAGTGTTTATCTGAAATTTTTGAGCGTGCAGTTAAGCGCCAAATCATTGAGCAAGAAATTGTTTTACCAGACGTCCCTCAAGAGGTTTTAAACAAGTACCCAGGTATTGTTGCGGGTATTAATGGTCTTGAAGAACAAGGTTTCCCTGTTGTAGTAAAAGATGCCTCACTAGGCGGTCAGTTCCCAGTGATGTGCGTAACACTCATGAACCCTAAAACTGGCGGTGTATTTGCCTCTTTTGGTGCGCACCCAAGCTTTGAAGTGGCGTTAGAGCGCAGCTTAACTGAGCTATTACAAGGTAGAAGCTTTGAAGGCTTAAACGATGTGCCTAAGCCGACGTTCAATAGCATGGCTGTGTCGGAGCCAGAAAACTTTGTAGAGCACTTTATTGATTCAACTGGCGTGATCTCATGGCGTTTCTTCAGCGCTAAACACGATTATGATTTTGTAGAGTGGGATTTCTCTGGTAGCAATGAGGAAGAAACAGCGAGCTTATTCGGTATATTAGAAAGTTTAGGTAAAGAAGCTTACATTGCTGAGTTCTCAGATCTTGGTACCGCATGCCGCATTTTAGTGCCTGATTACTCAGAAGTGTATCCAGTGGAAGACTTGATTTGGGATAATACCAATAAAGCACTTAACTTCCGTGAAGATATCCTAAACCTGCATCGTTTATCAGAAGATCAACTTGCTGATTTAGTTGAGCGCTTAGAAGAAAGTGAACTTGATAACTACATAGATATCATCACCTTAATCGGTATTGAGTTTGATGAAAACACAGTATGGGGTCAGTTAACGATTCTTGAGCTAAAGCTACTTATTTACTTAGCACTTGGTGATTTAGAAGCAGCAATGGAGCTTGTTGAAGCATTCTTGCAGTATAACGACAATACCATTGTTGAACGCGGCCTATTCTACCAAGCAATGCATGCAACGTTAGAAGTCGCACTCAGCGATGACCTAGAGATTGAAGATTACATTCATAGCTTCACCCGTATGTTTGGACAAGATACGATGGATGCTGTCGTTGGTTCAATTAACGGCGATGTAATGTTCTATGGTTTAACAGAAACCAGCATGAAGCTTGAGGGTTTAGACAGACACCTTCGTTTAATCGAAAGTTACAAAAAACTACACGCTGCCCGCGCTAAAAAAGCAGGGCTGTAACCAAGAAATATCAAAGCCGCATGTTTTCGTAACCTGCGGCTTTTCTGCTTTATTTAAAACCGTTACTTAACGAAAACGCACACCTGTAATGTCGTATTCAGCAATAAAGCGGCCACCATATGTATCTACAAACATAAACTCCATCTCTATTTTTTCTCGTCGGCCTTTGTGCTCAAGCAATTCAACAATAAAGTGTTTATTTGAATTAAGATCATAAGAGCGACCTTGTGTTTCTCGGGTAATATTGAACTTTGTAGGGTTACCTATGCTATCAAAATACTCAAACAGCACGTTTAAACCGCGCGCATAAATTCCCGAGTCTCGCTCTGAGGAATTTGGTCTTTGCTGAGCCAACAACCAGGTTTTGTCCTTTTGATTTACAGCTTTAATAAACTCACTCATTAATTGTTGGTGTTCAACAAGAGGCGGCAGCTTTATTTCTTTTAGTGACTCTGTGAGTTTATCGCCCGCTCCCCCGGTTCTTGCTATGTAATTCTCAAAACCGGCGTCTATCGACATATAATTTAAATAGTCCGCAAGGCCATCATTGTAAACCTGTTCAAATGTGCCATATTCTTCCGAGAGAATATTTTCAAGACGATTATATAAAGAAAAAGCATGCGCTGAGTCTAATTTTTTTAGTTCAGAAGTGTCGATCAATTGACCAAAAAGTAGTGCATTTAAGTCAATTACATTCGTTTTATCATCAAACGTAATGATTTCCTTGGCCCATTCTTTATCTGCTGTGGCAATTTGCAAATAGTAACGTTGAAAAGGCGCACCGTGCTCATCAGTGATGGTAATTTTATTTGTCGAAAAGTCATAAATTTTGGCATTTTTATTAGGGCCAGTTCTAACACTTACCTTTAAGCCTTTTGACAGTTCGGTAAATTTATCTGACTTTTCAATCACAACTTCTTGAGAAGCAAAAATAGTCGTCGGAAGTAGCAACAAAATACTGGCAATGCATTTACTAACATTTTTCATATAAATCCCTTTAAGTTAAAAATCAGACCAAACCCAATAAAGGTACATAAATACCTTAAATGTATACTAAAGTGGTAACTAATTGAAGCTTAGTGTGTATGTTAGGGTTTATATCGGTAATGCCCTGTAATTTTGTAAGTGAATAACATATCTTCCATTTTAGGACCCCAGCCTATGTTATGAACAATCAGAGGTCTTAATTTATCTTTCGATAGTTCATCTGTAACGATACCTATATGAGGCCTATTATTAGGTAGAACCCAAGTCACAATATCACCTGCTTGATAGTCAGCAGCTGTTTTACTAATAACATGACTTTCACCATGTCTTTCAAAAAACACTTGTAGGTTAGGTACCCTGCGATGGTCAATATTGGTATCTGGTTTGGTTAAGCCCCAAATTCGTTTTGAAGGATATAAGCTAAAGTTGTCGCGCATATCCTCATATACAAGCGCCTGTAAATCAATTCCTAAAGCTCTGTAAGTACGTATAACCACGTCGGTACATACACCTATATTCTTAGGTACATCACCATTGGGATAGTCTATTTTTCGATAACTTCCGTTATAAACTACAAAGTGTTCAGTTCGCTCTTTGGCGGCCTCAACAAGTTTAGATTGAAAACTTTCCGCTTGAGAATTAAGAGCAAATAATAAAAGTAACATCCCGGCTGTTTTGATCATCTACAAACTCCATTTTAAATAATTATAAAAACTCGAATAGACTGCTCTCTGCCCATTCTCTTTATTAAGTATTAATGCTGTTCAGTATCAGCGTATTCTGCTAAACGGCTTTCAACTTGTAAGCGCTCTTGCTCAGTGAGTTCGCTATAAAACTTGGGGTATGGCCAGCCATAACCCCAGCGAAAGCTGGTAGGTAAAAAAGGTGTACCACCCACTCTAACACCAGCAAGCATCAATACCGCAATTTCTTGCTCACCCACTTGTGCAACACACGCTTTTAAATCTATATCAGCTTGCTCACGTTGCTTGAAAGTACCGCCTTGCCAATAAGCGAGATCATGGGCAGTGCAGCAAGCTAACCATAAGTTTTTGTGTTCTATCGTTCCATCAGGAAAAGAGCTGCAACCATCTGTAGTGAAGGGTTTAAGTTCAGCTGCTTCAGCTTTAATTAAGCACACAGGTAAAGCAATGAGAATAAGTATAACAAGAATAAAATTTTGCTGATTCATGGTAAATTCCATTTCAAATTTGGCCCTATTATAAACAAAAAACCGCCGAGGTTAATTCGGCGGTTTAATTATTTAATTAGATATTTAAAAGAAACTTACTTAGCTAATGTTTCGGCTGCTTTCTCTGCAAAAAGGTTACCTAGTTTTATATAGTAATTACTTTTATAGTGCCATTTATCTTCAATGAATTCGACAGGCTCATCAAAGGCAACTAAATGAGCATTAGTATTTGATTTAACGTACTTTTTCTGAGCATCCCATACTCTCTCTATATATGGCATCATGCGTGTTTCAGGTGTTTTACCAGAGTCTTCGATTCTGCCAAGAATGATTGGTAACTCCTTATTGCCAAAAGTCATCTTCATATCATTCATCAGGCTTGTTAAATTAGCTAAATAAACCTTAGATGCTTGTTCATGATAGGCATCGGCCTCACCCTGCATCCAAATGATACCTGCTGGTACTAAAGTATCTGCTACACCATCACCATCTATATCATTGTTCGCTAACGCAGCTCTTACGGTAGTTTGAAAGTTATCCCATTGGTTGATCTTGGTGTTGTCAGCATAGTTCTGCCCCCATGTACCAAAACCAGATGCCCCAAGCGCAATAGATGAGCCACCACGCGCATATTTGATAATGGCTATTTTCTTACCCGTTAGCTCAGATAAGCGTTTACCAAAACTCAATTCAGGGCCAAATCTATCAGATAAAATAATTGAATGCTCTGTCGATCTTGCCCCTGTTCCAAAACCAGGCATTAAATTAGTCCAAACACCTTTGCCACCATTTAATGCATCATCAGCAACAGGGTTACCAAAAAAGAATAAGGTATTTTCAACTGGCTTTTCATACTGTGCAGGTAAGTCTTTATTAAAGCCAAAACCTTCCATATTTGATTGGCCCCCCATAAAGTAAAGCAAATAGTCATCCGCTTTACTTTGCGTGCTTATTGCTAACAAACCACATAAGGCTAGTTTTTTTAACATTATTTTTCCTTTTACCAAAAGCCATGCCCAATAAATATTAGGTATGTAATTAAGTTTTTACTTCATAGTTATAGCTTCGTGCTATAAATACTTTTAATACAGGCATTTAGCCTAGCAGAAGCAGTTCGATTCTTTTAATCAATTAATTATTACAGTGCTTGCGCGTTTACTCTGAACATAAACTCAAGTGGGATTTGTAATCGCTTAGCCCAATCAACTTCTGCATGCGTCGCACCTGGGAAATATTGACTCTGCCATAACGAAGCTGGATAACCGTGTTGCATAAATACATTATCAATTTGTTTTTGAAGATCAGGATACATGGAGTCTAATGTGCCATCTCCATAATCGAAGTAAACTTTTTGTGTTGTTAGTTTGCCAATATTGTCAGAAATATACTGCTTGAAAGCAGTAAATACTTGTTTGTCATAAGTAAAAATCCCTGGCCAATGCGTAGACATACAAATTGCGCCGGCAAACTCATTAGGATATTGAAGTAGTGTATACCAAGAAATAAGCCCTCCCATGCTTGATCCTGCGATATACCGATGTTCAAAACCTTTATTTACTGAATAGTTATTCTCAATAAAGGGAATGACTTCTTCAACAACAAAGCGAGCATAGTTGTCTGAATAAACCTTAGAGTAAAACAGCTTTTGCCCTGGATACCTCTCTAACTCATATAAATTTGCTTGTTTTTGCTTTGCTAAACTTTCAAATACTTTTTGCGGAAAATACTCGCTATGACGATTTTCTACCGCATTTGGAATGCCAACAACAATAAATGGCTTAACTTTACCGCTTTGAATTAACTTCGCTGCAACTTCATCAACTTGCCATTCTTGTTTATTCCATGTTGTTTTGGCATCAAACAACATTCGACCATCATGCATATATAAAACATCATACTTACGTGTGTTGCTATAACCTGGTGGTAACCAGATATTTAAAAAACGGCTCTCAACATACTTTGAACTAAAGTTTTTCTTAACATCAAGATGCCCTTCTGACACCTCAGGGATTATCACATTTGCAAAAGTGACACCTGAAAATAGCATCAAGGTTAAACAAATAAATTTCTTAAACATAATGTCTACTCAAATTTAAACTAAAAAGCCGCAAATGAATTGCGGCTTATTAATAAGGTATTACTTGAGGGCTTTTTCAACCACTGGGTAATGATCCCATACATGTTTATCACTCACTGAACGGAGTAACTTGATATATTCTGCATGAGTCCAAGCAAGTGGTGTCGCTGAGTTTGTCCCCTCACCTAACTGATAGCCTGCTTTATTATTGCCAACACCATCCCAAACTTGCTCAGGTAGCATCATGCCTTCATTGGCAAATGCTTCCATACCTTTTACATAGGTGTCTTTAATCGCTTGTTGCTTCATCGCATCAAGGCTATTAGTTGCGTTTGCCGCAGCGATTTCATAGTGACCACGTTCACCTGTGAAAAACGGCCATACACGACCACGTTGACCAGGGGTGTTGTTACCACCTTCGGCATAGTTGTTACCTGTCACTTCATCTTCACCGTAACCATCGTTACCATAGCGACGGTAACCAGGGAATGACCCTGAGCCATCAGCAAAATTAAAGGTGTAACGCACTTGCAAATTATCGACTAAGGTTTCGTCATCGTATTCTGGTAATGTTTTTACAATGCTTGGCGCAAGTGCATCACGAACACCGTAACGTACAAGCTCTAAGAAACCACCATCAAGGATTTGCTTTTTATCAAAGCCTTCACGCCCGTTATTAGCATTAAGTGTGGTTGATGAGTTTGGATCTTTGTCTTGACCAATACGAATGAAATATTCACCATCGCTATTTTCAGACTTAAGGTTACCTTGAGTCGTAAACATGGTGCTTTCAATTTCACTGTTGTAGCTTTTAGCCGTTGCTAGGTAACGCTCTGCATTTTTAGTGTCCCCTGCTTTTTTAGCAATATCAGCAGCTGTCACTAGGCCTGCAACAACCGCAGCCGTTGTTGATGGTGAAAAACCATTTTGTTCTTCCCAACGCTCTTGTTGTGTTGCTGGCGGTGTAATTTGCGTGTCGTTCCAAAGAATTTTCGCAAGACCACCATCAACCAAGAAGTCAGCAGCTGGCTTTAACATTTTGCCATACCAATCTGTCAGCTCTTGATCGCTAAGTACGCCAGCTTGGTGTAGTTTCCACGCTAACATTATCGGCATTGCTGTTTGGTCAAGCTGAACACCTACCCACTCAAGCTCACCATCAACATGCGTCTTTTGTAAGAACCAACCCGTGTCACCACCATTGCCTGGTGTGTTATCTGTTACTTGTACTTTTTCTAGATATTCAAACGCCGTTTTTGCGGTACGTGTATCACCCATGGCCATAAATGCCATTGCTACTTGATAGAAATCACGTACCCAAACCGCTTTATAACCGGTAGAACCTGTTTTGGCTGATACTGTTTCACCCCAAGGGTTAGACAGTGACGCAATTAAAGCACCAGCATGAGTTTTATCTTCTTGCGCTTTTAACACCATGGCGCTGGTATAAAGCAACTTACCATTATCTGCGGTGCTGTTAGTTAATGTGCTCAAAGGTTCAAGGCTTGCTAAGTAGTCTTGCCAACCAATTGCAACACCTTCACCGTTATATGCAGCAAGCACTTTTTGGTAGCCTTGATTTAAACTTGCTTGACCTTCTTTTAAGCTTGCAGTTTCAGAGTTACCAAAGCTTAAAGCTAAATCAAAGGTGGTGTTTTTTGATACTTCACCAAGCTCTGCAAGTAAGCTTACATTACCCGACTTATCACCGGTATTTTGGTAAGTCGTTGATAATGATTGCGATGCTTTTAACTCTTTTAAGCCATCACTTACTCCCGTGAAGCCAACGCTTGCTTGCTTAAATGGTTGAGCGGCTTGTAAAGATAAAAAGTTATCATCTTGCCACGCAACTAGCCCCTTATCAGTTACTTTTGCAAAATCGTTTAAACCGTTGTTATCAATGTAAGGGTTCACATTAACGTAGGCTTTCACACCTTCAAGGTCGGTATTAAATACGCTACGAACAAACAATGTTTGGCCGTTTGGATCTGTAAAAATATGTTTTTCTAAAGTGAAACGACCTTGTTTATCTTTACTAACGACTTTATAAGCAAGCGATAATGGGCGACCAGCGTCGTCTTTGTATAAATAATCAATGCTTACATCGAGATCATCGTTCTCTGTAACGGTAAAGTCTTTACCGACTACAACAAATTGCATATCTTTGATTTGTGCTTGGTGAATTAAACCAAACATGGTTTCGGTGATCATGCCTTTCGCGATTGAAAACCAAACTTTTGATACTTTGCCAGTAGCAGCTGCGTCGCTATAGTGGCCGTCTTGGTATTGCTCGTAAGAGGTACCAATACCCGTTTTACCAGAGTATGCCCAAAAAGGCTCAACACCCGGTGCTCCTGGTGCAGACACCTGCTCAACTGCTGTATTAGCTGATTGTTCTGAACTACAAGCTGTTAAACCTAACGCTAACAAGCTTGCTGTAATGAGATTAAATTTTTTCATGGTGTGTCCTTATTATTGTTGCTTAACGCGCAGTACAGCGACCGCTGCTAGTACGAATGACACTGCACCTAGCACTAACGCATAAATCGGTTGATTATCAAAAAAGTGACGTAAAATTAGGCCTAATACGCTTGCCGCTAAAAGCTGCGGAATAACAATAAAGAAGTTAAAAATACCCATGTACACACCCATTTTTTTACTTGGTACTGAGGTACTTAACATTGCGTATGGTAAAGATAGAATTGACGCCCAAGCAAACCCTACTCCAATCATTGGCCAGATCAGTAAACTTGGATCTTTGATAATAATGAAGCTGACCAGACCCAATGCACCTAGCACTAGGTTGATAGCGTGAGCCACTTTTAGCCCTACTTTTTTAACGATAACCGGAATACACAGTGCTGCAATGGCAGCAAAACCATTGTAAGCGGCAAATAATACACCAACCCAATCCGCACCGTTATTGTAAGCAAGAGAGCTTGTATCACTGCTGCCGTAGTGGAAACTGGTTACTGCCGATGTGGTGTAAATCCACATTGCAAACAATGAGAACCAGCTAAAAAATTGTACCCAAGCCAATTGTTTCATCGTTTCTGGCATAGTGAATACATCATTCACAACTTGATAAAAGCCACCACTGGTTGCGTTTTTAGCCTTTAAAGCACCAGCAATAAATTGAATAACACCAAAGCTAATCAAACCACCAGCGAGTAAATAAAGCTCTTTTTCAAGCGATAGACCCGTTACAATACCAAGTACTACTAGACCAAGAACCGTAAAGATTGCAGCGCCTTTGTTAAAGTTTACATCACTTTGAACATCACTCGAGTCATCGCTTTGCTCTTGTTCATGAAAGCTTTCAAGTTCTTCTGGTGAATATTCTTTAGTAGTAAAGACAGTCCAAAACACAGCAACTAATAAAACTACTGCACCAAAGTAAAACGAAAATTTTACAGAATCTGGAATTTGCCCAGCAGGTGCCGTATTAGCAATATCGAACCAGTTAGTCATCATCCAAGGTAATGCTGACGCAACAACCGCACCAACACCAATGAAGAAGCTTTGCATCGCATAACCAGTTGCACGTTGTTTTTTCGGTAGGTTATCACTTACAAGAGCACGGAATGGCTCCATAGTCACGTTAATTGACGCATCCATGATCCATAACATACCCGCCGCAATCCAAAGGCTTGGTGAGTTAGGCATGATGAATAACGATAACGTCGTTAAAATAGCCCCATAGAAAAAGAACGGACGACGACGACCTAACTTATTCCAAGTTTTATCGCTCCAGTAACCGATGATCGGTTGTACAATTAGACCTGTTAATGGAGCTGCAACCCAAAGGATTGGAATATCATCAACATTGGCACCTAAAGTTTGAAAAATACGGCTTACATTACCGTTTTGTAATGCGAAGCCAAATTGGATACCAAGGAATCCAAAACACATATTCCATATTTGCCAAAAGCTCAGCGTTGGTTTGTTATTATTCATAGTCAGCCTTTAAGGTAAATACTGCACTGCTTAAGCCATTCAGCTGTAGTTGAATTGGCGCATTCGTAGCTGCCTCAGAAATCACAATGTCGGCATGATTTTCTAGGTTATCAATTAACGTTAAGCCACTGTGATTAAGCTTAGGTAACAACGTTTGGTTAAGAGTAAGCTCAACATTTTGTGGGTTTTCTGAAAAGTTACTTACTACAAGCACTAGTTGTTGACCTAGCTTGCGCGTAAAAGCAATGACTTGTTCTGAGCCTGTCAATTCAACCGCTTGCATGTCACCACCAACAATGGCAGGCAGTGTGTTTAACGACATTAACTTGGTGTAGTAAGCGCGAAGATCAGCTTGCTGCTTTGAAAGCGCACCGCCATCGAATTTACCATTATTCATCCATGCTTGATGCGCAGGTACACCCATATAATCGAAAATGCTGGTACGCGTTGGGTCGCCAAAACCGCCGTCCTCAGAGCCATCTTCACCGACAGCTTGACCAAAATAAAGTAATGTTGGCGAGCGCGACATCAATGTAGATACCACCATCGCTGGCTTACCTTTTTCACTACTACCAGCGAAATCTGGGCTAGCAATACGTTGCTCATCATGGTTTTCTAAGAAGTGCAGCATATGCTCTTCAATATCCGCCACTTGGCTTTGGATATCGAAAATAGTATCCGCTGATTGCTTGCCTTGCATCACAGCTTTAACCGTGTCGTAAAAACCGACTTTGTCGTAAAGGTAATCCATCTTACCTTGTTGGATATATGGGCGGTAAAGCGTTGGGTTATATACCTCAGCCAAAATAAAGGCATCGCTTTTTTGCATCTTGATTGATGAATTTAAAAAGCTCCAAAACTCAACAGGCACCATCTCGGCCATATCATAACGGAAACCATCAACACCTTTATCTAACCAATAAAGCGCGATATCGCGGAATTTATACCAGCTATTTGGTAGGTCTTTATCTTGCCAAAATGCGTAGTGCGCACGGTAATCTTTATCAGCGTAATCATCCGGTAGCGTCGGGAAGTCGTAGCTACCATCTGGTTTCACACCGTAATTGATTTTAACTGTTTCGTACCAATCATTGATGTCGGGTTTAGCGGCACGGGCCCCATTACCCGTCCATTTTGCTGGGGTTTCGGCAAATTGATTATCAGCAAGAGGATGCGGGTTACCACCTAACACTTGGTAGCTATCGCTTGTTGGCACTTGAAATGACTGCCCTGTTACATAATAAAAGTTATTATCGCGAGCATAGGTTTTCGTCGTGTCATCTTCAGCACCAAAATCCTTTACGCCTTCAGGCTTAGCAACCGACTCATAGTTACGCGCTACGTGGTTTGGCACAATATCAATAACCACTTTCATACCCTGCTTATGAGTGCGATTGATTAGCTCGACAAACTCTTCTAAGCGGCGCTCAGGGTTAATTGCTAAATCAGGATTAACATCGTAATAGTCTTTCACTGCATAAGGCGAGCCTGCACGGCCTTTTACAACATCAGGGTCATCTTGAGACAAACCGTATTCGGTATAGTCAGTTACTAAAGCATGACGCGGTACACCAGTGTACCAAACATGTGTTGTTCCTAGCTCTTTAATGCCTTGTAATGCTGCATCATTAAAATCAGCGAATTTACCTACCCCATTTTCTTCTAATGTGCCCCACGGTTTATTGGTGGTGTTAGTGTTACCAAATAATCGAGTGAATACTTGGTAAACCACAGGCTTAGAGATAGCTGCTTGGCTAGATTCTGATTGCTGCTGTTGCGTGTTCTGCTGTACTGGCGCATCGTTACCACAGGCAGTTAAACCTAAAACCGAAGCCACTACTAACGCAGTTAGTTTGTATGTTGTCATCATTACTTCATTTTTCTGTAAATATCAGTTCATACTAATGTTAAGGGCTGCATACGGACAGTAAATGCATACGTATTCAGCCTATTAGTTGCAATTATTCAAGTTCGATTAAGCGTGCTTGCATAGCTTTTAAGCGGATTGGCGCAGCAAGATCAACACGCTCTTCGCTGATTAAATCGCGTCCTTTATTATTGCCTTTCAGCACTTCTTGCATGTAGCTTAAATCCCAATCAATAGCTTGTTGGTTTTTGTTAAGAACAACCAATACAGTTTGGCCATTGTGCTCTCTCACATAGCTGTAAACGCCTTGCTTGGGTGAAAAATGCATTAAACGACCTTCGCTTAACGCTGGTTTTTCTTGACGAAGCTTAAGCAGTTTTTTCATGCTAGCTAACATCTCTTGCTGATCAGCTGAAAGCCCCTTACCTGTGAAGGCATTCGCTTTTTGACCTTTAAACCCACCCGGGAAATCAATGCGAATATCACCGTGGTCATTACTAGGTGTGTTATCGAGCAGCAGCTCAGTACCGTAATAGATTTGTGGAATACCACGAGTTGTTAACAGCAGCGTCATGGCTAATTTAGTTTTTGCTAGGTCTTGACCCAGCTCAGTGTAAACACGGCTCATGTCATGGTTATCTGCAAACACTAAAATGTTATCTGTATCAGCATACAAAAAGTCATTCGCCAGCGATTGATACACTTTAACCCAACCTGTATTCCAGCTTTCTTCTTCGTTAAGTGCTTGGATCAACGCCTCTTGTAATGAAAAGTCCATTACACTTGGTAACTCAGAGGTATAACCATCTTGATTGACTTTGCCACGCTGCCAATAAGATGCAATTGCTGGGTTGGTTGTCCACTCTTCACCAACAATATTAAAGTTTGGGTATTCGGTCATTATCGCTTTAGTCCAATCGGCTAAAAATGCTTTATCTGAGTATGAATAGGTATCAACACGAATGCCGCTTAAGTTGGCGTATTCAATCCACCAAATGGCATTTTGAATTAAATACGTTGATAGTAACGGCTGGCGCTGATTTAAATCAGGCATCGTCTCAACAAACCAACCATCATTAAATTGACGTTTGTCGTATTGGCTCGCATGAGGGTCTTGAATTGTTTGTCTGGCGTGACTAGTGGCATTTTTACCGTTTTCAAACTTGCCATCAAAGTTAACCCAATCTGCCGTTGGCATGTCACTCATCCACTGATGCGATGAACCAAAGTGGTTAAGTACCATGTCCATCACTAAGCCGATACCATGCTCTTTCGCTTCTGCCGATAAGGTTTTATAAAGCGCATTACTGCCCATACGCGGATCAACTTTGTAAAAATCAGTAATAGCATAACCATGATAAGAATAACTTGGCATGTCATTTTCAAGCACCGGTGTTAACCAAAGTTGCGTTACACCGAGGTCCTCAAGGTAATCTAGGCTATTGATAACACCTTGAATATCACCGCCATGTCGGCCACCTTTAAAGCTTGGGTTTGCAGCCTCCTGCATACCTGCAACACTATCGTTACTTGGGTCACCATTTACAAAGCGATCAGGGTTTATTAAATAAAGCGTGTCTCTATTTGTAAAGCCATGACGATTGGCACTTTGCTTATCACGGTCATTTAATGGGTAAGTAAAGGTGGTGCCGTCTTCAGCTTTAAAAGTCAGTGTTCCCGCCTTTGCATTATCGCTGATGGTTAAATCTAAAAACGCGTAGTTAGGGTTATTTGTTGTTGTCACCCCTTTAAACTCAACGCCTTTGTAAGGCACCATTTGCCACGCTTTGTTAGCAATATTGTTATCGTAAAGCATGACTTGTAATGAGTCGTTTTGCATCCCTACCCACCAGTTTTCTGGTGACGCAGTAATTGCAAAACTTGCTGTTGAGTTAAAAAGTGTAAATGCGGTTGTTAACGCTAAAAATGTTTGTGTTTTTTTCATAATTAATTTTGTACTTTTTCTAAGAATTGATTGTGGGTCGGCAACTGCTCGACAGTGCTATTAATCAAGGTTTTTAAATTGCTAAATAACTCATTTAATTGCTCATCAGATAACGCATCTGTTAAAGGATGGTGATCCTCTGCAATAAGCCCTTGCCCTATCATCACTTGCTGCCATGCGATTTCGGCAAAGAGCTCATCGTCTTCTCTAATTAGCTTGCCGCTGGTTTTAAATAGCTCAATTTTCTTTCTGAGACTGCATGGAATATCCATGCCTTTACAAAAACGCCAAAACGCACTGTCATCACGCTCAGTAAGCTTGTAATGAAGAATAATAAAATCACGAATTCGCTCAAATTCTGTTTTACTTTGTTGATTAAATTCATCTACAAGGCTTTGTTTAATACCTTGATGAGGAAAAAACTTAATTAAACGAATGGCTGCACTTTGAATTAAATGAATACTGGTCGATTCTAATGGCTCTAAAAAGCCGCTTGATAAGCCGACCGATACCACATTTTTATGCCACTGCTTTAAACGGCGGCCTGTTTTAAACTTAATAACACGCGGCTCTGTCAGTGGTTTGGCAGGTAAATTATCCAAGAGCTGTTGTTTTGCCGCTTCGTCTGATAAGAAACGAGAAGAATACACAAGCCCGTTGCCTACTCGATGCTGTAATGGTATTTGCCACTGCCAGCCTGAGTCTCTTGCAATTGAACGTGTATAAGGAATTGCATCCGAAGCTGATTCACTTTGCACCGCAATCGCGCTATCACACGGTAACCAATGCGACCAATCTTCAAAGCCGGTATTAAGTGTTTGCTCTATTAATAAAGCACGCAAACCGGTGCAATCAATAAATAAGTCGCCATCAATTTGCTCGCCATTTTTAAGTAACAAAGAACGAACATGCCCGCTTTGATGGCATTGATTAACCGATTCAATTTTGCCTTCAATGCGTTTAACGCCCCGTGATTGCGCCAACTCTTTTAAGAATTCGCCGTATCGAGTGGCATCAAAATGATAGGCATAATGTAAGCCCGCCAACTGAGTGTTAGGAATGTGCTTAAGGTGAGCAAATTTATGCGCTTTTGCTGCTTGGTAGTTAAGTGAAAAATCCCAAAAGTCAGGCGCGTTTTGTGTTTGATTTGCTTTTAGCCAAAAATGATAAAACTCACAAAACGGAAAATCTTTACCTATCTCACCAAAGGCATGCATATAGCTGTGGCCTTGGCTGCGCCAATTTTCAAACTCAATACCAAGCTTAATCGTGGCACCAGTAGCCTTAATAAATTCTTTTTCAGAAATGCCTAGCGCACCATTTAGATGCAAAATAGGTGGGATGCTTGCTTCGCCTACACCAACAGTGCCAATCTCTGCTGACTCTACCAGCGTGATATCAATTACTTTGCCCAGTACTTTATTAAGTAATGCAGCGGTTATCCACCCTGCTGTGCCACCACCGGCAATCACGACCTTGGTTATTTTTTTTGTTTCCATAGTACACCTAACGCCAATTTCTATTCATTGAGTGTAGCTCACTGATATAAAAAAGCCCTTGTAAAACAAATCACAAGGGCAATTTTCTATCGCTGTTTTAGCTAATTACAGCTTGTAGCTGAAGCCTAACAGGAATGTACGACCGTAGTCTTGGTAGTCACGTACTTGAAGTGAGTTATCACCTGATAAAGTTGTGAACGGCTCTTCTGTGATATTCTGAACTTGGAAAGTGACAGATAAACCGTCAAGGCTTTCTACACCACCTTCGCTAAAGTCGTAACCAACTTGAGCATCCCAAATTGTTTCGCCTTCGATATCAACCTGAGTCGCAGCAAGACCAAGTCCATTAATATTACCTTTAAAGTCGCTACGTTTACGCATGCTTGTACGCGCTTGGAAACCGTTACGCTCAAAGTAAACTGTTAAGCTATCAATTTGTTCTGATAAACCTGGTAGCTCAAACTCATTACCATTTTGGTCTGTAATATCTTGCTCAACACCTGTATGACTAGCGATTAAACCAAAACCTTCCAGTGATTCACTAAAGATAGAGAATGGTAATGCAAGTGATAACTCATAGCCCCACAGATCACCGCCACCACCATTGACTTTACCAGAGCCCGTGCCTGTTGAAGTTGCTGGGATTTCACCAGTTGATGGGTCGGCCACACCGCTCATGTCGATTTCATAAGTTCCGTCAAAGATCCACTGCTTAATGTCCTTATAGAAAAATGCAGCAGCAAAATAACCTTCTTCATGGAAGTAATTTTCGTAGCTTAAATCAAAACCAACTGCTTCTTTTGGTTCTAGCGTAGGATTACCACCCGATACACTCCAGTAGTTACCATTCTCATCTGGAACTTGCCCATAACTAGCACTTAAAGATGCATTCATTTCATCTAATCGAGCTCGTGAAATCGTTTTCGCAGCACCAAAACGTACTGTTTGTTCTTCATCAATGGCAAACGATAAGTTCAGGCTAGGTAAGAAGTGGCTATAATCATGGCTGATGTCTGTTGGCGATACGACAACCTCGCCTGTAGCGCCACTTGACGCAAATCCTTGAGATGACTGTTCTGTTCTTACATAACGCACACCAACGTTACCTGTTACAGGGATAGAGCCTAGCTCTGCATTAATGTCAGCTTGAGCAAAGAATGCTGTCACTTCTTCCTGAACTGTCCAAGACTGTGTCTTGTGTTTTTCATCATTTAAACTTTCTTGGAAAAGGTCGTAGTAACCATCTTTGATCAGCGCGTTAGTGTCATAGGCGATCATATCACCCATACCAATGAAATCTAGGCTAGCCGTTCCTAAACGATATTGCTCAGGTACAACCATCATCCCTGGGTTATCAAGTGAGAAACCAGCAAGTGTCATAAAGTAACCTTCAGAAAATTTAGTTTTCTCACGGTCACGATAAGACATACCAAATGACACTCGACTGATGTAAGCGTTATCAAGCACTTTGCTAGCCGCAAGTTTCAATGTGCTTAATTCATCATTAATTTCAGGTGCATTAATAAAACCGTCTTGTGCTTGGTCTTTGTAGCCAGAAATATCATCTCCAATTTCATTTACTAAACCATACTTTAAATTAAGCGGAAGACTTGCACCCCAAGATAATGGGCCGCCAAGCTGGATTAAATCATAATCGCTGTAATCAAGGTTGTGACTGAATTGTGCACCTGTATTACCGCCATCAAGTTCATAGCCAAGATTATCTGCAACACCTCTATCGTTACCAC
This sequence comes from Pseudoalteromonas simplex, assembly GCF_015278155.1. NCBI lineage: Bacteria > Pseudomonadati > Pseudomonadota > Gammaproteobacteria > Alteromonadales > Pseudoalteromonadaceae > Pseudoalteromonas > Pseudoalteromonas simplex. The sequence goes on from NZ_JADILN010000002.1 coordinate 323,806, forward strand.
GACCTGTGCCAGAATAGCTTTCAACACTCCATAATTTACGCTCAACCTCAGAACGACTTGCGTCAAATTCAATAGACCAGTCATCGTTGATATCGTACTTTGCGTTAAAGCCAAACTGAGTTAAATCTGCATCACGCTCTTGGTAATCATTACGAACAACAACACGTTGGCCTTCTGTTACTGCACTTGTGATAAAACCACTTTCAGCATCAACAACGACTGAACTTGGGTCAATTGAACCTTGACCCCATGCAAATGGTATTTCAATGCCACGTAAGATTTGTTTATCTGTAAAGTCAATATACAGCGCATCAAATGTCATATTCAAACGGTCGTTTGGCGATGCCTCAACAACTAGCATTGCTGAGTCACGCTCCAAAGTAGATGAACGAACATACGGTTTTGCACCGCCTAAAATTGAGTACGTATTACCGTCATCAGCAGTAAACTCTGGGTAGCCCCATGCGTTCCAACGTTTCTCTTGGTTTGGAGAACTCATCGTGTTGTATGCAAAAGCAACACCGATGGTGTCATCAGCAAATTGATCAATGTACGAAACCGTGCCGCGAAACCCTTTATCGTCACCGTCTGGGTTTAATTTATCAAAACCCGTTTGCTCGTATTGGCCGTTAAACATGATAACTTGTTCACCTTTACTTAAAGGCTTAATTGTTTGCATGTCGATAACGCCTGCAATGCCTTCTGCTTCGATGCTTGCGCTTGGGGTTTTGTATACCGTTACACCGCTCATAATTTCTGATGGGTAAAGGTCAAATTCAACGCCACGGTTGTCGCCGATTGAAACTTGCTCACGACCGTTGAATGTTGTTGCACTTTCGTCTTCACTGAAACCACGAACGCTAACACGACTAGCGCGACCGTCTAGACGTTGTGCTGTTAAACCAGGAAGGCGTGCAATTGATTCTGCAATTGATGAATCAGGTAATTTACCGATATCTTCAGCTGAGATTGATTCAACAACTTCAGGAGTGAAGCGTTTAGTATTAATAGATTCTACAACACTGCCACGAAAACCTTTTACTTCGATAACTTCAACGTTGTCGTTTTTTGTTTTTTGGTCTTCTTCTGCAGCATACACTACAAAGCTATTTAAACCTGCGGCTGTTAAAGCCAGAGTTAATATACTTGGTTTGAACATAGACATGATGTTTTCCCATTACCCAAATTGTAATGTCAACGTGTTGCAGTTATTCATGAACATAATAGCTGTTATTCGCTGACTGATTTTGTTGTCGAATTGAATATTAACGCCCTGGTTATTTTCTTAACAAATTTATGCATACGTATTCAGCGTAGCTCATCATTACAAATATTAACACCATCTTTACAAACACACCCCATAACCGATTGAATATAAATGATTTATCAATTTTACTGTGTAAATTAATAGTAATGAAACATTTTCGCTATATTTTCGCCCCCAATTTGGTTACAGAAATAGGTGCTAGGACATTTATCCCGCTTAAATGGTGACTTAACGCAATAATAATAGGAACGCACATGGAACAATGATAATTGGTCTTACCAATAATCACATTGCACCATTCTGGTGTAAGCCAGCTATATTATGCACCACGCTGGCGTTTTGAGTTGGAATAAGACAATTACTTTACTAATTGGTAAATTTTACGGCGCTAAATTTATGCTGCTCAATTTTAAATCAAGTTAATAAGTTTTACTGAGGACAGAGGTGAATTTGGCGTGCATACGTATGCAGAGTTTTTACAGTATCACACCCTTCACGTATGCTTTTGACATTCCGGCAACATATACGACTAATGGTTGCCTTATAGTTTACACACTCTGAGTGTCACGATGGAGAAAAACATGGCTCAAAAGCAGTGGTATAAAGGTGCGGTTATTTATCAAGTGTATCCGCGCAGTTTCCAAGACACCAATGGCGATGGCATTGGTGATATCAAAGGTATCATTGATCGCATTGATTATATTAAAAGCCTAGGTGTTGATGCTATTTGGGTTTCACCTTTCTTTAAATCACCAATGAAAGACTTTGGTTATGACATCAGTGACTATCGTGATATCGACCCATTGTTTGGTAACCTTGATGATTTTGATGAACTCATTGCACAAGCTCACCAACGTGATATTAAGATCATTATTGATCAGGTATTGAGCCATACCTCAGATCAACATCAATGGTTCCTTGATAGCCGTGAAGATAAGATCAACGATAAAGCAGATTGGTACGTGTGGGCAGATGCCAAACCTGACGGTACACAACCAAATAACTGGTTATCTATTTTTGGTGGTCCTGCATGGCAGTGGGAACCGCGTCGTGGTCAATATTATTTACATAACTTTTTGACTGAACAACCTGATTTAAACTTCCATAACCCTGAAGTACGCAAAGCAGTATTAGACAATGTTGAGTTTTGGCTGAAGAAAGGCGTTGATGGTTTCCGCTTAGATGCAATTAACTTTTGCTATCACGATGCGCAATTACGTGACAACCCGGCTAAGCCACCAGAAAAACGTCAAGGTCGTGGTTTTAGCGAAGACAACCCGTACGCTTTCCAATATCACTACTACAATAATACACAACCTGAAAACCTGACTTTTATGCAGGACATTCGTGCCCTACTAAACAAGTACCCTGGTACCGTTGCATTAGGCGAAATCTCATCTGAAGATTCACTCGCAACCATGGCTGAATACACATCAGGTGGTGACAAACTTCACATGGGTTATAGCTTTGAGCTACTTACTAACGACTATAGCGCTGAATATATTCGTACAACAGTGAGTACTCTTGAGCAGCGTATGACCGAAGGCTGGCCATGTTGGGCATTTAGTAACCATGATGTAGAACGCGTTGCTAGCCGCTGGAGTAAAGATAACATTATCAATCCGCAGCAATGTAAAATGCTTACTGCCCTGTTAGCGTCTTTACGTGGCAGCGTGTGTATGTACCAAGGTGAAGAGCTTGGTTTAGGTGAAGCTGAAGTCGCATTTGAAGACTTACAAGACCCATACGGCATTACATTCTGGCCAAACTTTAAAGGCCGTGATGGTTGTCGTACACCAATGCCATGGGATGCAGCAGATGCTGAGCAAGCTGGTTTCTCTACAGTAAAACCTTGGTTACCTGTAGGCAATGCACACAAATCAGTTGCGGTAAACACGCAAGATCAAGATAAAGATTCAATTTTGAATGCGTATCGTGAATTTATGGCATGGCGTAAAGATAAGAACGTACTGCTTGAAGGCGACATTGAATTTATCGAAACACAAGAGCCTGTGCTTGCTTTTTATAGAACGCTTAACGACACTAAAATGCTTTGTGCATTCAACTTAGGTGCAAAAAGTAGCGAACTGACAATCTCTGGTTCTGTGTCTTCACAGCATACAGAGATCTCTCATCACACAGCTGAATTAAACAATAATACAGTCACTCTGCCCGGGTTTGGTTGCTTTTACGCAACCCTGAATTAATAATCAGTTGTTAAACACCAAGCCCTGCAATTGCAGGGCTTTTTTATTTCTGATCATGGTATTAGTGGTTCATGGTTTTACTATTAATGTAATCTGTAAGAGCAAACAACACCCCCGACACCACAAACGTGACATGAATTAACACCTTCCAGAGTAACTCATCTGTTGAATGGTTGTTTGAGCTAATAAATACCTTTAAAAGCTCCACAGCCGAGATTGCAACAATTGCACTAATCAACTTCATCTTAAGGCCAGAGAAACCAACCTTGCCCATCCAAACTGGTCTATCTTCATGGTTTTCTATATTTAATTTTGAAACAAAGTTTTCATAACCACTAAAAATAATAATAAGCAAAAGCCCAGCTAGTAGCGCAGTGTCAACTAAAGTCAAAATACCTACCAAAAGCTCTTGGTTTGACGCAGTGAACGTATTTAAAGCCATGCTGTATAAATATTTAAAGAACTTTAGCAGCAGTAATACCACAGCGACTAATAAGCCAATAAAGAATGGCGCTAGTAACCAACGCGAGCGAAAAATAAAACTCTCTACAACTTGTTCTAGTTTGGTTGGTACTTTCTTTGTTTTTGAATGAGTCCCTTGTTCAGACATAAGTTAGTTCACTTTTCTTTTAAAATTAGCGCGATAATACGTGTTTTGACCTTACGATTACCAGCATTAGAGGCAAAATAGTGGTTATTTTTTGCTTATCTTTACGATAAAAAAATTTCGTTATCTTTTTTTGAAATTTAGTTTATAAATTCACTCAAGCAAAGTGACATACACATTGCGCACCATTACTGTGCATTTAGCCAGTGATAATTAATTTTTTGATTAGGAATAATTAAATGAAAAAAGCATTGCTAGCACTAATTTTGGCACCTGTTTTAAGCGTGTCAGCAACGAATGCAATCGCTAACGAAGCACCTGAAGCATCAGCTGAAATGATCAAAGAATACACTGAAATGTGTTTAAACTGGGCAAAAGATGATGACATCAGCAACGAAGAATTAAAGCCATACGTATTAAAATGTGTAAACGATGAGCTTGAAGCTGAAGGCTATAAAAAAGTAAAAGACGTACAAATCTAATTTTACGTTTACTTAGAATATGAAAAAACCGGAATGACACAATGATGTGCGTTCCGGTTTTTTATTTGCATCTCAAATTAACAATAAGTTTGCGCGACATTACGCCGCGACTTCGATTATATAATCTGGCGATTTATTTTTTGGCTGCTGTTTTTTTCTTAGCAGGCGCTTTCTTTTTACTTTCTTCTACCCATTTACCATTTTGGTAGTGGGCGGTCCAACCTGTGGCTTTGCCATCTACTTCACTCATTACATACTGCTCTTTATTTTTGCGGCTGTAGCGAACGACTGAAGGATTTCCATCAGGATCTTGTGTAGGTGCGTCAGCAAGGTAATAAAACTTTTCAGAAATACGATCTCTAAAACGCTTTAATTCTTCCACTTTAGGCGCACGCGTTTCACGTGATTTAGGGAAAGTATTAGCCGCTAAGAAAATACCTGACGCACCATCACGCAGTACAAAATAAGCTTCTGACTTTTCACATTCAAGTTCAGGTAAGTGAACTGGATCTTCTTTTGGTGGCGCAGCTTCACCATTTTTGAGTAACTTACGTGTATTTTTACACTCTTCATTACTACAACCGAAGTACTTACCAAAACGACCAGATTTTAACTGCATGTCTGAGCCACATTTATCACATTCGATAATAGGGCCGTCGTAGCCTTTAATTTTAAAGGTGCCTTGCTCAACGATATAACCCTTACATGCCGGGTTGTTACCACACACATGTAACTTACGTGTTTCGTCAATTAAGTATGAATCCATTGCCGTTTCACAAATTGGGCAACGCTTCATTTGCATTAGAGATTCAGTTTCTACGTCTTCGACATCCGCAGCAATAGCTTCATCGCCTGATACCAAATTCATGGTTGTAGTACAGCGCTCTTTAGGTGGCAAGTTGTAACCAGTACAACCTAAAAATACACCCGTTGATGCAGTACGAATCCCCATCTTACGACCACACGTAGGGCAATCAATATCAGTTTCGACCATTTGGTTTTGACGCATGCCACCCTGCTCTTCGTCACCTGAGGCAATTTCAAGCTGTGTTGAAAAGTCTGCGTAAAATCTATCAAGTACTTGTGTCCAAACACGTTCGCCCTCTGCGATATCATCGAGACGGCCTTCCATCTTAGCGGTAAAGTCAAAGTTCATCAGATCTTCGAAGTTCTCAACTAAGCGGTCTGTAACTATCTCGCCCATTTTTTCAGCGAAGAAGCGGCGATTTTCAACACGCACATAACCACGATCTTGAATCGTAGAGATGATAGATGCATACGTAGATGGACGACCAATGCCACGCTTTTCTAATTCTTTAACTAGGCTCGCTTCACTAAAGCGTGCAGGTGGCTTTGTAAAATGTTGTTTAGGCTCTAGCTCAACAAGCGTTAAAACATCACCTTCTTTAACTGCTGGCAGTGATTGATCTTCTTCATTCTTTTTACGAACAGCCGGTTGAACTTTTGTCCAACCATCAAAGCGAAGAACGCGACCTTTAGCTTTTAACTGATATTCGCCAGCACCCACTGTTAAGGTTGTTAAATCGTATTCTGCAGGAACCATTTGACAGGCAACAAACTGGCGCCAAATTAATTCGTAAAGTTTTTTAGCATCTGCTTCAACACCGTCTAAATGACCAGATAGTACGGTAACACTAGAAGGACGGATCGCTTCGTGTGCCTCTTGTGCATTGCCTTTAGAGCTATAACTAATCGGTGCTTTCGGTAAATATTTTTCACCAAATTGCTCTGTCACGTAATCACGACACATTTCAACTGCATCTTTCGATAAGTTAGTTGAGTCGGTACGCATATAGGTAATGTGACCCGCTTCATATAAGCGTTGAGCAAGCATCATGGTTTTCTTAACACCATAACCTAAGCGCGTACTGGCAGCCTGTTGCATGGTTGAAGTAATAAAAGGTGCGCTCGGTTTACTCTTGCTAGGCTTTTCTTCAACGCTAATGACTTTGTAGTCAGCTTTTTCGAGTTCACTAACAGCAGACATCGCCTGCTCTTCATTAACTGGCTTAAAAGGCTTGTCAGCGTGTTTAGTAACTTCTAAGCGTAAAGCAGCTTCTGTATTTTTAACATCAGCGTGGATATCCCAAAACTCTTCAGGAATAAATGCTTTGATTTCGCGTTCACGTTCAACAAGTAAACGTACTGCAACAGATTGCACACGACCGGCTGATAAGCCACGTGCTACTTTAGCCCACAGTAATGGCGACACCATAAAACCCACGACGCGGTCAAGAAAACGACGCGCTTGTTGCGCATAAACCATGTCAGTGTTTAGTTCACCGGGTGTTTCAAATGCCTGTTGAATTGCATTTTTAGTAATTTCGTTAAAAACAACTCGCTTATATTTTTCAGGCTCGCCACCAATAATTTGTTCGAGGTGCCATGCAATCGCTTCCCCTTCTCTATCCAAATCGGTTGCGAGATAGATTTTATCGGCGTTTTCAGCAAGTTTCTTTAATTCTTGAACAACTTTCTCTTTGCCCGGTAAGACTTCGTAATGTGGCTCCCAGCCTTTTTCAGGGTCAATACCCATACGAGCAACTAAATTTTTATAGTCGCGTTGCTTTTTATAGGCAGCTTTTTCTTCTGGTGACATTTTTCGAACTTCAGCAGGGGTTTTCGTCGCTGCAGTTTTTGTTTTGCCTGAACCTGAAGTTGGTAGATCACGCACATGCCCAACACTGGACTTTACGATGAAATCGTTACCTAAGTATTTATTAATTGTTTTTGCCTTTGCAGGAGACTCTACAATTACAAGTGATTTGCCCATAGTTGCCTATTTCTGACCGAGTATTTTAAAAGTTTTTTGCCCTTATAAATGTATATCAATCACATTAAACAAATAAGTATGATTTTTATCATTGGAGCACGAATATTTATAGGTATATCTACAAACACCAATTGTTACAAGCTTTTAATAGAAACTTTTCTTCATTGACTGAATAATTAAACAATTTTTGTTGCTAATTTAGTCAATGTGGTGTTTTAAGGTAATTTCAAGGGGAATATATAGAACAGCAACAAAAATGCCAACCTTCTGGTTGGCATTTTTTAAGATTTAACTTTATTTATCATCGATTATTGAAATCGAGCGGCTCACCGTTTTAGTTCCGCCAAGCTGATTTTCAAATTGGAAAGTTATAGTTAGTACACCATCTTGATCTTGGTTACCATCAGACTCCCTAGCAATTCGAACATCAGAATACATTGTTGAGTCACGATTTGTGCTCGGAATCGTTTCCTCATGCTCAATAATAGAAAAATCTCCATTATCGGCTGTTAGCGACACTTCAGTTCCAGCAGGAAGTGGATTACCAAACTCATCACTGTAAAAAATACGTACATTGATACTAGATAAACCCACTTCTAAGGTCTCAGGATCTGTTTCATTGGGGTCTGTTGCATCATAGTCTGGGTTGGCACGAGATACTTCAGATAAATCAATAGAGGCGACATCGCACCACAACGCATTATCAGATACCTCAAATACACCAGCTATTGTGCTCGAACAATCAGCAGGCACTAAAACCTCATATGGAGCAGATACTACTTCATTGGATTTTAATACAGCAAAGCGAACATATGGATCATCACCAGACATGACAACTTCAATTTGCTTACGAACTTCAATTAAATCACGGGTACACTGGCCTGCATTAAAGGCAGCTTCACTACACAATAAGCCATTATACAAACCATCTGCACCGTCATAAATTCCGTTATTATTAAGGTCACGCCATGTTTCGTTATGACCACCACGCGAGTTTAATTCAGAACATTGATCTGTGTTCGGATCGTAACTATCACTATCTGCATCACTGCAGTTCGCCTTGTCAAAAGTGCTATTTTCATTATGATCATTAAACGCTTCTGGTAAGTCATATAATGTGTAGTATTCGCCAATATCGAATAAACCATTGCGCCTAGTTATGCCATCTGATGACTCTTCATCGACAAAGCTTTCTTGACCTTTTGCAACAGCAATAATACTTGTTCTTCCGCCTCGTATAACACCATTAGGATCGTTTTTAGCGCGAACTAATGTCCCGATACAAGGCGCTGCAGTTTCAAAATAAGGATCGCAGTTAACATCACCCGTCTTAGGGTTTATACCTTCGGTAGTTGCAGAGTTACCATCGATTTCACCAATTCTATTACCCCACTTGTAATCATAGAACGGTCGCTCACCTTGTGAACGCCACGTTACTACACATGACGCGTCAGTAGTACGACACACCGCTTCATTACTTTGTGGACCTACAACGCCTGATTCTGTCAAAACTGTTGATTCGACACCATTACTATTAAATTGATTAAATTGGTCACCAAAATAAACCGTAAGACTATTAGTAATTCCATTGTAATTCAGTGCATTAGGGTTAAAAACTTGAGGGCTTAAATCGAAACTATTTTGATCCGTAATGCCTGAATATAATGCAAGTTGCGATGATACTGCATTGATTTGCTCTGCTAGTGGTACGAGGTGAAGCGTTCCTTCAGGACAAATGTCATTTGTTGGTTCATCTGCACACAACTGCACCTCATCTGTCCAACATGATAAATCATCACCTTCTGGTAATGCAGCAACATCTGTTTTTGAAACAAAACAAGCCTTAACTACAAGAGGACCAGGCACAATACCTGAAGTGACCGTAGTTTGCACAACACCATCATTGTCTGTATTCGCTGTACGTTGAGTCAAACCAGCTAAACCAGTTGAGTCTGTTAACTTAAAGTCAATTCGCTGCTGTGGCGATACAATGCCGTCGGCATCTAATAATCTAAAGCGAACGACAGACTGTGTAGGTAAGCCACCTTCACCTGGAGGAAGAGCAATTACCGGTTCTGAGACGTCGATAAACTGAATTGATTGTACTGCTGAAACTTCAACAGGGATGATCGTTGAAGCAGTAAAGTTCTTTCCGCCCGTTTCGACTGTAATATTAACAACATCATCAATTCCGCAACCATTGGCTCTATAGGTAGAACTAGCTATACCGCTTGATGATTTTACAGAGGCATCAATACTTGAATTATTGTTATCAACACATGTTGAACTAAATTCTACATCTGTTGGTGTGGTATATAAATTCCCTTCTTCGTCCTTTAAAGTGACCTCAATAATTGTACTTCCTCCAGCTTTAAGAGGAATTACATCACCATTTGAGTCAACATTTAGGCCGTTGTCCACTTCTAGAATTAAATCTGCGATACCTACTGCAAAGTTAGTGCTAATTTGTTCATCTAAAGCAGATACTGTAATTGTTCCTGCACCGCCAGTGTTACCAGGTTGGATTTTCAATAGTGCAACACCAAAGCTATCAGTCAACGCTCGACCTGATGATGGAAGGACTGTCCCTAGATCAGTTGTTACTTCGACTAGTGCATTAGCAACAGCGTCACCACTTTGCTGATTCGTTACTTCAATAAATAAATCAGCAAGTTCAGCACTCGATACCGAGTTAGTTATGCTACAGCCTGATGCTATTGAGGTCGGGTCTAGTTTTACGTTACTTCTATTGTCATCCCAAGAAGGGACACAACCAGTTAAAAGAGAAGCTGTAACCGAATACTGTATAGCATCATCAGGGGCTTCATCACCATTAGAAATAAAGCCAGCAATTTTAGTGACTGCATTACCGCTTTCATCTGTATAGGTTGCTACAACTTGACCTGCCCCTTTCGCATCACCACTGCTCAGTGTTACAGAAGCTTCACCATTTGAATCTGTTAGAGCGGTTCCTAAAACAGGCGTAATTTTACCTGTAAAATTAGTGCTAAATGAAATAAGTTGACCTGCAAGGGGCGTCTCTTCATCAAGCAAAGTTGCTGTGACTGTACCTTTATTATCTTTGCTTACAGGGTTATCAACAGTAAACGGTGCTCCAGAAGTGTCTGTAATAGTGAGGTTTAATGTGACGCTGCCGCTCACACTTGAATCATCTGATTCTGAACCATCCGATGTGAAACCAAATGTGTCGCTGTAGGTATCTCCATCAAGAGCGTAGGTAGCAGTTACTATACCAGCGCCAGCAGTATCACCTGCCGTAAGTTTAATTGAAGCAACACCATTGCTATCTGTTAGATCAGTTCCAGATACTGGATCTAAAAGACCAATATCGCCGTTTAAACTAAAGTTAATCACAACCCCAGCAACAGCTTCATCATTATTTGTTAATGTAGCAGATATTGTTAACGGAGAGTCAGCTGTTACCTGATTATCTTGTTCACCAGATGACAGCGAAAAACCTTGTACTGCAATTTCATAACTAGCTTCAGCTGTTGAATCATCCCCACCATCAAGCGAACCACCATCACTTTCCAGTGAGCCACCGCCACCACATGCAGCTAATAATGAGCTGAAAACTATTACACTTAGCCATCGAAATAAAGGCATTGACCTCTCCCTAGTTAGCTATTTCAAACTTTGTTTTATTATTTACCTAATATTAACCTAAAATCAGTCCGAAAATAATCATTTTTTTATTCATTTCTTAACGAATTAATTTAATTATTTATCGAATTTTTCTGTATAAAAATCCTTATGCTGGTAGTCTATGACAAAATTTATAACAAGATAGATTAGGTGTATGTCAAAAGTACGGTCTTTAAGCCTTACATCTCGTATCATGGTTGGTATGGTACTTGGTGTAGTTGTTGGTTTTATCTTTCAAGCCATTTTAGCGGGTGAAGACGATTTCCTTATTCCATTAGGGTTATTCTCTTTACCTATTAAAGCTTTTTTTGTTGATGGTATTTTCCATGTTGGCGGGCAAATATTCATTGCAAGCTTAAAAATGCTTGTGGTGCCTTTAGTATTTGTATCACTTGTTTGTGGAACTTGTAGCTTGAGCGACCCAAAAAAGTTAGGTCGACTAGGTGGTAAGTCTATTTTGCTTTATTTAGCGACAACGGCAATCGCCATTACTGTTGCTATCACCTTGGCGTTATTAGTGAATCCAGGTGAGGGAATCAATTTACCTTCAGATGCTAACTATAGTGCGAAAGAAGCTCCCACCCTTGCGCAAGTCATTATTGGTATGTTCCCAACAAACCCTATTGATGCAATGGCAAGTGGCAACATGCTCCAAGTTATCGTTTTTGCCTTGTTATTTGGTGTTGCGATGGCACTCAGTGGAAAAGCAGGTAAACGTGTGGCCAGTGTTTTTGAAGATTTAAATACCGTAATTTTAAAGCTTGTAACACTGCTTATGAATATTGCACCGTATGGTGTATTTTTCTTAATGGCAAAATTATTTACAACTATTGACTTAAAGCTTATCACTAGCTTGGCCTTATATTTTGGTGTTGTTGTTTTTGCTTTATTATTTCACGGTTTTGTGAATTACAGCCTGTTACTTAAGCTGTTTACAGGTCTAAACCCTATTACATTTCTAAAGAAAATGAAAAATGCCTGTTTATTTGCATTTAGTACATCAAGCTCAAGCGCAACTATGCCTATTACCCTTGAAACAGCAAATAAAAAGTTAGGTGCTCATAACTCTGTTGCTTCTTTTACCGTGCCCCTTGGCGCAACCATCAACATGGATGGTACGGCGATTATGCAAGGCGTTGCGACTGTTTTTATTTCGCAAGTTTTTGCAGTAGATTTAACGATTTCTGATTATCTGATGGTTATTTTAACCGCAACCCTTGCTTCTGTAGGTACTGCTGGTGTTCCGGGTGTAGGCCTTATTATGTTAGCTATGGTATTAAATCAAGTTGGATTGCCTGTAGAAGGTATTGCTATCATCATTGGTGTCGACCGCTTACTTGATATGACGCGAACCGCTGTTAACGTGACCGGTGACTGCATGGTCACCTGTGTGGTTGCAAAATCTGAAGGTGAGTTTGATGAGGACGTATTTAACGACCCAAATGCCGCTAAAGATTTAGAAGATTACCATAAATCTATTAATTAATTTCACACTAATTAACTCATAAAAAACCCGCTAAATAATAAGCGGGTTTTTTATACTACTTTCATGTTTTTAAATTTAAGGGTTTAAGCCTTTTAAACGAGACATTAAAGTCACTCCCGCTTTACTTACCCCTGAACTTAATCCGACGGCGAGCTTATCGCTTAAATTCTTCTTAACACGGTATTTTACTTTAAAGATTTGACGTTCTTTAGCTTGGCTCAATAAGATATCATCACTTGTATCAATCTTATCAACTAAACCTTTATCGAACGCTTGGGTAGCAAACCAATGCTCACCGGTTGCAACAGTATCAATATCTAGAGATGGACGTTGCTCACTCACAAAGGTTTTAAATAAACCGTGGGTTTGTTCAATTTCTTCTTTGAATTTTTCACGACCTTTATCGGTATTTTCACCAAAGATAGTTAGCGTACGCTTGTATTCACCGGCAGTGATTTGCTCAAAATCAACATCATTCTTTTTCAAGATTTTATTAAAGTTAGGAATTTGCGCAATAACACCTATCGAGCCAACAATTGCAAAAGGTGCTGCAACAATCTCATTGGCCACACAGGCCATCATATAACCACCACTTGCTGCTACTTTATCAATAGCAACAGTCAAATGAATTCCTGCATTACGTAAGCGTTGCAGTTGAGAAGCAGCAAGGCCATAGCCGTGCACCACACCTCCACCACTTTCAAGGCGAACCAGTACGCGGTCTTTTTCTTTGTCAGCAATGGTTAAAATAGCGGTAATTTCTTCGCGAAGACTTTCGACTTCATGGGCATCAACACTGCCATTGAAATCAATAACATATAAACGCGATTTAGGCTCGTCGTTTTGCTGTTTTTTAGCCTCAGTTTTTTGCTGTTTTTGATGAGCCTTGAGCTCTTTTTTAGAAAGGGTATTTTCGATAAAGCTTTGTTTTAGATCATCAAGTTGCTCACTTAAATCATCAATTGTTATCTCCCCTTTCTTCGCTTTTGGTTTCACTGCTGCGCCCATGATAATGGCAACAATCACTGCAATTGCGATGACAAATGTCAGGGTCTTTGCAAAAAACAACCCGTATTCATATAAAAATTCCAATCAAACTCTCCATTTATTAATACTTCGGCACAATTTACCACGCTTTAAAGCAAAAAAAAGCCACAGGATGTGGCTTTTTACTTAATTGGTTATTACGTAATTAATAGCATTTAATTATTCAGTAACAACTTCTGTGTTTGTAACTTGAAGATACTGCCCACGACTTGCTAAGAAAGTCGCGATTTGTAATTGCATTTCTGTTGTTGCTGCTGCACTTTCTTCAGCAGTAGCACCTGAATCTTCTGTCGCTGCAGGTGATAATACAGAGCTGTGATGGCCTTTCGTGAATTTAACCACATAGCTCATTGCATCAGCAGTCGGGCCTTGAGTTTCTGCAACAGTTGATAAGCCCATTAGGTTAGCAAGAGGTAAGCTACCAGCAATTGGGTTGCTCGCCACCATTGGTGGAATAACCATATCAGCATTGTTGTTAGCACCATCGCCAACAACTACACTCATGTACACAGGCGTGCCAAGCGCTGCAACAGAGGCTGCATAGTTTGAAGGATCACCACTATCAAGGGCTGTTTGCGCAGCAAAAGCAAATTGAGTAACCACACTTTGAATGTTTGCTAGTTTTTCTGTTTCGCCTGCTACTGTTAGTGAACCAACATACTCTTTATAAGCACAAGTAACGAAAGCTGTTTGATTAGCTGCAAGTGCACCACAGTTTGATAACGCTTCATTTTGAGCATAAGCACCAAACTCAGCAGATTCAGCTGTACCGGCTGCAAGTAATACAGAGCCTTGAACAAATGGGCCAAATGTATTTGACTCAATTAAGAAGCTTGCGATACCGCCACCACCACTAGCAAGTGCTACGCTTTTCACGTTGAACATTGGATCAACTTGGTCAGCTAGCGGTGCATTAGTAACAGCAACAAATGCTGGAGCAACGACAGAGCCTAATGAATGACCTAAGAATGATACATCTTGCGCATTTAAATCAGCAGCACCGGTAAAGTTAAGACCCAAACGTAAACCAAGTAAATCAGCAACTGATTGACGTAAGCTATCACGCGCTACTAATAATGACTGTAAGTTCATATAGCTTAATACAGAACCAGTAGAGGCATTAAAGTCGTCAGTACCGTCGCCATCTACATCTACACCACGCTCACCATGCATAGGATGATCGATTGCAGCTGTTGCAAAGCCTTGCAGTGTTAATTGTGCAGTAATGGCTAACATATCTTCTTTTTTAGAAGTAATGCCGTGCTGAAGGATAACAACTGGCCAGCCTGTCTCAGGCATGCTCAATGCGTCTAAGCCGAGCTGAGCTCGCACTGCATTAATTACAGGTAAAATTGGTTTAGTAATTTGTACTGGCACATTAGCAATACTTTGTGTTTTTGGAATTGTGTTGTACTTAGTTAAGTGTTTAGTTTGGTCTAAACCTAAATCACGTAACTTGCCTTCACTTAACGCCATACACAGGCCATCAGTTTCGCTAATAGGGTCTGTTGGGAATGAATCACCCGCTGCGGCTGCATAACCTAGTACCGCAACACCGCTATCACATAAACCTTGCCAGTAAGTCGCAGATAAATCATCAACCGTTGTGCCTGTTGGTGTAGCTAAATACATAGGTAACATTACGCTACCTTTTTGATACTGCACACCACCAAACACAGGTGACACACCAGTAATACCTTGTGATGCAAATACTTGCTCAACGGTAATAACGGGTTGATCAGGAATTTGCACCATAGGCGTCGGTAGTGCATCTTGGGTTAAACTTGCAGCAAGAAGCTGCTTAACTGTTCCAAGCACTTGACCTGCTGATTGCATTGTCATCGCTGCTGAGTAAATGATTTCATCTTTTGTGATTGCACCACCTGATGTCACTGCGTTTTCATAGCTATTGATAACCGCTTGAAGTGACTTTTGTGAGTCGGTAATAAGTGTTGCTTCCTCGCTCACGAGTGCATAAGTTGAAGAAGGCTCAATTGAGCGCCCTTCTGAGTCCATTAATGACGTTGTCAAAACATTAATGTAAGTGCTGCCAGCTTTAAATGGCTTAAGTGGGATCACAGCAACCGCATCACCAGAACCTTGTGTGATAAAGTCAATACCGAAAGTCAGTTCAGACACTAATTTACAAGCGATACCAGCTGGTACTTGTGAACAGGTTTCGTCTGTTTGGCTTGCACCCATAACAACTTCAAAAATACGCACAGCGCCTGGTGAAGCAGCAGATGTCATATCAAGAGAGATACCCGAAGGAAAAGTTAAGTCAATTTTAAACGGAGTTTGCGTAGACCAACCATCAAGCGCACCAAGTGCAAGTTGTGGATCAGCATAGGCCGCACGGTCAACACTAACATTGTCGTCGTCTAATTCACCCGGCATATTTAAAGTACCATCAAGCGTACCACTCATAAGTAAATCATTCGGCACTGAGATAACACTATTCGCTGGGTCAAATTTTACTGTCGCGGTTGGGAGAACAGGAGGATTATCATTTTTTACATCTTCTAATGTTTCTCCTCCACCACAGCCAGTAATGGCTGACGCAATGGCTAGTGAGAGTAGCAGTTTTTTCATAATTTCGCTCCGCGCAAATCTTATTGTTATTGTGTGTTCAAAGTTAAAAGTAGTGGTTCTACTACCTTCATTCTAAGTTAATTTAATGTAATTAGGTTATTAATGAGACATTAGACCAGTTAAACTTAACGTAAAGTTTCAATTTTCGCCACCTTAATTTGCAATAAATTCGATAACTTGGCTTTTTGCTATGGTAAAATAGTAAAAAACTTAATCGATGGTACGTTTATGCATACTTATAAAGCCGCAGAGAATGCGCTAAAAGACAAAGTAATTTTAATAACAGGTGCTGGTGACGGCATTGGTCGTGTTGCCGCACTAACTTATGCTAAGCATGGTGCCACTGTTATTTTACTTGGAAAAACAACCAATAAGCTTGAATGTGTTTACGATGAAATTGTAAACGCTGGCTATCCACAACCGGCTATTGTGCCAATGGATTTAAAAGGTGCCACAAAGCAAAACTACCGTGACTTAGCTGCAACCATCGAAATGCAGTTCGGTAAGTTAGACGGCTTACTTAATAATGCAGGTATTTTAGGTTCATTAGGTCCACTTGAGCACTTCTGTGTATCAACATTTGAAAACATCATGAAAGTGAATGTAACTGCACAAGCTATGATCACTAAATTTATGTTCCCTCTGCTTCGAAAATCTGACAGTGCATCTGTTATTTTTACTTCATCTGGGGTGGGTCGCCAAGGCCGCGAACACTGGGGTGCGTATGCTATCTCAAAGTTTGCTGTAGAGGGCATGATGCAAACGTGGGCTTGTGAAGTGGGTAAAACCAATATTCGCGTAAACTGTATCAATCCTGGCGCCACCCGCACATCAATGCGTGCATCTGCATACCCTGGTGAAGATAGGGATAAGTTAGCAACACCCGAAGATTTAATGCCAACTTATTTATACTTGATGAGCGACGACTCTAAAGAAGTGAATGGTCAGTCTTTAGATGCTCAACAAAAATAAGCCCGAAACTAATATCTAGACACAAAAAAAGCAGCTTTCGCTGCTTTTTTAATTTTTCGATTAAATAAAGCGTTTGATAATAAAATCAACTTTTACACGTTTAGCCTGCCCCAATAGCTTTTTAACCGGCGCAGGATAGTCATTCATCGTTTCTAAGTCTTGTGGGCCTGTTAAACGTCGACAGTGCTTTAATATAGCTTGTTTTTCGTTTTCTATTTGTTCAAGGATATGCTGCTTAGGGTCGTCAATTAAAATACCATTTTCAATATCTAAGCCCCATGCGCGTGGATTTAAATTGTGCCCACTTAATAAGTGTAATCGCTTATCCGAACAAATCCCCTTCAAGTGGAACGAGTTACTCTCGTGCTTCCAAAGGTAAACATTCAAATTACCATTACTGATGTGGCGTTTTTGTGACTTTAAAAATTTATACAAAATGGTTTCGTATAAATAAGGTAATGCACCAATCTTACTAAACGGCTCACTTGGCGGCAGATAAAAGTCATTGGCAGTTTTATCCCCTACCACAATAGTTACCTGCTTACCTTGCTTTAATAAACGGCGTAATGAACGCATTAATGGTGCAGGAAAGTTAAAGTAAGGGGTATAAAGAACGAGCTCTTGCTCAGTGGTATCGAATAACGATTTAATTAAACGGTTCAGCTTATTACTTCTTCGCCCTAAACCTAAAAATAAACGCACACCCAACTCACCGGCACTGGCTTCTGCAGCGCTTTCGTAACTTGCAGATTTAAGTTCACGCATCAATTGCTTTTGCGCCACTTTAATATCATTAAATTGTATCAGTGGGCGCATATCAATTCGCGGTACGGCAACTGAGCTTAACAGATGTGTTTCTATAAATTCGATGACCGAATTACATAATCCAGCTTGGTGAACTAAGAAGTAACGGTCTAAACGATAACGGTCATCTTGCTGAAGATATACATTATTTAAGCTTGCGCCGCTGTATAATAATGTGTCGTCAATCACAAAACCTTTTAAATGCAGTACCCCGAAAAGCTCTTTGGCTTTTACCGGAACACCATGTACTTTCACATTTGATTGATACTGCTCTTGAAAATCACAATACATGCTGGCATTGCCATCAGACTTAGCTGCACCAATTAAACCACGTTGAGCTCGGTGAAAATCAACGAGTACTTTTACTTCTAACTCAGGATTAGCAAGTGATGCCTGATGTAAGGCAGTCAATATTTCTCGTCCTGCTTCATCATCTTGCAAATACAAAGCAGTAATATAAATTCTTTTTTTCGCTGAACCAATTAAACGCAATAGTTCAGTGCGATACTCTTTTGCATTGGTTAAGACCTGTACGTCTTCTGTAGTCAGCCCAAAAGCGGGCTTTTCCTGCCAAAATACCATAATTGCCTGTTAGTTTAGTTAGCTCATACCATGAGCTAATATCAAAATTAGCTAAAACATACCAAAAAAAAATTGCTTGGTCATGAATTACCGTACTTTGATCACAGAACAATTTGTAATTAGCCTATTTTATGAACAAAAATAGGTGTTTAAATTGCATTAAGTAAGGATTATTTGACAGCTTCGCAATTTGACTAAAAAAATAATCGGGGCTTTTGTTTACTTCCGCCTTGTTTTTCTTAGAATCGGGCGCATAGACATCGTATTGAAACGTTTTTAGGAAAAACCATGAGTGACGCAAAACACTGTAAACTATTAATCTTAGGTTCTGGCCCTGCGGGCTACACGGCAGCGGTATACGCAGCCCGTGCTAACCTTAACCCTGTTCTTATCACTGGTATTCAGCAAGGTGGTCAATTAACGACAACTACTGAAGTTGAAAACTGGCCTGGCGATGCACACGGTTTAACAGGTCCTGCATTAATGGACCGTATGAAAGAGCATGCTGAACGTTTCGAAACTGAAATCGTTTTTGATCACATTAATAAAGTTGATGTTTCAAAACGCCCTTTCACTTTAACTGGTGACTCTGGCACATATACATGTGATGCATTAATTATTGCAACTGGCGCGTCAGCTAAATACTTAGGTTTAGAATCAGAAACTAACTTCCAAGGTCGTGGTGTTTCTGCTTGCGCAACCTGTGATGGTTTCTTCTACCGTGGTCAAAAAGTAGCGGTTGTAGGCGGTGGTAACACTGCTGTTGAAGAAGCACTTTACTTATCAAATATTGCTGATGAAGTTCACGTTATCCACCGTCGTGACAGCTTCCGCAGTGAGAAGATCTTAGCTGATCGTTTAAAAGAAAAAGCTGAAAACGGTAACGTTGTTTTACATTACAACCGCACATTAGATGAAGTGCTTGGTGATGAAATGGGCGTTACTGGCATCCGTATTAAAGCAACTGATTCTGAAGAAACAGAAAACTTAGATCTTGCCGGTGTATTCATTGCAATTGGCCACAAGCCAAACACTGACATGTTTGAAGGCCAGCTAGAAATGAAAGACGGCTATTTAGTCGTTCAATCTGGTTTAAACGGTAACGCAACACAAACAAGTGTACCAGGTGTATTTGCTGCAGGTGACGTGTCTGATCACATTTATCGCCAAGCAATCACATCAGCTGGTACTGGCTGTATGGCTGCACTTGATGCTGAGCGCTTTTTAGATAACCTATAAATTAGTTGATCTAAAGCACTAAATACTGGGGGCTGTTGTAAAACAGCCCCTTTTTTATAGCTAAAATTTTGTTAAAATCAGAACAAAGAACAACGACAAGCTGATATGATCAAGCAACTGTACCAACTCTCGCCCGAGACTGTTGATTTTCCAGACCCAGAACTCGCTCTTGATGAGCCCGATGGCCTGCTAGCAATTGGCGGTGACTTATCAGTTGAACGCATTAAAAATGCCTATAACACAGGTGTTTTTCCTTGGTTTAGTGACTATGAGCCCATCATGTGGTGGTCACCTAGCATGCGCGGCGTTATTGAGCTAAATGAATTTCATGTCAGTCGTAGCTTAAAAAAGCATTTAAAGCGTTTTCCTGTGCGTGTCACCATTAATCACGCATTTGCCCATGTTATCAATGCTTGCCGTGAGCAACGTATCGATGCTGAAGGTACCTGGATCACTGAGCAAATGATGCATGCCTATATTGAAGCGCACCATCAGGGGTTAGCACACAGTCTTGAGATTTGGCATGAAGATGAACTGGTAGCTGGCCTCTATGGCATTATGCAAAACGGTATTTTTTGTGGTGAATCAATGTTCCATCAAGTCAGTAATGGTTCGAAACTGGCGATGTGGGCATTAGTAAATTGGCTTAACAAACATCAAGCCCATTTTATTGATTGCCAACTAGAAAACCCTTATTTAATCACTTTAGGTGCAAAAGTTATCCCACGTAGAGAATTTTTAACTAGACTTAAATTAGCACACAGTTATGTGCCTAAAAAAGATATGTGGCAACCACAAGAGTTGATTAATATTTATGACTGAGCACTTACCCGCTAGGCTTGGTTTAAGCCAGCAATTTGATTGCAGTTATTTACCCGACCGTCAGGAACAACTACTTGTTATACTTGATCCGAGTTGTTATTGCCCTGATAAATTTGAACAATTATTAGCATTAGGCTTTAGACGCAGTGGCGACCAAATCTATCGTCCACATTGCCCTATTTGTAATGCCTGTAATTCAGTGCGCGTTTTAGCCCAACAATTTACTCCTTCAAAATCGCAAAAGCGCAAATTAAATAAAGCAAATAAGGTTTTCACGGTCAGTTATAGTGAGTACGAACGCGCAGAATACTACCCGTTATATTGCAAATACATCACGCAAAGACATCAAGATGGTTCAATGTTTCCGCCTGACCAAAGTCAGTACGAAAGCTTTTTGTTTTGCCAGTGGCTACCCGTTACATTTATAGAGTTAAGAGATGGCGATAAGTTAGTTGCCGTTGCGGTAACCGACTGTATGACCAATGCCCTATCAGCGATTTATACCTTTTTTGATCCCGACTATGAGCAATACAGTATCGGTAGCATCATGATCATGGAACAAATTAAATTTGCAAAACAACAAGCAAAACAATTTGTCTATTTAGGCTACCAAATCGACGAATGCACTAAAATGAAATATAAAACCCAATTTTTGCCTGCACAAAAGCACATTGGCGACGAGTGGTTGGCGATTTAATTTACAAAATTGAGCCCTGTAGCTTTACTTATTGCAGTATTTTCGGCAAAATCTGCAGCGTTTAACTATTAAAGAGGTGTTACGCTAAACATGGCGAAAGAAGACGTAATCGAAATGCAAGGTACGGTCCTTGATACTTTACCAAATACAATGTTCCGAGTTGAGCTAGAAAATGGTCACGTTGTTGTGGCTCATATCTCTGGTAAAATGCGCAAAAACTACATCCGCATCTTAACTGGTGACAAAGTAACCGTAGAAATGACTCCTTACGATTTATCGAAAGGTCGCATCGTATTCCGTGCTCGCTAAGTTAGTGCGTTAACGAGAGATTTAGCTTTTTGCTGCTTTGAATGAGCAGGTGTGTTTATTACAAAGAGCTAAAAGCGTTTGTTAAATGGTGTTCAAACTAACTTAGTTTTAATTCCATTTAATAAACAAAAAGCCCAGCAATTGCTGGGCTTTTTGTTTCAGCTTGATAAATTAAGCCGTTTCTAAGCTAGTCTCAAAATCAAAGTGGATTTTCTTGTCCTTAATCGAAACCTTGACTGAACCACCATCGGCTAGCTCACCAAACAAGATTGCATTTGCCAGCGGCTTTTTAAGCTCATCTTGGATAACACGTGCCATCGGACGTGCACCCATTGCTTTATCGTAGCCTTTATCTGCCAACCACTCTCTTGCTTTGGATGTAAGCTCAAGATTAACCGACTTCTTATCAAGTTGCGCTTGTAACTCAACAATGAACTTATCAACCACTTGCAAGATAATCTCTTTCTCAAGGTGATTAAACCAAATGATATTATCTAAACGGTTTCTAAACTCAGGTGAAAACACTTTGTTGATTTCACTCATCGCATCATGAGAATGGTCTTGCTCAGTAAAGCCAATTGACTTACGTACAGTCTCTTGAACACCCGCATTCGTCGTCATCACCAATACTACATTTCTGAAATCGGCTTTACGACCGTTATTATCAGTAAGTGTACCGTGATCCATTACTTGCAGTAGAATGTTGTAAATATCTGAATGTGCTTTTTCAATTTCGTCTAGTAGTACAACTGCATGCGGATTTTTAATTACCGCTTCAGTTAATAAACCACCTTGCTCAAAACCTACATAGCCAGGAGGTGCACCAATTAGACGACTGACTGCATGACGTTCAACATATTCAGACATATCAAAACGAATAAACTCAACACCCATACACTTAGCAAGCTGCTTAGTAACTTCTGTTTTACCAACTCCTGTTGGGCCTGCAAATAAGAACGAACCCACTGGTTTATCTTCGTTAGCAAGACCTGAGCGTGATAAGCGAATTGCTGAAGTCAACGCATCGATTGATTGGTCTTGACCAAACACTAGCATCTTCAGGTTACGATCAAGGTTTTTAAGTGTTTCTTTATCGCTTGACGAAACGCTTTGCTGAGGGATACGCGCCATCTTAGATACAATTAGCTCGATATCAGCCACGCCAATTGTTTTCTTACGTTTAGAAACTGGCTGTAAACGTTGATTAGCACCAGCCTCATCAATAACATCAATAGCCTTGTCTGGTAAGTGACGTTCATTTATGTATTTAGCACTAAGTTCTGCAGCTGCTTTCAATGCTTTTTGTGTGTAACGAATACCATGGTGCTCTTCGTAACGCTCTTTTAAGCCGTTAAGAATCTTCGTAGTATCAGCCACACTTGGTTCAAGCACATCAATTTTTTGGAAACGACGTACTAGCGCACGGTCTTTTTCAAAGATATTCTTGAACTCATTATAAGTAGTCGAGCCCATGCAGCGCAGTTTACCACTTGAAAGTAGCGGTTTAATTAGGTTCGATGCATCCATTACCCCGCCCGATGCTGCACCGGCGCCAATGATGGTATGAATTTCATCAATAAATAAAATTGAACCTGGTTTAGCTTGTAGCTCTTTAAGTAACGACTTAAAACGTTTTTCAAAATCGCCACGGTATTTAGTACCCGCTAATAACGCGCCCATGTCGAGTGAGTAGACCACTGCATCGGCAATCACTTCAGGTACTTCTTTGTTTACAATACGATAAGCTAAGCCTTCAGCTATGGCTGTTTTACCCACCCCTGCTTCACCAACCAATAACGGGTTATTTTTCTTACGACGACATAACACTTGTACTGTGCGTTCAACTTCGTTGTCGCGGCCCACTAATGGGTCAATATTGCCATCAATGGCCTGTTGATTCAGGTTGGTCGTGAAGTTTTCAAGCTTAGTTGGCTCTTCACCTTGCACTTCTTGCACTTCTTCATGAATGTCATCGTGATCTTCACCGCCAATGTCGTCATCTGTTTTAGAAATACCATGCGAAATAAAGTTAACAATATCCAAACGATTAACATCTGATTTTTTAAGTAAATAAACTGCTTGGCTCTCTTGTTCAGAAAAAATTGCCACTAGCACATTCACGCCAGTAACTTCGTTTTTGCCTGATGACTGCACGTGAAATACAGCGCGCTGTAATACACGCTGAAAACCTAACGTCGGTTGTGTTTCTCTGTCTTCCTCAAGATCAGGAATAACCGGTGTTGTTTCGTCAATAAAATCTGATAATTCGACTTTTAATGCGCCCATATCTACGCCGCAGGCGTTAAGCGCTTCCCCAGCAGAAGGGTTATCGAGCAGTGCAAGTAAAAGATGCTCGACGGTCATAAATTCATGACGACGTGTTCTCGCTTCGCGAAACGCCGCATTTAAGGTTAGTTCTAAGTCTTTGTTTAGCATTGGCAACCCCTTACTGAGATAATATTTATATACCGTTGTGACGGGCTAATTAGTTCACCCTACCTTGGTATTTATTCCTGCTCACAACTACATAGCAGTGGATGCTCGTTGTCTCGTGCGTAACGATTAACTTGTTCAGCTTTGGTATGAGCTACATCAGCGCTGTAAACACCGCATATCGCTTTACCATTATGATGAACTTGAAGCATCACATCTGTTGCTCTATCGCTATCCATATTAAAAAACGTCATTAGTACTTCTATCACAAAGTCCATAGGCGTGTAATCATCATTATTTAAAATGACCTTATATTTTCGCGGTGGTTGCAATTTTTGCTTTTCACTATCGCGAACCGTTTCAATAACACCAGAATCTTTCATGCCACTCATAATTAAATATAGTCTTGTCTTTAGAACTCAAGCAAACTTGAATAAAAAAATAAATAAATTGTTAAAAAATAGTCTAAAACACTTGACTGACTGGCTAAATAAACTACAGTCAAATATAGATTGATTAATCATTAGTCAGTCTAGCAAATTACACGGTTTAGAATAACTAAATTAGTCAACTTATAGAAGGATGTAGAAGTATGGCTTGTGGAAAAGTCAAATGGTTCAACAATGCCAAAGGTTTTGGCTTCATCGTAGAAGACGGCAGCGAGACTGATATCTTCGCTCATTACTCAACGATTGTAATGGACGGTTATAAAACACTTAAAGCTGGTCAAGATGTAACATTCGAATTGCAACAAGGTCCAAAAGGGTTACACGCAACGAATATTGCGCCTAACGATGAAATCTCTTAGGTAAAACCTATTCGAGTATCAAGCGAGCGACCTTGTTAAGTTCCTCGCTTACTCTTCCACTAAAATTTATCCTTACACTTACCTTGAAATTCCATTTGTTTACCCCAATTGATTAATTGTTATTAGCCCTTTAGAGCCAAGCTTGTTACACTCTTGTTGCTTAAATTTAGCTTTTTCGTCATTTTGACGTAAGGCTTTTGGCTAATTTCATGATTTGCTTATTTGAGCTATAAGAATTTTACAGTCTGTCAGCTGTGGTTATTTTAATACTTTGTATTGAGTGGCAACAGCTAACAGACTGCTTGCTGTTGTTTTATCAAGGTACCTAAAGCTTGGTAATTCAAAGCTATCTTTTGCATTGTTGAATATGGCTAATTAAGGGTTACTGTTAGCAGTCATTACCAAACATTACGCCAACTATCTAGGAATGATGATGACATCAAAAATTATCTATACTAAAACAGATGAAGCGCCAGCTCTTGCGACGTATTCATTGTTACCAATCATCCAAGCGTATACAAACGCTGCTGGTGTTGAAGTTGAAACTCGCGATATTTCATTAGCGGGTCGTGTAATTGCAAACTTCCCTGAGTACTTAACTGAAGATCAACGTATTGATGATGCACTTGCAGAATTAGGTGAAATGGCTAAAACACCTGAAGCTAACATTATCAAACTACCTAATATCAGTGCTTCTATCCCTCAGCTACGTGCAGTAATCAAAGAGTTACAAGAAAAAGGTTACGCACTACCTGACTACCCTTCAGAGCCAAAAACTGATGAAGAAAAGAAAGTTAAAGCAACTTACGACAAAATCAAAGGTTCTGCTGTAAACCCGGTACTTCGTGAAGGTAACTCTGACCGTCGTGCTCCTGGTTCAGTAAAAGAATATGCGCGTAACAATCCACACTCAATGGGCGCATGGAGCAAAGATTCAAAGTCTTACGTTGCTAGCATGGAAGACGGTGACTTCTTCGGTTCAGAGCAATCAGTCACTGTTGAACAAGCAACTGACGTACGTATCGAGCATGTTGCTGAAAATGGTGATATCACAGTTCTTAAAGCAAGCACACCATTACTAGCAGGTGAAGTAATTGACGCTTCGCGAATGAGTGCTGCTAAGCTTCAAGCTTTCCTTGCAAAAGAAATTCAAGCAGCAAAAGACAAAGGCGTGTTGTTCTCATTACATATGAAAGCAACGATGATGAAAGTGTCTGACCCAATCATCTTCGGTCACGCTGTAAAAGTTTTCTTCAAAGACGTTTTCACAAAACACGCTGATCTTTTCAAAGAGCTAGATGTTGACGTAAACAACGGCTTTGGTGATGTATTCTCAAAAATTGAAAGCCTAGATGCAGCTAAAAAAGCTGAAATCGAAGCGGATATCCAAGCGGTATACGACAACAACCCTGCTATTGCAATGGTTGATTCTGACCGTGGTATCACGAACCTTCACGTACCAAGTGATGTGATCATCGATGCATCAATGCCTGCTGCAATCCGTTCTAGCGGCCAAATGTGGAATAGCGAAGGTAAATTACAAGACACGAGCTTTGTCATTCCAGATCGTTGTTACTCAGGTGTTTACCAAGCAACTATCGATTTCTGTAAAGAAAACGGTGCATTCGATCCAACTACTATGGGTAGCGTACCTAACGTTGGTCTTATGGCTCAAAAAGCTGAAGAGTACGGTTCACATGACAAAACGTTCGAAGTAGCAGCAGCTGGTACAATCCGTGTTGTAGACACAGCTGGTACAACTTTACTTGAGCATGCTGTTGAGCAAGGCGATATCTGGCGTATGTGTCAGGTTAAAGATGCACCAATTCAAGATTGGGTTAAACTTGCTGTTAACCGTGCTCGCGCAACGAGCACGCCAGCAGTTTTCTGGTTAGACGAAAACCGTGCTCACGATGCTGAGTTAATCAAAAAAGTAAACGCGTATCTGCCAAACCACGATACTGATGGTCTTGAAATCCACATTTTAGCACCTGTTGAAGCAACTAAATTCTCTTTAGAGCGCATCAAAGAAGGTAAAGACACTATTTCAGTAACTGGTAACGTACTACGTGACTACCTAACTGACTTATTCCCAATCCTTGAGCTTGGTACAAGTGCTAAAATGCTTTCAATCGTACCACTTATGAATGGTGGTGGTTTATTCGAAACAGGTGCCGGTGGTTCTGCGCCTAAGCACGTTCAACAATTCGAAAAAGAAAACCACTTACGTTGGGATTCATTAGGTGAATTCTTAGCACTAGCAGCTTCTTTAGAGCACTTAGCAGTTAATGCTGGTAATAAGAAAGCACAAGTTCTTGCTGATACGCTTGATAAAGCGACAGGTACTTTCCTAGCGGAAAACAAATCACCTTCACGTAAAGTCAAAGAGATTGATAACCGTGGTTCGCACTTCTTCCTTTCATTATTCTGGGCACAAGAACTTGCTGCACAAAATGATGACGCGGAATTAAAAGCACAGTTCACGCAAATTGCTGCTGATCTTGAGTCTCAAAAAGATCAAATCGTTGCTGAATTAAACGATGCACAAGGTCCTGCTATGAGTGTTGGTGGTTACTTCCAACCAAATGATGAGTTAGCATTCAAAGCGATGCGCCCAAGCTCTACATTTAATGATATATTAGCAAAGTTAGTTTAATCTCAAACTAAGCTTACGAAAAAGGGTTATCAATTTGATAACCCTTTTTATTGGACTCTGATCGCGAGCCATTTAGTGAGGTTAATTAGAAAAAACATTACATAAATAAGTGCTCTTTTGCTGAAATAATAGCTTGTTCTATGGCTGTATTTTTAACAGGTTTAGAAACAAACAAGTCCATACCAGCTCGCTTACATGCAGCCTTATCATCGGCTGAAGTATTAGCTGTCAAAGCAACTATGTAAGTTTTATGTACCGGGCAAATTAGTTCTTCTCTTAAAATACTAGTTGCTTCAATACCATCCATTTCAGGCATTACACAATCCATAAATATTAGATTGTAGTTATTTTGTTTGCACTTATTTATCGCATCAATACCATCGCATGCATAATCGGCAGTTAAACCTAACTTTTCTAAATGGGCTTTTAGAACAAAACGATTAATTTGATTATCATCAACAACAAGTATCGACAATGGCAAGGTTGAAAAGTCAATATTTGCGGCAGTAATAAGGTCAGACGTCTGAGCTACTCCCCTTTTCAAAGTTAATTGAATATCAAAACAACTTCCTTTGCCGTATTCGCTAGTAACTTTAATAGAGCCGCCCATGTAGTCAATAAGTTCCTTAACTATTGCAAGGCCAAGCCCTGTACCACCTTTTTTACGCTCTTTGTTTACTTCTTGTGTAAAGGGAGAGAATAGTGACTTCATAAAAGATTCTGACATGCCGACACCACTATCACTTACCCGCAGATTTAGAAGCACATCATCACCTTGTTGCTGTGCGACAGCGCGCAATTTAATATCACCTTGCTCAGTAAATTTTAATGCGTTGCTTAACAAGTTAGACACTATTTGGGTGATCCGCGTGTTATCACAGTAAGTCCAGCACTTATCACTGATATCAATATCAACTTCAAAATTTAAGTTCTTTTCTTGGTATAGCGGTAAATATAACGAAGCAAGGTCAACAAAAATTGTCTTTAACAAGAAATGACATGGCTCTAGTTTCAGCTCTCCATGGTTAATTTTCGAAAAATCGAGAACTTCATTAATAATATTAAGCAATATATCGGCGCTACGAAGCGCAACTTTCAACTTCTCTTCACGCTTTTGCTCAGATTTCTCATAAAGCAAAGTCGTCAACATGCCAGTTATACCATTCAACGGAGTACGTAATTCATGACTTATTTTTGCAAGTAAAATACTACGATCTTCTAAGGTGCGTTCTGCGTCAGCCTTTTGCTTTTTAAGTTCTTCTCGCAATAATACCGATTTAGTAATATCTTGAAATGTACCTATTAATCTTACGCACTTTCCGTTTTTGAATTCAGGTTCACCAAAAGTGGATACCCATATAGGTTTACCTTTCGCTGTGATCAATTCAATTTCGATATTCCACTGTTTTCCATCTTCAATAGCTTCTTTCACAGCAAGCTCAATGGCATCCCTACTTGGCCCTTTTTTGTAATATTCTATGGCATTATCAAGTAAGGGAGTAAAATCTTCTGGTACCTCATGGATCGCTTTTGTTTGTTTACTCCAATAAAGGCGATTTGATGCAAGATCTAACTCCCATGAACCAATCTTCGCAACTTTCTCAACTTGAGCAAGCATAGAGTTCTTTTTTATTAATTTTTTTGATGCTGAATTTCGTGCAAACTCATTTCCAAGCCATTGCGCAAAAAGCTCAACATAATCATGGGCATCATCATTAAAAGGCAGTGAAGGTTGCGGTGCAGAAAAGTTAAGAGTACCAAAGACTTTATTACCTACAAAAATAGGTGCGCCAATATAAGATTCAAGTTTGAAATTCAGATAACAAGGATGCTCTGCAATAGTACTTTTAGAGGCTTGATGAAAAGATATCGCTTTATTCGCTGTGAGCGTATGGGTGCAATACGTACCCGATAGTTCAAACTGAGTACCAACAGCAATTGCATCATCTGGAGCAATTACGTGTATGACCGTGTAAACATTATTTTCTACACGACTGATTATCGCAAAATCAAGATTAAATACATCTAGACCAAATTTTAGTAACTCAGTTATTTTCTCTGAGAAGTCAGTATTTTGATCAGAAACGATGTTGTGAAATTGGCGCAGAAAGTTCAACCTAGCTCCCTAGTTACACGAATTTTATTTTGCTTTAATAAGCATACCAAGAATTTCAAATAACAACAGTAGTAATCATAATTTATGACTGTATTTAAATTATTTATAATGACTTGCTCCTATTAAAAAAGCCCCTTTAAAAGGGGCTTTTTTCGCTATTTTAATCTCTGTATAGTCGCCTTCTATAAACAAAAGGTAACAAAGCAATGAGAAATACAAAAACGCCACCGCTACTAGATTCAGCTTTATCACTATTGCTAGTAGTAGGTACATTTTTAACTGTAACATCTATCGATTGTTCTGTAGTTCCTTCCCCATCCGAAACTGCTACTTTGAATTTGAGCAATGAATCCTCTGAAACAGCTGGAGATTTGAATTTTAACGTTGCCGAATTCGATTGAAGAATATCAGCTTGAAGACCTTGCGTTTGTGTCCAATTGTAAGTTAACGACTGTGATTCCTTATCTATCGCAGAAACGGTAATTACACCGTCTGCATTCTCATTAACTGTATAACTACTAGCAAGTTCAATAGTTGGCAATTGGTTTACATGCACGAATAGAACAGATTGTTCATGAACAAATTCCTCATAACCATCGTTAATGGTTAAAGAAATTGTCCCTTGCTTTGACTCTATTAGCTCTGACACTTTTAAGATTGCTATACTTTCATTTTGGTTTTCGATAGTAACTTCTGGTATTGAAATAGACCAGTGATACGTTAGCTCATCTGCGTCGCTATCTGACGTGCCTGAAGCATCTAAAACGAAAGTATGCAGCTCTTCTATCGTTTCAGGAAT
This sequence comes from Pseudoalteromonas simplex, assembly GCF_015278155.1. Classification (NCBI taxonomy): domain Bacteria; kingdom Pseudomonadati; phylum Pseudomonadota; class Gammaproteobacteria; order Alteromonadales; family Pseudoalteromonadaceae; genus Pseudoalteromonas; species Pseudoalteromonas simplex. The sequence continues at coordinate 354,191 of NZ_JADILN010000002.1, forward strand.
AATAAGAGACAATGTCGGTGCGTTATTAAGACTTTCTTGGGCAAGTTTTGCGACAACTTCAACAAAACCATTTTTCTCGCCGTCTAAGTCAAATTCACTACCATCTTCAATCCTAATCACTGAACAATTACTGCACTCAGCACTAAACTCGCTGCTTGCAATTATCTCTACCGATTTCCAACCACTCAACGTTAGTACGCGTGCTTGTAGCTCATCGCTCAATAAAGCGTTTTCAAGCATTGGTAAAGCAAGGTCTACTGATTCTGTGCGCTGAGCGAGCTCAACATTGATGTTTATCATGTCACTCTTCAATTGGAAATGAGGATCTTCAACCCTCATCTCGGTGAAGGCATCAAGCAACATCTCTTCAGAGACATTCATATTTTCTATGAAGTGCTCACTGTGAGTGCGAATAACGTCACCTGCTCTGATGATATGGAAAACATTGTTCGTATATACATAAGAGTCAGATGCGAGTACCCCTTTCGAGGTGTTTGCTGAATTATCTAAGAAATCAACAATCCCATCACCATCACTGTCGCCTATCCACTCTACAATATCAGGGATATTATCACCATCGGTGTCCGCACTTTCATCATCAAAGGTAACATGATTAATCAATGGCACAGTCTCAGTTTTCGTCAGAACCGACTCACCATTTTGTAGAATGTCATACTGTAAGGTAATGTTTCCTTGCCAAGCATCTTCAATACCATAATAGCCACTCCAAATTGATGTTTCATTCATATACACGTCAACTTCATTGATGACTTGTTCACCAGATAATAATGTTACTTTTAGCTCTAAACTTTCATAATTTGAAAAGCCATATACTTGTATATAAAGTTCGGCGCTATTCCCTTTGACCAAACTTGCCATTTTCTTACCATTTTGTTTATAAGTGGCACTGATAGTACGTGGAGCATCTTCATCTAAATGAATTATTTCAGATTTACTAAACTCCCCTGTATAACCGCCGTCGTATACTTCAAGCTCAATTGAATCAACTGACGAGTCAAGCGTATTTCCTAATACTACATTCTTGATCCCTTCGATACTGTAGTCACTAAAATAGTGGCTATAATTGCCAGCAGTTAAATTCAAGCCCAAGTAACCATTTAACGGCTTACCTCTTACATTAAGCGCAACGACAGGCAGAACATTTCGATAAACATAGGTAAAAGGCTGAATATCAATACGAGGATTTATATGTAGGTTTATTGTGCCTGAGGCTGCATTACCAGCATTATCGCTTGCGATAATATCTACAGAGTAACGCCCTGACTCAAATTCTATATCTATCCCTGATTCGACAGTTATTTCTTTGATGCCTGACACCCTATCAAAAACAATAAACTGCTCTAGCAAGGTTTCAAACAATTGTTCTTCAGTAAATTCGCCGTTTATAACGACGACATCGTTTCGGATGGTTGGAGCAGTCATATCAGTAATATAGAATGTTTGCACAGCTCTTGCGCTATTCCCTGCAATATCTTCAGCGACCCAAGTCACTTGATTCTCGCCATAAACTAGCGTTCTAGATAAAGGGTATACCTCAACTGCTGCTCTATTGTTATCAGTAACCTCAGGATAAAGACTTCTAGGAATAGATGTGTTTTCATAGACACCTTCAATTGTCACAGCTGTCAAATCAGAGAAAACAGGTGGTAAATTTTCTCCTAAATTTGGATCATCTGGATGACTATCCTCACTATCAACCACACCATCTGAATCAGTATCTTCAGCTGTTGGGTTTGACCCTATTTCAAATTCAGTTATGTTAGCCAAACCATCTCTGTCTAAATCTTGACTTGCATCGAATGAGTCAAGGACATTTAAGTCAAATTGATACTCCCAGAAATCTGGAATGCCGTCATTGTCGCTATCTAAACGAGTGTCAACCTCTGAAACCCACATAACTCTATCAATAAAGAATGGGTCATAGCGGTAAAAATCAGCATCAACTAGATTAAATTTAATGACGTTGAAGCCATCAGTGACAGGTATTAGTAAACGAGACTCATTGTATTGAACGTGAATGTTTTCGTTGTTTAGTTGAACATTAAAGCGGTCATATTTGTTAACTCTATAGTCAATTGTGATAAAACCCTGCTCAAACAAGCCAGCAATAGCAAAACCTGCATTTACTTCTGTATAATTTTCGCCATCAAACTTAGGATTGAAAGAAAGGCTATTCACTCCGTTAGAAGACCAAGTATCACTTGAAATCCAGTCAACATTATTTGCTGCTAACACCGTAAAGCGGTTAGGTAATCCTGCACTTTCAAAGCTTTCGAAAAGGTTATTAATTGCTGAAGGCGTTGAAGCGTATTCTGAAGGCGAGCTTTGTGCATAATACTCTTGTACGTCTGTATAACCATCTTCATCCAAATCAGCACCAGTAACATTTGCATTAATCGGTGAGGTCATAAGTACATTTACTTCGTAACCGTCAGGAAGTTCATCTCCATCACTATCCGAATGCCTAGGATCTGTTCCAATACCATACTCTTGCAGAGCTGTTAATGCGTCATTATCGTAGTCAGAAGATGCATCATTAGCATCAGTTAAATTAAGCCCATTTTCAACTTCCCAAAAATCTGGCAACCCATCACTATCTGTATCAGCATCGCTCGTTTTAGCAATAAACTTAAAATTATCTAGCCAAACAGCATCCTCTCCAGTAGATATTGATCCATCTTTTGAATATGAAAACTCAATAACGTTAACACCTTCGGGGATTTTAACTATTACCGACCCTTCTTTAGTCCCAGCGATCCACTCAATATCACTGTTTGAACCATTTATTTTCATTATAAAAGAGTCGCAACATTCTTCAGACTCTATTTTATAGTCAAATACAAGGTATGCTTCAGCGAAGACGCCTGTAGCACTGAATGAGCTCATTTGACCATCTGAGATTTTACCGGAGCGAATGCTTTGCGAACCATCGGTAGCAAAACTATTATCAATGTACCAATCTGCATTGTTCTCTGATGAATGGTTAAACCATTGAGGTAGTCTAGAATCTTCAAATGAACTAGTTAGATTCAATTGCTCTGGAAATGACTCTGCATCCTGCGGATCAGTTTGTAACTGAAACTCGGTAAAGTTGCTAAATCCATCATTATCACTATCAAGCATGGCATCAGTAGAGTCTGTTAAATTTAGACCATGTTCATATTCCCAGCCGTCTGGAATTTGGTCTCCATCTGTATCAAGGTTATTGGGGTCTCCCTGATGTAAAAACTCATTTAGATTACTCAAACCGTCATTATCATTATCTAGTAATGCATCATCTGGATTTGAAGGATCTAAGCCGTGCACAACTTCCCAAGAGTCAGGTATTGAGTCACCATCATTATCGGCAAACTCATTACTGATATAAATGTTATCAATGAAGACAGTATCTAAACCTGATGATACAGAACCATCTTTAATATATGCGAATTTAAGTGTATTTAAGCCTGCAGGAATGACCTGCTCGAAAGAGCGCCAATCGGTAATACCAGAATCAATAACAATTAATTGCTCGTTTAGGTATACATACAAATGGTCAAAACCTGCTTCTGTAGAAAGTTTATAAATGAAACTTAAATACTTAGTCTGGTCTGTTACAAAGCTGTATTCAAAACTAGTCGCTTGACTATCGTCAATATCATTATTAGCCAAAGAGAAGCTATAGCTTTCATCTATTTGTGACGTTATCCATGACGTAGAAGGATCTGTAAAATTAAAACTTTCAGGAACAAGATTATCGTTAAAGTTAAAAGAGATTGTTGCAGGAATTGAAGGCGTAGAATCAGCATCCGTTGGGTCTGAACCTAATAAAAATTCAATTAGGTTAGTGAAGCTATCTTGATCTAAGTCACTTTGTGCATCTGCACTGTCTAGTGGATCTAACGAAAAATTGACTTCCCAACCATCTGTCATTTTGTCGTTATCAGAATCTGGATTAGTTAAGCTCGTTTGATATTCATGATGTTCTTGATAGTCCGTTAGGCCATCGTCATCTGTATCAGAATTATTTGGCAACGAATTTAATCTGTATTCTTCTAGGTTGCTCAATCCATCTTCATCAAGATCACCTGCTGCATCTGTAGGGTCTGATGGATCGAGTGAGTATAACAGCTCCCAGTTGTCATCCATTTCATCGTTATCATTATCAATGAATTGGATGTTATTACATACAACGCCTACCGTATTGAATGCATCAACAACATCATTTGCTGCATAACCTAAATCTATGGCGCTGTTTATTGCCCCACATGCTCCATCGATAAAGTCAGTTGAATTAACCCAATAATTTTGGTTTGCGTAAACCATAATTTGAAAAGCTTTTCGCGGATCCCACTCAGGCTTATTTGCAAGTAAATAAAATGCTCTGTTAAATACACCACTACTGTAATGGACATCAATGCCAGAATAAAACTGTGATGCATGGTCTATTGAAATACCATCATTTGACGGTGTTTCAAAATAACGCAATGCAGTTCTATTTTTTGTGATGTCGGCACCCGACAACCAATCTGTAGTGCCTCTGACAAAGTATTCAGCAGTTTCACCAGCCATGTCTGAAAAAGATTCATTTATCCCGCCTGATTGGTCAAAATAAAATAAATTAGAATTTTGTTCTGTTACACCATGACTTACCTCGTGAGATACAATATCCAAAGATACTAGTGGGTAAAAGCTATCAGCACCATCACCAAAACTCATCGCAGAGCCATTCCAGGTGGCGTTTTCCCATCCATCTCCTTGGTGAACACGCAGTAATAATTTAAAGGTCAGGGGCGCCGTGTTGTACCATTGCTCATACATATCAAACACTGAGGTACCAAATGCATGCGCATCGTTTAAAGGCGAATAGGCACCATTGACCTCTTTGTGAGTATTTCGATCACACGGGAATGAAAACGCAGATGATGGCTCACTGCCTGACTCCATCGAAACAGTTTTCACTTTATCATTCTCTAAAAAGCATGTTTCTCCTACTTGAGAAACTGCAAAGGCAGGATAATCTTCGCCATATTCATAACGGCCAACTTTCTCATTCCCCCCAGGACCCATCGCCTGTGTGTGCTTAATATTATTCCACGCTTTATACACTTCATAAGTATTTTCATTGATGATAGCTGAAGGCTTTGACTCATGTTCGGCATTTAAAATTTCAAGTTCAATTAAATATGCGTAATGAGCTTTATCATCCTTAACATAAATATAACGTTCTGATTTTATAAGCTTATATGGCAAGTCTAATGACAATTTAGCAGCTTCAAGTACTGCGTTAACTGCAGTATCTAAATCAAATTGATTGTTCGCTCTTAATTGTAATTGCGCATCATTGATGCCGGTCGCAAAAAAGCCACTCATGTGCTGTGACTTCTCTTGAACACGAATTTGCTGACCCCAAATAGGAATACCAGAGTAATACTGCTGCAGAATTTTATTTGATGAGCTTTTTCTTAACACACTATTAGAGTGTTGGTGAGTAGAAGTAATTTCTTCAAAATAAGAGCCTTTTATTTGGCTTCTTTGAAGAGTCTGATTCATTAACAACAGGTTTTGAAGTTGAGGCTTGTTAGATGGACTTACCCTTTCGACTGTTGCAGCTTGAAGAGAGTATGCAGTGAACATACTAAAAACTGCAGCACCTGCAATTAATCCCTTATGCATAATAGTTCCTTAAATACATTTTTTACTTATTATCGGGACCAAAATACCAAAAATAAACACAATCTGCACCAATTTGTTAAGCTCACATTAATTAATTAGCTAAAATTTCGAATCCATATATCAAAACTCAAACTGGTAAAATACTCAACCTCAGTCAATACTTTATCATTACAGGTTAGTAATTTTAGGCTGTCGCTATATCAATGTCGCTGAGAATTAAATTCATCTTTTTGCTATCTACCATTTTTTTAGTGGTGGTAGCCAATACCTTCATTATCTATGTATTAGATAAACAAGGTCAGGCTAAGCTTGAGGCAGTGATCCATACTCATGATGTGCTCGATGAATCAGAAAAGCTCTACAATCAAATAACGAACGCAGAAACCGGGCAACGTGGTTATTTATTAACGCAAGATCTAAACTATTTAGAACCCTACTACGCAGCACTTGAACAAGTTAAACAACATTTTTTAGCCATCAATAGACTAACGCTAAGTAACCCCGAACAACAAAATACACTTGCAGTAATAGATGAGCTAGTCGACAAAAAGTTAGCGGAGTTAGCGTTAACTGTCACACTTGTAATGCAAAACACGCCATATGCAATCGAAGAAGCAAAAGCGATTGTTTTGACGAATGAGGGTAAACAGTATATGGACCAAATCCGCAAGCATATTTTACTGTTTCAAAATATTGAACGTGCCAAGCTAGAACAGCAAAATGCTGACTACCAAAGAAACAGACTATTCATAACTCGGTTTGTTACTTTGCAAATACCACTAATAGTGACCTTGTTAGTTTTTTGTGCTTTTTATATTAATTCAAGGCTTTTTAAACCTCTTAAGTTGTTAATTCAAAACACTGAACAACTAGAAAAAGGCGAAAGACCTAAAATGTTGACGATTAATTACAACGATGAAATTGGCTTTGTGCTAAAACGTTTTGCACGCATGAGTGACATTGTTTATAAACGAACGAGCAAGTTAAATTTTCAAGCTAGTCATGATCATCTTACAGGTGTTTTGAATAGAACAGAGCTAAAGCCTGCATTAAAGCAAGCCATTTCTACTTGCTCTAAAGACAGTAAGCTGGCCGTTATATTTATAGATATCAATAAATTCAAAAAACTGAATGATGAGTATGGTCATTTAATTGGTGACCAAATTCTCATTGAAACCGCAAAACGAATTACGTCATCTGTTAGAGCTGATGATGATGTATATCGTTATGGAGGAGATGAATTTGTCATAATTACACATAATATTGCCAAATACAGATACGTTAATGCGATGATCACTCATTTATTAGCACGTTTTGACAATCCTTTTGTACTCGAACAGCTGACATTAAATATTTCATTAAGTATTGGAGTAGCCCTCGCTCCTGATCACAGCCTAAATCATCAACATCTACTTAAACTCGCTGACCAAGCAATGTATCAGGCTAAGCATGAGTCAAAGAATAGTTATCACATACACAACAATCGCGGCTAGAAGACTAATCTAAATTACTGCTTTATACGTATAAATTTGCAAAAAGCCCCATCACTATGTATAAAAAATACACACAGATTTTAATTAAGGTAGCACTATGCATATTTTATTAACAGGTGGAACAGGCCTCATTGGTAGACATTTGTGCCCTTTCTTACTTAATCACCACAAGGTTACTGTGCTAACACGCAACCCGATACAAGCTGCTGTGATACTGACTCATCAGGTACACACAGTTAGGTCGTTAGATGAAGTCAATTTTGAAGAGATTGATGCTGTCATTAATCTTGCAGGAGAGCCAATCGTCAATAAACGTTGGAGTGAATCGCAAAAGCGCACTTTACTTAATAGCCGGATTAATCTTACCCAACAAATCTCAAAAGCGATTAGCCGCTGTGAGTCCCCTCCTCACACATTCATTTCTGGCAGTGCCATTGGTTTTTATGGCCGTCAAGAAAACCAGCCAATCGATGAAAGCTTTAATGATATTTACCCTGAATTTAGCCATGTCCTTTGTCGTGATTGGGAGCATGCCGCAACGAAAGCGCACGGTGATCAAACTCGCGTTTGCTTGCTGCGTACAGGCATCGTTTTAGCAAAACAAGGGGGAGCTTTAGGTAAAATGTTGCCAGCTTTCAAGTTTGGTTTTGGTGGCCCTTTAGGTCATGGTCGTCAAGGGATGTCGTGGATCCATATTGACGACATGATCCAACTCATTCTTTTTGTGCTTTCACATCAAGAGATTCACGGACCAATTAATGCCACCGCGCCAAACCCCGTTGATAATAATGAATTTAGTCAAACACTTGCGAATGTAATTTCGCGTCCTGCCATGTTGCGTATGCCTAGTTGGGTTCTCAAATTGATGATGGGAGAGATGTCAGATCTTCTACTTCATGGTCAATTTGTGCTTCCCAATAAATTACTTAATCACAATTTCCGCTTCCATTACCCAACATTGAAGCCCGCATTAGAAAGTCTGAAATTATAGTTACAATGTACTGGTTGATAAGATTCAACTAATACATAATAATTAACTTGATTTTAGTCGAGTGATTATCCAGGGAAAATCATGATGCATTTACCCACCATAATCAGCATTTCAATTTTATTGAATGTGATTATTGGGGCGTTTCTACTGTCTTTATATTTCTTGAGACAACAAGCAAGCTATTTATATTGGGGTAGTTCGTGTTTACTTTTCGTATTTGCGCAGATCACCGCATCTCTGCGTGTTTTTATCGACTTCCCCTTAATTACCCATTACTTGGCTGATTTACTCATTATTTCAGCGCCTTTAGCTGCAATTTTAGGGACCCATGCGTTCAGTCAGTCAGATAAAAAATATCATAAAGCCTGTGCATTTGTAGTGATTCTATCCATGCTGATATTGCTGCCAGTGCATGACTCCCCGTTAAACCAAATAATCACCACGGCCATTATCGCCATATGCTTTAGCTACGCTGCTTTTGCCCTCAGAAAACTACAGGTTGAGCGCATTATGCATCTTGCTTTACTAAAACTATGCTTTGTAATTCATGCTTTAATTATGCTTTTACAGTTTTCGCTTTTAGTTTCGGATTATCAAGACATTATTGATACTGATTTAACTCACATTCTCGCGGTCATTCTGATAAGCCATATTATAATTACCACTCTAACCGCCATGATCTGGCCATTAATGATGTTTTTAGAATCAGAGCAAGTACTAAACGATCTAGCAAATCGAGATCCACTCACTGGATTATTAAACCGTAGATCATTTATAACAATTAGTAACAGCTACTTAGAACAAGCTAATCATAACCTGACTGAGCTCTGCGCTTTGATGATTGATATCGACTTCTTTAAAAAAGTAAATGACCAATATGGTCACGAAACAGGAGATGAAGCACTCAAATGGGTTGCAAAAAAGATTAAAAGCCAACTACGTGAACACGATTTGGTGGCCAGAATCGGTGGTGAAGAATTTGCAGTCATATTACCTAGCACCACTCAAACTCAAGGCGAAAGCCTATCTGAACGAATTCGTTTAGCGATACACAACGATCGTTTCTTTTATCAAAACCAAGCTCTAAAGCTTACGATCAGTGTCGGTATTATTACACATAAATCGGGCACCAATAATGTCAATGAATTGCTCGCAGAAGCCGATAAAGGTTTGTACAAAGCCAAGTCAAATGGCCGAAATCAAGTTGTAACTATGGCATTTTAAATGCGGTAGTTAGAATCTTTAATTTAAGCTTTCATTGAGTAGGTTTAGCTCATTAGTGACCCACTGTTTATTTAAGCATTGTTCTAAATTCAATTGAGCAAATTTTAAAAAGCTACGCGCCGCATGAGATAAATGGCGATCGGTGCGTACCACAAAATACCAATGACTAGCTAAATTGACATCTTTTACATCTAACATACAAAAACTTGTATCATGGGGTGGCAATACATGGCGAGAAACAACACCTAGCCCCATTCCTGAACCAACCGCAACCCGAATAGCTTCGTTACTTGCCATTTGTACTGTGTTGCTTAATACAAAGCCTCTGCTTTGCAGTTCACTTTCAAACAGCATTCGTGTGGCAGAACCAGGCTCTCGAAGCAAAAAACGTTCAGATACTAAGTCTTGTAATGTGACCTGAGTCTGACTCGCGAGCGCATGGTTGGTTGGTGCAATAAACACTAATGGGTTTTGTAAAAACCGTCCTGCTTTTGCGTGTTCTAATGAAGGTGGATGACTAAAGACATAAATATCGTCTTCGCCTCTTTCAAAACGGGCTAGCACTTCAGCCCGGTTACCTATTTCAAGGGGTAACTCAACATGAGGGTGTAAATTACTATACGGACCAAGTAACTTAGGCAAGATATATTGCGCGGTGTTAACCATGGCTATTTTACAGCGCCCTCTCTCACCACCTCTAAGCTCAGCAAGATAATCTTGATAGTCATCAAAGTGACCAAACACCTGCTGACAAGTTTGAAATAAAGCAAAACCCGCTTCAGTAACATGAATTCGCTGCTGATTAACCATCACTAATGGCTCATTGACTGTTTCTTGCAGGCGCTTAATTTGCTGCGATACCGTTGGTTGCGTTAAATGTAATTGCCTTGCTGTTTCACTAATTGAGCGTGTTTTTACAACGCACATGAATACCTCGAGTAAACGAAAAGAAATATGCCTTAAATCCATAAAATCAAACCCATAGATAAAAACCTATATGATATTATCATTTATTTTATTATTTACTATGTGACTTTTTATCTAGAATAGCGGCGCTTTTTAATCAAGAGGAGAACAAAGTGCCTGATATTGTTGTAATGTTTTTTGTTTTAGGACTCACTGCCGGATTACTTCGCTCTGACCTAAAAATTCCGCAAGCGACCTATGAAACTCTTAGCCTATTGTTAATGCTCACCATTGGCTTAAAAGGAGGTATGGTGCTGCATGGCAATTTGCATTGGCAACTTCTACCAGAAATGGGCGCTGTATTACTACTTGGTGGCGTAATACCATTGATGCTGTTTCCTATTTTAAACAAACTGCTAAACCTCTCTGTCGCTAATAGCGCAAGTATTGCTGCCCATTACGGTTCAGTAAGCGCAGGTACATTTGCAGTTGCTTTAGCTTATGCCGAATCAAACTCACTTAATGTAGGTGCTGAAGTCACACTTTATTTAGTAATGCTTGAGTTACCTGCGATTATTGTTGGATTGTTACTGTATCGCCGCCTTGGTAATGGTTCTGGACAAAACCTTTCTCTAAAAGCACTTTGGCATGAAACACTTACTAACAAAAGTGTCATTCTGCTAGTTGGTGGTGTAATTATTGGCATGATGTACGGGACGCAACAAGGGAGCCAAGTAACGAGTCTCTTAACGAACAGCTTTAAAGTTGTGCTGGCACTATTCCTACTTGAAATGGGTTTAATGGCTGCACAAACTCTGCGCCCTATTCCATGGCACCAATGGCGATTAGCATTATTTGCTCTTATAACACCAAATTTATTAGGTGCAATCGGGGTCTGCGTTGGTACTGCATTACAACTAGAATTAGGCTCTGTGGTAATACTAGCAAGCCTAGTTGCAAGTGCCTCTTACATAGCAGCCCCTGCCGCGATTAAAGCAGCCATACCCGATGCAGACATTGGTTTAGCCATGTTATGTTCTTTGGGCATTACCTTTCCTTTCAATGTATTAGTAGGAATTGGCTTATACCATCAAATAGCATTATTTATGGGCTAAAAAACGGTCACACCTTAACTTTATTAATGAGATCTTCTGAAAAGTCGTTTAATATAAACAAAAAAGCAGCGCAAGGACATGCTATGTTTAATCAAACGCTCAGCACCGAGCAACAGCATGTGAGTGATATTTTTAAGCGCATATGTACGCTTTGTAAGGTGCAAAACTATGCTGAATTAGAAAGGCACTTATCGTTAACATCAGGTTTTTGCGAGCAAAGTATTGAAGTTGCTGCAGTGCCTTATGAACTAATTGATAACGTGGCTAAAGCTTCTGAAGTTAGCTTTGATTCACTACTTAATGGTAGCGAACAAACCACAGTGACACTTGATGGGGCGTTACTACAAGCAGTAAGTAACGGTATTATTAAGAGTATAAAAAAGCTTTCTATGGCGGGGCTAATTAAAGGTGATAACCACACTCATGAAGCCCTTAGTCAGCTTGCAGATATTCAGCTAAAACAAATAAAAAATGAGCTCAAAATACAAAGCCAGGTTAAATAACCTGGCTTTTTACTAATTCTTACCTTTGTACATTTTATCGTAGATATCGGATATATTATTTTGTTTATCGTAGTAGCGCTGCAGCTCCCCAAGCGATAACTCTTTTATTTCATTACTATCAAGCCCAACAGGCTCTGCTAACTTAAAGTCTGCAGCTTGCGGTGAATTACCCATTAAGGTGGCAATTTCACTCTTTAACTGTTCAGCTTTATTAAATAGTTTAATTGCTTTGCTGATATCTGTTTCATGCTCAGCTTGTAACGTGCACCAAACTACCTCAACTGATTTAGATCTGATTTGATCTTCAAAGATATTTTTACGCGCAATCAACCATGTACTTGCAACAAGCAAGATGGCTAAAACGACAATGGCTATGTAAATTAGTTCAAGCATTACGATCCCTCGGTAAACTAAATGTTACTATACACCCAAACTTGGTTCGCAATACATCAGGAAAAAGCATTATAAATGAAGTTATAGGACTGAAAAACATCATAAATTAATGTTAACTTTTTGTTCCAAAAGGCCAGCTTGGACTAAGTAATAGTTTTAATTTGGTTTTCAAAAGACCTGGAAACAACATTACAACAGCAAGGACAATACTAATGTAGAGCACAATAAAACTATACATGTAGTGTATGTAGGCGTGTTCTTCTTGAATGTTTAAGACAACAAACTTAACCCAGACAATTAAATGTGCGATTGTCACTACGATCGTGAGCTTGAATACACTTAAAAACAGCTCTCCATACTTATAGCTGAATCGCTGATGTAATTTGTATAGGATATATAAACTTAAGAGGTTTATCCCAGCCACACTCAGATAAACATTTTGAGCAATTCCACTTTCACCGGTTTCTTGAACGTATATAAGTACTTTTTCCATAAGTAGAGATGTAAGCTGATATTTAAACACAACCACGGCTATTGATAAGAAATCACTGAAAAGCTCTCTATTTCGTAGGGCTCTATAAAATGATAGGACTAAAGCAACTGCATAACTTATTGCAATGATTACCTGCACTGAAAACACTTTATGAACAGCTGTTGCTACAAGCAACTCATTGTATAATTCGACTAAATATTGCATGAATCATCCTACTAAAGATGTTCATAATCATAATCTTATAGCATAAAAAAAACCAGCTCTTGGCTGGTTTTCTTTACTTTATATTAATTTTCTTTTTTCTTTGGGTTAAGAATGATTATCCCACCAGTTCCCTGTAATTCTTGATTTTTCTTTTTCGGGTTTAGAATAATGATTCCACCAGTACCTTGAAGTTTTGTTGTATCAAAGCTTGAAGCTGGTGCTGCGTCGAATGCTAAAGTAGATAGTAATAAAGCTGATAAAGTCATTTTTTTGTTCCTTCATAGTTAAAGATAGCTTTCGTTAGCAAATACCGAGCCACTACAATAAAAATTTAGGTAAAAACTAACGACTAGACCCTATATAAGCATAAAACCTAGCCGTTAGGCTATTTTTTATACCGCACAGGTATATAAAACGACCACTAAACAGCATCAGCACCTTTAACTCTATAAACTAACAAGCCTCTATGCCATAATTCTGTCAATTCAAAAATAAGTCAAAGCGGTCCTACGCTTAGCAAGGTTTAATGCATGGCATATCCAGAACAACAGCAACCAACAATTTATTGGCACGACTACGAAACATTTGGCGCAAGCCCACAAAAGGACCGCCCGAGTCAATTTGCAGGTATTCGTACCGATCTCGATTTAAATATTATTGGTGAGCCGTTAATTGAGTATTGCAAGCCTGCAGCCGATTACTTGCCCCACCCTGAAGCGTGTTTAATAACGGGTATTACCCCGCAAGTTGCAATGCAAAAAGGCTTAGTCGAAGCTGAGTTTATGGCAAAGATCCATGCTGAATTTAGCCAACCTAACACCTGTGTTGCGGGCTATAACAGCATCCGTTTTGATGATGAAGTCACACGTTACAGCTTATATCGTAACTTTTATGACCCATACGAGCGTGAATACAAAAACAATAATAGCCGCTGGGATATTATTGATTTAGTGCGTGCCTGTTACGCATTACGTCCAGAAGGTATTGAATGGCCGCTTAAAGAAGACGGTACACCGAGCTTTAAACTCGAGCACTTAACCGTTGCCAATGGCATTGAACACGCTGCTGCTCACGATGCTTTAAGTGATGTAACAGCAACCATAGCGTTGGCAAAATTAATAAAAGAAAAACAACCTAAGTTGTATCAGTTTTTCTTTAGCTTACGCTCTAAAAAAGCACTGGCTGATTTAGTTGATGTATTTAACATGACACCACTGGTGCACACCTCGTCACGAATTCCGGCAAGCCAAGGCTGCACCAGCTGGATTGCACCAATGAGCTTTCACCCAGTCAATAAAAACGCCATTATTTGCTTTAATTTAACTGAAGATCCGCAAGTGCTATTAGATTTATCTGTTGAAGAGCTACGCACGCGGCTTTACACAAAACACAGCGACCTTGGTGAAGACGAAGCACCGGTAGGCTTAAAACTCGTGCATTTAAACAAGTGCCCTATTCTTGCACCAGCAAAAACCTTGTTACCAGAGAACGCAGCCCGTTTAGGTATTGACCGCGAAAAGTGCCTACAAAATCTCGCTATTTTAAAAGCCAACACAGAACTTCGCGACAAAGTCACTGAAGTGTTTAACGAGCAGCGTGATTATGGCGAAACCACTAACCCTGATTATCAACTTTATGATGGTTTTACCAGCCACGCTGATAAAGCTAAATTTGCCATTATTCGAGATGCAAGCCCTGAGCAATTAGCCACAATGCAGCTAGATTTTGATGATAAAAAGTTTGCTACCTTGCTATTTAGATACCGCGCTCGAAACTGGCCACATACACTTAGCCAAGATGAATTGGCAAAATGGCGCCAGTATTGCCAAAACAAGCTAATGCACGGTGAAGATAGCCCGTCGATCAGTGGCCAAGATTTCATGATCACTCTTGAGAATCTGGCTCATGAAAATGATGATAACGAGAAAAATCTGCATATATTAAAAGCGTTGTACAATTACGCACAAAGCATGTAATAAAAAACGCGACAATCATTGTCGCGTTTTTTATGGATATTACTTTTTATGTAACGCTTCGATACGCGCTAATAAACTAGATGTGTCGTACCGACCGCCACCTAACGCTTGTACATCGGCATAATATTGATCAACTGTTGCCGTCATCGGCAAAGTTGCGCCGTTGGCCTTTGCCTCATCCAAAGCGATGCCTAAATCTTTACGCATCCAATCAACAGCAAAACCAAATTCGTATTCGCCAGCCCACATTGTTTTGTAGCGGTTTTCCATCTGCCATGAGCCTGCAGCGCCTTTAGAGATGGTTTCAATTACTTTTTCACCATCAAGGCCAGCTTGTTTTGCAAAGTGTAAACCCTCAGCCAAGCCTTGTACCACACCCGCAATACAAATTTGATTTACCATTTTACACAGTTGACCAGAGCCTACTTCACCTAATAATTGGCTAAAACGGCTAAAAGCAGCCATAACAGGTTGAACAACATTAAAATCAGCTTCGTCGCCACCAACCATCACGGTTAATACACCATTTTCTGCCCCAGCTTGACCGCCAGAAACCGGCGCATCTAAAAATGCAATGCCTTGTAGTTTCGCTTGAGCAGCCACTTCACGTGCCACTTCAGCTGACGTTGTAGTGTGGTCAACTAAATAGCTGCCCTCATGCATGCTTGCCAGCACCCCCTGTTCGCCATAAACAACTGAACGTAAATCATCATCATTACCTACGCACATGAAAACGATATCAGCCCCTTTTGCTGCTTCACTTGGTGTTTCAGCGTATTCACCTTGATACTCAGAAACCCACTTTTGCGCTTTAGCCGTTGTGCGGTTGTAAACTGTCACGTTGTGACCTGCGTTGGCAAGGTGACCCGCCATTGGGTAACCCATTACACCTAATCCGATGAAGGCGACTTTCATTGACATAAAACTGACCTATTTGAGTGATAAATTAGTAACAATTTCATTATCTCAACCGAATAACTAAAAAGCGAATGAAAAAAAGTTCATTTAAACCGTTAAAAAACACACAGGTAAAACATGGATAGTATATATCGTTTCAATGCCCAGCTTGCATCTGGTGAAAACTTCAGCCTTGAATCGCTACAAGGAAAAACAGCACTTATTGTCAATATTGCCAGCAAATGTAATTTTTCAGTGCAAATGGCAAGCCTTGAAAAACTCTATCAAGAATATAAACAGCAAGGATTTACCGTACTTGGTTTTGCCTGTAATCAATTTGGCCACAATGAACCTCTAGATGGCAATGAACTTAAAGCCTTTTATCAGCAACACTTTGATGTCAGCTTTCCCATTTTTAACAAGGTGTTAGTCAACGGCCCAGACGCCCACCCGTTATTTAATTATTTAAAGTGCCATACTCGAGGAATTGCGCAAAACCGCGCAATTAAATGGAATTTCACCAAATTTCTTATAAACTCAGAAGGTCAACTCGTTGCGCGATATGCCCCGCGCACCAAACCCGAAACCCTCAAAATGGTGATAGAGAGTAATTTAAATGATGAAACTGGCCT
The DNA here is from genome assembly GCF_015278155.1 of Pseudoalteromonas simplex. Lineage (NCBI taxonomy): Bacteria > Pseudomonadati > Pseudomonadota > Gammaproteobacteria > Alteromonadales > Pseudoalteromonadaceae > Pseudoalteromonas > Pseudoalteromonas simplex. The sequence continues at coordinate 370,694 of NZ_JADILN010000002.1, forward strand.
TATTCAGTGCGCAAAAGTATGAGCAACCGTTTTTTGAAAGGAATCTAACTGAATACTCTGAGTCTGTTTCGCTCAGTTATTTTGAGCAATCCTTAAACAGAAATACCACGCCCCTCTGCCAAGGTTTCGATGCAGTGTGCGTGTTTGTTAACGATACGGTCGACAAACACGTCATTGCAGATATGGCGGCTGTTGGCATTAAAGCAATCTTATTACGCTGTGCAGGCTTCAATAATGTAGACCTTGATGCTGCCAAAGAGCATAACATCAAGGTTTGCCGCGTCCCTGCATATAGCCCAGAAGCAGTAGCAGAGCATTGTATTGCACTCATGCTAACGCTCAACCGAAAAACCCACAAAGCCTTTAACCGTGTACGTGAAGGTAACTTTGATTTAAACGGTTTACTTGGTTTTAATCTGTTTAAAAAAACGATTGGGATCATTGGCTGTGGCAAAATCGGTTTAGCACTGGTTAATATTTTAAATGGCTTTGGAGCTAAGGTACTCGTTTGCGACCCAATGGCTGGTGAAGGCCCTTATACCCTGTGCGATTTAGACACATTGCTCACCCAAAGTGATGTCATCTCATTGCACTGCCCGCTCAACGAGCACACCCATCATTTAATTGATGCTAGCGCATTTGAGAAAATGAAAGACGGTGTCATGCTGATTAACACCTCTCGTGGTGCACTTCTTGATAGCCAAGCATGTATTCAAGCGCTTAAGTCTAAAAAGCTTGGACACCTAGGCCTAGATGTGTACGAACAAGAGTCAGAGTTATTCTTTAAAGATCACCGTGAAGAAATCATGCAAGACGATATTTTTTCACGCCTTATTAGTTTTCCAAATGTGTTAGTGACAGGCCACCAAGGCTTCTTCACCCAAGAAGCACTGAGCGAAATAGCCTGCACCACATTACAAAGTGCCAATGAAATAAGCCAAGGCTTAGCATTAACTAACGAAGTTATTTAAGGCAAATGCACCTTAAATTAAAAAAGGCGTGAGTTTAAACCCACGCCTTTTACTTTTATCTAGTAACTAGAAACTCGCAACTGGACTTTCTACTTCAACAACGCCACGTTCACGAATACCGCCGTCATTAATAACGGGCAGATAAAGCGAATGTACTGGGCAAACCAATAATGAGGGCCGCTCGATACTTGATGCAATTTATTACCACGCTGCCATAACCAACCAACAGTAATGAAATAGAACAGCCCCATTAAAGGTAATTGGTACTGTGTAAGTACCATAATGACTAAACCAAATAACCAGTCAAAGTTTAAGATAATCAGTGATGAGGCAATAAACACGATTAGCGTTACAAATAAGGTTGCTTTTTTGCGCTCTACACTGTGATTCTCAACTAAAAATGCCACTGGAATTTCGGTCGATGAGATGGTTGATGTCACTGAGGCAATCGACATTAAAACAAAGAATAATAAGCCAACGAGTAAACCCACTTGGCCCATTGTGCTAAACAGTTCAGGTAAAATCGCAAAAATTAACTGCCCTTCACCAACCAATTTACCGCCGCTAAATACCTCTACACCGTTATGTTGGGCAACAAAAATAGCCGGAATAATCAATAAACCCGCTAAGAAGGCCACACCGGTATCAAGCAATGCCACAGTGCCAGTTAATTTAGGTAGGTTGGCATCTGGTTTTAAATAAGAGCCGTAAACCATCATACAGCCAACACCTAACGACAGCGAAAAGAACGCTTGCCCCATTGCCGCAATAATTAAGTTTGCATCAAGAATTTGACTAAAATCTGGCACTAAATAGGCTGCAAAACCATCCAGCGCACCATCTAGGGTCGCGATATAAGCAATTAACGCAACTAATAACACTAGCAATAATGGCATTAAGCGACGTGACCAAGTTTCGATACCTGATTTAACGCCTTTTAAAATAATACTCGCAGTAAGAATAAGCATCAGTGGCGTAAACACAAAATTGCGCGCCATGGAGTCACTGTGTAAAAAGTTACTTAGCTCAGTAAAACCAAAGAAGCTTGCGACTGGCTCCAGCGCATAAGCGAGCATCCACCCTGCAACTATCGAATAAAAGCTCAGCATTACAACCGCACCAAAGAGGCCAATATAGCCAGCTGCAGCGCCCACTTTAGGTGCAGTGTCTTGCCATGCGTTAGATAATGCTTTTACTGGATTTGCTTGCGCTTGGTGGCCTAAGTACAGCTCAGTATAAAGAGCTGGAAGCGCTAATAAGAAAATAACAATGAAGTAAACGAGTAAAAATGCACCGCCGCCATGGTTTGCCGCTTGTGTTGGAAAGCCCCAAATATTACCTAAACCTACCGCCGCGCCAGAAGCTGCTAAAACGAAACCTAATCGACTTTGAAAGCCGTCACGAACTTGTGCCATACATCTACAAATCTGTTATTATTTTTCCTCATTAAACCATAATTACAGTCAACTGCGTAAACTATTTGCGTTTGTTCATGCCTATAAAAGTGCATTTGCTGTAAAAATAAACAAAACTAAATTCAAGCCCCTTGTAAGCGTTATACCATGAGCAGTCACTACTTTTCGAACACCCTTATCATTGAACAGCAGTGCCAAACAACGGCCAAAAAAATCATGCTTATGGATGCAACAGGTATTGATATTGCAAGTTTACCCCTTGATAAATTACTTAGTGAGTTTGAGTTAAGTGTGCTTAAAAAACGCAAAGTGCCTAGTGCAAAGCAAGAGTACTTAGCGACTCGCCTAACGTTAAAATATTTGTATCAACATGCTTACCCTCATGATGATTTAGCGCTCAGTGAAATATCGAGCCAGTTTGATGACAAAGACAGCAAGCTAAAATTACATACCCCGGTTAGAGAACCTGTGTGGACCTGTTTATCACACTCAAATGGTTTAATCGGTGCAGCTCTTAACCCCAAACAGCAGCTATTTGGTTTTGATATTGAACAAAGCAGTAAGCCTCGCCCATTTATCAAACTCGCCAAGCATTTTTATCATCACGATGAAGTTGACTTAATTAGCCGTTTTGAGACATCCAATGAACAGGCACAGTGCTTTTTTAGAATTTGGACATTAAAAGAAGCGCTTGCCAAAGCAAGTGCTCAGCCTATTGCGAAACTACTTGCTCCTAATGTATTCGAAGAATTGAGCAAACATGATTTCAGCGCGAGCAGTAACTCTATTGAAGGCTTTGATATAAGTGTTGTGGCACAAAAAAGCACTGACTGGCAGTGCTCTTTTATTAACTTTAGTGACTTACGCCGCGACTTGGCTTTCTAATAGTCGGCTGTGGATAGCCTGAACTACATAATCTGACTCGCTTTGTTCAACTAAGAAGCACAGGTTATGTTTACTTGCTCCGTGGCAAATTAAACGAATATTAAAATCGCTTAATACCTGCATCAAGTTCATTTCTTGCTGACGTAATTGAATTTCCGAACCAATTAAAGCCACCAGCGTTAAGTTATTTTCAACCGATACATGACAAAACTCAGAAAGCTTATCTAAACAGGCTTGATCAAGCTCTGGACGTGATGCATTCGGTGCGTTATCCAAAGTAATTGCAACACTGATCTCTGAGGTAGTAACTAAATCAACCGAAATGTTAAATTCGCTTAAAATGGTGAATACACGGGCTAAGAAACCGCTCGCAAGGAGCATTTCAGGGCTTTTAACCGTTAATAGAATTTGGTTTTTACGCTGTGTTACCGCACGAATACCTGGTTGCTGAGACTTTTCTTTTTCAATCCATGTACCACCTAATTGCGGCTCACGGCTTGAACCTACAAACACACTAATATGACTACGGCTTGCCGGTAAAATAGTAGCAGGATGCAGTACTTTCGCACCAAACGTTGCCATTTCTGCCGCTTCATCAAAGCTTAAGCGTGCAATTGGGCTTGCTTTAGCGCATAAACGCGGATCAGTACTGAAAATACCGACTACATCGGTCCAAATATGCACGCTTTTTGCGTTAATTGCTTCAGCGAGTAATGCAGCACTGTAATCTGAACCACCACGGCCTAAGGTGGTTGTTTGATTATGTTCATTGCTACCAATAAAACCTTGGGTTACCACAACATGGTCATCAAGTAGCGGCACTAAATGCTCTTTAGCAGCCGCAGCGGTTGCAGCAACATTTGGGGTAGCTTTAGCAAATTGGCTATCTGTTTTTAGCACTTTACGTACATCAAAACGCACCGCATCAAGACCTTGACCGCGTAATACTTGAGTAAATAAATACGATGATAAACGCTCGCCAAAGCTCAGTAGTTCATCTTGATCTGCTACTGACTTTGTCCCGTCTGATGCTAGCTTTTGAAAAGCCTTAAGCGTTTCATTAAAGCCATGTGCTAAATCAGCATCCAGTGACAGCTCTGCCAAGATTGCTTCTTGAATGGCGACAACGCCAGTAATGTGCTCATCACGTTCAGCCGCACTCAAATCAGCTTTACACAATGCAACTAAATGGTTTGTCACACCCGCACTGGCACTCACAGCAACTATACGTACTTGATTATCAGCACAAATGATTTCTGCGCAGCGGCTCATGGCATCAAAGTTAGCTACACTGGTGCCACCAAATTTTGCAACAACGTAATCTGATTTTCTGTTGGCGGCTAATTGGGTATTCATGTCGTCTCCTTTTGTGGAAAACTATCCACAGTAATTCAAGAAGAACTCGGCAAGGGGGTGCTTTGAAAATAAAGAGTAGTCCATGCCAGAAGCTCTCCACCTAGTTTGGTGACAGTTTTGAGGATTCAGCCCCATAAACCGAAAAATAACCGTGACGTCCGGTTAATTTTCTCGGCGAGTACTTCCCTCATTAATGGTCATCGGCGTTCGTCACCTCACATTAATTACCTAAGTATCGCACCTCTTCTGAATGTTAAGTTAACACCTGGTTAAAATAACAAAGCCTGCTGTTAAAAGCAGGCTTCGAAAGTTAACGTTTAGACGTCTAGCTGTCAAGTTGTTTTATGAAATTAAACTGCCCGCTAAGTGCGAACCGTAATAACCAAAGGTATAAGCAATTAATAAATAAACCGACATTTTAAGATAGCTCATAAAGGTCAGTGCTTTTACCTTACTCATGGCAATAATACCTGCCGCAGAGCCGATAATAAGCATTGAGCCACCGACCCCAGTTGCGTAAGTAAACGACAGCCATTGCTGAGGGCTCATCACAATATCAGCTTTTAAAAGTGCTGCAGTGAGAGGTACGTTATCTACCGCCGCTGATAATAGCCCCATTAAATAGTTGGCGTATTCTGGTGCCATCAATTCATAAAGGTGAGTAAATTTAGCAAGCATACCGACTTCTTTTAATGCACCAACGAGTAATAATACCCCGACGAAGAACAATAAGGTGTCGTATTCAATTTCACGAATATAATCGATGATTTTTTTGTTTACGTCTTTTTTGCGCATTAAAAATTGCGCAACCAAAAACATAAGTGATAAACCAAATAAAAAGGTTAACAGCGGCGGCACACTATAAAGCACACTCAAAGTTAACGTGGCAATAATCGTCGAGAAGAAGATAACCGCAATGGTAATATCTGTTTTTTCGATACGACGGGCAGCTTGTTTTTCAAACACAACATTACCCGACATACCCACCGACAACATTGCCGCCAGCAGTGCAACACTTGTCAGTGCAGGGGCAATTAATAATAGTAGATTAGCAATGGTGACTTTTTCGTCTAAGAAAATCATCAAGGTTGTCACATCACCGGTGATCAACGACACCCCACCCGAGTTAACACTAAATACAATTAAGGTCGCATACTTTATTAATTTTTTAGGATCTAACTTAAGTGACATCACCACCGCAAGCGAGATTAAAGTTGCCGTTATGTTGTCTGAAATAGATGAAAATAGAAATGCAAAACCACCAATCAGAAACATCAGCTTTCGTTCACTGATTTGATTTGGCATAATTTTATGAACAATATTCTGGATAAAGCCTTTAGAGTTTAAATACGCTACAAAGGTCATCGCAGCCATTAAGAATAGCCACAAAGTCGCGATTTCTAATATGTTGTGATCCAGTTGATGTTGTATGGTTTCTGGGCTTTGCCCATGAATTGGAGAGATAAATAAGATAATCCAGCATAAAGTGCCAAAAAAAAGCGTCGTTTTGGCCTTGTTTACATGGATAATATCCTCTATAACGATAAGCAAAAATGCCACCGCTATCAGGGTTAGGATAAGTGGGGTTACCATGGTGTTTGAACAACCTTTATAATAATGTAAAAATTGTAAGTCGAGTGTTTCGGCGCGGATTCTAGCAGCATAGAAAGCATAAAACTATTCTCAATTACATAATTTACTACTAATCGCCAACACCAAAGTCTGAATTTACTGGAGCTTTATGATCCCAGCTAAAAAGTTATTAAATACCCTTACTGAACATTGGGGGGTGTTAGAACTGCTATTTAAACGTTTTAAGATGGCTGATTTCAGCTTAAAAGACGTACAAAATGCGATAAAACAAAAACAACCTTCATGGTCAAATGAACGCATTTATAAAGAAACAAATCGTTTATTGAATCAAGATATTATCATTCCACTGGCAAAATCATCACAGTTAGAAATAAACCGCGCGATCGCCGATTTTGCGACTTTCTTGCTACAAGAAGAGCACTTAGGTCTTGCTCAAGAGATTAGCGTGCTCGTTGATGACTTAGCTCGCCTTGGCAATCGCCTTGCTAAAGCGGGTGAAATTGAAGATTACGACGAGCTTCGCCGCTTTAGCCGCATTATGGATGATCGGGTACGCAAAATAATGAAATTGTTTGCCCACAATGAAAACGCAATTTTAAATATTGTTGAGCAAGCAAAAGCAGACAACGCGGTGCAATCACTGCAAAAACGCTATCAGGCTGTAATTGAAGCGTTCGATGAATACATCGAGCCTATGCTGGAAATGGTTGATATTCGAGGTGACTTCCACGCTTGCTTTAATACCATCGAAGCGCAAATTAGCTCGCAAATAGAGCAAATTGACCGCCTTGGTAAATCATACCAAGACAAGCGCATGCTTGAACAATTACGTACTCGTATTCTAGAAATGCATTTAGTTGGCCGTGAAAGTTTACGTAAAAGCGCCGATATGTTGATGCCACTGCGTGAAGAGTTACGCCGTAACAACCTAATTACGCGTCAAGCGGCTAAAGTGCTTGGTTTAGTGCGTAAAAATGGCGTCGATAACATGTTAAGTGCAGTACAGCCTAACTTTGTCTCAGACGCGCAACGTTTTTCACTTGGTCAGCAACGTCATATTGTGGCCTATATGGCAGGCTTAGTTGACTTTGAGCACGATGAATATCAACTACCTGAACATGATGATGTGCCCGCCTACCAAAGCCCACATATTCCTGATTACAACGACGTTAAAACACAATTTAGAAAACGCTTTAAAAAAGCCAGCAAAAAAGCTCAGCCGTTGCTTAGTTTCTTAGATGAAAGCTACCCAGACTTAGAAGCTGACGAAATGCTGTTCTTATATCAAAAATTGATTAGCGATGGCGACCTTGAAATCAGCCAAAGCCAAGAGAAAGTAAAAATAAAAATTGCCCAGCAACACTTTTCTCTTTACCCATTTAACTCATCGATTGCTGACGATAAAAAAGCAACAGAGCAATAACCATGACAGATATTAATTTAGAAGATTTAACGCATCTGCAAGCTATTAATAAAAAGCTCACATCAGGCTACCACATTAGCGAACAAGACACGCTGATGTGGCAAGAGCTTGACCAACACATAGATGCTTACCGCGCATTATTTAACGCCCTTGGCCATGACCTGCAACATGATAGCCGTGGCTTTTACTTTTTTGGCAGCGACGAAAGCACCCCAAACATGGGTAAAATTTCGCGTGCCATTGCACTGACTATCTACATCTTGATTGAGCACTATGCCAATACCGGTAAAGATCCAATGCGTGCCTTGTTTGACGAAGTAAACGACCTTGAACTAATGCAAACCTTAGTGCAAATCAACAAGCATTTGTTTGATCAATTAGAAATCTTCTCAGGCTCAGATTTACGCAAAGACGTTTACCTACGTATGGTGCGTTTAGGTCTTGCTCGCGAAGTAGAAAACGGCTTTATGCTGCAAGCACCTATTTATCGTTATATCGATGCATTGATGGAAGTAAACGAAGAAACCTACCTAGGAGATGACGAATAATGCAAAGCCAAAGCCTATACGGACTCAGCAAACTTGCGCTTTTAAATACCGCTGGCTATGCAAAATGCGTGATCCCGCTGGATAAAAGTAGTTCAATCTGTGCACCTAATAATACCGGTAAAAGCTCGGTAATTAATGCCCTGCAATTTCCATTAATAAATGATTTACGTCTAACAGAATGGGATGGCCACGATTTAGACGAAACCCGAAAATTCTACTTTTCGTCAGATCAATCCTATATTTTACTCGAAGCTGACCTACCTAATGGCCCTGTGGTGATTGGTGTTGCTGGCCTTGGTAAAATTGCTGGGTACGCGCATCAGTTTTTTTGCTACCAAGGTAAGTTAAACCTTGATCACTACACTCAAGGCAAAACTATTGTAAAATTCACCAAGCTTTTTAATCACTTAAAAGAGCAAGGTTTCAATCCAATTGAATTAAAAGCGCAAGAGCTAAACGCCCTACTCACTGGCGGCGCAACCCCATTTGATGGCGATATCAACTTAAAGATGATCCCCCTCAATAACGTGCAAGACTCAGCGATTTACAAAGAAATTTTCCGCCGTATCCTTAACTTGCATAAGTTAGGTGCCAGCGATGTTAAACGCTTTATGCTACGCGTATTTGAGCGCCATATGTCAAACTCACGGGTTGATTTTTATGAAGTATGGCGACGTTCATTTGATAAAGTGAATCGCGCTAAACGTGAATTAAAAGCCCTTGAGTCAATGCAAGAGCCAATTGCAGCTCTTGAATCTATGCTTGAAAACCAAACGGTTTTAAAAGGTAAGCTTGCTGCTTATGCGCCAAAAATTGACCAAGCACTGATTGACTTTGAAACCTATCAACAAGAGCAACTCACTGAGCTAAATATTGCCCTTGAGGATATCGAACACGAAAAGCACGAGTTCGAACAAAAGCAGCAGCTGTATATTCAGCAATCGCGCGATATTGAGCGTAAACAAACTCAAATTGAACAATGGTTTTTAGACTATCGTGCGCTTAAATCTGAGTTTGAGTTGGTTAATAAAGCCACTTTAAAAGTCAGCCTTACTCAGCTTAAACAAGATTATGAATCGCTATCGCATTCATTAAGCAGTGCTCAAGGGCAAAGCTTGCACACGCTAGATTACCGTATTAGCGAAACACAAAAGCAAATCAAGAGCTTAAAACTGCAGTTAAAGAACCTCGAGTTCAATTTATTCACCCGTATGCGTGAAGATTTATCTTTGAAAGAAGTTGAAGAGATTTCGCGTATTCTGAACCCAGATATCTTATCGTTTGCCACCACCAGCAATGGTGATGTTGAGATCACAGACGAAGATGCCTTTGGGGAGTTCTTAGAGCAGTTATCGGCTAACGTGAAAGGCGGTGTACTGACTCTGCCAGGTGCGACGATTAAACTTAAAAAGCTAAGCCCAGTGCAAATGCAAACTGGCGAAAATAAAGAGCAATTAACTGCGCAACTTGCTGCTCTTGAAAACTCACTGAAAGAGTTTAAACAACAGCGCGAAGTCGCTGCTAATGTCGCCGAAAAGCAAAAAGAAAAAGATGCCTTGTATGATGAGTTAATGGCCTCAGAAGAAGCATTAAAACGTTTTGAACAATTTGAAGTGATGCAGCAATCTGTCGATGCACAAACCCTGCTAAAAGAGCAGTTAAATGCAGAACGCGAGCAAGTTGACGACTACCTGCAAGATATTCAAAAGAATAGTGGCTCAATCAGCGATCGTCGCTCAATTATCAAGTCGAAAAAAGATTTGCTCGCGCGCCAAGCTGACCGTTTACGCCAAGTTAAATCTGAACGTATCGATCACACACTTGATGTTTACTCAGGAAAAGTCACTCCGTACATGATTGAAATCAGTATTGATTTTGATAACCTAAGTGACCTCATTCACCACTTCAATAAAGACTGCCAAGAGTTACGTAACTTTGATATCAACGTACGTAACACCTACCTGCATATTTACAATGCAGGTATTACTAAATTTGATAACGAAAACGATGAGTTTACTAAATACGAAAAGCTTATTAGCGCGTTTCATAACATTGATAACGAGCGCGATGCGGTTGAGCGTCAAGGCCGAGTTGCGTTAACCGAAGTAGCCGCCACCATTAAAGGCTTGCGTGAAGACTTAGATCGCTTACGCCGCGAAATGAACAGCTTTAATAAAGGCATTAGTCAGCATCGGATCTCTAATCTTCAAGCATTCAAAATTAATGTTATTCCGCGCAAGATGTTGGTTGATAGCATTGATACTATTATTAGTACCTCAAATCAGTTTGAGCAAGGCGATACCCTAGACCTATTAAGCCAAGAGCCTTATAGCGAGTCTGCGGTAAACGAAGCGAAAGATCATTTAATTAAGCTTGCCTCAGAAAAAGCCGGTTTAACACTGACCGACTTATTCGATATTCGTTTTGAAGTGGTGAACCGTGCTGGTGAAACTGAGCACTTCGAAAAAATCGATTCAGCCGGCTCTAACGGTACACGTATTACCATTAAGCTACTTTGTGGCATGTTGTTTATTCGTTACTTATTAAGTGATCAAGAACAAAACTTGTATCGTATTCCGATTTATATCGATGAAGCAGCCGATATCGACCCACAAAACCAAAAAGCAATTATCGAAACTGCGCTTAGCTTTGGCTTTGTGCCGATTTTTGCCTCTGTTAAACCACAAGTTAGCTGTGATTACATCGTCCCTATTCGCACTGTTAAAGATGGTGCACAAAACTGGGTGGATGAAAAAGATTGGATAGAAGTGGAACACACTGCTTAATTACAAACTATTACAGTACTTTTTTGTAAATGTGCCATAGTTTTTAAATAATCATTCAGTTGAGTATTTTTTGTGTTATGTTATCAATCAAGTAGTGGAAATTTTGCCAAGGAGCAAACAATATGAAGAACTTATTAATCGCGACGGCTGTACTATTTTTAGCAGCCTGTGCTAAAACGCCTGATTGGGATTACGACAAATCAGCCGATTTTAGTAATTATAAAACCTTCTCTTGGGTACCGAATGCCAGCTTGACTAAAAATGTATCGAACTACCAAATTAGTCCTTTAATGGAAAAACGGGTTCGTGAAGCCGTTAATGCTGAACTTGAAAAAAGCGGTATGAAGCTAGTTGATTTAGCACAAGCAGATGTGCTGATTAACTACCATGCCTCTGTTGATACTAAAATTGATGTAGATACCTTCAACGTAGGTTACGGTGCACGCTGGAATTACTGGGGTATGGGTTATAACACGCAAACAACTGCTCGCGAATACGAAGTGGGTACGTTAATTTTAGACGTGGTAGACCGTGCTTCTAACCAATTAGTGTGGCGTGGTGCGAAAGAAGGTCGTTTGCAAAAGAACCAATCACCTGAAAAGCGCACTGAAGTTATCAAAGAGACTGTTGCTAACATTCTAAGTAACTTCCCACCAAAACCTCAGCAATAAGCCTTTTACATAATTTTGAAAAGCTCACAAATTGTGAGCTTTTTTGTTTGTGAAGATCAAAGTTTGCTATGATGCTTTAACTTAATAACTCTAAATGGAATTAGGGGTCTTAGAGAAAAGATCCAAAAAGGAATAAAATGAAATTAACTTGCCCAAACTGTAAAACCATAATTGCGACTAAAGATATAAAAAAGGTTAATACAAACAGCCTCTTCATTGAAAATCAATGCCCCTCTTGTCAAGCATGGTTTTGCTTAAATAAAACACAGACGATTTTAAAAATTTCCGGTATTTCTCTATTGTTAATAACTAGCTTGCTTAATATTTTTAATATTAAAGCTGAATATAGCCTAGCTTTTTCGGTCATTGGATTTATAGGTATTTTTGTTGCTCTCATCATTACTTTCTTTGGTAAATATGATGCGGTTAAAAATAAAAAATCAAACTGAAACACACATCTTTTTTAAATAATAAATAGACACAGCTCTTATTGCACAACCGCGCCTTAGCGCGGTTTTTTTGTTACCTGCTGAAATCTGGTTGGAGTGGTATAACTCAGTGATTCAGATACAATACCTGCAATTTCCAGTGCGCTCTTAACAGCCACTGCAACGAGTTAATCAAAATAATAGAGAGTTTTAGATGGTACGCGCAGTACAGCTTACACTTCCCGCTTTATTCGTCACTTGCTCAGTGCTAGCAGAAGACACCAACAATATTGAACAAATCACCGTTGAAGTTTCAGCAACCGCAAATAAAGAGCCTGTTGGGACCTTTGATGCGCCGGTATCAAACTTAGAATATGACCCACGTGTCGATTTACAATCGCGTAATATGGCTGAAGCACAAGCTGATGTCACCATTCGTGGTGGTATCTTCGAAAATACTGGCTTTCGTGTTGGTAGCAGTACATTATTCGACCCGCAATCTGGTCACTACTTTGCTGAAATTCCAATTGCGCCACAAATGCTAACAGGCCCTTCAGTGCTTACAGGGGCTGATAATGCCCTTTATGGTATGAATAGTTCGGTTGGCACAGTTTCATTTGGCTGGCGCCCTATCACAAGCACTGGCAGCGTTTCACTTGGCACAGGTACGAATGGCTTTAATTTACAAAGCATTCATGCTGCCCATAGCCAAAAGCTGGATAGTAAACCAGATTGGCGATTAGGCTTTGAAGGGGAATACTCGCACTCAAAAAGTGATGGCTCAATTGATAATGGCGACCACGACTTTGAACGTGCCTCAGCGCGTATTCAACTTGCAAGCTCTACCTCGCAAACCGATTTAATGTTCGGCCGCCAAGAGAAGTTTTTTGGTTGGCCAAATCTATACACGCCATTTAATTTTAATGAAACCGAAGACCTTGAAACCAAGCTTTTCATGCTCAATCACAAACAAATGTATGGTGAGAGCAATACCTTTGAAGTGACTGGCTATTATCGTAAACATAACGACCATTACGTGTTGTCTCGTGAAAACCCAGCTATTTTTGAAGCGTTTCACGAAACCACCGTTAAGTCATTGGCACTCTCTGGACGTCACCGTTTAAATGACCACTATGCAATTAATTATGCAGGGCAATTTATTGCTGATGAAATTGAATCAACGTCTCTTGAAAACAACTTTACGTCTCGCAATTATACCAAGTTAAGTATCTTACCTGAGTACAAATCAGCCCTTACAGCGAACAAAGAGCTTACTGTACGTGTTGGTGCTGCATTGGATGATACGAACCGTGATAGCTCAGATACCTCTTTTATTGCCGATGCCAGCCTTAAAGTAGCTCATCAAAATGGCAGTGAACATACTTGGTATGCATCATACGCCGAGGCAACACAAGTTCCCGGTTATACCGCTATTGGCGGCAGCGAAACGGGCGGATTATTCAGAAGTAACTACAGCCTTGAGCGCGAAACCACCGATAACCTTGAATTAGGTTTACTGATTGAGCAGTCTTCATGGCGTTTAGATTCAGCTATTTTCTACCGTAAAGATAAAAACCTTACGGATTGGACATATCGCTTTGATGCAACCTCAGCACGTTTTGCAAACCCGGTTGATATAGACACCTTAGGCGTTGAGTTTTTAGCGAATAAAACGTTCGAAAGCACTGAGTTAATTGCCAGCTACACCTATTTAGAAAAGTCAGAAGACTATGGCACGGCAGATATTGATGCGAGCTTTTATGCGCTTAACTACCCTGATCACCGTGTAACACTGGGTGCAGTATGGCAACCAATGGATGTGCTTGAGCTGCGTATCGATAACGAATGGCGTAAGCAACATAGTAACCGCTTACGTAACTCTGATGATGAAGCCTTCTTCACGCAGTTAACGCTAAAATTCACCCCAGCTCAGCTTGATAATGTGTTTGTTACCTTTGCAGCTGACAACATTTGGGATGAATCTTTCGAAGAAGTCCCGGGTACCCCAGGCCGCGGCGAACAATACACTCTTAGCGCTACCTATACGTGGTAAGCAAAAACAATAATGCCAGTCAATTGACTGGCATTATTGTGTCACGTTACTTTCCGAGATATCTATCAAACCACAACCAAAATTATATTAAACGCCATAAAGAAAACTTTAGTTATAAAACACAACTGATCCCAGTAACCGTTAAAAAGTGTTAAAGGTTTAATCTTTTTTAAGTCATCTGCTCAAGCTCGGTAATTAAATACAACGCTTGCTCATTTGTCGTGCCGCACACATCAATAGTGGCAGAAAAGTCACTACACACCTTAGGCCTTGATTCATCACCAAATAATTTACATAGGTTATTATCATCAAGCTGAATACAGCGCTCTCCCGCTGCTTTCCCATTGGGCATTCCTGGGATCGGTGAGCTAATACTGGGTGCAATACAACAGGCGCCACAGCCTAATCTGCATGCCATTTGATCTGTCATTGAGTACCTCTTATAGAACCTTTGTAGCGCCTTTGAAATATGTGTAATGGTTTGTTACATCTTCAAACGCCTTGTAAACACTTTATTGCGTATGCTTAGCCTATCAAATTTATTTTTAATTACCGTCAACCGTGAGGGACTATCCCGTGGCTAGTAAAAAACAAATCATTCTCCCTATCGCCGTATTAGTCGGCGGACTTGGAATGGCATTCGCATTTGCCTCAATGAAGCAACCGCCAGTAGAAAAACCAGAACAAGATCTGCGCCCGCTTGTATCAATCAAACCGTTAAGCTTTGACGCCATTACCCTTGATGTAAAATCATACGGTATCGTTAAACCTAAAAACCAAACTGAGCTTGTTGCGCAAGTAAGTGGTCAGGTTGTGTCGTTATCAGATCAATTTGTACAAGGTGGATTTGTTAAGCAAGGCGACATTCTAGCACGTATTGACCCAAATGATTACGAAGCAGCACTCATTGAAGCAGAAGCAGGACTAGCCCAAGCAAGCTCTGCACTTGAGATAGAACGTGCACAGGTGTCAGTTGCGCAAGCTGAGTGGGACCGCATCAAAGGTGACTCAAACCAAGTTATCCCTTCTGAGCTTTATTTACGTAAACCACAACTTGCTGAAAAACTTGCAAGTTATCGTGCTGCGCAAGCGAGTGTAAAACGCGCTAAACGTAATCTTGAGCGCACATATATTAAAGCGCCTTACAATGCGATTATCGACGAACGCCTGATTAGTCTAGGTAGTGTGGTAAACCCAGGTAACAGCTTTGGTAGCCTGAGCTCAACGTCACTGGCTGAAATTCGTTTACCTGTTGCTGATAAAGATCTGCAATACCTAAATAACCAAGGAATTGGTGCAAGCGTATCAATTAATGCTGAATTTGCAGGTAAACAAACAACGTGGCAAGCAACTATTGTTCGTAGCGAAGGAGTTGTTGACCAACGTAGCCGCATGAATTATTTAGTAGCACAAGTAGCAACGCCTTATGAGCAAAAGCAGCCATTACGTTTTGGCTCATACATTAACGCCACTATCGAAGGCCGAGCGTTAGACAACGCGATTGTTGTTCCGCACCATTTAGTTAAAGATAAAAAAGTCGCTGTTTTACAAGATGGCGAAACGCTTACCTTTAAAACACTTAACATCGTTCGCGAACAAAATGGCATGGTGATCGCCGATAATGGCCTTGCTAACGGTGAGCAACTTATTACATCGGCACTTGAATACCCAACTGAAGGCATGGCGGTCAAGTTAGATGACGCAACACTGAGTGTGCCAACAACGCAGTTAGCGTTAAAAGAGGAATAAGCCATGACCACGCACAGAGAAAAAGGGCTTATTGCCTGGTTTGCTCGCAACCCAGTTGCTGCAAACTTACTTATGATTTTCATTTTAGTGGGTGGCTTATTGACGGCAATGTCGGTGCGTAAGCAAATGTTCCCACAATTTGAGAGTAACTGGATCAGTATTCAAGCTGTCTACCCAGGGGCTGCGCCGCAAGAGGTAGAAGAAGGCATCACCATTAAGGTCGAAGAGTCTTTAGAAGGCCTCGAAGGCATTAAACGTTTAATTACCTATTCGAACCGTGGTTTTTCACAAGCTTGGATCGAAATCGAAGAAAAGTACGACCCGCAAGAAGTACTCGATGAAATTAAGATGCAGGTTGATTCAATCAATACCTTCCCTGCAGAGATGGAACGCCCAATTGTTCGCCGCGAAAAGTTTGAGCAAGAAGTGATGATACTCGCGCTGTATGGCGATATGAGTAACTACCAGCTCAAAGAACTTGGTAATGATATTAAAGATGAGCTACAAGCTTTACCACAAATTAACTTGGTCAACTTTTACAGTGGCTTAAACTACGAAATTGGCATCGAAATTAGCCCAGATAAACTACGTGAGTACGGTTTAACTTTCCGTGATATTGCCACAGCCGTTCGCAGTTTCTCTGCCAATATGTCAGCAGGTCAAATTCGCTCTGAAAATGGCTACATTTCGATGCGTGTTGAAAATCAAGCGTATCGTGGTAAAGAGTTCGAAAATCTGCCTTTATTACACTTACCAGATGGTGCACAAGTTTTCTTAGGTGATGTAGCAACAATTAACGACGGCTTTGAAGAAGGCTTACAATACTCTAAGTACAACGGTAAAAACTCACTGACTTTTGAAGTAAATGCGTCGAAAGATCAAGACATCACTAAAGTTGCTGCGGTATTAAAAAAATACCTAGCAGATAAAGCACCACAGTTACCAGCAGGTGTAAAACTATCACCGATTGTTGATTTAACTTACTATCTTGAAGGTCGTCTAAATATGATGATCGACAACATGATTTGGGGTGGTATTTTAGTGATGGTGGTACTGGCGCTATTTTTACCACTACGCTTAGCGTTTTGGGTAATGATGGGCTTACCTGTGTCATTCCTAGGTGCATTTTTAATGATGCCACTTGGCTTTATAGATATCACGGTTAACTTAGCTTCTTTATTCGCATTTATACTGGTGCTCGGGATAGTCGTTGATGATGCTATTGTCGTCGGTGAGTCAGCCAGTGCTGAAATTGAAAAGCACGGTCACAGCCTAGATAACGTAGTACGCGGCGTAAAACGCGTTGCTATTCCTGCAACCTTTGGTGTGTTAACTACAATTGCCGCATTTTTACCACAAACACTGGCATCAGGCCCTGGCTCTGCGTTTTCTAAAGCCATTGGTGGTGTAATTATCCTATGTTTAATTTTCTCACTAATTGAGTCAAAACTAATTTTACCGGCTCACTTAGCAGCCATGAAAAATAAACCTGCGAACCCTAAAAATCCATTACACCGCTTACGTTTAGGTATGGATAAAGGCCTCAAGAACTTTGTTGATAATTACTACACACCATTTATTGGTCGCTGTATTCATTACCGTTACACCGTGATTGTTGGCTTTATCTGTGTACTTATTGTTAGTGGCGGTATGTTCGCTGGTGGCTTAGTGAAATTTGTTGCGAACCCTAAAATTCCACATGATTTCCCACGTATCTCAGTTGAAATGAACTTATCTTCGTCTGAGCAAGCAACCCTTGAGACAGCGCAAACAATTGAAAAGCTGATTTTAGATGTCGATAAACAACTTGAAGAGCAATATGGTCAAGCAATGATCCGCGATTTATCGGTTAGTTTACGCGGTCGAACAAGTGCACGCATTATGGCGATTTTGGTTGAACCAGACTTACGCCCTATTGATACCTTCCAATTAAGTGCAATGTGGCGTGAGCAAATGCCACCACTGCCAGGTGTGAAAACGCTGAATATTGAAGACAGTATCATGAACGGTGGTCGTGATGACGGTGATGTGAGCTTTCGCTTAGAAGGCAAAGATATCAATAAGCTCAAAGAAGTGGCTGCTAAGTTAAAAGAAAAGCTAAATAGCATGCAAGGCGTAGGCGATGTAAATGACTCACTACAATCTGCAACTGACGAGGTTCAACTTGAACTTAAACCACTCGCTTACAGCCTAGGCCTAACTCTATCAGATGTAGCATCACAAGTTAGCTTTAGCTACTACGGTTTAGAAGCGCAACGTATTTTACGTGACGGTGAAGAGATCAAAGTAATGATCCGCTACCCTCGTGAATCGCGTAACGCAGTAAGTGACATCACAGATGCGCGTATCATCACGCCAACGGGTGTTGAAGTACCGCTTGCTGAAGTTGCTAAAGTTAACATTGTAGATGGTGTAAACCGTATTCGCCGTGAGAACGCTAAACGTACTGTAAACGTTTGGGCTGCGGTTAATACTGACCAAGCTGAACCATTTGCCATTGCAAAAGAAATTCGTGACGAATACTTACCTAGCCTACTGAAAAGCTACCCTGGTGTAGAAAGTAATGTGGCAGGTCGTATTCAAGAAGAGATGGATAGTGTGGCAGAACAAGTACGTGATTTTGCTTTATCAATGATGATTATCTTTGCGTTACT
This sequence comes from Pseudoalteromonas simplex, assembly GCF_015278155.1. Lineage (NCBI taxonomy): Bacteria > Pseudomonadati > Pseudomonadota > Gammaproteobacteria > Alteromonadales > Pseudoalteromonadaceae > Pseudoalteromonas > Pseudoalteromonas simplex. Next base: position 389,226 of record NZ_JADILN010000002.1, read on the forward strand.
TGCTATTCCACTTCGCTCGTACTCACAGCCATTTATCATCATGTCGGTTATTCCATTCGGTGTCATTGGTGCAATGTTTGGCCACATGATCTTAGGTATGACAATGAGTAGCCTATCAGTATTCGGTATCATCGCTGTTGCAGGTGTTGTCGTAAACGACTCGCTAGTGATGGTCGACTTTGTAAATAAAGCCCGCGCCGAAGGTGTTGCAATCAAAGAGGCTGTAATGCAAGCCGGTGCGCGTCGTTTTAGAGCAATATTACTGACCTCGATTACAACCTTTATTGGTGTATTACCAATCATTATGGAAACAAGCTTACAAGCAAAAATCGTTATCCCAATGGCTGTATCTCTAGCATTCGGGGTGTTATTTGCAACGGTCATTACGCTTATTTTAATCCCTTGTCAGTACGTCGCGTTAGAAGACTTCAAACGCTTAATTGGCAAGCTAAGAGGTAAAAAAGCAGAGCCAGAAGCAAAATTACAAACAACCAGTCATTAATCCCCTCTCAAAATCCCAACCGAGCGCTTGGCAAGCTTACTTGCCAAGCGTTTTTTATTTAAAAATATGTTCCTATAAACCCTGTTGTTTTGCTAAGCTTAAATGAGCAAAAAAGAAACAATTCAAAAAATAACTAAATACGTTATAAGGACATAGCTATGAAAATTCTGCACTACACAGCTTTGCTCAGTTGTTTATCAATTTGTATGCCAGTGCTTGCTGAGAACCAATACTTGCAACAACAGCTTGAACCTATTCTGATTGGTGAATCTCACAATATAGAAGGACAACAAATCCACTCCCCAGAAATGACTGTTGCCACCTATAAAGCAAATAGTTTTGAACGAGTATGGGATGACAGCAAATATGCCAAACAAGCGCTCAATTTAATTGCGCAAGCAGAACTTGAAGGGCTATCTCCTAACGACTATCACTTTGATACATTAATGGCGCTGGCCAACGAAATAGAGAAACGCGGAGCAGATGCCGTCGAAGCCCAGTTTGATGTACTGATGACAGATGCCGTGATGACCTATGCAAAACACTTAATACGCGGAAAGGTAAACCCAAAACAATTGGCAGCCACATGGAACTATGAACAGTTTGATGTTAGCCCAGATGCTGCAGCAACCTCATTACTTAAACATGTAAAATCAAAAAGCCTTGATAAAGGGCTTGAAAACCTAAAACCTGTTTTGCCTCATTATAAGCGTTTAAAAGACGCCCTTGTGTTTTATCGAGAGCTTGATGCCACTGGCGAGTTACCTGACTTCGCACTGCAAAATAAGGTATTAAAACCCGGACAATCAGACCCAGCAGTACCGCTTTTAAGACAAAAGTTAAAACGACTAAAGTATTTTGACGGCAGTAACAGTGATGCCACTGATTATAACGATGAGCTAGTCACAGCAGTTAAACGCTTTCAAAATGCCCATCAAGTTGCTGATGATGGTGTGATTGGCAATGCGACGTTAAAACTACTCAACAAAGATTACAGTGAGTACGTTAATGATATTTTAGTAAACCTAGAGCGCATTCGTTGGGTTGATAACACGCTCACAGAGCGCTTCTTAGTGGTAAATATCGCAGGCTACTTGCTGTACTTGTTTGAAGACAACAAATTGAAATGGCAAACCAACGTAGTTGTAGGCAGAAACTACACCAAAACCCCAATTTTTAAAGGGCAAATGAGTTATATCGTGATGAATCCAACGTGGACAGTACCGCGGAGTATTTCAGGTGGCATCATCAAAAAAATGAAAGAAAACCCAAATTACTTAAACGAGAAAGACTTTGTTGTGGTTGATAGTCGCCGTAACCCAGTTGATAGCGAGAGTATTGATTGGCCGAATGCTAGCCGCAAAAACTTCCCGTATTGGTTTGTACAACAGCCTTCAGAGAATAATTCATTAGGGCAAATCAAGTTTATGTTCCCAAATAAATACTCAATCTATTTGCACGATACCCCTGCAAAAAGTTTATTCCAGCAAGACCAACGTGCATTCAGCCACGGCTGTGTAAGAGTTGATGACCCATTCACCTTAGCTGAGAAAATATTAGAAACCTCAGATAATTGGAGCCGTAGTGAAATTGATGACGCCATTGCTGCAAAAGAAACTAAAAAAGTCAGCTTATCAAAACCGCTGGATGTACTTTTAATGTATTGGACCGTTGCGGGTAACGACGAGGGCCTACAATTTTATACCGACGTTTATAATCGTGATGGCGCGTTATTAAAAGCACTCACCACACCATTAGCAAACAATACAATTTAGAGGTCACTATGTATTTCAGCCGTATTATTTTTAGTGTGTGCTTAGCGTTAACTACATGCTCTGTTGCTGCCATTGAATTAACTGATTCGCTGCACAGCCTTGTACTTGATGCAAAACAAGTGCTAACAATTGATAACACGGCTGATTTTACTCCAACTGAAGTTTCAGATGTTGAGACAGAGCGATTAGGGCCAAATAGCATTGCCGTTTATGCCCCAGAAAATGCAGGGTTTTATAGCCTAGTACTGAGTAACAAAAAAACGAGCAAACGCTTACTCGTTATAGTGAAAAAACCATTCAATGCTAACAATAAGCAATTGAATAATTACCAAATCGGCCTCTACCCTGCGCCTTATAAAGGCTATACACAATACAGTGCGCCAAACGGGTTTATAGAAATTTTTGAGAAAGACCTAACACGCCAACTGACTCCTCATGTGCAAGTTAAAAATGTAATTTGTAAGCAAGTGAGTGGCTTTCCAAAGTATCTTTATGTCAACAACGATGGCTTGATGATGCTCGAAGATCTGCTCTCGTTTGTACAAAATGAAGGGATTAAAGTAAGCAAATTTGCCTTTATCAGCGGCTATAGAACACCCCATTACAATCGCTCAATTGGTAATGGCAAACACAGCCGACACCAATACGGCGATGCCTTTGACCTATATGTAGACGAAGATGGTGATGGCCGAATGGACGATTTAAACGGCGATGGTAAACTAACGATTGCTGATGTAGATGTGCTTTATAAAGTGTTTGAAAAGTTCCAAAAACAGAGTCGCTATAATGGCGGTATTGGCCGCTATAAACCCGCCTCCCACCACGGTGGTTTTGTTCACATAGATAACCGTGGATTTACCGCTAGGTGGTAATACAATCCTCGTACAACCCTTGTTCAAATATTATCCGATTGCATTATTGCTGCTTGATTGGTAAGTTGTTGTAAGAAATGGAAGTACTACAATAACAACAAAGGGAATTATGCGCTTTATCCTCTGCATTTTTTATATTTCAGTCCTCAGTGGTTGTCAGAGTTTTATTGCTTATCAAATCACTCAACCTGTAGAAGAGATATCTTACGGTGGCCCTGACGACCCAATGTTGAATACCGTTTACGAAGGCATACCTCGAAAAACATGTAACACTACACATGAATGTTTAGCAGTTAGAATATTTTCCCATAATGATTTAATCGAATATTTTGAGCAAGGTGAACAATTTGGCATAACTTTTCAACTTAAATCAAAAGAGGAAATGGAAACATTTGAAACAACTTTGACCTCTATAAATGGTGCCAAACAGAAAAACGATTCAGCAATTATACTATTCCCAGGTTATGGTGTGAGTAGTTTGATTTATAGCTTTCAAGCTCGTTGGCTAAGCCATTTTACTGGCAAAGATGTCATCCTAATGCCTGCGAGCAATCAATATAGTGAATTCAAGTTTGGTCTAAATAGTCTTGATGTATTAAAGCATTTTTTAAATACCAACCAATACCAACAAATTGATATTTTAAGTTATTCAATGGGCAGTATTGCCGCAATGCAACTTGCAAAGCAAATGCCTAATGTAAAGCAACAGATAATGGTTGCACCAATAGTGCATTTTGACACCGCATTAATGTCCGTAGCTAAAAGTTATCACCCCACCTTAAGCTACTTTGTCAAAGATAATGATTTTAAAAACGCAGCAAAAGATGTAATTCAAGACAGTGCTATTGATGAAACACAGCTTGATTTATTCGCCCTACTGAACAGCAAACAATCAGCTAATAGAACCACACTCTATGTCAGTAACGCAGACCCAATAAGCCCAGCTGGTTATTGGCAAGCGCTTCAAAATAAGAGTGTATCTGTAGTGCATTACAGTAATTTGAACCACACCAGAATGGTCAGCCTTATCAATCAAGCCATGCGCAATGAAGTTTTACATCGATTAATGTAACCAACAAATAACAAGGAAAGCAATGAACATATTCTTTAATAAACTAAGGTTGCTTGTAGTTTTTTATTTAGTCGCAATTTCAAGCCTCGCACATAGCCAAAACATGCAAGCAGAGATGGCTGACTTTATTAATGGCTTTCATAACTTTAAGCAGTTTAATGGCAATGTGTTAGTTGCAAAGGATGGAAAAGTACTGTTTGAACAAAGCGTTGGCTATGCCAACTTTGAATGGGGTATAAAACATAGTAATAAAAGTAAATTTAGAATTGGTTCAATTACCAAACAGTTTACCGCCATGTTAATTCTGCAATTGGCACAAGATGGTAAACTCAAACTCGATGATCACCTTGCAACATACCTCCCTGATTACAGAAAAGATATAGCCACTAAAATTACCCTTCGCCAAATACTTAATCACACCTCAGGTCTTGGAAATTATACTCAGGCAAAATCTTTTCGTGATGAGTACAGCCGAAACCCTTACAGTGTTGATGAATTTATTCGCTTGCTATGTAGTGATGATCTAGTGTTCGAGCCTGGCACTGAATTTCGTTATAGCAACTCTGGCTATTTTATTTTAGGTGCGGTAATCGAAAAGGTAACAGGTCAAAAATATCAAGACGTATTACAGAAGAATATTTTAGATCCACTCGATATGAAGGATACAGGCTATGACTCTCACAATAAAATCATTAAATTTCGCGTATCAGGTTACGACAATGGCCTAGCAGGCTATAGCAATACTGATTATTTAGATATGTCTATCCCGTATGCTGCTGGGTCAATGTATTCAACAGCACGAGATTTACTAAAATGGGATCAAGCTCTCTACACAGGTAAGTTATTGAACAACAAATATAAAAAACAGATGTATCAAGTTTCTGAGCAAAGAAATTATGCGCTTGGTTGGGAAGTTACAAACCTTGATAAAAGCACCTACGGAAAGCCCCTAACACGTATCCAACATGGCGGTGGTATTAATGGTTTTAATGCATTTATAAGTAGAATAATCGAAGACAAATTACTGGTTATTATTTTAAATAACACCGGTGGTGCGCCACTCACACCCATGACTAATGGCTTACTTGAAATCTACTATGGCAACCCCTACGAAAAAGCGACAGAGCATGCAGATAGTAAACTTTATAACGCATTTAAACATGAAGGTATTGCAGGGTTAAAGAATACCTATCAGCAAATGGTGAGTGAGGGTAATACGCCTAGAGAAAGGTCGCTAAACTACTTTGGCTATGAATTAATGCAGATGGATGAGCTAGACGCCGCAATCACGGTGTTTGAACTCAACAATCAATCTTATCCAGATTCAGCAAATACGTTTGACAGTTTAGGTGAAGCATATTTAGCAGCTGGTGATAAACAAAAAGCATTAGCAAGTTACAAAAGTGCGCTAAAACTTAATCCTGACAGTGAAAGTGCTAAACACGCTATTGAGAAATTACAATAAATAAAGGCCACAAGAGTGGCCTTATTTTTTTACTTACGGCTTAAAGCTTTTAGCAAGCCTGTTTTTGCGTTGCTTGGATATAGGCAACTAAATCTTCAATCGATACAACAGGCATGTTGTGCTCACAGGCAAACTTGCTAACTTCAGGCAAGCGAGCCATTGAACCATCTGGATTCGTTAATTCACAAATAACACCAAACGGTGTTAAACCCGCTAACTGCATTAAATCAACGGATGCCTCGGTATGGCCACGGCGCACTAATACACCACCCGTTTGTGCTCGCAGCCCAAACACATGTCCTGGACGAGACAAATCTTCAGGCTTTGCATTGTCAGCTGTTGCCGCTTTAATGGTGGTTACACGATCAGCTGCTGAAACGCCGGTTGTCACGCCCGTTTTAGCTTCAATGGTCACTGTATAAGCTGTTTTGTTCTGGCTGGTGTTATGCTCAACCATTTGTGGTAAATCTAGCTGTTTAACACGCTCATCGCCCATGCAAAGACACACAATACCGCTGCCTTCACGGATCATCATGGCCATTTGCTCTGTGGTCAGGTGCTGTGCTGAATACACAAAATCACCTTCGTTTTCACGGTTTTCGTCATCTACTACAAGTACGCCTTCACCTTGCTGCAAGGCAGCAATAGCACGTTCAACGCGTTCAAGTGGTTCGCCAAATTGGCTAAGTAAAGAAGACTGAATCATCATTTTTAATACCTATTAAATTAAATATGAAAAGATTCAGGACATTGAAAGGCACAGCAAAAAAGACCACCCGCAGGCAGCCAATTACTGTTTTATAGATAAACTATATTCTCTTTCATCCGGACTATCACCGTCGGCTCTGGCCTCTCACCAGATCTGCTGACCTTTAACCAAAGTTAAAGCGCTCGCGGGCTCACTTAAATTTAAAGTATACCGCCGGTGGGGAATTTCACCCCGCCCTGAGAATGTTGCTTAATCAATAAGATGAATAAGCCAAGCTATTCTATACCTAAAGTAATTAGTTATCGAGTACCCGCTTATCTAATATGCCTTTTTCAATCAGTTGATTGAGGATCGCCTTGGTTTTTTCTCGGCATATATCACGCACTAGACGAACCGCGGGTGTAATGGACTGTCGACTTGGGCATATTAGCCAAAGCTCTGCACATAAGTGGGGATAATTTTTCATCACTGGCACTACCCGCCCACTTAGTAAATCATCACTGATATCAATACATGATTTAACCGCTAGGCCTTTACCAGCCACACACCAACGCCTTACCAAATCACCATCATTAGATGCTCGACGGCCTTGCATTTTCACCTTAAAACGCTCGGTTCCATCGGTAAATTCCCAAACATTATTGATGATATCTTGTAGTTGATAAAATAGGCCTTGATGCTGATTTAATTCATCGGGATGTGTCGGCGTGCCATGTTCGGCAATGTACTCAGGGGTTGCACATAACAGCCGCGGAACATTACAAATTTTAAAGCCATATAAATTTGAGTCGGATGGAGAGCCATACCTAAGTGCAAAATCAACGGAGTCTCGGTAAAAGTCGACATTACTATCGCTAATATGCGGGCGCATACTCAGCTTTGGATACTCATCAAGTAACTCATCTAACCATGGGATAATGATGTTGCGGCCTAAATCTGAAGATAATGCGACTCTTAGCTCCCCTTCAATTTCATCATGCTCACCTTTTAACGCAAGTGTGGCTTGGTCTAGCATGAGCACTGCTTGCTGACACTGAGGTAAAAAGCGCTCCCCAGCCGCAGATAACCGCAAATGACGAGTTGTACGAACAAATAACTCAGCACCCAGCGCTGCTTCAACACGCTTAATAGCAGCGCTGGCGGTAGCGGCTCGCATGTCTAATTTGGCTGCTGCGGTTGTAATACTACGAAACTCAGCAACCTTGAGGATTAATTTGAGATCTTCAACCAACATATTAACTAAAAATTTTTGATAATGTTTATTCGATTATGCGCTTTATCGCAAAGTATGCAAGGCGTAAACTGCACCTAATTGTTATACATGCGGGAGCAAATCATGACACACCCAATCATTTCTGACTTACAACGCCGTTATACAAGTAAACGTTACGACGCTTCAAAACAAATTAGCCAAGCAGACTTAGCTGTAATTTTAGAAGCATTACGTTTATCGCCATCGTCTATTAATTCTCAACCATGGAAGTTTGTGGTCATTGAATCAGAGCAAGGTAAACAGCGTCTGCATGATAGTTTTGCAAATAAGTTTCAGTTTAACCAAGTTCATGCAAAAGCAGCATCACACACCATTTTATTTGCTTATAACCCAAGCTATAAACGTGCTGATTATGAAAAAGTAATTGATGCCGATATTGCTAATGGCCGTACAAAAGCTGAAAACAAAGAGCAAGCATTTGGTGCCTTCGCCTTTGTTGATTTAAATACAGATGAGCAAGGTGATAACGCTGCTTGGACTAAAGCGCAAACCTACATTGCCTTAGGCAATACTATGCACACAGTGGCTCGTTTAGGCTTAGATTCAACACCAATGGAAGGTGTCGATAAAGACTTACTCGGAGAGCTTTTTGCTGATGAATTAGGCGGTTATGTATGTGAAGTGGCACTCGCTATTGGTTATCACGAGCCAGAGCAAGACTATAATGCTGCATTACCAAAATCGCGTTTAGATAAAGATGCGGTAATTAAGATTGTTTAACAAACCTTAATAGTTACGCCTTTTAATGTAGGCGTAACTTAGAATGGCTATTATAAATGAGCCTATAAGCTTTTAATCAGATAGAAACTGCCTATACACTTTTTCATCCAAGCCTAAATTAGGGCAAACCAAGGTTTTATCCTTCACCTTTGATAATGATAGTGTTTCATTATTAACAATAACAGCTTGATATTCTAGTGAACAGTTATCTTCTTTTGTTACGGACCATCTCGACAGCTTATCTAACGGTGATGGTGCCCCAGAAATAATATAAACCTCTGTTTCACCATATTTCTTAAAATTCAATAAATTATCATGAACTTTCACTAAACTGCATGGAGTAATTAACCCCAGTTTTTTTCTGTGTTATTTAACTTCACTGTACAACTTTCAGAATTTACATAAAGAGCACTTTTCGCAGTTGAACAGGACAAAAGTAATATCATGCCAAGCAATAATAATTTTACTTTCACACTAATATCTCCCAAAACCAAACTTGGTCACCTAGTTCTAGCCAATCAGAGCTTCCTTTAATTACATATTGTCTTCACAACCACATTACTCGCCATACCTTCACACAAATCTGCAGTTATTGTGGCAACAGCACCATTAATTAGTGCTAAATTTGGGGCTACGTGGCCAATGTCGGCATCAACGATAACTGGGAATAAATTACCTTTAAATGCGAGCTCTATTGCTTGGTACTCATCAAAGTAGCAGTCGTTATTAATTGCAGGGCTGCGGCCAAATACCACCGCATTTACATCAGTAAAAACATCATTCAACTTTAACGATAACAAACAACGTGCAAGAGCCATCGGACTAAGCTCTGCATTTTCTAGGTATAAAATTAACCCCTCAGGCGCATACTGCTTTTTAAATTCATGCAATGCATAATAATTAGAGGGTAACAACAGACCTAACGTATCTAAACAGCCGCCAATTAAGCGTCCAGACACTTCAATTTGGCGTTTATCTTTATAGTTAATACAGCGCCATTGGCTAGGAGCAGTATAGTCAAATTGAGCCTCAGGCTTAGCTTTATAATCAATTTGCTTTTGCTGATAAAAAGGCGAAGCAACTTGATGCAATTGCTGTTTTTCTTCAAGTGACATGGCACTGAATATATTTGCTAAATAAACATCGGGATCGTCAGGGTGAATTTGCATTAAATTCGCAGCGTGCAAGGTTGCCCAGCCACAACGAGTGGTTAATGCACATGCAAACGTGCTGATATCTGAAAAGCCAACCAACCATTTAGGTTTTGCTTTACTTATCGCATTAAAATCGAGAAGCGGTAAAATTTCCATGGTGAGATCGCCCCCCCATGGCGGCATGATGGCTGCGATTGAATCATCAGTTAAATACTGCATGAGCTCATCAGCACGTTGCTTTGCACTATTGTGTGACTGACGTAAGCAGGCACCTTCAATAACAATAAAACCTTTGGCTGTTAAGCCATTAAGTACTATGTCTAAGCGCTCATGAAAGGCTTTATCAACACCTGATGAAAAAGCACATATGGCTATTTTATCACCTTGAACAAGTGGTTTAGGATACTGAATTTTCGCCATTATTACTCCTTCATTGCAACAGTTTGTAGCCAACGTACCGAATAAATCCACGCCTGTAAACAGGCATAAAAAAACCGCAGTGTGAACTGCGGTTTTTCTCAATGCTTGGTTAAGCTACTAAATATACTCAACTTCAATGATTTCGTACTCTACTTCACCGTTTGGCGTTTTAATGATAACGGCATCATCTACCTCTTTACCAATTAAACCACGCGCGATTGGTGAGTTAACAGAGATCAGGTTGTTTTTGATATCTGCTTCGTCATCGCCTACGATTTGGTATTTTACTTCAGCATCGGTTTCAACATTAACGATAGTGACCGTTGTGCCAAAAATAACTTTACCTGTGTTAGGCATTTTAGTTACATCAATGATTTGCACATTTGAAAGCTTCGCTTCAATTTCTTGAATACGGCCTTCGCAGAAACCTTGTTGCTCACGAGCAGCGTGGTATTCAGCGTTTTCTTTCAAATCACCGTGCTCACGTGCTTCAGCGATATCAGCAACGATTTTTGGACGGGTAACTGTTTTTAATTCGTTAAGTTCTTCGCGCAGTAATGCTGCACCACGAACTGTCATCGGAATTGATTGCATATTATTCTCACTTAATCCCAAGAGCGATTGCCTCGCCCTTGGCACATTTCCTTAGTTCATTCGCTGGTGTAGTTCCTGAACTGACGTCACCTTGCTACGGTCATCTGCTTGGTTTGCAGTACAGTTAGCAAATGCCGCGTTCAGAGTCGTTGTGTAGTTAGTCTTATGCTGTAACGCACCACGACGTAACACCTTCGAATCTTCAATCGCTTGGCGGCCTTCAGTAGTGTTTACAATGTAGCTGTATTCACCATTTTTAATTCTATCAAGAATATGAGGACGACCTTCGTATACTTTGTTCACGCGACGAACTGCAATGCCAGCTTCTTCAAGTGCTTTTGCAGTGCCACCTGTTGCATCTAGCTCAAAACCAAGATCAGTCATGGTTTTAGCTAGTTCAACGATACGTGGTTTGTCACTGTTGCGTACCGATAGTAACGCGCGACCACCGCGTGGTAAAGTGTTGCTTGCACCTAATTGTGCTTTTGCGAATGCTTCGGCGAAAGTTTCACCAACACCCATAACTTCACCCGTTGAGCGCATTTCTGGGCCACGAATTGGGTCAACACCTTGGAACTTAGCAAATGGCAGTACCACTTCTTTTACGCTGTAGTAAGGAGGGATTACTTCTTTTGTAATACCTTGGCTTGCTAGCGACTGACCTGCCATACAACGTGCCGCTACTTTAGCAAGTGCGATACCTGTCGCTTTTGAAACAAACGGTACTGTACGCGCAGCACGTGGGTTTACTTCGATTAAGTAAACTTTACCGTCTTTCACAGCAAACTGTGTATTCATCAGACCTACAACGCCAAGCTCTAGTGCCATATCTGTCACTTGCTTACGCATTACGTCTTGTACTTCAGCTGTTAGTGAGTGAGCCGGTAATGAACACGCTGAGTCACCTGAGTGAACACCTGCTTGCTCAATGTGCTCCATGATACCACCAATGATTACTTGCTCACCGTCACAGATAGCGTCAACGTCAACTTCGATTGCGTTATCTAAGAAGTGGTCAAGTAGTACTGGCGCTTCATTTGACGCTGATACTGCTTCAGTCATGTAACGACGTAAATCGTCTTCATCATAAACCACTTCCATCGCGCGACCACCTAGTACGTACGAAGGACGTACAACCAGTGGGAAGCCAATTTCAGCAGACTTAACAATCGCTTCTTCTAAAGAAGTAACCGTTGCATTCTCTGGTTGAAGAAGGTTTAGACGCTCAACAAGCTGTTGGAAACGCTCACGGTCTTCTGCACGGTCGATTGCATCTGGTGAAGTACCAATAACTGGCACGCCATTCGCTTCAAGCTCACGAGCAAGTTTCAGTGGTGTTTGACCACCGTACTGAACGATAACACCTTTTGGCTTTTCAACACGTACGATTTCTAATACATCTTCAAGCGTGATTGGCTCGAAGAATAAGCGATCAGATGTATCGTAGTCAGTTGAAACAGTTTCAGGGTTACAGTTAACCATGATTGTTTCATAGCCGTCTTCACGTAAAGCTAATGCTGCGTGAACACAACAGTAATCGAATTCGATACCTTGACCGATACGGTTAGGACCACCACCGATTACCATGATTTTATCTTTGTCAGATGGATTCGCTTCACATTCTTCATCATAAGATGAGTACATGTAAGCTGTATCTGAACTAAACTCTGCAGCACAGGTATCAACACGCTTATATACAGGCACGATAGCTAACTGGTGACGTTTCTTACGAATTTCGGCTTCAGAAACACCGGCAATTTCAGCGATACGCGCATCAGCAAAACCTTTACGCTTAAGCTTGCGTAAAAACTCAGCATTTAAACCAGCCATACCTACTTCGCTGATTGTTGCTTCGTCTTTTAAGATGTCTTCGATTTGAACTAGGTACCAAGGGTCAATCTTAGTTAATTCGAATACGTCTTCTACGCTCATACCGTGACGCATTGCATCAGCAACGTACCAAATACGCTCAGCACCTGGCTCACGTAATTCACGGATGATTTTTTCTTTTGCTTTCGGATCATCAAGGGCAACAATTGGGTTAAAGCCCGTTGCACCAACTTCAAGACCACGTAATGCTTTATGTAGCGACTCTTGTTGGTTACGACCAATTGCCATAACTTCACCCACAGACTTCATCTGTGTTGTAAGACGGTCGTTCGAACCTGCGAATTTTTCGAAGTTAAAACGTGGGATCTTAGTAACAACGTAGTCAATTGACGGCTCGAAAGACGCTGGTGTTTTACCGCCAGTGATGTCGTTTTGTAGCTCATCAAGGGTGTAACCTACTGCTAGTTTTGCAGCGATTTTCGCAATTGGGAAACCGGTTGCTTTTGATGCTAGTGCTGAAGAACGCGATACACGTGGGTTCATCTCGATGATAACCATACGGCCATCAACTGGATTCACACCAAACTGTACGTTTGAACCACCTGTTTCAACACCGATTTCACGAAGTACCGCCATCGATGCATTACGCATGATTTGGTATTCTTTATCAGTTAGTGTTTGCGCTGGTGCAACCGTGATTGAGTCACCCGTGTGAACACCCATAGGATCAAAGTTTTCGATAGAACATACGATGATACAGTTGTCGTTTTTGTCACGAACAACTTCCATTTCGTACTCTTTCCAACCGATTAATGATTCATCGATTAAAAGTTCATTTGTTGGTGATAAATCTAAACCACGCTCACAAATTTCATCAAATTCTTCTTGGTTGTATGCAACACCACCACCGGTACCACCCATAGTGAATGATGGACGAATGATACATGGGAAACCGATACGGCTAAGTACATCGTGTGCTTCTTCCATTGAGTGAGCGATTTCTGCACGTGGACACTCAAGGCCAATGTTCTTCATTGCTACGTCAAAACGCTCACGGTTTTCAGCTTTATCGATTGCATCAGCAGTTGCACCGATTAGCTCAACACCATGTTTTGCCAGTACACCGTGCTTGTCTAAATCAAGCGCACAGTTTAATGCTGTTTGACCACCCATAGTAGGTAGTACTGCATCTGGCTTTTCTTTTTCAATGATTTTCTCTACCACTTCCCAGTGAATTGGTTCGATGTACGTCGCATCCGCCATTTCAGGGTCAGTCATGATAGTTGCAGGGTTCGAGTTTACAAGAATTACTCGAAAGCCTTCTTCTCGTAGTGCTTTACACGCTTGTGCACCAGAGTAGTCAAATTCACAAGCTTGACCGATTACGATCGGGCCCGCGCCTAAGATAAGAATGCTTTTTATGTCGGTACGTTTTGGCATTGTTACTCCGGTTAAATTAGTTAGAACGTGCTTGCATCAGGTCGATGAAGTGGTCAAATAATGGCGCCGCATCATGTGGACCTGGGCTTGCTTCAGGGTGACCTTGGAAGCTAAATGCAGGCTTATCTGTGCGGTGAATACCTTGTAGCGTGCCATCGAATAAAGAAACGTGAGTTGCACGTAAATTCGCTGGTAATGTTGCTTCGTCAGCTGCGAAACCGTGGTTTTGCGCTGTGATCATTACAACATTGCGGTCAAGGTCTTTAACTGGGTGGTTACCACCGTGGTGACCAAACTTCATTTTCACCGTTTGTGCACCTGAAGCAAGTGCAAGTAATTGGTGACCTAAACAGATACCAAAGATTGGCGTGTCTGTTTCTAGGAAAGTTTTAATTGCTTCAATCGCGTAAGTACACGGCTCAGGGTCGCCTGGGCCATTTGATAAGAAGATACCGTCTGGGTTTAATGCCAGTACGTCTTCTGCAGATGTTTGTGCAGGAACAACGGTTAATTTACAACCGCGGTCAACTAACATACGTAAGATATTACGTTTAACACCAAAGTCATAAGCAACAACGTGGAACTTCTCGTCTGCTGCTTCTAGCGTTTTAAAGCCTGAACCTAACGTCCAGCTTGATTCGCGCCACTCAAAATTTTCCTTGGTTGAGACAACTTTTGCTAAATCCATGCCTTTTAAGCCTGGGAAGGCTTGCGCAGCTTCAAGCGCTTTATTCTCATCTAACTCGTCGCCTGCAATGATACAACCGTTTTGAGCGCCTTTATCACGTAAGATACGTGTTAATTTACGAGTGTCGATGTCGGCAATACCTAAGATATTGCGTTCTTTTAAGTAATCACTTAACGATTGCTCGTTACGGAAATTACTTGCTAGCAGTGGCAAATCACGGATCACTAGGCCTTTAGCCCAGATTTGACCCGCTTCTTCGTCTTCGCTGTTAGTACCCGTATTACCGATATGTGGGTACGTCAAAGTTACGATTTGTTCCGCGTATGAAGGGTCAGTCAAAATTTCTTGATAACCAGTCATAGACGTATTGAATACTACTTCACCGACTGACATGCCGTCAGCGCCGATTGCAGTACCGCGAAACACTGTGCCGTCTTCTAGGACTAACAGAGCGGATTTAGTCAAGTTAACCTCCTAACAGTAAAAAACGGGAGTAAAGTCATTTGCTCTACTGCCCGTTTATAGCGATTGGAAACACGCATTTATGAATTTTTGGCAAATTGGCGCTATTCTACAGTAAATTAGCATTCAGATCTAATCTTAATTAATAAATTAGTAAAAATAAGCGTTATTAACTAAAAATTCACTGAAACTGCCAAAAAAGAAACTAAACTACTTCAAGTCAAGCACATCTTGCATGTCATAAAGTCCAGCTGGTTTATTTTTCAACCAGCCCGCAGCTCTTACAGCACCTAATGCGAAGGTCATTCTTGAACTTGCTTTATGAGTTAATTCTAGCCTTTCGCCAGAAGTTGCGAAATATGCGGTGTGTTCACCTACTATATCTCCGCCTCTCATGACTGAATAACCGATTTCATTTTGCGATTTTGCGTGTTCGTCATTGCTTCTATCAAAACGCGCGACTTCATCATGCTGCCAGCCTTTTGCCTCAGCAATCGCTTCACCAATTGCCAATGCAGTTCCTGATGGCGCATCGATTTTGTGACGATGGTGGGCCTCAAATATTTCGATATCCATATCATCGCCAAACTTCACAGCCGCAGTCTGCACTAAGTTAAGCAGTAAATTCACACCTACGCTATAGTTGCGGGCAAAAACAATCGGAATGTGTTTCGCGGCATCATTAAGCGCATCAAGATCATCTTGGTTAAGGCCCGTAGTACCAATTACCATGGCGATATTTTTTTCGACCGCTGTTTGCAGGTGGTTGCGCATTCCTTGAGGTAAGGTGAAATCTATCAATACATCTGCATCTTTTACGTCTGTTTCTTTACTAAATGATACATCTGCTGATGCAGCGCTGTTTAATTGATTAACCGCACTATCTAAAAGTGGTGAGTTTTCGCGTACGTACGCGCCCGTTAATGTTGCGTCATCTTTTTTTGAGACTGCTTCTAAAAGTGCAAGTCCCATGCGGCCGTTTGCGCCAAATACACCTATGCGGTTCATATAGTTACCTTATCTATTCTTCTTAGCTGGCTGGATTTTATCGAAAACTCATGTAATAGTCAGGTTAGCTTATAAAAAATACAGAGCTAATTTTAGATTTATTAATAGAACAACAATAATAACAGATAGTCTTTGCATTTAGCCATCTATACATTTAAACTTCTTCCTTTGCGCCGATTTGGTCTTTGGCTTGCGGGCGCTGTTGTTGTCTTTTAGACACAACTAAATACAGCTAAAAGAAGTGTTTGGCTGTGTTATTGGTTATCTAACGAGGAATATGATGCAGCCATCATTTAATAAAACAAAAGCAAAACTTTCTTTGCTGCCGCTTTTGGTGTTTGTCGGCTTATTTTTAGGCGCTGGCTTATACTTACAGTCTCAAGGTGTCGATTACGCCTTCTATCAATTGCCTGCTCCTGTGGCAATTTTACCTGCCATCATGCTGGCGTTTATCTTAAATAAAAATACCATCAACCACAGTGTTGAAACCTTTATTAAAGGTGCTGGCCATAGCAACATCATCACTATGTGTTTGATTTATTTGCTTGCCGGTGCGTTTTCTGCGGTTGCTGGTGCAACCGGTGGTGTTGATGCCGTTGTTAATGCGGGCTTATCACTTATTCCACCTGCTCTGTTACTACCTGGGTTATTTCTAATCGCTGCGGTTGTGTCGACTGCGATGGGCACTTCTATGGGTACTATCGGTGCGATTGGCCCGATTGCTTATGCCGTCGCCCAAAAAACAGGCATTGATCCATCTCTGATGGCAGGCACGATTGTATCGGGTGCCATGTTTGGTGATAACTTATCAATCATCTCTGACACAACTATTGCTGCAACCCGCACGCAAGGCTGTGAAATGAAGGATAAATTCCGTGAGAACTTAAAAATCGCCTTACCTGCTGCGGCATTAACTATCGGCTTATTATTCTTCTTAACCCCTGCTGCAGAAGCTGTAGAGACACAAGACTTCGATATTTTATTAGTGTTACCTTATGCATTTATCTTAATACTCGCGGTAATGGGCTTTAACGTATTCGTGGTGCTGTTTAGTGGTATTATCTTTGCCGCACTCATGGGCTTTACTGGCAGCTATGAAGGTGCAAGCTTTGTTAAAGATATTTATAAAGGCTTTACTGATATGCAGGAAATCTTCTTGCTATCGATGTTTATTGGTGGCCTTTCAGAGTTTATCCGTATTAATGGTGGTCTTGATTATATTGCTAACAAAATTCAAGCAATTACAAAAATCGTTGCAAAATGGCATCGTAAAGTTGCGGATCAATTAGGGATTGCAGCACTGGTTATGACCAGTAACTTATGCATCGCTAATAATACCGTGTCTATTATAGTTGCAGGCCCGATTGCTAAAAAATTAGCGGATGATGGTGAAATTACAGGAAAGCGTTCAGCAAGCTTACTTGATATTTTTGCTTGTGTTACGCAAGGCTCATTGCCGTATGGCGCACAAGCACTTCTACTGGGCGCAACCTTCAAAATTAGCCCATGGGAAGTCTCTACCTCTTCTTATTACTGCTTTATTCTTGCCTTTACTGCCGTTGCAGTAATTTGCTTACGCCGAAATAAAGCATAAGTTAAATAATTTTTTCTCTCGATACGCCCAAATATGGGCGTATCTGCTATAATCTTTCGTTTGTATCCCCCTTTACACCATCAATATTGAGATATGAACTTGAAAAAGATCCTTTCTGTTGCTGCGCTTTGTGCAGTAAGTACTTCGAGCTATGCCGCTAATTGGAGCTCTACGCAATTACACGTTAAT
This sequence comes from Pseudoalteromonas simplex, assembly GCF_015278155.1. Classification (NCBI taxonomy): domain Bacteria; kingdom Pseudomonadati; phylum Pseudomonadota; class Gammaproteobacteria; order Alteromonadales; family Pseudoalteromonadaceae; genus Pseudoalteromonas; species Pseudoalteromonas simplex. Next base: position 406,993 of record NZ_JADILN010000002.1, read on the forward strand.
AACGGTGAACACAAAAACCCGTTTTCATTGACTAAGTCAAACACCACGGTTGTATCACTACAACATGCGTCTGGTTATGACTATGGCGACAACTTCTTTTTTATTGATTACAGCAATGACGACCGTCAAGATGGTTATCAAGATAAAGACTTTTACGGCGAATGGTATTCAACATTCAGCTTATCAAAAATCTCTGGCAGTGATTTCTCATACGGCGCAATTACTGATGTAGGTTTAACGGCAGGTTTTAATGCCGCAGGCGATTCGAAAGTTCTTAAGTATTTACCGGGTGTAAAACTAAGCTGGCAAGCACCTGGCTTTAGCTTTTTATCTACTTTATTTACCGCTTACATCGATGACAGTGAAGGTGTAGCACGCGGTGGTGCTCCAACTGAAACGAACAGCTGGATGATTGATGTTGCTTGGGGCTACCCATTCACTATTGGCTCACAAAAGTTCAACGTAACAGGCCATGTTGAATACATTGCAGAGCGTGAAAATGAATTTGGCGAAGAGGTTAAAGCGTGGATTTTAGCGCAGCCAATCATTACGTGGGATTTAGGTCACGCAATGAGCATGAAAGAAAACACCTTACTGCTAGGCCTTGAGTGGCAATACTGGCACAACAAGCTAGGTACAGACACAACTGAATCAGTACCACAACTTCACGTTGAGTGGACGTTCTAATAAGCTGAAAGCTGAAAAAATTAAAGCCTGTAGTCATCACTGAGTACAGGCTTTTTTAATTTCTATAGATATTCTTTACAGTTTACACTGCGGGGTTTTACCCTTTGCTCGCGCCGCTTGTTGGGCTTTTAATGCTTCCGACATATGCTTTTGAAGCTCTTTGATGCGGTTACCCGGTGCTGGGTGAGTCGACATAAACTCAGGTGTACCGCTACTGCCAGCTGCACTCATATTTTGCCAAAGCGAAACTGATTGCTCTGGGTTAAACCCTGCTTTTGCCATTAAATCTAAGCCAACAATATCCGCTTCTGATTCATGTGAGCGGCTAAATGGTAAAACAACACCATACTGTGCGCCTAAGCCTAAGGCTTGCATAATTTCGCCACGATATTGAACATTACCCATATCAAGTGCTGCACCACCAACTTGTAGTCCTGTTTGTAACAGTGCGTTTTGTGATACACGCTCATTAGAATGCTCAGCAATAACATGTGCAACTTCGTGACCTAGTACTGTAGCCAATTGGTCTTGGTTTACAGCGACTTTTAATAAACCTGTATGAACACCAATATACCCCCCCGGTAATGCAAATGCATTTGCTGAATCTTCTTCAAATACAACAACTTCCCAAGACTGCTTGGCATACTCGTTAGGTAAAACCGCAATAACATCATCGGCAATACACTTTACATAAGCATTGACACCTGGATCAGTATTAACAGGCTGTGTTTTTTTCATTTCAGCAAAGCTTGCTTGACCCATTTGGCTCATTTGTTGATCTGAATAAAGTGCGATTTGGGTACGTCCCGTAGGAGAGGTTTTACAGCCAGCTAAAACAGCGGTGGCTAACACTGCCATGATTAACTTTTTCATACTAGTCCTTCAAATACTTTGTGTAATTGAGGCTAATATAGCAAAGCATTGCTTAATTTTATATGAAAATGAACAATCACCCACTCAGTTGTTACCATTTAGTTAATTCTTTTACTTAGCAGGCAAACTAAGTTCACCACAGTGACTCACACTGCTACAATAGTGACCTACTATTTGATGAATGAGTAAACAATGCCTTCCCCTGAGACTTTAAATAAACGCATTTTATTACCTTTACTGGCAAGTATTGTCGCGATTACGCCTTTGGCAATTGATCTATATTTACCAGCGATGTTGGTGATTGCCAACGACTTGCAAACAACCATGCCAAATGTGCAAATATCACTCAGCATTTATTTAGCAGGTTATGCTCTTGGCATGCTTTTTTTTGGCCCGATTGCCGATGAACTTGGCAGGCGATTACTCGCTAAGGTGGGTTTAGCGCTATTTGGTATTAGCTCATTAGCACTTGCATTTTGTACTAACATCGAATTATTTTGGTCTTTAAGAGCTGTGCAAGCATTCACAGGTGCCGCTGCAACCGTTGTAGTGCCGGGTATTATTCGCCACATTTACCGAGAGAACACAGCCAAAGGCATGTCTTACGTCTCGATGATCATGATGGTTGCCCCGTTAATTGCTCCTACTCTAGGCTCATTGATCATGGGTATTTCGACATGGCAGGTTATTTTTATTGCATTGGCGGCCTACAGTTTTGCTATTTTAGCCTTGGTGCAAATTCATTTAATCGATATTCCAATTTTTAAGAGTCAGCAACGTGGCTTGGCATTGTTCTTTAATAGCTATAAAACGGTATTTTCTCGTCGTAGTGCCCTTGCCGATATTGCCAGCTCAATGTTTGCCTCATTCGCATTCTTTTGCTTTTTAACATCGGTACCTTATGTATACCTCGATTTCTTCAAAGTAGATGAGCAATTGTTCGGTGTGTTATTCGCCTTTAACGTGTTGGCTTTAATGTTCGGTAACTTTATGAATACACGTTTAGTGCGGCGCTTGGGTTCTCGTAAACTGTTGTTTATTGGCCTTAGCATTGGCTTTGTGTCTGGTGGGGCATTGTTATTATTCAGTGTGATGCATTTATCACTGTATTTTATCGTAGCAAGCATCGCACCACTGATGATGAGCTTAGGTATTATAGCGAGTAATGCGGACTCATTGATACTGATGCAATTTGAGGAAAAATCAGGCACTGCAACAGCTGTTATTGGTACCCTGAGATTCGGCAGTGGCGCTCTCGTTGGGCCTATCCTTGCATTTGTTCACCCACAAAGTGCGATTCCATTTTCTGCGATGATGTTCAGCGCACTGATACTTATCTTACTCGTGCAGCTTTGGCATCGAAAATTGGACAAAAAAAATGCCTGTGATTAACAGGCATTTTTTATTTTTCTTTAAAGCTTATTCAGCTTCTTTTGATACCATAACCATTGCAGGGCGTAATAAACGGCCGTTTAATGTATAGCCTTTTTGCATTACTGCAAGAACAGTATTAGGTGCTACATCATTGCTTGGTTGAATTGACATTGCTTGATGGAATTCAGGGTTAAATTGTTCACCCTGTGGGTTAACAATTTCAACACCGAATTTTGATACCGCATCATTAAAGCTCTTAACAGTCATTTCGATACCTTCAAGTACAGGCTTAAGCTGCTCATTTTCTTTATCAGAAAACTCAATCGCACGTTCTAGGTTATCGATAACTGGTAATAATTCGTTAGCAAACTTTTCAAGTGCAAACTTATGCGCTTTTTCTACATCTTGAGCGGCACGACGACGCATGTTCTCAACATCTGCAGCAGCACGAACAACACTGTCTTTTTGATCGTTAATCGTTTGTTTAGCCGCTTCTAATTCGCTGTGTAGTAAAGCGATTTCAGCTTCAGGGCTCATTTCTTCGCCGTCAACTTGTTCAGTTGCTTTTTCTGCAGCTTCTACTTCAGCTTGCATTTGTTCAAATTCTTCGTTTAGTTCAACTTCTTGCTCTGGTGATTTTGTCTGCTCAGACATAGCTTACATGCTCCAATTCTTTACAACTGCGGTAATTATGGGGATTGAATTAAAAGATTCAAGAGGCTGATGAGCCGATTAACTTAAATTCTTGGATGATTGCTTCTATTTGCGCTGATTTTGGACAAATTACGCAAAATCGGCTCTGGTATTCATGGTTATTAAAATAAGGAACGCTGATCACCATCAACTCATTACAATCTGTAAATGGCAATTGTTCTGTGTTTAATACCGATACACCATTTTTAAATGCAAGTTTATCTTCAACAAAATTTAAAAACGATACACCTATATTTAAACTGGTTTGACAATCAACTTGGCGGTAAAGGTAGTTTTCACCGACCACAATACTGTTGTCTGAACCAAGCTTTTGGCTTAATTGTCGCGTCCATTGTGTTAGTGAGTCATGGCAATTATTTGGTGCCGTGCCTGCCATTGCCTGCATACGATATAAGCCTTCCATTAAGGTTTGCTGACTAAACACTGTATTAAGCCAAGTAGCAAACTGGTAACGAACGGCATCAGATGAATCTTCAGGTTTGGTAATGCAAATGTTATGGCTTTGCCCTGCTCTATCTATTAGTAGAATTAGCCAATTGCTACCATCAAAATCAAGTACCTCTACTCGAAAGACCAACTGTGAGCTGACTTGAGGTAAGCCCACACAACAACACACTTTATAGCGCTGACTCAAACCATGGGCAAGCTCGACTAATTGTGCTTGCTCAGGCTGCCAATATGGTGCGATTTCAGGTAGAGCAAAAAACTCATCAAGCCAATAATCAAAACCGGCATTGGTTGGTACGCGGCCAGCAGAAGTATGCGGCGAATAGAGTAAGCCCACTTTTTCTAGCCGTGCCATAGCATTACGCACTGTAGCTGAACATACCGCCATGCCTTTTTGTTTGGCAATACGAGTTGAGGCTACAGGCTGACCTTCCCCGTTACAGTAAAGGCTCATCACAGCTGAAAAAATTTGTTGGTCGCGCGGATTTAATTTCATAATTCATACATCTTGCTTCTTGCCAGTGGATATTTGGGCGCAGCAAGTTTATTTCAAGTTATTTTCAAAGCATTAATTTTTAATGTAATCTATCGATATGAAAGTTTAAGTGCAAATAACATGGATTCACCGTTTAAAACCATAGGTTTAATTGGCAAACCTAATCACAGCGGGGCAGCTGCCACACTTGCTCGCCTGCACACATTTTTGCGAGCCTTGGGTTTCGAAGTGCTAGTAGAACAGCGCACTGGCCGTCAACTTGAAGACCTTCCTCAAGAAAACCTAGTTAAATTGGTAGATTTAGGTGAACGAGCAGACTTAGCCATAGTCGTCGGTGGTGATGGCAATATGCTTGGCGCAGCTCGAGTATTAGCGCGTTTTGATGTCGCTGTGATTGGCGTAAACCGTGGCAACTTAGGCTTTTTAACTGACTTAAACCCAGAAGGTTTTGAAGCGAGCCTAGAACAAGTGTTAAGTGGCCAGTTCCTTGAGGAAAAACGCTTCTTGCTTGAAGTTGAAGTATATCGCCATGCCGAACTGAAAAGTGCAAACTTGGCAGTGAATGAAGCGGTACTTCATGCTGATAAAGTTGCGCATATGATCGAGTTTGAGGCCTTTATTAATAACGACTTTGTATTCTCTCAACGCTCTGATGGATTAATCGTTTCAACACCAACTGGCTCAACAGCCTATTCATTATCTGGCGGCGGGCCTATTTTAACCCCTGAGCTGAATGCGATTTCATTAGTTCCTATGTTCCCGCACACATTATCAAGCCGTCCTCTTGTGGTTGACGCTGACAATGAAGTACGTTTAAAGCTTAGCCTCGAAAATACCGACAGCCTACAAGTCAGCTGTGATAGTCACGTAGTTTTAGCTGTATTACCTGGTGACGAAGTAGTGATTAAAAAAGCTGACAAGCGTCTACGTTTGATTCACCCAAAGGAATACTCTTACTACAATGTATTAAGAAAAAAATTAAATTGGGGAAGCCGCTTATTTTAAGTGGCTTTTTTTATCTCAAGCTAATTGCCAAGGCGTATTGATTAGCGCAAAATAATAAGACTAAAAGCTGTATTTTTTAAAGGATTCTAAGGCGAAATGAGTTATATCGTTTTTCTTGCTCTATTATTACTTATCACCTTACTAGGTTGTTACTGGGTGGTTGAGAGCAATCGTCGTAAAGCTATTGAAGCTGAAAAAAAACGTTTTAATCAACGAGTCAAAGAAATCAATAATGACTTTAAAAATAAATTAATTGATTTTAGCGAAGGCAAAATTATCCGCCCTAAGAATATTTCGCGCCTAAATATGATCACCAGCAATTACTTTGTAGTGCAAGCGCACAATGAAGAAAATCTCACTTACCTCGAATTCATTAGCGATTTGCTTATCAACACAATCATAATGGAAGCCAGTAAAGCGCAAAGCCCTGAGGAAATTGATCAGCTCGCTGACAGGTTACAGTATTTTATGGCTGAATTGCCTAACAACGGCATCGAGTACAATAAAGCGTTTTATCAAGAAGCCTTACCATCGCTGATTGAAGTAATTAAATATCAGCCCCCCACCGATTTACAGGACGATCAGCCGCTAGCCCAGAGCACGCAAGCTGCAAATGAATCAGTCCAAGAAAATCAACTGCCAGAATTAAGCAAAGCTTAAAAATTTAATTTGCAAAACCCGAAAACACTGTATAAATTAACAGTTAATTGACTGGATGGATAAACAGTATGTTAATCGGGTTAGAAATTAAAAACTTTGCCATTGTAAGTAATTTAAGTACTGAGTGGCACAATGGTATGACAGCTATTACAGGTGAAACGGGTGCAGGTAAATCAATTGCAATTGATGCCCTGTCATTATGTTTAGGCGAGCGTGCAGATGCAGGTGCTGTTCGCCCAGGTACGGATCGTGCAGAAATTTGTGCACAATTTGATATTAGCCAACTCCCTCTTGCCCAGCACTTTTTAGAGCAACATTTACTCTCAAACAGTGAAGGCGAATGTTTACTACGCCGTGTTATTTGCAAAAATGGCCGCAGCAAGAGCTACATTAATGGCAGCTCAGTTACCGCTGCACAATTAAAAGAGATAGGTCAGTATTTAATTTCTATTCACGGGCAACATGCCCATCAGCATTTATTAAAAGCTGAACATCAGTTGCACCTGCTTGATGCATATGCCGGCCACAACCAGCTATTAGCTGATGTTAAAGAGCGCTTTAAAGCCTACCAAGCATTAATTAAAGAATTTAATCAACTTGAACAACAACAGCAGCAACAAGCAGCTCAAAAGCAATTACTGGAGTATCAAGTAGCTGAACTTGATGAATTTGCCCTGCAACCGGGTGAGTTCGAAGAGATTGAAGCTGAGCATCATAAACTAAGCCATAGCCAGACTATTTTAGAGTCATGCCAACGTGAGCTACAACACTTATACGAAAGTGATGAGCAAAGTGCGTGTTCATTGCTGCAACATAGCGCCCAACAATTTACAGAGCTGGCAAGCTACGATGAAAACTTATCTAGCATAGCATCATTACTGAGTGAAGCTGCCGTTCAAGTTGAAGAAGCTAGCCGCGAGATACGCAGCTATGTTGATGTAACTGATTTAGACCCTGCCCGGTTAGACGAAGTTGAAACGCGTTTAACAGGTGCTATGGACCTTGCCCGAAAACATCATATAAAACCAGAAGAGCTGGTAGAATTTCATCAGTCAATCGCAGAAGAGTTAGCATCAATTAGTTATAACAGCGACCGCCTTGTTGCTCTCGAAAGCGAAATTAACAATGCCCTTGAACAATATAAACAAGCAGCAAAACTGTTAAGTGAAAGCCGCCATAAATACGCAGATACGCTTAATCAATTAATTAGTGATAGCATGGCTAACTTATCAATGGAAAACGGCAGGTTTGCGATTGATATTCAACAAACTAGCGATAAAGCGCCAAGTGCAATGGGTTTTGATACGGTGTCGTTTTTAGTATCTACCAACCCAGGTCAACCGTTACAAGCACTGTCTAAAGTGGCTTCTGGTGGTGAGTTATCGCGAATTAGTTTAGCTATTCAGGTCATTATTGCTCAGCGTGTTACAACGCCGACTCTTATTTTCGATGAAGTAGATGTGGGTATTTCTGGACCAACCGCGTCTGCAGTTGGCAAGCTTTTACGCCAATTAGGTAAATCAACTCAAGTTATTTGTGTAACTCACTTGCCGCAGGTTGCAAGCTCTGGACATCAGCAATTTTTTGTAGCTAAAGAAATTGCAAACGGCGAAACCTACACTCAAATGAATAAGCTATCTAAAGAAGGCCGTATTGATGAAATTGCCCGACTACTTGCCGGTGACAATATCAGTAAAATGGCTAGAGCAAATGCCAAAGAGCTTATAAGCGCACATGCATAACCCATTTTTAGCTATGAAACTTAGATTGTTGATGAATTTGATGGTATAGAGTTTATAAATGAAAAATAAAAATATACTTACAGCTTTGGGTCTTGCCTTAATAACGCTTAACTCAGGGCATTCGTTTGGCGCAGTGGTTGAGCCACCCTATAACGATACGCAGTTAGTCGTTGCTTTATTTAAATGTATTTTGTTTGTCTTGCCCTCAACTACATTGTTGCTGGTTCTATGGAGTCACTGGAAGCACTTAAGATTTAAGCAATTATTACAAACAGTATTAAATTATTCATTGGTCATCATGTTAGCTAGCTTGATAATGGTTAATCATCTAACAGCTGGGCTTTCATCATGGTTAGTTGTGTTTGCTGGTATTCATTCATTGCTTGTTGGCATTAATTATTTATTGGTTAAACAACACACTAACAGGATAAAAAATACACTTACTAGTTGCTGGTAATGAAATTACTTTGGCTGCAAAAAAAATCGCGAAACAGCACGTTTCGCGATTTTAGTTCTTATTTGCTGATTAGCGTTATTCGATTTCGCTAGCTAAATATATCAAATTCATAAATAAACGGTCTGTCATACTACTAACTCCGGTACCATTGGTATAATTACCAACTTTATTTTGAGAGTTAATAATTGCATTATCTGCGAGTAATATATCACCCGATTTCAAGTCAAAAACCACTGTCGGTAAGCCATCTGGATTGACAGCTAACACTTGGCTTTCTTCTGGCATTACTGAGAAGTATCCCTTTGAACCACCGGCCTGATAAAAGCGTGTAACCTCTCCAAAAGGACCTGCAAATATAGCTTGTTGTATTTGAGAGTTTAAACCTTCTGGGTTTTGGGTATTTGGTCCATCTTTGTAGCCTTCTCTGGTTACTGTATAACCCCACTTTGAATACACCTTCTCGTCAGTCATATCGGAATCTGATGCTATGATGACAACATTTCCTTTCTTCTCTGACCAATTATATAGCTCTGCAATTTCTGTTTCAGTAAAATCACTGTTGTAAAAACTACCCATAAAGAAGATATCAGTGTTATAGCTTTCAATCGCTTCCTGAGTAATTGAGCCTGATGCCGCAAAATCATGATTAACCGATACTGATTTAGCTACAACCCCACTTTCACCAAAATTTTCTGGGCTTGCAAGTTTAGCCATCGGTAAATCAAACAAGTAAGCGTTTAATGTGTAGTTTTGCCATTGTGCCTTTCTTTGCTTATCAATACTCGTAATTACAAGCGACTCTACTCCTGTACTACAAGTAGGCTGCGCATAACATGCAACAGGCTTTAGAGTATTTAGTGCTAAATCGTTTATTCGCACTGGGTATGTCCCCAATGTGCATGTTTTACCTGTTTCGATTGATGCTTTATATAATTTAGTAATATTAAAATTACCTTGATCATTAATGACTTCACGGGAAATTACCAATTCGTCATTTTGATTTAGAGCAGCACCTGTTACCGTCGTTAAACCATGTTCAGATTTTTTTGTTAACTCCAGTGTTTCCGGATCCAATAAAAAAATGCTTGTGGCAGAGATGAGGTAAACCTCACCATTTTTAACAACCATGTCGCCACGCAGAATATCTGAACTACTATCGTAGCCCTTCATATTGCCTAAGAACTGAGTTTCACCTGAATCAATAGCAACCTGGTAAAGCTTACTCCCTTTAGAGCCATAAATAACGTCTTTGTTAGGGTCATAAGCAAGACGGGTCATAGGGTTAGTACGTGCCACTACAGTGTGTTTGCCTGTAGACATATCAACATAGGCGAGTTGTGTAAATCGATACTTGTCGGCTTTTATAGGCAGATCATTTAACTCTTCATCTGATAAGTTGAGAACACTCGTATCCAGTTTATAAGTTAAAGGTCTTGGGGCTGAAACATAATAGAGTCTATTTCGATAGCTATCAAAAGCCATTGCTGCGGATGAGAACTTTGCAGCAGAATGAATGTTAGCCGTTTGCGCTTGCTCATCTAAAGAAAAAACGAAGCCCGAGCTCCCTCTCCCTGAGTTGATTCCATATAACTCACCCGTACATTCAGACGCACTAAGGCCAGCAGGTATTAAGCCTAAAAGGCTAACTGTAGATAATAAAAACTTTTTCATTTTAAATTCCTTTCAATGTAAAAATAACTCACTTCCTGTTCAACTTTATTACTATCCTCCTTAGAATTTTGAACGAAATTGGTATAAAACTCACAAACAAAATCGCGAGGCCATAAGCCTCGCGATTTCAATTAGCGTCTAAAATTACAATTAATCGATTTCACTCGCATAATTGATTAAGTTCATAAATAAACGGTCTGACATGCTCGATACCTCGGTACCATCAGTAAAGTTGTCTTCTTTATTTTGTGTTGTCAGCATACCGCTATCAGCAAGTATTATGTCGCCTGTTGCAGCATCTAAAACAATTGTAGGCAAGCCATCCTGATTTACAGCTAAGACTTGAGTCCCTGAAGGCATTTCAGAGAAGTAGCCTTTTGCGCCACCAGCTTGGAAAAAGCGAGATACTTCACCAAATGGTCCTGCAAAGATTGCCTCTTGAGCTGCACTACCCACTCCTTCTGGGTTTTGTGTATTTGGACCATCAACATAACCATTGCGAGTTACTGTATAGCCCCATTTAGCATATACTTTTTCATCTGGCATATCAGAATCTGCTGCGATGATTACAACATTTCCCTGCTTTTTAGACCAGTTGTAAGCTTCATTTAATTCGCTGTCTGTGAAGTCGCTTTTGTGGAAACTACCAATAAAGAAAACATCGGTGCCATAAGCATCTATCGCAGCTTCAGTAATCGAATTTGCCGCTGCAAAATCATGATTTACAGATACTGTTTTATAAACAGTTCCCTGTTCACCAAAGTTTTCTGTACTTAAAAGCTTCGCAAGTGGTTTATCCATCAAGTGACCATTTAGTGTATAATTTTGCCACGTTGCTTTTCTTTGCATATCAATACTTGTAACAACAAAAGAGTCTGGCTCTACACTACATGTAGCTTGAGCATAGCAAGCAACTGGTTTTGCTGTATTTAGCGCCAAATCATTTATGCGCATCGGGTAGGTTCCCATTGCACACGTTTTGCCAGTCTCAATCGATGCTTTATATAACTTGGTAGTATTATAGTGACCTTGATCGTTTATAATTTCTCTAGAAATTAATAGCTCACCATTTTGATCAAGCGCAGCACCTGTAACAGCAATTAAGCCATGCTCTGATTTTTTCGTTAACTCCAATGTGTTCAAATTAACGGAAAAAATACTCGTAGCACTGATCAAAAATAGTTGGCCATCTTTAAAAACCATATCACCGCGTAAAATATCTGAGCTGTCGCCATAGCCAGTTAAGTTACCAAGTAATGTAGTTTTTCCTGATACAGGATCAACAGTATATAACTTGCTTCCTTTAGAGCCATACATCATGTCAGTATTAGCGTCATAAGCCAGTCGAGTCATTGGATTAGATCGAGAAACTACTGTGTGTTCACCAGTTGCCATATCAACATAAGCAAGCTGAGTATATTTGTATTTAGCCCCCTTAATTGGCAGATCTTTTAACTCATCTTCAGATAAGTTCAAATCACTAGGATCAAGTTTGTAAGTTAGCGGTCGAGGAGCTGAAACATAATATAATCGATCCCTTGCACTATCATAGGCCATAGCAGCAGAAGAAAACTTTGCTTTTGAGTGAATAGCGGCTGTTTGCTCTTGCTCATTTAAAGAAAAAACAATGCCTAGATGGCCGCGACCAGAATTAATTCCATACAACTCACCCGTACATTCATTAGCGACTACATTTGTAGATAAAGCACTTGTGACTGCAAGAACTGAAAGTAGCGATTTTTTCATATTATTACACCTAAAAATTAGGCCGACTAACTAAAATAATTAATAAAAATAATTAAATTACTGCTTTAGCATCAGGCCATTACGTTTAAATTTTGTACGCAATAATTTTATTTCGCTACAGTTCAAACACAATCAGAAATTACTGATTTGTCTCGATTTATTATAAAAACAGACATAACAATTAGCACCAATTATGTAAAACACACTTTAGTATTGACAATGGCTAATAACTTCTGATTTTCTATATTCTCAATGTTTTAATATTCTTACTGCTCCATATTTTCCACACATTTTCTCAGTAGCATAACGGCAAACTTGGTCACCGAAATATTTAATGAAGCTAACTGTAACTTTAATTCTTGCTCTTCTTTCTCTTCCTTGTATGGCTAATACAGATCACATACCGCAGATAGAAGAAATATTTGCCTTAGAGCAGAAAGGAAACCTAAAAAAAGCACTATTGTTAATTGAACAACTACAAAGCAAGAACACGCCTGTCGCAAAATCAACGATTGATTTGATAAAAGCCCCCATATTAAGAAAACAAGGGCAATACGAGGCTGCAATAGAGTTACTTTTACCTTTACAGCATATTGCTGAGTTATCCAAAGAAGAGCATTATCAAATCCAAAAAGAGCTTGGTATCAATTACAGACGTCAAGTTAAAACGACCCAAGCTCAGCAGCATTATATGACAGCACTCAAACTAGCTTACGAGTTAAAGGATAAAAACAAACAGGCACAAAGCCATAGTAATCTGGGTACCTTATATGACACGTTGAATGATCTAGACCAGTCTATGTTTCAGCAATTAAAAGCACAAAAGCTTTTAATTGGCAGTAAAGATAATGAGTTAATCGCCACCAATTTTTATATTTTAGCAAACCTTTCTCATCGCCTAGATGATCTTGCTCAGTCTGAATACTTCTACAAAAAAGCACTTGAGTTTGATATTAAAACAAAAAATCAAATAAACATTGCAGATACCAGCTTACAGTTGGCAAAGTTAGTTTATAAACGTGGTGACTATGAGCAAGCTTTGCCCTTATTAAAAAATGCCTACTCACGCTTAGCTGATTTAAATGCTTATGAAGGTATGGCAACAGCAAAGCATACGCTAATGCAACTATATTTAAAGCTCGAAAATAAACATATGGCTTTAAGTAGTGCAGATTCAGGCCTCAGAGCAGCACTTAAATCTGGCTCAGCATTGAGTCAAATATATTCATATTTCAATTTAATTGAACTCCACCTGCCACTTAAGAACTCGCAATTGATTGACCTCTATTTAAGTCGTTCAAAAGAACTTATCGAAGGAATTGATAATCGGTTACTAAATAAAAAGCTGCATGGCTACACCGCAGTTTATGCCGAACTTATCGGTGACTACAAACTCGCAACTGAGCAATTGAAGCTTGAAAATAAACTGGCCGAGTCTTTGTTTGAAGAACATTTAAATCAAGCCGTTGAAAAAAACAAAAAGCAATTAACAGCAATCGAGCAACAGCAACGTATTGATGATGAAGTGCAAAAAAATAAGCTCACTACTGCACAAATGAATAACCAACGACTAGAAAAACAGATTTGGTTATTGTCTGCGGGTATTGTTTTGTTGTTCACGACTCTTGCGCTCGTGCTTTATTACTTCAAGCATCGAAAAGCGCTATTTAAAGCAAAACTTTATCAATATAACCTGCTTGAAAAAGACAAAATGCTTGCTGATATATCCCATGAATTACGCACCCCTTTAAGCGTATTAAAACTGCATATAGAAGCACTTGAGCTCGATATTCAAGAAAACCGCGATCTAGCCTATAGCAAGATTAATGGCAAAATAGCGCAACTTAACAACCTAATTTCAGATGTGTATCAGTTATCTCAAGCAGAAAACAAAACTCTCGCGCTAAATCTCCAACGCTTAAATGCTGCAAATGTCTTTGCTGAGTACGAGCAAGACATGCGTCATTATGTTCGCAGCCACCACCTGACATTTTTTTCAGACATTATTATTGCTAATGATGTTGAGATCACGGTAGATAAACAAAAGCTCGATCAGATCCTTAATAATATTTTTACTAATGCCTGCCTATATACCGACAGCCCAGGTCATGTTCGGCTCAAAGTGAGAACTAACAAGCAAGAGCTGTTTATTCAAGTCGATGATACTTCTCCGGGAGTAGGTAAAGCCCATATAGGCAAACTCTTTGACCGTTTATATCGTGTTGAAGAATCTCGAAGCCGCGCATCAGGAGGCTCAGGTTTGGGGCTATCAATTTGCCAGAGTTTTGTCGAATTAATGTCTGGCAGTATCAGTGCATTACCGGGTAAGTCGGGTGGATTATGTATCCGAATTTTACTGCCTTTAAGCAATAAATAAGCTTCTCCATTTTTCCACCATATTTTATTGCTTAAATAGCATAATAAACTACTGTGGAATGGAACCATGTCAGAGTCATTAAAGCATGCTCAATGGGCAAAATCTGTTGAGCGTAAACACCGCCAAAGCAAAGTTAAAAAAGCCAAAAAATCACCTTTTCCTATCTGCGCCGCGCTTGCTTGTGTGCTATTGAGTGCTGGGTTTTATTATGCGAGTTATGAAAAACCGAAAGAGTATCCACCGTTATCTGCAGCTGCGAAACAGCGTATCTCGCAATTTTTTGCCAAACAGTTTTTACTGGGGCAATGGCGCTTAAATAAAATTAACTACTCATCTGATGCAATTCAGGTGTATGTGCAAACGCCAAGCAAAATTGCTCTAGAAGGTGAAGCTTTGAGTCAATATTTACATTACGCTTTATGCCCTGTGGCTAGCAAACGCATTTGGCAAGATATCAAAACGAGGGAATTATCAGTGTATGTGTTTAGCCATTCGATTCGAAAAGGTGATCGAACAGTATGTAATTTAGAAAGCGATGAACGCCAAATCAATTGATTTGACGTTCATCATAGCGATAGCCAGCACCATAAACGGAAGCGACTATCTTAGGAGAGAAATCTAAACTCTTAAGCTTTTTGCGAATATTTTTAATATGGCTGTCGATTACCCGATCGGTAATATCAAAGTTGTTTGGTTGGATATGGTCAAGTATCTGCTGCCTAGAAAAAACACGCTTTGGGGCTTTGTACAAAAGTTTAAATACGTCAAATTCCACTTTTGTTAAACCTAAAGAGACACCTTTAATTTCAACTTCAAGCGCATCTTCTATTAAGCAAATTGCATCAGTCGCTTGCACTACTACATCGGTACTAGGTGCTGACGCACAACGCCTTAAAATAGCTTTAACACGCATCACCAGCTCTGCGCCGCTAAAAGGTTTACAAACATAGTCATCGGCACCATGTTCTAGCCCTTTTAGCCTATCAGCCTCTTCAACTTTAGCAGTTACCATAATAATAGGTACCATAGAAAAAGCGCGGATCTGCTTCATGCACTCCACGCCATCTAAATTAGGTAACATTACATCTAAAATTATCGCATCTGGATTATTTTCTTTAACCCACGACACCACAGCACTGCCATTAGTGATGTGGTGAGTGGTAAAGCCAGATGCATTGAAGAACAACAGCACTTGTTCTGCAATATCTAAGTCGTCTTCAACGACTAATATCTGCGGCATTTCTATTTCCGTTTATATTTTTTTTATTGTTCTAAGTTGTTGCTTCACCATCGCTTTAAGCGTATCTGATAAGGTTTCATCTAATAAAACCATAGTCAGAATATCGTGCAGATCTTCACTATTCATAACCTCATTGAGTAAATCATTTTCAGATTTCGAATTTGGCTGAAAAAAGCTTAACTGCTCGTCATTTGTGTGTTCGCAAAACATTTTCTTTTTATCCATGTTGTTAGCATCAAATATTAAGATGGGCTTCTGCCTCTACTAAATATTAAAACGCAACAATATGGAGCAAATATGGAGTTAGTACGAAATAATGAATTTTTTCTGTTCAACAGTTAGATTCATTCCTAGATTTTAGGTAATAAGCGCTATTTTTTCATTATTTTTCTAAAACTAGGTTAAATTTTCGTATCAATAAAATGATAGGCAATAAAAAAGCAAGCTCGGTAGCTTGCTTTTAAAAGTGTTGAATGGCGCCTTAGAATTAAACGCCTAAATAATCCATAATCCCTTCCGCGGCATTTCGGCCTTCGAAAATAGCCGTTACCACTAAATCTGAACCGCGGACAATATCGCCACCGGCAAAAATCTTAGGGTTGGTTGTTTGGTGAGTAAATTCACCTTTTTCTGGTGCATTGATACCACCCCAATGATTGATTTCAACACCGTACGGTTCTAACCAATCCATTTTATGAGGTTTAAAACCAAACGCCATGAGCACTTTAGTTGCTTCAATAACATGCTCAGAACCCGCAACTTCTTCAGCACGACGACGACCATTTTCGTCCGGCTCACCAAGTTGGGTTTTCACCATCTTAACGCCAGCAACTTTACCTTGCTCATCAACCACAATGCCTTTTGGCTGAACGTTAAAGGTAAACTCAACGCCCTCTTCACGGGCATTTTTAACTTCGCGCTTTGAGCCTGGCATGTTTTCTTCGTCACGACGATATGCACAAGTAACCTGTGTAGCCCCTTGACGAATAGAGGTTCTCACACAGTCCATTGCTGTATCACCACCGCCTAATACAACGACTTTTTCGTTCGCCATATCAATATAAGCTTGCTTGTCTTCTGCATAGCCCATAACACGGTTAGTGTTACCAATTAAAAACGGCAGTGCATCAAACACACCCTCTGCATCTTCATTCTCAAGGCCTGCACGCATACTTTGATAGGTACCCACCCCTAAGAATACGGCATCATATTCAGCCAAAATTTCATCAAGGGTAATGTCAACGCCAACTTCAGTGTTTAGCTTAAACTCGACACCCATTTCCGTAAAAATTTCACGACGCTTTTGCATTACTTCTTTTTCAAGCTTAAATGAAGGAATACCAAACGTAAGAAGGCCACCGATTTCTGGGTGACGGTCAAACACCACAGGCTTAACACCGTTACGTACTAAAATATCCGCACAACCTAAGCCCGCTGGACCTGCACCAATGATAGCCACTTTTTTGTCAGACCATACCACATACGACATATCTGGTTTCCAGCCCATTTTAAATGCCGTATCAGTGATGTACTTTTCGATATTACCGATAGTGACAGCACCAAACTCTTCTTCAAGTGTGCAAGAGCCTTCACACAAGCGATCTTGTGGACAAACTCGTCCACACACCTCTGGTAAGCTGTTTGTACGGTGAGACAGCTCTGCCGCTTCTAAAATACGGCCAGTACGAATGAGTTTTAACCATTGTGGAATATAGTTATGCACTGGGCATTTCCATTCACAGTACGGATTACCACAATCTAAACAGCGATCCGCCTGTGAGTTAACTTGTGTCTCAGAAAACGGCTCGTAGATTTCTACGAAAGATTGTTTACGTGCTGAAATTGGCTTTTTACGCGGATCAACACGTTGTACATCGATAAACTGGTATACATTTTCGCTCATACTACCCCCTTACTGAGCCTGAACACGAAGCTCTGCGCTACTGCGCGCTCGGTGTCCGAGTAAACTTTTTACATCACTAGATTTTGGCTTAACTAATTTAAACATTGGCATGTATAAATCGAAGTTAGCTAAAATCTGCTCAGCGCGATTTGAGCCGGTAAGCTCTAAATGCTCAGCAATGAGGCCGCGTAAATGTTCTTGATGTGACGCTAACCCTTCAAGGGTAACAATTTCAACAAGCTCAGGGTTAATGCGTTTTTCAAAGTCGTTGCCCTCATCAAGAATATACGCAAATCCCCCTGTCATACCTGCACCAAAGTTAATACCTACTTTGCCAAGTACGCAAACCACACCACCTGTCATGTATTCACAGCCATTGTCACCAACACCTTCTACAACCGCTTGAACGCCTGAGTTACGCACTGCAAAACGCTCACCGGCACAGCCTGCAGCAAATAACTTACCGCCTGTTGCACCATATAAACAGGTATTACCGGCAATGGTCGCTTTGTGGCTTTCAAACGATGAACCCAGCGGTGGGCGAATTACTAGCTTACCGCCAGCCATGCCTTTACCAACATAGTCATTGGCATCACCAACCAGTGTCATTTCAAGGCCACCCGCATTCCATACACCAAATGACTGACCCGCTGTACCATGAAGCTCAACAGAGACAGGATCAGCAGCCATACCTTGGTTACCGTGTTTAGAAGCGATATAGCCAGATAACATAGCGCCCACTGAACGGTCTGTATTGCAAATACGGTTAACCAGTGAGATACCTGATTTTTCATCAATTGCTTGTTTAGCTTTTTCAAGCAAGGTTTCATTTAGCTGACCTAAGTAGTGTGAGCTATTTGGCGCACTACAATACAGTGTTTCACCCGTTGGGTTGTTAGGCACAGCAATCACAGACGACAGATCGACTTTCTTTTGTTTCTCTGTGTTGCCTTCGATTGCTTCAAGTAAGTCCAAACGACCAATTAAATCTGTTAAACGAGTTACACCTAAACTTGCCATAATTTGGCGAGCTTCTTCGGCTATAAACTTAAAATAGTTCATCGCCATTTCTGGTAGGCCATGATAATGCTTTTGGCGCAGCGTATCGTCTTGCGTTGCAACACCAGTCGCACAGTTGTTTAAGTGACAAATACGTAAATATTTACAACCAAGTGCCACCATAGGGCCAGTACCAAAGCCAAAGCTTTCAGCACCTAAAATAGCCGCCTTAATGATATCTAGACCCGTTTTAAGACCACCATCTGTTTGCAAACGAATACGGTGACGTAAACCATTTTCTACCAGCGCTTGCTGGGTTTCAGCAAGACCAAGCTCCCAAGGGCTACCTGCATACTTAACAGAGGTAAGCGGGCTTGCACCTGTGCCACCGTCATAACCAGCAATGGTAATTAAATCTGCATAGGCTTTAGCTACGCCAGTTGCGATAGTACCTACACCCGGCTCAGAAACGAGTTTCACCGAGATCAGTGCATCTGGGTTTACTTGTTTTAAATCGAAAATAAGCTGGGCTAAATCTTCAATCGAGTAAATATCGTGATGCGGCGGAGGCGAAATCAAGGTCACACCTGGCACTGAGTAACGTAATTTTGCAATATACGGCGTTACTTTTTCACCCGGTAATTGACCACCCTCACCTGGTTTTGCACCTTGCGCCACTTTAATCTGAATGACATCAGCGCTACGTAAGTAATGTGGTGTAACACCAAAACGGCCCGAAGCAACTTGCTTAATACGTGAGTTTTTCTCTGTACCGTAGCGAAGCTTGTCTTCACCACCTTCACCAGAGTTTGAACAACCCCCTAAGCGGTTCATTGCAATCGCGAGTGCTTCATGTGCTTCTGGCGATAATGCACCAATACTCATTGCAGCAGAGTCAAAACGTTTGTAAAGCTCAGTTGCTGGCTCTACGTCATCAACACTCACACCGCTTTCAGGAATTTTCACCGCCAACATGTCACGTAAATTGGTGATCGGACGGTTATTTACTAAATCAGCATAAGCCAAGTAGTCTTTATAATCCCCAGAGCGTACTGCCTTTTGCAGTGTTTGAATAACATCTGGGTTATAAGCATGGTACTCACCACCGTGAACATATTTTAGTAAGCCACCATGACTTAATAACTTACGTTTACTAAATGCCAGCTTATGAAGTTTACGTTGGTCATCATCAAAATCAGTAAAACACGCCCCTTTGATACGACTAGCTACACCGGTAAAACAGGTTTCTACAACCGCATCTGATAAACCAACTGCCTCAAATAACATCGAGCAGCGGTACGAAGCGACAGTACTGATCCCCATTTTCGACATGATTTTATACAGACCCTTGTTGATCGCATTACGATAAGCAAGCGTTACTTCGCAATAGCTCTTGTTTAAAATCTTTTTGTCACTCATTGCAACTAATGATTCATATGCAAGGTACGGATAAATTGCCGTTGCACCAAAACCAAGTAATACCGCAAACTGATGCGCATCACGGACACTACCCGATTCGATGATGATATTAGATTCACAACGTAAGTTATTATCGACTAAACGCCTTTGAATTGAACCAACCGCCATCGCAGCCGGGATCGGCAAATGCGTTTCGCTAAAGTTACGATCACTTAAAATAAGCATGACACAGCCTGACGCTGCTTTTTCTTGTGCTTCATCACAAATACGTGTGATTGCTTTTTCTAAGCCTTCTTCTTGTGTGTAAGTGATATCAATTTTACAGTAGCTGTAATGCTCATCGTCAGCATTGATCAGCTGTTGCATATCAGCGTACATCAAAATCGGCGTATCAAACTGTAAACGCTTAGCGTGGCCGGTTGTTTCGTTAAATACGTTTTGCTCACTACCAATACAGGTTGCCAGTGACATAACGTGATTTTCACGAAGTGGGTCAATTGGTGGATTGGTTACTTGCGCAAATTTTTGTCGGAAATAATCAAACAGTGAGCGATGGCCTTCTGACAGTACCGCAAATGGCGTGTCATCACCCATTGAACCTGTTGCTTCTTGACCATTTTCACCCATTACACGAATTACACTATCAAGCTCTTCGTTGGTGTAGCCAAACATTTTTTGATACTTAAGCAGTGTTTCGTCATCAAAAGAACGGTTACCGGCATCTTTTTCAGATAACTGTTCAAATGGCGTTAAACGCTTAACGTTTGCTTCAAGCCATGCTTTATATGGATGGCGTGACTTAAGATCTTGGTCAATCTCATCTGAATGCCAAATTTTACCTTGATGAGTATCAATAACTAATAACTCACCTGGGCCAACACGGCCTTTTTCAACCACTTCGTCTGGCGCGTAGTCCCAAATACCGACTTCTGATGCAAGGGTAATAAAACCATCTTGGGTAATTACATAACGCGCTGGGCGTAAACCGTTACGGTCAAGGTTACAAGCAGCAAAACGACCGTCAGACATGACAATACCAGCTGGGCCATCCCATGGTTCCATATGCATTGAGTTAAAGTCGTAGAATGCACGTAGATCATCATCCATAGCACGGTTTTTTTGCCATGCTGGCGGCACAAGCATACGCATTGCACGGAATAAATCCATGCCACCGGCTAAGAACAATTCAAGCATATTATCTAAACTTGAAGAGTCAGAGCCACTTTCGTTCACGAATGGTGCTGCTGATTGCAAATCAGGAATAAGTGGTGAGGCAAACTTATACGCACGGGCACGAGCCCATTGGCGGTTACCTTGAATCGTATTAATTTCACCATTATGTGCTAGATAGCGGAATGGTTGCGCCAGTGGCCAACGAGGTTGTGTATTAGTAGAGAAACGTTGGTGGAATACACAAATCGCACTGGTCATGCGGATGTCAGCTAGGTCTAAATAAAAGTTAGGTAAGTCTACAGGCATCATTAAGCCTTTATAGACAGTAACTAAACCAGATAAGCTGGCAATATAAAAATGTTCATCGTTTTCGAGGCGTTTTTCAGCACGACGACGCGCTACATACAAGCGACGTTCTAAATCTTTTGGACGCCAGCCTTCTGGTGCGCTTACAAAAATTTGTTCAAAGCCTGGTAGTTGTTTTTTTGCAATTGGCCCTAAACATGACGCATCGGTAGGTACTACGCGCCAGCCTTGAATGCTCAAGGTTTCTTTTTCGAGTTCTTCACTCAACACATCTTTAGCTGTTTGCGCAAGTACAGGATCGGCATTTAAAAATACCATGCCAACGGCGTAGTTCTTTCCTAAATGCCAATCATGTTCGCTGGCAATAGCACGAAAGAAGCTATCAGGTTTTTGCATTAATAAACCACAGCCATCACCTGTTTTACCATCTGCAGAAATACCCCCACGGTGCTCCATGCGATCTAAGCCAGTGATTGCTGTTCGAATCAAGCGGTGACTCGCCTGACCATTGACCTGGGCTATTAAGCCAAAGCCACAATTATCTTTTTCTAATTTTGAGTCGTATAACATAGACCCCTCCCCTTGCTACAACGACTAGCGGTTCAGTCTTTTGTGACAGTGCTAGCAGACGAACAAAACTATCGCCAAATACCTCATGAGTCAATAGAGTTTTGAATACATATTCATATTCATGAATATTTCTCACTTAAGGTACTTTTTAAATTCTATGCTATTTTTTTACATTTAGTCGTATTTTACCCGTTATTTTTTTATGACACTGGTGTCAAATTTAACAACTTGTAAAAAAACAATCTAAAAACCCGCCACTTTACGTTAACGTAAACTGCGCTTTATTTTGAATAATTATTCAAACTATGAATATCAATGCAGTTTTTTACAGGGTCTCGACTAGCCTAACTGCATCATTATTTACTCTTGGCTTTAGCATAGTTACAAACTACGTATCTGCAGACTACCTTAGTCGCAATGACTGAGTTCTTTACCCTTGCGTCAACAATCAGCAATTTAAAAGTGTCCGCTGCGGACACTTTTTCTGTCCGCGGACAGACATTAACTCACTGTTAAAACATAAAATAATTAAAAATCAATAAATTAAAAACTGGCACGCTACTGGTATAGATAAGACATCAGCGAAATTGAGGATTTCAAAATGTTCACTATCAGTTTGTTTATGGCTTCTCCACTTACCATGCTTGCCGTTGGCTTCATGATTGTGTGTTTTGAGAATCGTAAGGAGTTATGATGATTAAGGATACCAGTGCCCAAGATATTACCGTGGCAAAGAAAAACACCATTAAAAAGCCACTTATACTAGCTGCAAGTGTAATACTTGTTGGTGCACTCGGCTTTCAAGCATTGTTTGCCAGTAACGATGACAGCATTTCGGTTGATGCAGCAAGCCTACAAATTAGTGAAGTAAGCCAAAAGACACTCACCAGAGATGTAGCTGCGAGCGGTAAAATCGTTGCAGCTAATGCGCCAAAGGTTTACAGCCCTGAACGCGGCTTTGTCGATTTAAAAGTAAAAGCCGGTGACAGCGTTACAGTAAATGAAGTGATCGCAGCCGTAACCAGCCCTGAGCTAACTAACGAACTAAAACAGCAGCAATCAGTATTAGCGCGATTAGAAGGCGAATTACAGCGCAAGCAACTTGAAGCGCGCAGACAAAAACTAAGCCTTACTAAAGCGCTCGATTTAGCGCAAGTTGAACTCAATGCCGCAGATAGAGAAAACCGCCGAGCTAAAATCTCAATCGAAAAACATTTAATTAGCCAAATAGATTTAGAGAAAGCCGTTGATGACTTAGCTCGTGCCAAGCTGTCTTATAAGCACGCCGAGCAAGAAGTCAGCTTAGCTAAAGACACCCTCGCATTTGAGCTAAAAGCTGCAGAGCGTGATCTGGCACGTCAGCAACTGATTGTTGATGACTTACTCAGACAAGTAAATGAACTCACTATTACCGCGAGTGTAAGCGGCATTGTGGGTAACTTATTAGTGCAACAAAAAGAAGCGGTCACACAAAGCCAACCATTAATGACATTGGTCGATTTAAGTAACTTTGAAGCAGAACTGCAAGTACCAGAAAGCTACGCCAATGAGCTGGGTCTTGGTATGCAAGTTGAGCTTACTTTAGGTGCTCGTCATGTCACAGGCACGCTCTCGGCTATATCACCTGAAGTAAATAACCGCGAGGTCACAACCCGCGTACGCTTTGACAATGAGATTTCTGGCATCCGCCAAAACCAACGCTTAACTGCACGTATTTTACTAGAGAATCGCGACGATGTATTACAAATAAAACGCGGCGCATTCTTACAACAAGGTGGCACCCATGCCTATAAGGTTGACGGTGACATGGCTTATTTAATCGATATAAAAACCGGTGCAAGCAGTATCAATGCTGTGGAGATAATTGAAGGCGTAGAGCCTGGCGATAAGTTAATTATCTCAAACTACGATCGCTTTAAAAAAGCACCCACACTGGTTTTACGCTAACAAATAAAAGGAATAATCAACATGCTTACAATGAACAACATCAGCAAAGTGTATCAAACAGATATGGTACAAACACATGCCCTTCGTGACTTTAATCTTCAAGTAGAAGAAGGTGAATTTATTGCCGTAACGGGCCCAAGTGGCTCAGGAAAAACCACATTTTTAAACATCGCCGGTATGTTAGAACCCTTTAGCGAAGGCCAATACATGTTAGACGGTATTGACGTGGGTAAGCTAAACGACAACCAGCGTGCAGATCTTCGTAATCAAAAAATTGGTTTTATTTTCCAAGGTTTTAACCTTATTCCAGATTTGAACCTCTATGAAAATATTGAAGTACCACTGCGTTATCGCGGTATCAAAGCCGCCGAGCGTAAGCGCCGAATCGAGCAATGCCTAGAGCAAGTTGGTTTAGCTTCACGCGCTAAACACTTACCGCAACAACTTTCTGGTGGTCAACAACAACGTGTGGCTATTGCCAGAGCCCTTGCAGGTGAACCGCGCTTTTTACTTGCCGATGAGCCAACCGGTAATTTAGATAGTTTAATGGCGCGTCAAGTGATGGAGCTACTTGAGCAAATCAACCGTGATGGCGCAACTATCATCATGGTTACCCATGATCCTGAACTTGCTCGCAGAGCACCTCGTAATATCCAAGTTGTTGACGGCCAACTCGCTGACTTCACCTTATATCAAGGTACTCAAAACCTTAAAGCGGCTGGAGTGTAACCATGTTCCTTCATTATTTAGATTTAAGCTGGCGCAGCTTTAAGCGCACGCCACTTGTGAGCTTTTTAATGGTACTGGCCATTGCCATTGGTATTGGCGTAACCATGACCAGTTTATCTGTGTATCACATGATGTCGGCAGACCCTATTCCTGAAAAAAGTAGTGACCTTTATACAGTACAGCTACAAACCATGGATGAAGGCCGTACGTGGTGGACAGTCGATAACATGCCACTGCAATTAACTTATCAGGATGCCGTTAACCTTAATCAAGCGAATGCGGGTGGCAAACGTGTCACTATGGTTAGAACGGGTTTTTCGGTTTATTTAGACTCAGATAAAGTTAAACCATTTATTGGACAAGCACGCCTAACCACGCCTGATTTTTTCGATATGTTTAACCTATCGTTTATTTACGGTGGGGTTTGGAGCGCGCAACAAGAAGCCGATGCAGCCCCTGTTGTGGTGATCAATAAAGAATTAAACGACAAGTTATTCGCAGGTGAAAACCCTGTCGGTAAAATGGTGTACCTCGATGATGCCAGCTACGAAGTTATTGGCGTGATTGATGATTGGGATATCACCACCAAATATTATGATCTGAACAACGGTGCATTTAATAAGACCGAGCAACTATTTTTACCATTTAGCCTAATGAAAGCACGCCAGCTTGAAAACTGGGGTAATACCAATGGTTGGAAGCACGAAAAAACCAATACCTTTAACGACAAACTCAATTCTGAAATGGTGTGGTTACAATTTTGGGTTGAACTAAAAACACCTGCAGAAAAACAAGCTTACCAAGACTTTTTAATGGCCTATATGCAAGAGCAACAAAAGCTAGGTCGTTTTAACCGCGAAAAATTAACCGCCACCTTACGCGATGTAAATGAGTGGATGCAGTACAACAATGTCGTTAGCGAAGACAACGAAATTCTGGTTGGCCTAAGCTTTATGTTTTTAGCAGTATGCCTTGCCAACATTTTAGGTTTATTACTAGCGAAATTTTTACGCCGCGCTCCTGAGGTTGGTGTGCGCCGTGCATTAGGTGCCAGCAAACGCCAAATATTCTTTCAACATATTGTTGAGGTCGCGATGTTAGGTTTCTTAGGTGGCATCTTCGGAATTATTTTGGCGCAAGTGGGCTTATTAGGCGTACGTCAAAGCTATAGCTACTACCAAAGCTTAGCCACTATGGATTTAACCATGCTACTCAGCGCACCTGTGATTGCAATTAGCACCTGTGTGATAGCGGGTCTGTACCCTGCTTGGCTGGTATGTAAAACCAACCCTGCTATTTATCTTAAGAGCCAATAAGGAAGACACCCATGTTAGAAATTAAACCTATCTTTCACGCCTTATGCCGCTCAAAAGTTGGCGCCATTTTATTACTGATCCAAATTGCCATCACCACTGCAATTGTTAGTAACGCAGCGTTTATTATTCAAGACAGAATTAGCTATTTAAGCCAAGAGACTGGCTATCCTGAACAAGACATTTTCGTTTTTAATGTCATGATGTTTGGCAAAGATGTGTCGCCGTCACAGCAATATGAGCTTGATGAAGCCATGCTTCGTCAAATACCTGGTGTAGTTGATGCTGCTTATTCAAGTAATACACCGCTTTCGGGCAGTGGCTCTTCGTCAGATTTTAGTTTAAAGCCAGCACCTGAAGAGAGTAAATCAGCGCGTAGCTCTTACATGTTTATCGATGAGCATGGCATTAATACTTATGGTGTAAAACTCATTGCTGGGCGTAACTACACCGAAGACGAAGTGATCGTTACCGATAACTATGATGAGCTTTCAAAAGTAACCGTTGTTACTAAAACCCTACTCGATGAGCTGTTCCCTGACGGCAATGGTTTAGGTCAAACTGTCTATTTTGGTGACATTCCAATGAAAGTAATTGGTGTTGTTGAACTTATGAAAGGCCCATGGCTTAAAGACAGCCGTCCAGATAACGTAGCACTGCTGCCTTTTATTAAGCCTGGTACAAATGCACGCTTTGTGGTTAGAACAGAGCCTGGTCAACGTCAATCAGTCATGAACCGTGTTGAAGAAGCCATGCTGAAAAACTACAACAAACGCGTGATTTCTCGCATTCGTGGCTTAGATGACGATAAAGAGTCATACATGGCTGAGGATACATTAATGATGCGCATGCTGATTGTACTTATTACTATTTTAGTGTTGGTGACGGCCCTGGGTATTTTCGGCCTAACGCTGTTCAATATTAGTAAGCGTACTAAACAAATAGGTACTCGCCGTGCTTTAGGGGCCAGAAAATCGGCCATCATCAGCTACTTCTTAGTTGAAAACGCCATGATATGTATAGTTGGTTTAGTGATTGGTGTGATTGCTGCCGTGTATTTAGGCCAGGTGCTCATGCAGCACTTTTCAATAGCTCAGCTTGATATTAGCTACGTGCTTGCTACGGCGCTGGCAGTGTTCGTTATGAGTTTATTAGCAGTACTTGCACCTGCAAAACGGGCGGCGAATATCTCACCGAGCATTGCAACTCGAACAATTTAGTTCTCCCAACCTATGCTACACTGGATTAACAGTGTAGCATTCATCTTGCACCCTTATTAGGAAAATAACTAAAACAATAATATGGAAAAAATACTTATCGTCGACGATAACCCAGCAATTTTGGATGCATTGTCGTTATTACTCGAAATTCACGGTTTTGATGTTGTTACCGCAAGTAACCCGTTTGAGGCAATTCAAGCCGTACAATACCAACGCATAGCGCTTGTTATTCAAGACATGAACTTTACCGCCGACACCACTTCCGGCGAAGAAGGCAAAGAACTTTTTTATGCCTTACGAGACATTAATCCTCACCTACCGATTATTTTGATCACCGCATGGACAGAGCTTTCTACTGCCGTTGAACTTGTCAAAGCAGGGGCTGCTGATTATTTACCAAAACCATGGGACGACGCCAAGCTACTTACTTGTGTAAATAATCTAATCGAACTGGGTAAAGCAAAACAGCAAAACGAGACTTTTACCCGCCACCAGCAAGAGCGTGACGCATCTGTGCAACAAGCAAATTTGGTGGGCTTGGTTTATAAAAGTACCGCTATGGAGCACATTGTTAATCTTGCGATTCAAGTGGCTAAATCGGATATTTCAGTACTGATCACAGGCCCCAACGGCAGTGGTAAAGAACGCATTGCACAAATAATACAAGCCAATTCATTATTAGCAGATAAACCCTTTATCACTGTTAATGCCGGTGCTTTGCCAAGCGAGCTTATTGAGGCTGAGTTATTTGGTGCCGAAGCTGGCGCTTATACAGGTATTACCAAACAGCGTATTGGTCGTTTTGAAGCGGCCGATGGTGGCACCCTATTTTTAGACGAAATTGGTAACTTGCCACTTTCTGGGCAAATGAAATTATTACGCATTTTACAAACCGGTGAATTTGAACGTTTAGGTTCAACACAAACACGTAAAGTGAATGTGCGGGTGATTTCAGCAACCAATGAAGATTTAAGCCATGCAATTAAAACAGGTCAATTTCGAGAAGACCTTTACTACCGCTTAAATGTAATTGAGTTAAATTTACCAAGCCTTGCCCATCGCCCAGATGATATTTTAGCTTTAGTCGCACACTTTTTACCTGAGCGCACACTGTCGCTAAGTACAGAAAAAGCCCTGCTCGCCCATAGTTGGCCGGGTAATGTTCGTGAGCTTGAAAATGCCTGTAAACGCGCTGGCGTTTTAAAACCCTCAGGGGTGATTGAGCTTGCTGATTTTGGCTTACAAGTTGAAACAAACAGCCCAACACAAACAAGAGCAGAGCCTAACAAACAGGAGATCGAACTTGCCATGCGCGAGTACAAAGGTGTGATTGCTAAAGTGGCTCGCCATTTTGGCTTAAGCCGCCAAGCGCTTTATCGCAGGCTTGATAAATTTAAGATTGAATACTAATGCGTTCTTCGTTTCGATATAAAATCATCACTTTGTGTATTGCAGCGTCTGCATTGCCGCTAATATTGGTGTGTTATTTTGCGGGCATAAGCTTGCTTTACAGCCTATTAGCCCTACTCGCTTGCACCTTGATAAGCGGATTTTTTGCCGCGCAATTATCAGCTCCGCTCATTGATGGCATGAACTCGCTCGAAACCGGGCTGCTTAATTTTAAAGATGGTGAGCTGGCTACATTATTAGCCTATGATGGCAGTGATGAGCTAGGTGATTTATGCCGGCTTTATAACCAAACTGCAAAACAGCTTCGCCAAGAAAAACAATGGATTTATCAGCGTGAGTTGATGCTCGACAAAGTACTGCAAAGCTCCCCACAAGCTGTGCTTTTGACTAACGACCAAGGCTTTATTGTTTATAGCAACCACAGTGCCCGCAGCTTACTTGATGCTAAATCAGCCCTTGAAGGCGCCAAGCTAGAAAACTTATTAGATTCAAGCTGCGAGCAATTAACGCGTGCCATACACAAAGGTGTTGATGGCTTATTTACCCTCGACAAAGCGGATCAAGAATCACAAACTTGGCATATGGCAACAGGCCGATTATTGCTTAATAATCAGTTTCATCAACTGTATGTTTTTAAACAGCTGACCCGCGAACTAAGCCGCCAAGAAGTAGAGGTTTGGAAAAAAGTTATTCGTATTATTAGCCATGAGCTTAACAACTCCCTTGGGCCAATGTCATCAATGCTTCATAGCGCGCAACTTTTAACAAAAGAAGTCGATGAACCACGCTTAAAACGGGTATTTACCACCATTGAAGACCGCATAAAACACCTTAATGAGTTTGTGCAAGGTTATGGTAAATTTGCCAAGTTACCCACCCCTCAACTATCAACGATTAACTGGCCGACACTGATTGAGCAATTAAAAAGTCAGTGGCAAGTTGAAGTCTCACTTGATGAGCGTGTAACAACTGATGCTGATCACACTCAGCTCGAACAATTACTTATAAACTTATTAAAAAATGCCTATGAGTCAGGGTCAAACCCCGAAGATGTCAGCTTAACAGTGCAACAAGAAGCAAGTGGCACACACATCACGGTGAGTGATAAAGGTAAAGGTATGAGTGAAGCTGTAATGGCTAACGCACTTATACCCTTTTACTCCACTAAAGCAACAGGCAGTGGCTTAGGGCTAGCACTGTGCAGAGAAATAGTTGAAGCACACCACGGGCAAATTAGCTTACATAACCGCGAGCAAGGTGGATTAAGCGTCCATGTTTTGCTGCCCGCGTAATACAACAGATACAAAAAAGCCGCAATCAGCGGCTTCTTTCTACACTAAATATAATTATTCAGCGTCTTTTTCTTTGTACTTTGCAGCTGTTTCAGTGATTAGTGGCTGTAATTCACCACGTTGAAACATTTCGATGATAATGTCACAACCACCGATAAGCTCGCCTTCTACCCATAGTTGTGGGAATGTTGGCCAGTTTGCGTATGCAGGTAACTCTGCACGGATATCTGGGTTAAGTAGAATGTCAACGTAAGCAAACTGCTCACCACACGCCATAAGTGCTTGTGATGCTTGTGAAGAAAAACCACAGTTAGGTAACTTTGGTGATCCTTTCATGTAAAGAAGGATAGGATTTTCAGAAATTTGCTGTTTAATTTTATCGATGGTTTCCATTTACAACCTCAAAAAAGACATTGGCTTACTACATTGGCCTTGAAAAAGTTTCACTGTGGCCTCAGATATATAACTTAAAATCGGCATTCGTAGCCACAATTTTAAATAGTCTTTAGCAATAGCATTGCTGTTTGCTAAAACTTGAGTAAAATACTCAACAATTATAGTAACACTATAATACCACTTGGTATAGGGAAGTACGCTGTTTACCTTGCTATTACCTATAACTGAGTGGACTATCAACCAAGAAGATGGAGATAAAAAATGGCATTTGAACTACCGTCACTACCATACGCAATCGATGCATTAGAGCCACATATTTCAAAAGAGACTCTAGAGTTTCACCACGGTAAACACCACAACACTTACGTTGTGAAATTAAACGGTCTGATCCCAGGCACAGAATTCGAAAACAAATCTCTAGAAGAAATCGTATGTTCTTCAGAAGGTGGCGTATTTAACAATGCTGCACAAATCTGGAACCACACGTTCTACTGGAACAGCCTATCTCCAAACGGTGGTGGCGAGCCTACAGGCGCAATCGCTGACGCGATCAACGCTAAATGGGGTTCTTTCGACGCATTCAAAGAAGCGTTAAACGACAAAGCAGTAAACAACTTCGGTTCAAGCTGGACTTGGTTAGTTAAACTAGCTGACGGCACTCTTGATATCGTTAACACATCAAATGCTGCAACGCCATTAACTGATGAAGGTGTTACTCCAATCCTAACTGTGGATCTTTGGGAACACGCTTACTACATCGATTACCGTAACGTTCGTCCAGATTACCTAAAAGGTTTCTGGGCATTAGTTAACTGGGACTTCGCGAACGCTAACTTCGCTTAATCTTCTGTTACTAGCAGTAATCAAAAAAAGACGCTTCGGCGTCTTTTTTATTGCCAGTGCACGCCCCTTCTAAGTCGCAGCCAAGCCCTCAGCCAAAAAGCGTAATCAAGATGAGCTTTTTTCAATTAAATTCTTAATTTTCTTGCGCAAAAATTCAAAATCGTGACTAAGCTTTAATTAGCCTTTGCTTTTCTCTTAATCTAATTACACGTCATTTTAGCGGGTTTTCGGAGGTCTCTATGAGTATTTTTGAGCATTACCAATCACGATACGAAGCAGCGCAAGAAGAAGAATACAGTATTGAGGAATTTCTCGAGATCTGTAAGAAGGATAAATCAGCTTATGCCAGTGCACCTGAGCGGCTATTGATGGCCATCGGTGAGCCGGAGATTATCGACACTTCAACCGATGCGCGCTTAAGCAGGCTGTTTTCTAATCGCGTAGTCGCACGCTACCCTGCATTTCACGATTTTTATGGTATGGAAGATGCCATTGAGCAAATCGTCTCTTATTTAAAACATGCTGCGCAAGGCTTAGAAGAATGTAAGCAAGTACTGTATTTACTTGGCCCAGTAGGTGGCGGTAAATCATCCATTGCTGAAAAACTAAAATACTTAATGCAGCAGGTACCTATTTACTCAATCAAAGGCTCGCCTGTTAACGACCACCCTTTAGCGTTATTTGACCCAAATGAAGACGCTGAACTTTTAGAAAAAGAATACGGCATTAAACCGCGTTATTTAAAAACGGTGATGTCACCGTGGGCTGCAAAACGCTTAAGTGAATTTAATGGTGATATCAGCCAATTTAGAGTGGTTAAGCGCTTTCCATCTATTTTAAATCAAGTTGCGATTGCGAAAACTGAGCCCGGCGATGAAAACAATCAAGACATTTCAGCGTTAGTTGGTAAGGTAGATATTCGCCAGCTTGAGCACTTTGCGCAAAACGACCCTGATGCCTACGCCTACTCAGGTGCACTTTGCTTAGCAAACCAAGGCTTAATGGAGTTTGTGGAAATGTTTAAAGCGCCAATCAAGGTGCTACATCCACTGCTTACAGCCACGCAAGAAGGCAATTACAACGGTACAGAAGGCATTAGTGCCCTGCCGTTTAATGGCATGATTTTAGCTCACTCAAATGAATCTGAGTGGCAAACATTTAAGAATAACAAAAACAATGAAGCATTTTTAGACCGTGTTTACATCGTCAAAGTGCCTTATTGTTTACGTGTATCTGAAGAAGTCAAAATTTACAATAAACTTCTTGAAAACAGTGAATTACATGATGCACCTTGTGCACCGGGCACATTAAAAACACTGGCACAATTTACCACTCTTTCGCGTATTAAAGAGCCTGAAAACTCAAGTATTTATTCAAAAATGCGGGTCTATGACGGCGAAAGCTTAAAAGATACTGACCCGAAAGCGAAGTCGTATCAAGAATACCGCGATTACGCGGGTGTTGATGAGGGCATGACCGGGCTTTCTACCCGCTTTGCGTTTAAGATCCTATCGCGGGTATTTAACTTCGATACCACTGAAGTGGCAGCCAACCCAGTGCACTTATTCTATGTTCTTGAACAGCAAATTGAGCGAGAGCAATTTACCGCCGATGTTGAAGAGCGTTACTTAAGCCACTTAAAAGGCTACCTCATTCCTCAGTATGTAGAGTTTATCGGGAAAGAGTTACAAACAGCCTATTTAGAGTCTTATTCTGAATATGGGCAAAACATCTTTGACCGCTACGTCACTTATGCAGATTTCTGGATCCAAGATCAAGAATACCGCGACCCAGATACTGGCCAGTTATTTGACCGTGCTGCGCTTAACGCAGAACTTGAGAAGATTGAAAAACCTGCGGGTATTTCAAACCCTAAAGATTTCCGTAATGAGATAGTTAATTTCGTACTGCGGGCGCGTGCCCACAACCAAGGCAAGAATCCGCTTTGGACCAGCTACGAAAAACTTCGCACAGTTATTGAGAAGAAAATGTTCTCAAATACCGAAGATCTGCTGCCGGTTATTTCCTTCAATGCGAAAACCTCTGCAGAAGATCAGAAAAAACACGAAGACTTTGTCAATCGTATGGTTGAGAAAGGCTATACCCAAAAACAAGTACGTTTACTTTCTGAATGGTATTTACGCGTTAGAAAATCGCAGTAAAAAACGTTTGTTTTAAGGGGGTTGTTATGGCGCATTTTATTGACCGACGCCTGAATGGAAAAAACAAAAGTACCTTGAATCGTCAACGATTCATCAGGCGTTATAAAAAACAGATTAAAGAAGCGGTATCTGATGCCATTAATAAGCGCAGCGTAACCGATACCACCAGCGGCGAGAGTATCTCTATTCCGCAACGTGATATCAGTGAGCCTATTTTTCATCAAGGACGTGGTGGCGACCGTGAACAGATCCACCCAGGCAATGACCAGTTTTCTACGGGCGACAAAATCAAGCGCCCGCAAGGAGGCGGTCAAGGTGGTGGTAGCGGCGAAGGTGAAGCCAGTGACTCTGGTGAAGGACAAGACGACTTTGTATTTTCTATTTCAAAAGATGAATACTTAGACTTATTGTTCGAAGATCTTGAACTGCCCAACCTGCAACAAAACCAGCTCGATAAACTGGTGCAAATGAAAACCCATCGCGCTGGTTTTTGTAACGACGGCATGCCAAGCAATATTGATATTGTTCGCTCATTACAAGGCTCGCTTGCTCGAAGAGTGGCGATGACTGCAGGCAAAAAACGCCACCTTGCAGAGCTTGAAGGTCAGCTCGCTCTGCTACAAGCTGAAGAGCAGCCAGACAAGGCAGCCATTGCGTTACTTGAACGTCAGATTGAGGAGCTGCAAAACCGCATAAAAGCAGTGCCATTTATTGATAATTACGACTTACGTTTTCGTAATTATGAAAAGCAACCACACCCAACAAGCAAAGCTGTGATGTTTTGTTTAATGGATGTGTCTGGCTCGATGGATCAAGCAACGAAAGACATGGCAAAACGCTTTTATATTCTGCTTTATCAATTTTTAACTCGTAGCTACAAAAATATAGAGGTTGTCTATATTCGTCATCATACCCAAGCGAAAGAAGTCGATGAACAAGAGTTTTTCTATTCTCAAGAAACGGGTGGCACCATAGTATCTAGTGCATTAAAACTGATGAACGAAATCATCGCTGAACGTTATAACCCTGAAGAGTGGAATATTTACGCAGCGCAAGCCTCTGATGGTGATAACTGGGCTGATGATTCACCAAACTGTGGCGAAATTTTACGTAATAAACTGTTAAAGGCGGTGCGCTATTACGCCTATATCGAAATTACCGCTCGTGCTCATCAAAGTTTATGGCGAGAGTATCAATCAATAGTGCAAACCCACGACAATTTTGCCATGCAACACATTCGTGGCGTTGAGGACATTTACCCTATTTTCCGTGAATTATTTAAAAAGAATCGTCAGCAGCAAGGCGCCGCATAGCCTTGCCAGTGAGGTAAAGTATGGCCGATAAACGTATTAGCGACGGTCCTGATTGGACATTTGATCTATTAACAGAGTATCAAACTGAAATTGAACGGGTAGCGAAAATTTATAAACTCGATACCTACCCAAATCAAATTGAGGTGATCACTGCTGAACAAATGATGGATGCCTATTCGAGTGTGGGAATGCCGATTGGCTATAGCCACTGGTCGTATGGTAAAAAATTCATTCAAACAGAGCAAAATTATAAGCGTGGGCAAATGGGCCTTGCTTATGAAATTGTTATTAACTCAGACCCGTGTATTGCCTATTTAATGGAAGAAAACACCCTACCAATGCAAGCCTTGGTAATGGCCCACGCCTGCTATGGTCACAACTCATTTTTTAAAGGCAATTACTTATTTAAAACCTGGACTGATGCCAGCTCAATTATCGATTACTTATTATTTGCCAAAAATTACATTGCCAAGTGCGAAGAAAAATACGGTATTACCGAGGTCGAAAACCTGATTGATTCATGCCATGCGTTAATGAATTATGGTGTCGACCGCTACAAGCGCCCGCAACGTATTTCACTTTTTGAAGAACAAAAACGCCAACAAGAACGTGAGGACTACTTGCAATCACAAGTCAACGAGTTGTGGCGCACAATCCCTACTTCGCAGCAAGAGTCGAAAAAGCGTGAGCGCCGTTTTCCAGTAGAGCCACAAGAAAACATTTTGTACTTCATCGAAAAAAATGCGCCGCTGCTAGAGTCATGGCAACGAGAAATAATTCGAATTGTGCGTAAAATTTCGCAATATTTTTACCCACAAAAACAAACTCAAGTGATGAATGAGGGCTGGGCTACGTTTTGGCATTACACCATTTTGAACCACCTGTACGATGAAGGTAAGCTCACCGATGCCTTTATGCTCGAGTTTTTACAAAGTCACACCAATGTGGTGTATCAACCGCCCTACAATAGTAATTATTATTCAGGGATCAACCCCTATGCTCTTGGCTTTAACATGATGGTTGATATTCGCCGTATTTGCGAAAACCCAACAGAAGAAGACAAAAAATGGTTTCCGGAGTATGCCGGCAGCGATTGGTTAGAAACCCTGCATTTTGCAATGCAAAACTTTAAAGACGAGAGCTTTATTAGCCAGTTTTTATCGCCAAAAATGATTCGTGATTTTAAACTCTTTACCATTATTGATCATGAAAAAGAGCCAACCCTTAATGTCGGCGCCATCCATGATGAAATGGGCTATCACCAGGTTCGTGAAACCCTGTCGGCACAATACAACTTAAGTAATCACGAACCAAATATTCAAGTCTATAATGTTGATATTAGAGGAGATCGTTCACTTACTCTGCGTTATGTACCGCATAACAATATTCCGTTAGCTAAATCAAAAGATGAAGTGTTAAAACACCTTTACAGGCTATGGGGCTTTAAGGTAAAACTGGAACAAGAAACCGCAACAGGTGAAGTTTCATTATTGGGTGAATGCCCAAGCAGTGATACCCGACACACAACAGAGTAGCCAAAAATGAATAAAAAAATACTGGTGATCATCGACTCTACAGCCGATGCTAAAACGTCTATATTACATGCAAAGCAAAAAGCCAAAGGCGTGAAGCATATTGATATTGTTGCTTTTAGCTACGAAGACACCAATAACATTTTATTCTCTATTCCACCTGATGAAGCGCTCGCTATTCAAGACAAAGAGCTCGCTAAAGTCCGTGCAGCACTTGGTCCACTTATCAGTGAGCATTTAGATGATGGTAGCTATACTTTGCAAACCCTGTGGCATGAAAGCCCAGTTCAGTGGCTAGCCAATGAGCTTGATACGTCAGACTATGAAATGGTGATTAAAACTCGCCACATCGACGAAGAAACGCAATTTACAGAGCTAGACTGGCAGCTTATTCGCTTTAGCCCGCTGCCACTTTATTTGGCCGCCGATAACAAGTGGCGTAACAATACCAATGTGCTGGCAGCCCTTGATTTAGGCAGTGAGAAGGCGACTAAATACTGTTTAAACGAAGCAATTATCAAAGCAGGCTTAGCCTATGCAAAAGACTACGACAGCGAGTTTTATGCCTGTTATACCGTACATGTATCACCGTTTTTACGTGATTTAGGCATTGTATTTTCAGATGAGCAAGTGATTAACGCCTTTGAAAAGCTACCCGTAGCACAGCGAACCTTAATCGAAGCGCACGACTTAAAAGACAAGCTTAAAATCAAAGCCGGTGTGGTTGAGCAAGTGATCCCAAGTGTTGCAGCTAAATTAAATGCTGACTTAGTGATTATGGGTTCGGTGGGTAATACAGGTATTAAAGGTCATTTAATTGGTAATACCGCCGAAAAAGTCATGAAGCTACTTAAAACAGATATTCTTGTTTTACCGCCACTTGGGGTTTAATTTGCTTAACTGAATAGAGTTACTATGAAAAAGGGGCTTAATTGCCCCTTGTTTGTTTATAAATCTGTGTAAGCTGTGACCTTGTTACGGCCGTTTTCTTTTGAGTGATATAAGGCTTTATCGGCGGCTTCAACCCACTTTTCGTAGCGATCAAACTTCTCGTCGAAGCAGGCAAAGCCAATACTGACCGTCAGTTGAATTTGTTTGCCATCAAAGTAAATTGATGAGTTCTCAATGAGTGTTCTTAATCGCTCAGCAAATATATGTGCACCTTCATGATCAGTATCAAGCAAGGTTACCGCAAACTCTTCACCGCCATAGCGACCTGCTAAGTCTGTTTCACGCAGAGTTTTACGCAGTAAGTCTGCAATATGACGCAGCGCCTCATCACCGCCGCGATGGCCATGTTCATCATTGACCTTTTTAAAGTGATCAATATCAAACATTAACAAGGTGCTGCACCCGCCACTGCGCACTATGCGCATGTATTCTTTGCGTAGCTTTTCTTCCCAATAACCACGGTTAGTAAGCTTAGTAAGTGCATCGGTACGGCTCATTTGTTCAAGCTTGCTATTCGCTTCTTCTAGCTCTTTTTTATTCACCGCTTCATCGGTTACATCATAGATAATGATACAGATATGCGATACTTCACCTGTGGTCGTCGTCAGTGGAATAAAAGTGGCATTTTGATACATATGATCCGCTTTACCGGTAATTGGGCGGTAATTCTTAAAACGGAAAATATATGGCTGCTGCTCCCAAATAGTAAATGAGCGATTATTTAAAATGAACACAGACTCAGATTTGCTGCGAAACCACTTTTCATCGATTGATGGAAACAAATCAAACAGGTCTTTATCTTTCACCGCGCTTGGCAATAGGCCAGAATGGTTTTCCATAAACCCATTCCAGATGCATACTTTGTAGTCTCTATCGAGCACCACTAGGCCTACATCAACGGTATTAAACATATCCATTAACCAATGGAGTTCATTCATATTAAAATCGGCTGCAGGCATAGTTTAGTCTTCTAATAAATAAGCTACTTTGTACTTAAGGGTTTTTAATGAGTCCTCGGTGAACAGCAACATCAAATCACAGTTAATATTGTGATTTTCGATGCCATAGCTGATCTCAATCGCCAGCGTTCGTTGCCAGCGAGATTTATTCGCCTTTACTAAATCAGATACATCACAGTGTTGTCCCAGCACCACAGGATGACCTTGGCTAAAACGCATATCTAATTGGTGCGACAGTCCTGTCAGAATAGCCCCTATTAATATGTTACTCACATCCATTAATAGCTCTAATTCAACTTTATCGTTGAGCTCACCCTCATAATTCATTAACGAGGCGATTTCTTTAAAACTTGAATCATTTAACAGCAATAGTGCTTCGCCAGAAACACCGCCGCCAATGAAACCCTGACATACACCTGAGGTTGCGGCATTGGCATCAATCGAGCGCAAAGCCATATCTAGTTCATTGACTTCTAAAACATTTACATTAGGAATAGGAAGCTTTACGAATACATTAAGAAGACGCGCTAATAAGTCTCCAGCTTGCCCCATTGCGACATTGGTGAGTTCTTGGTAGATATCACGCACATCGGGATCAACTTGCTCACCTAGCTTATTAGCAAGACGCTCACGCATGGCTTTATCTTTAATACCATGATGTTCAATAATACTCGCTAGTTTCTCGGCGGAACAAGGTTTTTGAATAAAGTCGATTGCGCCTAACTCAAGCACACGTCGATGAGCATTAGGTTGGATGTCTCCAGATACAACAACAGTGAGAACATGAAGGTCTTGTTCTTGAATGGCTTGCAGTACTTCGTAACCATCCATTTCAGGCATGTTTAAATCGAGAAATAAAATTTCCGGCTGAATTTTTTTGATTTGCTCAATACAGTGAACACCATTTTCAGCAAACTCAATTTTTATATCCCAATCATCGGGTAAAGAGCGTGCTAATTGTCGACGTGCTAACTTTGAATCATCACAAACTAATACCGATGTTGACATATATTCTCTCTAAATCCACACTTTCTAACTAGCAAAAACATTAACTAGTAACTTTATTCTTATTTTTATATGTAAAAAATAGGGTCACAGGCACATGTTAATCAAACTAATGGTTATTTACAATTTTAAATTGTACTAATCCTTGGAGCCACTTCATGAGTATAATACACTGAAGTTAAATGCGTTAATTTAAAGGAATTTTATTATGTTACGTCCGCTAATGTTTGCATTAGGCGCTGTGTGCACGTTTAGTTATGCAGGTGATTTATCAGAAAATAGTTTAGACGCAGGTAAGGTTTCAGCTCAGTCTAAACCGGTTACTTTACTAGGGCAAGGTGTTGAAGTTGGCCAACAAGCGCCTAATTTTAAAGTAGTAGATGGCAACTTTACCCCCGTCACACTAGACAACTATCGAGGCCAAGCAGTGCTTTTAAGCGTTGTGCCAAGTTTAGACACAGGTGTATGTAGTATTCAAACCAAACACTTCAATGAAAAAGTAGCTTCAGAATACCCAAGTGTGGCGATGCTGACCTTAAGCGCAGATTTACCGTTCGCACAGAAGCGTTTTTGTAAAGCCGAGAATATAGACAAAATAGTGACCTTATCTGACTCTGTATGGCGTGACTTTGGTAAGAACTACGGTTTGATTATCAAAGATATGGGCTTGTTAACCCGTGCCGTATTTGTGCTCGATAAAGAACATAACATCGTTTACAAGCAGCTTGTCGATAACCTTTCAAAAGAGCCTGATTACGACAGTGCTATTGCGGCATTAAAGAAACTGTAAAAGCGCAATTTTAACTTGCAGTGATACAAACACAAAAAAACCGCCCAAGGCGGTTTTTTCATATCAGCAATTAGGCTATTAACCTAAAAGCTCACCAAGTTGTTGGCTAACAGCTTCAACAGCTTGAGTACCGTCTAATTTGTGGTACTGAGTGTTGCCTGCTTTCGCTTCAGCTTGGTAGTAATCAACTAATGGTTTAGTTTGGTCGTGGTAAATACCTAAACGCTTACGAACTGTTTCTTCAGTGTCGTCATCACGAATGATTAGGTCTTCACCTGTGATGTCATCTTTGCCATCAACTTTAGGTGGGTTATAAACAACGTGATAAACACGACCAGAGCCAGGGTGTACACGACGGCCGCCCATACGCTCAACGATAATTTCATCAGCAACGTCAAATTCGATAACGTGATCAACTACCACGCCATTCTCTTTCATTGCATCTGCTTGAGGAATAGTACGAGGGAAACCGTCTAGTAAGAAACCTTTTTCGCAATCTGGCTTAGCAATGCGCTCTTTAACTAGACCGATAATAATTTCGTCAGATACTAATTGACCTGCATCCATTACTTTTTTAGCTTCAAGACCAAGTGGTGTACCTTCTTTGATTGCTGCACGCAGCATATCGCCCGTAGAAATTTGTGGAATACCGTATTTGTCCATCAAAAACTGAGCTTGAGTACCTTTACCTGCACCCGGCGCGCCCAAAAGAATAATGCGCATATCATTGTCCTCTGTGTGATACTAATCTTAAAAAATGGTCGATCAGTGGAGTTTTGTTTTTAGAGCCTGAATTCTTCCACAACTAAGGCTATACCTCAAGTAACTTATACCAATTGCCTATATTAGCGGCAATAAAAAAGGGAGCCTTGCTCCCTTTTCCAACTCATTGCGCTAAAACGCTTATTTGCTTAAATCTAGCATAAGTTTGTTCAAACGAGTTACAAAGCCTGCAGGGTCTTTTAACGTACCGCGTTCAGCCAGTAATGCTTGATCTAGAAGTACTTGTGACCACTGGGCAAACTTGTCTTCATCTTGTTCAACATTTAAGTGTTTAACAAGCTGATGCTCTGGGTTTAGCTCAAAAATTGGCTTTTGCTCAGGCACTGTTTGACCAACTGATTCCATTAACTTTTGCATTTGCGAGCTCATATCGTGCTCATCAGCAACAACACACGCTGGTGAGTCAGTTAGACGGTGCGTAAAGCGTACGTCTTTAACGTTATCACCTAGTGCAGTTTTAATGCGCTCAACTAAGCCTGCAACTTCTTTTTCTGACTCTTCTTGCGCTTTTTTCGTTTCTTCGTCATCCATGTTGCCTAAATCTAAGTCACCACGGGTAATTGACTGGAATGATTTTTCGTTGAACTCTGTTAAGTAGCTCATCATCCACTCATCAACACGGTCGCTTAATAGCAACACTTCGATGCCCTTCTTACGGAAGATCTCTAGGTGTGGCGAGTTCTTCGCTGCAGCGAATGAATCAGCAACTACATAGTAGATTTTGTCTTGCTCTGGCTTCATACGCTCAATGTATTGCTCAAGCGATACATTTTGAGTGCTTTCATCAGTGTGTGTAGAAGCAAAACGCAGTAGCTTAGCAATGGCTTCTTTGTTAGCCGCATCTTCAGCTGGGCCTTCTTTTAACACCTGACCAAACTCGTTCCAGAAAGATTGGTAATCTTCTTCGCGGTTTTTCGCCATACGCTCAAGCATCTTAAGTACGCGCGACGTACACCCTTTACGGATTGCTTGTGTTACTTTGTTGTCTTGTAAGATTTCACGCGACACGTTTAGTGGTAAGTCGTTTGAATCAAGTAAACCTTTCACAAAACGTAAGTAGCTTGGCATGAACTGCTCAGCGTCATCCATGATGAAAACGCGTTGTACATACAGTTTTAAACCTGATTGACGCTCACGGTTCCATAAATCGAAAGGTGCTTTTTTCGGGATGTATAACAGGCTGGTGTATTCTGTTTTACCTTCAACCTTGTTATGTGCCCAGCTTAGTGGCTCTTCCCAATCGTGACCGATATGCTTATAAAACTCTTTGTACTCTTCGTCTGTTACTTCTGACTTGTCACGGGTCCATAGTGCTGTCGCGCGGTTAATACCTTCCCACTCGCCTGGCTGTGCTGGAATTTTCTCGCCGTCAGGACCTTCAGATTCAGGTACCTCTGCTTTATACATCTCAACTGGAATAGAAATATGGTCTGAATATTTAGTGACGATGCTACGTAAACGGAACTCATCAGCAAATTCTGTTTCGTCTTCACGAAGGTGAAGAATGATTTCAGTACCACGTGATGGTTTATCAATCTCTTGTAATGTGTACTCACCTTCACCTGCAGATTGCCATTCAATACCTTGGCTTTCACCTGCTTTACGCGTACGCACTGTTACTTTGTCAGCAACGATAAACGCTGAGTAAAAACCAACACCAAATTGACCAATCAATTGTGAATCTTTGCTTTGGTCACCAGTTAGGTTTTGGAAAAATTCTGCGGTGCCTGATTTTGCAATTGTACCTAGTGAATTGATCACATCTTCACGGCTCATACCAATACCATTATCAGTAATGGTGACCGTGTTTGCTTCTTTATCGGCACTGATACGTACTTTTAGTTCCGCATCGTTTTCGTATAAATCGCCATTAGAAAGCGCAAGGAAACGTAATTTATCTGCCGCATCTGACGCGTTTGATACAAGCTCACGTAGGAAAATCTCTTTATTAGAGTAAAGAGAGTGAATCATCAGGTTTAATAGTTGTTTGACTTCTGTTTGAAAGCCTAATGTTTCTTTTTGTGCTGCAGTCATTGTGTAAATCTCCAATTAACAAAGTGTCTAATCTGCACTATGACTCTTTATATGGGGCAGGCTTTTTGAACTTCAAGGCAAAAAATTAAATTTACGGCCAAATTGGGGGGCTATACACAAAAAAGCCTGCTTAAAGCAGGCTTTTGATACCATATCAGGTATTAATTTTGGTTTACGGCGCGTCGTCCGCTAAATGCATGCATCAATGTCATACCATCAAGTAAGTCGAGCTCACCACCAACAGGGACACCGTGAGCAATTCGAGATGCACCTACCTGATACTTATGACAAAGCTCAGCAATGTAGTGGGCTGTGGTTTCACCTTCAACACTTGGATTGGTCGCGAGGATCACCTCATTAATGCCACCTTGTTGCAACTTGCTTTCAAGAATATCAAGGCCAATTTCTTTTGGTCCTATGCCATCAATTGGCGACAAGTGACCCATTAAAACAAAGTAAAGACCTTGGTATTGACCTGTTTGCTCAATCGCGAGTACATCGGTTGGTGATTCGACCACACACAATAAACCACTATCTTGGCGTTTAACACTTGAACAAATATCGCATACAGCTTGCTCTGTAAAAGTACGACAAGATTGACAATGCCCTACTTCATCCATTGCCTTGGTTAATGCATGGCCAAGCTGTTTACCACCCTGACGGTCACGCTCAAGCAAATGAAAAGCAATGCGCTGTGCCGACTTAGGGCCTATGCCCGGCTGGCATCGTAGCGCTTCAATTAGCTGTGTTAAACTAGGAGATAGTTGCATACAAAATCACTTAGAATGGCATTTTCATACCTGGTGGTAATTGCATACCGCCAGTTACTTTGCTCATGCGCTCTTGTGTTTCTTCAGCAACACGACGTACAGCATCGTTACACGCTGCCGCTAATAAATCTTCGATCATGTCTTTGTCGTCTTCCATTAGGCTGTCATCTAATTCAACACGACGAACATTGTGGTTACCAAGCATAGTTACTTTAACTAGGCCTGCACCTGCTTCACCTACAACTTCAAGGTTTGCGATTTCTTCTTGGGCTTTTTGCATGCGCTCTTGCATTTGCTGCGCTTGCTTCATCATGTTACCCATTCCACCTTTAAACATAACTGTCTCTCTTTCTAAACTACTTTAATTGGCATGAAGATAAGGGCTATTGTAACTAATTACAATGCCTGAATACTGTTTTCATCGATTATAGCGCTAAATAACTGCTGAAATTGCACTATATTTTCATCGCTATTTATTACATCAATCGCTTGTTGATGACGTCCCGCATCAATTTTTTGTTGAATCAAATACGGTGAATCAATTACGCCATCAGCAAACTCGATACTAAGCTCAACATTATGGCCATAAATTTCACTTAATGCGGCATTGAGCTTTTGTCTTAGCACAGCGC
This sequence comes from Pseudoalteromonas simplex, assembly GCF_015278155.1. NCBI lineage: Bacteria > Pseudomonadati > Pseudomonadota > Gammaproteobacteria > Alteromonadales > Pseudoalteromonadaceae > Pseudoalteromonas > Pseudoalteromonas simplex. The sequence goes on from NZ_JADILN010000002.1 coordinate 450,933, forward strand.
TATCTAAATGGCGCTGTGATGAATCAACTTCAATGTGCAGCTGATTATTCTGCTTGGTAAAGATTGAATGCAGCGCAAATTGGCGCATGCGACCACCCAGTCCCATGCGTTTAATTAAATACGCCCATTCGTCTTGTTCGTGTGCAAATTTAATACTGCTGATCGGGCTTTCAAAATCATCAGGTATCGGAATACTGGCTTCTTCAACTACTGGCTCTGGCGCTTTTTGTGGATTGATCTGCTCAAGTAACTCTGGCGCTAAGTTTTCGGTGATTGTTTGATGCTTTTCTCGAAAGTCGACTTTTTTTACTTTACTACTGCTCTCCCCCGTTTGCTGGGGGATGGGCTTTTTTACTTCAGCAGCCATTGCTTGCTGCTGAGGCTGAATGTTGGTCGCGGCTGTGCTTTGTTGCACTGACGGCTCTGCTTTGGACTTAGTTTCAGGCTGTGGTTCTGCTTTAGCATGAGTTTGCGTTGCTGCACCACTTAAACGCCCAGCACCTGAAATATTGCGATCTTGTAAAATACGAGCAATGGCCGACTGCGCCTGACTTTGCTGCTGTTGTAATTGTGCTGGTGCTGTTTGCTGTTGCTGAGGCGCAGATGCTTCATTGGCAGTAAAGCCCTGATCATAGGCGCTATTCATCACATCATCGTATTGCGCTGCAAGTGATGAATCCATTTCGGCATCATCATCCATATAATCTTGCGAAGAATACTCTGGTGATGAGTACTCAGCTGCTGGCACTTGCTCTGAGTGGCTTGGGTCTTGCTGTTGTGGCGCAGGTTGAACTTCAGCAACCATTGCCGTTTCAACAGATTGCTGAGGCTGTTGACCAGCATCAGGCTGCTCTACTGCTGTTGCTTCAACTTGCTGGGCAGGCTCATGGCTATGTGCCGTTTCTGCCTTGGCTGCTTGAATAGGCTCAGCTTGTGTTGGCTGAGGCTCTGAAGGAACAGCAGTTGTCTGTGCAGAGCTATGTGCAACTGGTGCTTGCTCTGAAGCAGCTTGCTCACGTTGCGCCGTAGATTTTTTCAAAATATCACGCAGTGCACCGGCACCACTTGGCTTAACCTGCTGCTGGGTATTCGATGGTGTTTGGCTTTGTGCAAATTGCGTAGGTTGGAATGCAAGCAGTCGCAACATGATCATTTCAAAGCCAAGTTTAGCATCGGGTGCCCACTGCAAATCTTTTTTACCATTGAGTAGCAATTGGTAGTAAACCTGCATCTGCTGTGCATCAGTGGTTTGTGCCACCTGTTCAATAAAATCTCGGTTAGTATCATCAAGTGCCGCTGCACTAGGCACGAGTTGCACAAGCTGGATAAGGTGCGTAAGTGCGATTAAATCGTCGAGCAAGGCTACAAAGTTAGGGTTTCGGCTAACGACCGCTTTTACTTCTTGAAGTAATGCGTCGCCATCTTGGCACAATAACGCTGCTAACATGGTTTGGCTATATTGAGTATCCATCAAGCCAAGCATAGTTTGCACAGCCTGATGATTAATATTACCATTGGTTTGCGCAATTGCTTGGTCTGTAAGACTCAATGCATCACGCATACTACCATCGGCTGCCTTAGCTAAAATAGACAATGATTTATCATCGAAACTTAGCTGTTCTTGATTAAGAACATGGGCAAGCTGATCATGAATTTCTGATTGCGACAAAGCATTTAAATTAAACTGTAAGCAACGCGATAAAATCGTCACGGGTAGTTTTTGCGGATCGGTTGTCGCTAATAAAAACTTCACATGCTCTGGCGGCTCTTCCAATGTTTTTAGTAATGCATTGAAACTGTGCTTTGACAGCATGTGAACTTCATCGATTAGGTATACCTTGTAACGACCACGTGTTGGTGCGTATTGAACGTTATCAAGGATTTCGCGGGTATCTTCTACTTTGGTACGTGATGCCGCATCGATTTCTAATAAATCAATATAACGGCCTGCTTCAATATCAGTACAACTTGAACATTGGCCGCATGGCTCAGCAGAGATACCCTTATCGCAGTTGAGACTTTTTGCGAATATACGTGCAATGGTTGTTTTACCCACCCCACGGGTTCCAGTAAAGAGATAAGCGTGATGGAGTCTATTTTGTGTTAATGCATTAACTAATGCTTGTTTAACATGAGACTGCCCCACTAACTCGTGAAAGGTTTGTGGTCGCCATTTCCTTGCTAGAACCTGATAACTCATTAATTATTCGCCTTCGAATTCAACCAACTTTAAGATTTTGATGCCCATATCAGCAACTCGTTGCTCACCACCCAGCTCAGGTAAAGAAACAACAAATGCCGCATCAGTTGCGTTACCGCCAAGTTTAGCAACTAATTTTGCCGTTGCTTCGATTGTGCCACCTGTAGCCAGTAAGTCATCTACTAGTAACACTTTATCGCCAGGGACAATTGCGTCTGTATGAAGCTCAAGAATATCTTCACCATACTCTAATTGATAACTTTGTGAAATCACTTCGCGAGGAAGTTTGCCTGGTTTACGAACAGGAATGAATGGAATACCTAGTGCGTAAGAAAGTGGTGCACCGAAGATAAAACCACGAGATTCAGTACCGATGATTTTTGTAAAACCTTGGTCTTTATATGCTGCAATAAAGCTGTCGATGGTTGCTTTAAATGCGTCAGCATTAGCCATTAAAGTAGTTACGTCGCGGAACATAATGCCCGGCTTTGGGTAATCAGCGATCGTTGCAATGCTCTGTTTGATGAGCGTTGAAGTTGCTTGAGTCATAATTATACTGCTCAAAAAGTTTATCTAACAAAGCTCGAGAGTATAACATCACCTTAGTAGAAAGTCGGTAGCAAGTTTCGAAATTAATCATTTAACAAGAAATATAAGCTATAAAAAAGGCTGCATAATGCAGCCTATTGTCTTTAATTTGCTTGCGCAGATTAAGATAAAGAAGTGATCCAACCAAGAATAGCGTTTAGACAGCCAATGCCACCGAATACAGCTAAAAACGCAATGAAATAAGTTGCATTGAACGGATCTTTAAAGTCTTTATCATTCGACATAATTACTACCTTTATTTAAGCACGACAAAATAAGGCGCTCATAATAGTCGAACTAAATACATCAATAAAGACTTTTAGCTGATTTTTAAACCAAGGTATTAGAAACCACAATGCCGCGTTCAGCCATTGCACTCAAGGTATTGAGGGCTCCCTGATACAGCTGCTCTTGGCTAAATTGAGGCGCATGCTCTGCAACTGCTTGGCATACATCATTTAAATCTGCACCCGGCTGAGATTCAATAATATTAAGAAGTAATGCGGTCATCGCATTTGTCGATAAAAATTGTACTTCGTCATCGCTATCACGATAAACCACAAAGTAACTGGGTTGTGCAGCCGGTTCACTTGGTTGATTATCTGCACTGATGGTATGAACAGGAAAACTGTAACTCAAATTACGGGCAAGTGAACTTAAGAATAATGCAGAGCTTGTCACTTGATGAGCCGATAAACTGACTTCTTCTGCCACCTCTTGAGCAACCGATACATCAAGCTCAACCCATTCATAGTGCGCTAGCTCTAACATAAACGCGGGATCATCGCTTTGCACTTCATAGTCATTAGCAAGAAAAGCCAGAAACTCCCCTGCAATATCTAAAAAATAAGGTGATTTACAATCATGCTGGCTAAAAAACTGCCTAACGAGTCTGTGCCAAGCTTGCTCTGAATATAAACTTTTTAATACTGGATACGCAGAGCTGACAAACCCATCCACATTATTAAAAAATAAGTCGCGGTAAATAGCCATCCGACGCTCTTCAATATCGCTAGGCTTAGCATGTTGCTGGGGGTCGCGGATATGCGCCATAAACGCTTGCTGTACTTGAGTAAAATGTTCAGGCACTGTGTTTCACCCTTGCTTGGTTTTGCTTGCTCACTGTTTGCTGCAGTGCTTCAATGGTTTTTAGCTCGGTTAACAACTCACTCATCGGCGGAATATTAAAATCACGCTCTAATAAGGTGGGAAATACGCCATGAACTTCATAAGCTTTTTCAAGCAATTGCCAAACAGGATCGATAACTGGCGCACCATGGGTATCAACCAGTAGATCTTCGGCCTCAGTGTAATGGCCCGCAACATGCCCATAGGCAATCCGTTTTGTTGGTAATTCAGCTAGGAATTGCTCAGCGTTATAACCATGATTAATCGAATTAACGTAAATATTATTCACGTCGAGCAGCAGTTTACAATCAGCTTCTTCTAAAACAGCATTAGTAAATTCAAGTTCTGTCATTTGTTGCCCAGGGGCGCCATAGTAAGACACGTTTTCAATAGCAATTGGCTGTTCTAAAATATCTTGTACTTGCCTAATACGAGAAGCAACATGCTTAATAGCATCTTCAGTAAATGGTATGGGCATTAAATCGTACATATGTCCTTCGCCCGAGCAATAACTTAAGTGCTCGCTGAATAAACGAATATTATGCTCTTTAAAAAAGGTTTTAAGCGATTGTACAAATTCAATATCAAGCGCTGCTGGTGAGCCAATCGATAACGATAAACCATGACAAACAAAGGCATGTTGTTCGGTAAGCTGTTTAAATTGTTTACCAAAACGCCCCCCAAGCTTTAGCCAGTTTTCAGGTGCAACTTCTAAAAACTCAATAGGTTTAGGAACATCAATGAGCATTTCATCAAGCATTTCTCGGCGCAAACCTAAGCCAATCAGCCCAAAATCAGCTACTGATTCATTTAACATACTACCTCCTACTAAAAAGGGCCTTTACGGCCCTTTTAAAAGCTAAATGAGCGCTTAGTGATTAGAACCACATTTACCTTCGCCACACTTACCTTCTTTAGCTTTCTTTTTGTCTGCGCCACATTTACCTTCGCCGCACTTACCTTCTTTGGCTGCTTTTTTGTCTGCGCCGCATTTACCTTCGCCACACTTACCTTCTTTGGCTGCTTTTTTGTCTGCGCCGCATTTACCTTCGCCACACTTACCTTCTTTGGCTGCTTTTTTATCGCCGCCGCATTTACCTTCGCCGCACTTGCCTTCTTTGGCTGCTTTTTTATCTGCGCCGCATTTACCTTCGCCGCACTTACCTTCTTTGGCTGCTTTTTTGTCGCCGCCGCACTTACCTTCACCGCACTTGCCTTCTTTTTCAGCTTTTTTATCGCCGCCACATTTACCTTCACCGCATTTACCTTCTGCGGCATCTAGTTGATAGCCTGCTTGCATTTGCTGAAATTCAAATGGGTTTGCACTCGCATCAGTTGCTACAAAACTTGACGCACCTACTACAACCGCACCTAATGTTAATGCAATTGAATTTTTCTTAACTGTGTTCATTCGATGACTCTCTTTTTTATAAAGGGTTATTAAACAAGACCCGAGAACTAAAAATTACTTTCAAAATTTTTATAATTATTTTCTGAAAGTGCCGAGAATGCAAATTACGATTTATAAAACAATCCAGAAAAGCTAGAATACGCGTCCTAATTTTTGATGAGTTAACAGGTATCATGCGACTAGTTTTAGCACCGATGGAAGGCGTTGTGGATTTTAAAATGCGACAACTCTTAACTGATTTAGGTGGATTTGATTTATGCGTAACAGAGTTTGTTCGTGTCGTTGAAGACACACTGCCCGAACGCGTGTTTCACCGCTATTGTCCTGAGCTAAAAACAGGTGGCTATACCCGTGCAGGTACGCCAGTGCGTATTCAGTTGCTAGGTCAAGTTGCTCATGCTTTGGCAGCAAATGCCGTCAAAGCAATACGCCTAGGCTCCCATGGCATTGACTTAAATTTTGGTTGCCCAGCTAAAACAGTGAACAAAAGTAAAGGTGGTGCGGTACTGTTAAAAGACCCTGAGCACATGTACGAAATTATTAAAGCCGTACGTGATGCTGTTGATCCTTGCCATGAAGTTAGTGCCAAAATTAGGCTTGGTTTTGATGATGATAGTAATAGCCAAGAAATTGTTGATGCTGTTGTTAGCGCGGGTGCTTCAAGTCTTGCTATTCATGCCAGAACTAAAAGAGATGGCTACAACCCTCCGGCATACTGGGAAAAAATCCCGCCGTTGATCAAAGATAAAAATATTTCGGTCGTTGCTAATGGCGAAATTTGGCAAGTTGAAGATGCCATGCTTTGTCAAAAGCGCAGTCATTGCCAAGATTTAATGCTTGGTCGTGGTGCATTAGCGATGCCTGATCTAGCAAAACAAATAAAATCTCATGCAGAAAACGAGCATTACACTCCGATGTTATGGGAGCATGTGATATACCACATTATTCATTCATCTATGCACCAAGACGAGAGCAAATGTGAAAAGTATTTTGCTTCTCGTACTAAGCAATGGCTCGGCTATTTAAAGCGCCAATACCCACAAGCTAACGCACTTTTTGATGAGATCCGCCGCCTAAAAGCCAAAGACGAAGTTGCAGATGTACTAAGAAAGTACGCGAAAGCGCCGAGTATTGATACAAATCATAATTAGCAAATCGATTTTGTTTGATAATACCAGTATTGCCCACTTGGAAGAAAAGCGATGAACAATACTGAAATTCAAACAAAGTTATCTGCGGAACTTGCGCAGGTTCGACAACGTTTACTGGATATGCTGGCTAATTCTGATCAAGCCTATCATCAGCAACTGCTATCGCAACTCAAGGATCATCCCCCTTCAGACTGGTTAGAGCTGACAGCAAATAATCTCGGTTCTGAGTATCAAATATTGATTGCTCGAATAGAAAAGTTAGAAGCAGCACTATGCCAAATCGATATTGGGCAGTATGGCTATTGCTGTGATTGTGAAGAAAAAATTGATGACGAACGTTTACTTGCAGATCCTGCAAGCCAACGCTGTCGGCGATGCGCTCCATAGAGCGCAGCGCTGTACTAATTTATAAAAATAAAGCTCATCGCAGGATAAAGCACGATATCCTCAATTAACCAATCAGCTTGTTGCTGATTTACCCCTAGACGCTTCATCAAACTAACACGTGCTTGCTGTTCACTCCATGTGTGATAATGAATTCCTAAGTCGGTTTCCATCATAACTTGCCAGAAGTATTGCTCATCTTTTGTTAATTTACGCTTACTTTTGAGCGGGTCGAGATAATCAAGCTGCCAATCAAGACCTGTGTGCTGATGACTTTCTACAAAATAGTTCATTACTAATGGTTTAGCGTGAGAGTCTGATACAGGTAATACAAAATCTGCATTCTGCGATTGCTTTAACGAAGCCTGGATTTCACTTAACCAAGTTAAAGGCGGCTTAGTCTCACCACTAAAGTAATTAAGTTTACTTTGATACCAATCTTTACCATTTGCCAAACCGACTAAACCAAGTTTTGTACGCGGTTTATATTGAGTTAAATATTGATTAAGTTTGTTTAGTGCTGCTTGTACACTGTCATCGCTATTATCAAGGTGCGATTTGACCATATTATGTAAAAGCGTTAATTCGATTTTATTTAATTTCAGATTGCTTTGCTCAGCTGCAATTAGCTGCGTTTCAACTAACTCTAGCCAGTTAGCTAATTCATTTACCGAATAGTCATCTACTAAACGAGCTTGGCTAATAACATCACGTTGTACAGGCCACACAAAGTAACGTTCGGGATAACGCTCAGCAATGATTAAATAGTTCAATTGCGCCTGTTGTGACACATCTAACGTCGTCGTTTTTAGTCCTTGATAAGCCTGATGACGTGCTTGCAAATAACTTTCTGAGAAAGGCCAGCTAGCAGCTTCACTTTGCTGTTCTTGAGTCGATAATAAATTATTAATAGTTTGCAGCGCTTGCTGCCCTTCACTAAATGTTTTGAAAGCTGATGTTTGCTCAGAGCAAGCTATCAGCATCACACTTGCGACAACTAATAATACGATCTGTCTTAGCATTTTAAAATTCCATAAAAAAAGCCCCAGAGGGGCTTTTTAATTTAAAACAACATCAATTAGATTTTTACACCGTTACGAGCGGCTTTATCTTTGATGAAGGTCGACCAGCTCTTCGCAAACTTGCGAGTGCGCGGATCGTCCATTGCTTTAGTGATAGCGTTATAAGCTTGCTTATACTTCTCTTGGTAGTAATAAGCTTCAGCTAAATCAGAGTAAATAGTTCCTTTTTTGTCAGAACCTAACTCTATTGCCTTGTTCAAACGAACAACGGCTGCACTATAATTTTGCGATTGTAAAAGTAATGAACCCGCTTTGCGGTAAAGCTCAGCATCATCATCAAATTTAGCCGCTTCTTCATAGTATTTAGCTGCTTTTTCAATATCTTTAGAACGGTGGTAGTTAGATGCCACTGCACTGATATTTTGCTTGTTACGCTTAACTTTTTCTTCGTTGATTGCCTTTTCAAGTACAACTGCTGCTTTGTAAGGGATATCATTTAACGAATAAAAGTTAGAAAGTACTTTGTATTCAACTTCGTTTTCAAAATAGCCATTTTTATAGGCAACTTCCATGGTCGCTAGACCTTTCTTGAAGTCTTCGGTTTGAAGGTAGTATTTACCTAAACCAACCCAGGCTTTTTTGTCTTCAGGCCAAACACGAACAATTTCTTCAGCAACACCTACCATATTTTTGTACTGTTTAAGTTCAAAATAGGCAGCTAGCTTTAATTGGTAAGCAGCCTTTGCAGGTTCTTTTGCCAATTCAATTGCTTTGTTTGCAGCAGGAAGTACGTCTTTGAAAAGTTTTAACTCGTAGTTTGCTTGCGCAATACGTGTATAAACCTTGTCATCTTCCTCACCTGTGAAGTCCATCCAAGCTGCATAAGCTTCTTTCGCTTTTGCATATTGCTCAGTACCCGCGTACATATCACCTAGAAGTTTTAAGCCTTGCTCTTGGTCAGCAAAATTTAAAACGTCAGGCTGAACTGCAGCTGCGATATGCTTGATAGCCAATTGATACTGCTCTTTTTGAGCGTACATTTGACCTAAGTAACGATCGACTGTTGCCTTATCAAATTCATCCGAAGGATCGATTTCTTTAAGTAACGCAATCGCTTCATCAAGCTTCTCTTCATTGTACAAATCAAACGCTTTAATAACTTTTTTACCAACGCGCTCGCCCATTACTTTAGTTTTTGCTTTTTTACGCGCTTCAATCTTCGCGTAATCTGGCGCTGCTAAAGCAGGTGCAGTGAAAGCTACACCTGATAGAGACATAAGAAGCGCAAGTGCAGTTACTTTAGATAAATTTCTCATTACTCGCCTCCTTAGTTACCTTGGTTAAGTTTAAAGTCTAGTTGTACTTGAAGACCAAATTGCTTCTGTGGTTTGCCGTCAATGATTTTCGGACGGTACTTCCACTTACGTAGCGCACGTTTAGCTTCGCGGTCGAAGATACGTTTAGGATCGGCGTCGATCACTTCAACATCTTCTACACCACCCACTTCATTGATAGTGAATGAAAGTTGTACCCAACCTTCTTTACCATCACGCGCTGCTTGCGTAGGGTATTTTGGTTCAATACGAACGATAGGTGTCGCGTCACCATCACGTCCAAATGCACCTGGACCACTTAGGCCACCAGCTGTGCTACCCACATCGATGCTTGGCATATTAAATGACAAACCACCAGTGTTAGGGTTGCTGTTTTCCGGCTGAGGCGGCTGCGGTTTAGGCGGCTGCTTTGGCGGTGGCGGAGGCGGAGGCGGAACACGCTTCCTCTCCTGCACCTTAGATTCAGGCGGATTCGTCATAATTTCGACTACGATCTGTTCTTTTTGTTCAGTCGCACGGTCAGCTCCACCGGAGATGAGGTACGCCATGAAGTAGAACAAGCCGAAAGTAACTGCCCCACCTGCAATCAGTGAAAACAGAAAACGAATCATTACTGATCTCCAGCTATTGAAATTTTAAGGTTATCACCCGTCGCTTTGATCTGGTCCATAACTTTAACTACTACGCCGTGTTTTGCTTCTTTATCAGCTTGCAAAATTACAACTTCAGTAGGTTGTTCTGCTAATAAACTTTCAAGTTTAGCTGATACACGCTCAACGTCTACTTGTTGTTTATCAATCCAGATCGCACCGTCAGCGCGGATAGCAACAAAAATGTTTGCATTTTTTTGCTTCGTAGCTGCAGCTGCTTTAGGTTTATTGACTTCGATACCAGCCTCTTTAACGAACGATGTAGTTACGATAAAGAAAATAAGCATGATAAATACGATGTCAAGCATTGGCGTCATGTCAACCGCTGCTTCTTCTTCTTCACGAAAACGTTGTTTACGTGCCATATTTAATTCTCTCTCTAGTGATGAGGCATGCTATCTACAAGTTTAGCTTTCGCCATTCTCGCTCTCGCTTCAAGACGTGAGCTAAAGAATACTCCAGATAGTGCCGCAACCATTCCAGCCATTGTTGGGATTGTTGCCATTGAAATACCTGATGCCATTAAACGTGCGTTACCAGTACCTTGAGTAGCCATGGTTTCGAAAACCGCGATCATACCCGTTACAGTACCTAATAAGCCGATTAAAGGACAAACAGCTACTAATGTCTTAATCAACAACATACGCTGATCTAATTTTTCAGACGCTTCAGAAATCCATGCTTCACGGATTCTGTGTGCGTACCAAGACGTAGTGTCTTGGCGGGCATCCCACTGAGCTACAATGTTCTTCGTCATACGAGGAAACTCAGCTAGTAGGAACCAATAGCGCTCAATCATTAAAACCCACATAAGAAAGAGTGCTATCGCGACCACGTATAATACCTGGCCGCCTGTGCCAACAAAATCCCTGATAGATTCCCAGATCTCCATCAGGACTAGCATTAGGCTTTCTCCTTCTCCGCGTGAGCAGCGATGATACCAGCGCTTTGCTCATCAAGGACATGTAGAACCGACTTACTACGACCCGCAACAATTGAGTGAAGTAGGATAAGTGGTAGAGCTGCAATTAGACCTAACGCTGTAGTTACAAGTGCTAGAGAGATATTACCAGCCATGATCTTCGGATCACCTGTACCGAACAATGTGATTGTTTGGAACGTAAGGATCATACCGATTACCGTACCTAGTAGACCTAGTAATGGAGCGATTGCTGCCAAGATCTTGATGATGTTGATACCAGCTTCGATGCGAGGCGTTTCACGTAGGATTGCTTCGTCAAGTTTAAGCTCAAGGTTTTCAACGTCTTGATTCTTGTTGTCAGCGTAAACTTTAAGAATACGACCCAGTGGGTTGTTTGTATTCGGAGTAGAAAGGTTCTTAAGCTGGCTCTTAATCTTAGTGCTAGTAAGCGCAAGATCAATGAAACGAACGATAAAGATAAGTAGACCAACAACTAATAATAGTGTGATGATGTAACCTACTTCAGCACCTTGCTCGTAGTATTCCATTAGTGATTTCTTCTGCGTGTTGATACGTAAGATCGCGCCACGAGTCGGGTCGATGTATACGCCAGCGTAGTTATCTGCAGAAGTACCTTCTAAATCGCTGATACCCGCTAGGATGTAGCTATCAGGTTGCTTACCTAGAGGTTGAATCGCTTTAGTTTCTGGAGAGTAGATTAAATAACCGTCGTCAGTTACTAAGTTGAAGTTACCGATACGCGTTACTTTCTTCACAGAAGATGAACCGTCAAGACCTGCAACTTCAGTTTCGAAAGTTGAAACTTTAGCAGACTCAGTCATTTCAGTTTGAAGAGAAATCCAAAGCTCTTCTAGTTCACGAACAGTTGGAAGTTCTTTCGCAGCAGCTAGTGAGCGAAGTACTTCAGCACGTCCTGGTTTTTCAGCAGAAACAAGTGATGCTTCGATTGAACCGATTGCATCAGCAGCTGCACGACGTACAACACCGAACATCTCACCTAAAGTACCTTGAGCATTTAAAAGAGCTTGCTCTTTTTCTGCTAAAGTATTTTCGTTTTGAGCATATTCTTTAGCTAAACGGTCACCACGTGCTTTTTCAGCAGCTAGGTCGCTTTTAGCTTTGTTAAGTAACGCTTGCTTGTCAGCACGAGCTGAAAGGAACTCTTGTTCACGTTGCTTATTTAATTTGCCTTCAGAGATACGTTCTTGCTTAACTTGCTCAAGAATTTTGTCTAAAGCATCAGTGTTTGCGTGTGCATTAAGCGCGGTACCTGCAGAAACAGATAGTACTGCTGCAACAGCAAAACCTTTAAATAGTTTCTTCATTATTGATTACTCCGCGCCAAAAATTGGTAGTTTAACAAGTTCTAATGTCGCTTGTTTACGCGCCATACGGATAACTTCTTTAACAGGTTTTAGGTATTCTTCACCTAATTCTTTCCACTGTTTAGTGTTGTTATCCCACACCCACGCGTGCTTAAGGTCAAAAGACTGAGCTACGTAAGTGATACGACCTAAACGACCGAAGTCAACGTTGATGCTCTTACCATCGATCTCAAGAGTACCTTGAGAAGCAGTTACAGCTGAGCTGTATGCAGTTTCAACAGTGTAAGCTTCAAGAACTTGGCGGAATTTTTCAGATGTAGTAACTGAAGCTGACGCCATGATGTCACGAAGTCTTTCAACACGTGCTAGACGGTTTTCAAGATTGAACGGAACGTCCGCTTTGATGAATTGCTCAAGCGTATCGATCATGCGATACATCAAAGGCACAACGTTTTGTTTCGTGTTATCGATAGTTGCGATTTGACGGTCAAACGATTCGATTGAAGCGTTTTGGTCAGCGACCAAACGTGCTACGTGATCGTTGTAAACCTTCATTAGCTCAGTTTCGTCAACAACGCTACGGTACTCAGCGATTAGCTCTTGAGTTTGACCATATACATTGTCAATTTTAGTTTGAGACTTAACAGCAGCCTTTTGAATTTGTTGACCTGCATCTTGCACATCTTTCAAAGGATCTGCAATCACATTGCTGCTTGCAAATGCAAAAGCGCCAACCAACGCTGATGCTACAAGACTCTTTCTGATTTTAACAGACATAGTTCCCAACCAATTAAGTAATGTTACTTTTATAATTTAATTACCCTCCGAAGAGGACAACCCTGATATCTTTTAATAGATATCAACCCTCCAATAATGCTAAATGCATCTGAGTCTGTCAACTTGATGTTCGGCTTTCATCGGAAAAATTTGGTGACTCGTCGTTGATATGAAAATAACCAAAACAACGAGTTAACAAAAATATAACAGCCACACATCTGTAAGGCTTCTATAGCCCTTTAGTAACAATCATCACATTCATATTCCGTTCAAACTTAAACATAAATGTAACATTTATTGAAATCAAAAAGCGGTAAAGAAAAATGAAAAAAAAATTCAGTTTTTTCATCTAAAAAATCTAATTAGAAGAATTTTTATGCATTTACAGGCAGGGAATGTTTAATAAGCAAGCAAACTGCTTACTAAACATTAAACGGGATTTAATCTTGACTTATAACTGCCGCCATTAGAACACGGCGCGGTCTTTTACTAGCTTAGCTAATGAGATAACTGAATCAACCTCAAGCTTTTCAAATATCTTTGTTTTGTAAGTACTGACGGTCTTGTTACTGATGAAAAGTTTTTCACCAATGTCTTTATTCGATAGCCCTTGCAATAGGTAATTCATTACGGCGAGTTCACGCTCAGTGAGTAACTCGTCAATGTCTTTTTCAGAAGCAATTAAATGCTCTTGAGGAAAAAAGGTGTAACCACGCAAGATCATTTCAACTGCAGAAGAAATATCTTCAAGGCTCTCAGCTTTGTTAACGAAGCCTTGCGCTCCCAACTTTGCTGCAGTGCGTATAATATGCTTATCTTGCTTAGCTGATAAGAATAACACTTTGCCAGTAAACCCTGCACTAACAGCCCGCTTGTATAAGCTAAAACCATCTGAGTCTTCTAACTCAATATCTAATATAGCTAACGCTACATTATTAGCTTTTAAAAATTGTAGTGCTTCTTTTTGACTTCCAACAGCTTGAACTTCGTTAACTAAGGTCGATTTGGATAAAACCATTTTAATTGCTGTTGCCACCATCGGGTGATCGTCTACCAAAAGTATATTATTTCCTATGCTCATCAATTAGCAAACCTTCATTATATCTATCAAACGAGTATTTTATTGCTCATTTAAATTACCGCTGTCTTATATATCACTAAGTTTAGCGGGAAATTCAGATGTTGGTAAAAAAATCTACAATCTCTGAAAATGAGTACTAAATTTTCTCGTTAGATCAAATTTTTCACTTACACAACGATCAATGTCATGTTTAATTAACTAAGTCTAAGAGCATATAGTACTTTAGATACCGAGAGTAGCTTTAAAGGAATAGTTGAGAAAGTTCTAGAAGAATTACCTATTAAAAAAGGCTAACACAATACTTTAGGTTTAAATAGGTTTAGGTACAACTGTATGATATTTGGGGAGTAAATGAATTTTGGTGAAACAGAAACTGTTTCACCAAAATGCTTAGGTTCACATAATAAATTATGCTACTTCTACGTTCTCAGCTTCAGGGCCTTTTTGACCTTGTTTGATGCCGAAAGATACTTGCTGGCCTTCGCTTAGAGTGCGGAAGCCTGTACCTGTGATAGCGCTGAAGTGTACGAATACATCAGGGCCATTTTCTTGTTCAATGAAACCGAAACCTTTAGCTTCGTTGAAGAACTTAACTTTACCAGTAACCGTGTTTGACATACCAAATTTTCCTGTAAGTCAATTATTAAAATTCAGCCATAATGGCTCTATCCTCCCTGAGTGAATGCCCAATAAACTTGGGGTAAAGTACAGGAAGAACCAATAACCAAACCGGTAACCGTACAGCCGCACATTATCCGTAAATTCAATACGCAAAAACTCAAAGCAATTTAAGACTAACACATTAAATAGCTTTTAGCTCTATTAATCGAAAATAATTTTAAGGTCAACCGCCCAAACAAAAATATATGACAGTACTATTTATAAACAATTAATTATAAATGAAAAAAGCCCATCAAATAGATGGGCTTTTTATTCTCGATTTAGACCTTACTAAAACTTACTTAACTTGCCAGTCCATTTGTGCTTCTGCTTTGATTGGCACCACTTCTGAATCGCCTAGTTTATAGCTGGCTGGTACTGTCCAGCTCTCTTTTACTAGTGTAATGGTATCTTGGTTTCGAGGCATACCGTAAAAGTCAGGACCGAAGTGACTCGCGAAACCTTCAAGCTTGTCTAAAGCACCTGCTTCTTCAAACGCTTCAGCATAAAGCTCAATAGCTGCATGTGCAGTATATGCACCAGCACAACCACAGGCCGCTTCTTTTTTGTCTTTGTAATGTGGTGCAGAGTCAGTACCTAAGAAGAACTTTTTGCTGCCGCTTGTTGCAGCACCAATTAACGCTTGTTGGTGAATGTTACGCTTTAGAATAGGTAAGCAGTAATAATGCGGGCGAATACCACCTGCTAGCATATGATTACGGTTATAAAGAAGGTGATGAGCAGTAATGGTTGCAGCAACATTCTCTGGTGCATTATTAACAAACTCTACCGCATCTTTTGTCGTGATGTGCTCAAGCACAATTTTAAGACTCGGAAAGTCATTTACTACATCCGCTAAAATTGTATCTAAGAAGACCTTCTCACGGTCAAAAATATCAATAGATGAATCGGTTACTTCACCATGAACTAGCAGCAACATCCCTACTTCTTGCATTGCCTCAAGTACAGGGTAAATATTCTTAACTGATGTCACACCAGAATCTGAGTTGGTCGTCGCTCCAGCTGGGTACAGTTTAGCAGCAACAATTTTACCTGTTGCCTTAGCTTTTTTAATTTCTTCTGGCGTAGTTTTATCTGTTAGGTAAAGCACCATTAATGGTTCGAAGTTACCTTGTGGGCCCGCAGCTTTAATTCGCTCATAGTAAGATAATGCAGTGTCTGTACAAGTTGCCGGTGGAACAAGGTTAGGCATGATGATTGCTCGCCCCATGTAACGGCTTGCATCACGAACGGTATCAACGAGTTGCTCACCATCACGTAAATGAATGTGCCAATCATCTGGGCGTGTAATTGTTAGAGTTTGCATCGAATTTAAATCTGACATTGCTTGTTTCCACGGCTAAAGTTAGGGGGATAGCATAAACATTGAGCAAATAACCTCGCTTATTTACCCAAGTTCATTTTCAGGTGCCTAGTTTACACCAGTATACGTTTTTTTTGAAAATAACTTTGTGGATAGTTTGATAGTAGGTTAACGTAATAAATTAATACAACATTTTGGTTACCTTTTATTCTATGCCTAAGAGTTTAGACACGGCTTTTGCACTTGAAGTCAAAACAGACCAATTACATATTATTAATCAGTTCTCATCATCTCTAATGCAGTTAGATACAGTTGAAGAGTTACTCGAATATGTTACATCAGAGGTAGTGAGCCGCCTGGGCTTTATAGAGTGTGTCATTTACCTAGCAGACGATAAAACACGTACCCTAAAAGAAATGGCGTCTATTGGCACGGCAAGTAGCCATGATACTTACCATATCGACCGAACAGAAATTAGCTTTGATCAAGGTATTACGGGTTATGTCGCAAGCACTGGCAAACCCTTAATGATTGGCGATGTCAGTCAAGACCCGCGTTATATTGCCGATTCTCGCCCTGCTCTTTCTGAGCTTTGCGTACCATTAGTTTACAAAGAAAAAGTACTGGGTGTCATTGACTGTGAGCACCCGCAAAAACATTACTACAATGATACGCATTTAGAGATTTTATCAACTGTCGCCCACTTACTCAGTGCCAAGATAAATCAAGTTCGCACCGTAGAAGACTTACAGCAAACTGTGATGCAGTTAAATGATGCACAAAAGCTAGAACGCTCGATGCTGCAAATCGCTAACTTAACCTATCAATCAAGCGAGCTAGATAGCTTCTTTGAATCTTTACACGGCATTATTACCTCTTTACTGAGGGCTGATAACTTCTTTATTGGCCTGTATGACAAGCAACTCGATGTGCTTGATTTAGTTTATATTATCGAAGAAGGCGTGCGTTCTAACGCCCATAAGAAAATATCGAAAGAACAACTAAAAGACACCGCATCTTATTATTTATTAAACATCGACCAATCTTTACTTTTTACGAAAGAAGAATTTCAACAACACATTGATGCGGGTCATTTTAAAATGGTTGGTCGTCAGGCCGAGTCTTGGCTAGGGGTGCCATTTAAAGTAAATGAGCGTATTAGTGGTGTTATCGCCGTACAAAGTTACAGTAAAAGCTATCACTATGACGAACATGACCGTGCCTTACTCACGTATGTGAGCCGCCAAATTAGCATGGCGATAGACCGCCAATTATCAAGACAAGAGCTTGAGCACCGAGCTCTTCACGACGAATTAACCGGCCTTGCTAACCGCTCGTTATTAATAGAGCGTATTAAACATGCGATCCTTCGTTTGGCAAGAGCAGATAAGCGCCACCAACATGCCCTGCTCTATCTAGACTTTGACCGTTTTAAAAGTATCAATGATTCATTAGGTCATGAGGTTGGTGACCACTTTTTGGTAAAAATCTGTGAGTTAATCT
The DNA here is from genome assembly GCF_015278155.1 of Pseudoalteromonas simplex. Taxonomy (NCBI): domain Bacteria; kingdom Pseudomonadati; phylum Pseudomonadota; class Gammaproteobacteria; order Alteromonadales; family Pseudoalteromonadaceae; genus Pseudoalteromonas; species Pseudoalteromonas simplex. The sequence continues at coordinate 468,414 of NZ_JADILN010000002.1, forward strand.
TAGGTACCATCCGCAATACCGATACCTTTGCCCGCTTAGGGGGCGATGAGTTTGCCATTTTTATGGAGAACATCACCGATAAACAACAAATTAAAGATGCCCTTGAACGAATTCAACAGGTTCTCGCTGAGCCTCTTGATATTGATGGCCACTTACTTCAGGCATCCACAAGTATTGGTGTTGCGTTTTGTGAAAGTAGTCGCGATCAAGCTTATAAGCTACTACAGCATGCTGATGCTGCAATGTACGAGGCGAAGTCATCAGGCCGCGGTAAAGTTAAGTTTTTTAACAATACCATGCGTAAAAAGCTTAAAAACCATGCGGATATAGAAAATGATTTACAGCATGGTATTGAACATGACGACTTTGAACTTTACTACCAGCCAATTTTTGCTATTCAAGATGCACAGGTTGTCGGCTTTGAGGCGCTTGTGCGCTGGCATCACCCAAGTAAAGGCTTTGTTTCGCCAAATGATTTTATACCCGTTGCAGAAGACACAGGCCAAATTATTAACTTAGATTTACACTTGCTTGAACTCGCGGCAAAGCAAATAGCACTGTGGGCAAGTAAAGGTAAAGCGTTTGGCCGAATTACCGTGAATGTGTCATCACGTCATTTTGCAAGTCTCGACTTCGTCGCGCAAATCCATGCTTTGTACTCTAAATACAAACTCCCTTTAGGCTCGCTGTGCTTAGAAATCACTGAATCTGGGCTAATTGGTAATTTAGAGCTAGCAACAAAAATCATTAAGGGCCTTGAGCCTCTTGAAGTTAAACTGTGCTTAGATGATTTTGGTACTGGCTACTCAGCGCTTGGTTATTTACACCAATTACCTATCCATATTTTAAAAATCGATAAAAGCTTTATCGATCATTTAAATAAAGCACACAACCCCTTGGTGGATGCCATATTATCGTTAGCACAGTCGTTAAAACTCGATGTTGTTGCGGAAGGGATTGAAACAGAAAAACAATTGGCAATCTTAAAACAAACGCAATGTAAGTTTGGTCAAGGCTTCTTAAAAGCGAAACCAATGCCAGCCAGCGAAGCAGAAAAAGTCATCACTCACGGATTGGTATAAGCTAGTATAAAAAAGCCTTGCAAATGCAAGGCTTTATTTATTTCAACTTGGCAAGAAGTTACAGCTCTCCGGGGGCGAAATTATCAACGGCTATCGCTTGTTTACGTAGCTCATTGGCTTGATTCATACGCTCTGCAACGGTTTCGTTTATCAAGTTTTTCTCTGCCGCTGCGGCAATTGCACCCTCAAGTTCAAGGTTTTTGGCAATAGTGCCTTCTTTTTGCCATTTACGAAGCTGCTTAAAGTCTTCATGGGTGTCAATCATGGCTAAAAAGGCATTTTCCATGACACCCGTGCCTGCATTTTCATCAACATAACAAAGATGGGTTAATCTGTCTCTAAAGACCCCTGGTTTGCTCATGTGCTCACACATTGTTTGTGCTAACTCATCGCTTGGACGGTGGTAATGATTACCCAGAGGGAACACAATACGTTTTAGTAAAAAATTAACCACTGGGTTAGAGAAGTTTTTAAAGAAGCCATCGAATGCTTGACCAATGCAGAATAACGAATGCTCAACGGCATATTGCACAAATGGTAGGTCAGCTTGCTGGCGTCCTTCATCTTCGTAGCGTTTCAATACACATGAAGCAAGATATAAGTGGCTAAGCACATCACCTAGACGCGCCGAAATCATCTCTTTGCGCTTTAACTCACCACCTAATACTAGCATCGCAACATCAGTACAAAATGCTAAACCACGACTCATGCGGCTCAACTGTTTGTAGTAAACAGTGGTTGCGCCACACACAGGAGCTTTAGCGAAGTAACTGCGCGTTAAACCGTGCACAAATGCCATACCAGCATTACTGCCAGCAAATAAAATATGTTGCAGCAGTAATGAGTCAAATTCTTTTAAAGCAACATCTTGGTCTTCCATTGCTGCTGCTTCCATTTCTTTTAAAACAAATGGATGACAACGAGTGGCACCTTGACCAAATATCATCAAGTTACGAGTCAGAATATTTGCACCTTCAACGGTAATCGATACCGGGATCCCCATATAGCCATGGGCTAAATAGTTATTCGGCCCGACTTGAATACCTTTACCTGAATGAATGTCCATCGCGTCGTTCATAACTGTACGGCCCATTTCAGTCATATGGTACTTAGCTATAGCGGTAACCACAGATGGACTTAGTTTTAAATCAATCGCCCCTGCGGTCATTAGCCTCGCTGATTCTAAGGTGTAAGTTAAACCACCAATGCGAGCGAGTGCTTCTTGAACACCTTCAAATTGGCCAATCGACACACCAAATTGTTGGCGAACGGTTGCATAGGCTGATGTCATTCTTGAAGCCAAGTGACCTGTTGCCGTACTAAGTGCCGGTAACGAAATACCGCGGCCCGCACTTAAACATTCAACTAACATGCGCCAACCTCTACCTGCGCCCTTTTCGCCACCGATGATCCAATCAAGCGGAATAAACACATCTTTACCGTACGTTGTGCCATTCATAAATGCCATGTTTAACGGGTAATGACGCTCACCTGTTTGCACACCTTCGTGATCTGTCGGAATAAGTGCACACGTGATACCAAGCTCTTTTTTATCACCCAATAAACCTTCAGGATCGTACATTTTAAATGCAAGACCCAGTACGGTGGCGATTGGCGCAAGAGTGATATAACGTTTTGACCAGTTAAGTTTTAAGCCAATCACTTCTTCACCGTTATGCATGCCCTTACAAACCACCCCAGTATCAGGAATACTGCCTGCATCAGACCCAGCCTCAGGGCCCGTTAATGCAAAACAAGGCACATCATCGCCCTTAGCTAGGCTTGGCAACCAACGCTCTTGTTGCTCTTTGGTACCGTAATGAAGAAGTAATTCGCCAGGACCTAAGCTATTGGGGACCATAACGGTGACCGCAGCGGTTAAGCTCTTAGTGGCAATTTTCGATACAATGGTTGAATTAGCAATGGCTGAAAACTCTCGGCCACCAAATTCTTCAGGAATGATTAGTGCAAAAAATCCTTCTTTTTTTAGGTAGTCCCACACTTCTTTTGGTAGGTCTTTATCTTTTTGCACGATTTGATAATCATCAAGCATGGCTAGCAAAGTTTCGACTTGCTCACCCATAAATGCGCGCTCTTTTTCGCTGAGTTCAGGTTTAGGAAAACGATGCAGTTTTTGCCAATCTGGGTTACCACTGAATAGTTCACCATCCCACCAAACATCACCCGCTTCCATAGCTTCACGTTCTGTTTGCGATAATGGCGGCAAAACTTTTTTAAATAGTCTAAACGTAGGTCGTGTGACAAGATTGATGCGAATGTCTTTCACCGCAAAAATTACAATCACAGCAACCAGTAACAGAATGATTACGGTCGTCATTGTGCAATCCTTTTATTTTAATTAACTGCTTCAAGTATGACTGATCGTGCCATAAATACAACGTAAGCAGCGCTTACTTAGCTTGTTTTCAACTAGGCAGTTTGTTGTTTACTAAGACACTGCTATTATGCATGGGCAATAAATAACAATAAACTTCTAGGGAACGTTATGAAAAAGACTCCATTTAAGCTCAGCATGAGCGCACTTATGGTCGCAAGTGCACTAGCACTTACTGGCTGTAATGATGACGCTGCGAGCACTAAAACAACGAATGCTGAAGTCAAAACAAGCCAAGTTACCGCACAAGATGCCGATAAATTTATCGCCGCTACTGAAAAAGAATTAAGCGCGCTTTATTTAGAAGCAAGCCGTGCTGAATGGATTTATGCCAACTTTATCACCCATGATACTGCTGAACTATCTGCTGAAGTAAATCGCAAAATGACAGAAGCTGTGGTTCGCCTTGCTAATGAAGCTGCAAAATTCGATAGTTTAGAGCTTGATTACGATGCACGTCGTAAACTCGATAAACTTAAACTAGCGCTCACCTTACCTGCGCCACAAGATGCTGAAAAAACAGCTAAGCTCTCACAATTAGTGGCTGAGCTAGGGGGTATTTATGGTAAAGGTAAATACTGTAAAGAAGATGGTAGCTGTTTAAGCCTTGGCGAGATGACTGCTAAAATGGCAACGAGCCGTGATTACAATGAATTGCTTGATTTATGGCAAGGTTGGCGTCAAGTTTCAAAACCTATGCGCCCGCTTTATGAGCAACAAGTTGCACTCACCAATGAAGGTGCAAAAGAGCTAGGTTATGCAGATACAGGTGCTATGTGGCGTAGTAAATACGACATGCCAGCCGATGATTTTGCAAAAGAACTCGACCGCATTTGGGGCCAAGTTAAACCGCTTTATGATTCATTACATTGTCATGTTCGTGCCAAGCTAGGTGAAAAATATGGCGAAGATAAAGTACCACAAGACCAGCCTATCCCTGCACACCTACTAGGTAATATGTGGGCCCAAACGTGGGGTAACATTTACGATGTTGTTGCACCAGAAAATGCCGATCCTGGTTATGACGTAACAGAACTATTAGCTGAGCACGATTACGACGAACTTAAAATGGTACGTGGTGCTGAGAAGTTCTTCACCTCAATGGGTTTTGCGCCATTGCCAGATACCTTCTATGAGCGCTCGCTATTCACTAAACCGCAAGACCGTGACGTACAATGTCATGCATCTGCATGGAATATTGATAGCAAAGACGACCTACGTATTAAGATGTGTATTCAACGCACAGGTGAAGAATTCTCTGTTATTCACCATGAACTAGGGCATAACTTCTACCAACGCGCCTACAACACACAGCCTATTTATTATCAAGAAAGTGCGAACGATGGTTTCCACGAAGCGATTGGTGACACCATTGCACTTTCTGTAACGCCAGGTTATTTAAAAGAAATTGGTTTATTAGACGACGTGCCTGATGAATCTAAAGATATCGGCCTGTTAATGAAAATGGCATTAGACAAAGTAGCATTTATCCCATTTGGTTTATTAGTAGACCAATGGCGCTGGAAAGTTTTCTCAGGTGAAGTAACGCCAGAGAACTACAACAAAGCGTGGTGGGAATTACGTGAAAAATACCAAGGTGTACAAGCGCCTATCGCACGTAGCGAAGCAGACTTCGATCCAGGTGCTAAGTATCACGTACCAGGCAACACGCCTTACACACGTTATTTCTTAGCGCACATTTTACAATTCGACTTCCACAGAAGTTTATGTGAAATTGCCGGTAACGAAGAAGCGATTCACCGTTGTTCTGTATACAACTCTGCTGAGGCTGGTGAAAAACTAAATGCTATGTTAGAAATGGGCTCAAGCCGCCCATGGCAAGAAGCACTTGCGACAATCACTGGTAAAGAAGAAATGGATGCAACAGCAATCTTAGATTACTTTGCACCGTTACAAAAATACCTTGATGAGCAAAATGAAGGCCGCCAGTGCGGTTGGTAATGATAAAAACGAAAAAGCCCGCATAATGCGGGCTTTTTTATATCATCAAATTAATGATTAAAACTGTAAGCTTAGGTTTGCAAAGTATGCATCGTAGTCTGAGTCATCCCAGTTGTTTGCATAACCAGCTTTTAAGCCAACGTTTTTATTAAAGAAGTGCTGAGCACCAAAGCTGTAGTCATCTTCTTTATTAAACGTTACAAATACTGATGTTGCTTTAGAGAAGTAGTAGTTAGAACCTAGTTCCCAAGAGCTACCACTATCATCAGTATCAGCAATTGTACCTTCAATCGTTAGGTAATTACCTTGTTGAAGATCCATAAAGTATTTAGCGCTAACCGCACGATAATCAAACTCGTCGTCTGCAGTGAACGTGAAACCTAAGTAATCAGTGCTGTTAATTTGATGATTGTACTTAAGGTCGAACATTACATAGTTATCACCATCTTCAACGTCAGTGAAAGTCGCTTTTAGAAGAAGGTTAGGGTTAAAGAAGTAACCCGCAGACACATTGAATAAATCAGTGTCTGAACCGTAATCGTAATTGCTGTAACCCGCACCGATTACAAAATCTTGTACGAAGTACTCACCGCCGATGTTAGTCACATCACCAAAGTCATCATCTGCGTACGAACCAAACACGTTAGTTGTTCTGTTGATGTATTCAAACTGGTCGTATGGACCCATCGTTTTCTTTGGTGCGAAGTAATAAGTTGAATCAACACTTACAGTGTCGTTGCCATCGGTGTCCTTGTATCCTAAATGGCTGATTGATTGGTAACTATCCGCAGCAGTCGCGGCAGTTGACAGAAGCATACTCGAAATAATAACTGCTAACTTTTTCATAAACAGATTTCCCTATTAACATTGTTTCATTGCTGTTGAAAACTAGCCTGATGGCTAAGTTGGGCACATGCTAACGTCAGAAAACTGAATGGAAACTTAACTAAGCGTTTGTTTTTACTTGATTAATTGTAATAAAGTGTCGGTAAATGTAAAGAAAAAGTTGGCCGAAACTTTCATCTTTTAGCCAACTTTTAATAAAAAAACAAGATTTGTCAGTACTTTATAAAGCAAATTGACTTATAATTCTATAAACCTCATTAATGTTATCTCCTGCTTTAAAGTCTTTACTGATTGGCGTTGGATCTGAACCAACCCAAATTTTCAGTTCAGCATCTAGGTCAAAATGCCCGGCACTTTCTTTACTAAACTTAGTAATTTTTGAGTAAGCAATACTCAGCATTTCAACTTTAGAACCGGTAACACCTTGTTTATCTATGATAATTAATCTTTTATTAGTAAAGATGAACATATCACGAATAACTTTATAGGCTTTTTGAACTGTTTCACCATCAATCAATGTATTAGCAAGCAGCTCTTCTAAGTCGTCGTTATCGACTTCACTTGCATTACCCATTAATCCACTTAATAGACCCATAACTAGCTCTCCTTATGAAAAATTTGATTTTCGAGTGTGTGACCATTTACCAGTTGACGATACTGCCAACCTTGCTGATAACAAAATTGTAGAAGATTGATGTCAAAAGGCTCAGCGGTTTTCTCAAACTCGATCACATATTCTTTTGCTTGGCTCATATAAACATGATGTACATGGGCAAGGCCAGCAAGCTTTGCTTCTACATCATCATAGTGTTGATTTAACTGCAACGTAATAAAGTGTTTATTATCTTGCGTGCTAGAACGGGCTTGATGCTCACTTAACACCCCTTTATCGAGGTGTAAAACTTGTGAGCATAAACGCTCAAGCTCAGTTAAGTCATGGGAGCTTAAAATAAATGTTGCTTCGTTACTTAAAGAACTTACCAGCTCCCTTACCTCACGAGCATGAATTGGATCAAGGCCTGCAGTTGCTTCATCAAGCATCACTATTTCAGGTGAGCCAATTAATGCCTGTGCAATCGTCACTCGCTTACGCATACCATGAGAAAGATCATCTGGTCGTTGCTTAGCCACTTCTGATAAACCAACCAACTCTAAGACGCGAGCCGTTTCTTTTTTACGAACCGCACCACTGAGCCCTTGTAATTGGCCATAAAAGTTAAGTTGATGCGCAATACTAAAACGAGGATCAAGCTGGGCATCTTGCGGTAACGCGGTTAGCTTACCAAATAACGCCGCACTGCCTGGGGTATACCCCATTACCGATAGCTTTCCTGAGCTAGGTAAAATATAGCCACATAACAAACTGAATAACGTTGTTTTACCTGCACCATTAGGACCAACTAGCGCTACCGGTGCCCCTTTGTTTATCTCAAAGCTAACGTTATCGAGCGCTCGCTTAGCCCCGTAGTTTTTTGACAAGCCTTGTGCTTGAATTAAAACGGTCATAATGAGCTCCTTGCAAAAATTCGTTCACCAGCAACCAGTAGCACTGCCGTTTGTAAAAGTGGTAAACCAAGAGCCAGTGTCACACCTGCACGTTGACCTGCCATTAAATCAAGTTGATAGCCCGGAAATATGTAATTTAAAACCTCAAATGCAGGCCATTGCCATGTTAGTAAGCCAATCACAATATTACCGCCAGCAAAAAACAAAATAGCCAAAACAAACGCAAGACGCGATGAACGGGCAAATGTATTTAAAAAGCTCATCAAGGCAATAAATGGCATAACTGCAACAAGCAAATAAAATAACAACATAAAGCTTCGCGATAAGCCAGAAAGCAGTAAACTTGGCTCACGATAGCCAAGCATTGCAACCGTTGCCATCAAGGTAACAAACAACAATGCTGCTAAAATGAGTAGCTGTCCTAAAAAGCGGCCAATAATAATTTCTGAACGAGTCGCTCTTAACGATAAAAAGCGTAACGTACCTCGCTGTCTGTCGCCCACTGTTTGGTCACTACATAAAAACAAACAAAAGCTTGGGAAACTAAATAAAGCAATCAGCCAATAAACGGCAAGTTCAGATTCAGGCCAATCAAGTAATTTACTGATGCCAATGGCGCCAAATGCTTGCCTTGCAAAGTCGGCAAAATCAGGTGAGCTAATCAAGGTCACAGATTGGGCAATGGGATAGCGTAAAATTAGTAGCCAACAAATGGCAAAAGCGGCAACCGCCAACAAACCACGTTTGGTCAGAAATAGTCGTACCAGCTCAAATTGGGCAATTTGTGCAAGGCGTTTAGGATGTAACTGCGTCACTCATAATCCTTAATGAATTTTATTATTAGAATTACACTAAGTTGAAACAGCTTGAATTACCAGAAAAAAAAGACCCGACAAGCGGGTCTTATGTAACAAAGTATAAACTTTTAACCTAGAGGTGGCTTTCGTACACTGCAAGCGCTTGGTCAAGATCGGCTAGTAAATCAGCCACATCTTCAAGACCAATGTGTAGCCTTATTACCGGGCCTTGTGACCAACCTGTTTCAGAGCGAAGCCCTTTCATGCTCAGGTTTGCCGTGACCAAGCTCTCATAGCCGCCCCAAGAAAAGCCCATTTTAAAATGGTGCAGGCTATCTAAAAACGCATCAATTGCTTGTTGATTACCCTGCTTCATTACAAATGAAAATAAGCCGTTGCTGCCATCAAAGTCTCGTTTAAAGAACTCATGACCCGGGCACGTTGCAAAAGCGGGATGGCGAATATGATCAACCAATGGGTGTGTTTCAAGCCATTTAGCCACTTCGATGGCGGCTTGTTCATGCTGTTTTAAACGCACAGCCATAGTACGCAGACCACGTAGCGCTAAATAAGCATCATCAGCAGAGGTGCATTGCCCTAGTAGGTATGAATTTTCTCGAAGGGTTGGCCAATACTTTTTATTAGCGACCGCCACACCCATCATCACATCAGAGTGACCAACGATGTATTTTGTCGCTGCTTGAATACTAATATCAACGCCATGCTCAAGCGGTCTAAAATGCAGACCATTACCCCAGGTGTTATCTAGCATGGTCATTACACCGCGCTCATTAGCCTTAGCAACCATGGCTGGCACATCTTGCACTTCCATAGTGATTGAGCCAGGAGATTCTAAAAACAATACGCGAGTGTTATCTTTAATAAGCTCACTAATTCCTGCGCCAATTCCCGGTGGGTAATAGGTTGTTTCAATACCTAATCCAGCCAGTATTTTGTCGCAAAAATCACGGGTTGGCTCGTAAGCGGTATCCACCATTAAAATATGATCGCCCGTTTTTACAAACGATAGCAGCGCATTGCTTATTGCAGCCGCACCTGATGGATATAGCGCACAGCCTTCGCCGCCTTCAAGTTCAGCAATTGCTTCTTGCAAAGCAAAGTGTGTCGTCGTACCGCGACGGCCATAAAATAACGTTTTGTCGCCTCGCTTCTTCGCCGCTGCTTTTAAATCAGCCACTGAATCGAATACCACTGTTGATGCACGTTGCACCACAGGGTTCACAACCCCTTGTGTATATGCTTTTTTACGCCCTGCAGAGACGATTTGGGTATGTTTATTTGTCTTTGTCATAATTTGTCCAAGCTGTGCTTTACAGGTTGCGCCAGTGCTCAACCAAAAATCGAGAAATAGAATCTTGTCTGGTTAGTTTAAGATGGCTACCCTGCTCATGCCATTGGCCAAATTCATTAAGTTCAGCACGGCTAAACCATCTTGCATCGTCTAACTCGTCTTTATCTACCTGAATATCTTCTGAAACCGCTGTGGCCATAAAGCCAAACATGATTGATGATGGAAATGGCCAAGGCTGTGACGCGATATATTGAATATCTGTCACCGCAACACCGGCTTCTTCCATGACTTCGCGGGCAACGGCCTGCTCTAGTGTTTCACCTGGGTCAACAAAACCAGCAAGAGTTGAAAAAACACCGTCAGGCCAGCTTGCTTGACGGCCTAGTAAGCAGCGCTCAACTCCATCTGAAAAGGTTTTAGTCACGATCATAATCACCGCAGGATCGGTTCGCGGAAAAGTTTGATGCTGGCAAGTTTGGTTCTCACATAAACGTGAATGCCCTGCTTCAACCATGTTATTTTCATGACCACAACGACCACAAAAACGGTGCGTTGCGTGCCAAAAACACAAGCCCCTTGCCAGTGCGGCAATCGAGCCTTGTTTTAGCTCAACTTGTGGGCCTAACTTGCGAATATCAACAAATTCAGCGCCATTAAGCATAGGCTCAATGAGTGAGTCTGGAACATGGCTGACATCTAAAGCAAAATGCGCCACATCATCGTCGTCTAAACCCAATAAAATGCCTTTTGATAAATCGAGATGATCCACTTGAGATAAGCGTAAATAACACACTTCAGGACTGTCTTTAACAAATAAACTTTGATTGTTATTGACCAATAACCAGCGACTCTGAGAATTCATTTGAGCCTTTAACCACTTTGGATCTTTACGGCGATTTGATGCACGATCCAATGGCATTTGAGAGTAATTCAGCATGGCGTTCCTTGAAAATAGTTTACTCGCTAAAACTACCATAAGCGGATAATAAACCCAATTTATTACAGGCATAAAAAAAGCCCAAACTGGGCTTTTTTATTCTCTCTCACAATTTTACAAGGTCGCTAGATGCGCTTGTAGTTTTTGGTTCTCAGCTTCAATATGCTGATAGAACTCTAAATCTTCTAATTTACTCGCGGCAGCTTTATCAATGATGATCACCACATCTTTATGAAGTTGCAGTGCTGAAGCTGGGCATTTAGCCATTAACGGGCCTTCTACCATGGCATGAACGGCATCCGCTTTACTTGCACCCGTTGCTAAAAGCACAACTTTTTTGGCTTCTAAAATAGTGCCAATGCCCATAGTGATTGATAAATGCGGTTGATATTCGCCTTCTGCAAAAAATCGTGCATTGTCTTCAATCGTCGCTTTCGTCAGTGTTTTTACACGGGTGCGTGATGTCAAACCTGATGAAGGTTCGTTAAAACCGATGTGACCATTACGGCCAATACCAAGTAGTTGTACGTCAACACCACCAGCCGCTGTGATTTTTTGCTCATATTCAGTACAAGCAACAAGCGGATTTACTGCATCACCCGGCGGTACATGGGTGTTTTGTTTGTCGATATCAACATGGTTAAACAGCTGCTCATTCATAAAGTAACGGTAACTTTGAGGATGCTCGCCAGTTAAACCTAAGTATTCGTCTAAGTTAAATGTTGTCGCTTGGCTAAACGAAATATCGCCAGCTTTATTTTTTTCGATCAGTTGTTGGTACAAAGCAACAGGTGTTGAACCTGTGGCAAGACCGAGTACCGAGGCTGGTTTTTTTAGTAATTGTTTAGCAAAGATGTTGGCACCATACGCTGCAACTTGGGCTGCATCATCAAGAATCACTATTTGCATATCGATTAGCTCTAATTATAAGTTGGAAAAAAATGGGACCTAAAACCCAACCCCACGTGCAATCGAGCTGGGTTTTAGATCAAACCACTGCCAGGATACGATGCAGTAGCTACAACCATTATGACAACGCTGTCATTATCACTTCTAGTTTTATCTTTGTAAAGTAAAAGTGAATAAAAAATTACTCTTTCTGTTAGTGTTTAATAATTATCAAACACTAACAAAGATCTTACGGCGATACATCCAATGCAATACCAGCATTTGTACTGCTAATAACGCAATGACCGCCATCAGGGGTTGCCATGCCGCTGGCACAGCTCGAACCACCCCACCAAATACGCTTTGGCTTACATAACCCCAATTCACTAGACTTGACGCTAAATAAATAATAATCGAGTTTGCACCTATGATCACAAATGGATACGCAGCGCGTTGCCCCGGTAAAATATCAACCAGTGCATAAAATACGGCGAGCAATATGGCACTCCAGCCAACGGTCACAAGCACAAATGAGCTGGTCCAAAGTTCTTTATTTACTGGGAACTGTAAATCCCATAACCAGCCTAAGCATACACTTACCACACCTGCGGCGAACAATAAGGCGGTCATTTTCCACTCGCCAATTTGCTGAGCACGTGCCACTAATTGACCTGCAAACACGCCCATTAATGCATTAACTATCGCAGGGATATTCGACAACACACCTTCTGGGTCTACTACACGGTTTTGATAACTAATCCCCGGCAGTAAGTGTGCATCAAACCATGCATTCCAACTCCCTGCTGCTGAAAGGTCACCAGCACTGCCACCCGGCACTGGAACAAAACAAAGTAGTAACCAATAACCCACTAAAATAGCCGCAGCGGTAATAATTTGTGTTCGTAAACCAGTATGCCAAACCAACATTGCACAGAAGAACCACGCAATAGCGATGCGGCCAAGCACACTGGCATAGCGAATTTCATCTAACGCCATCGGCATCCCTGTGCCCCAGCCGTGGTTATACAAAATACCCAATAAACACAATAGTAAAAGACGTTTACCCGCCTTACGGTAATACACTTTGCGCTCATCAAACGGTAAATGGTCAATGCGTTTCGGGGCTAACCCCATCGCAACACCCGATAAGAATATAAACAATGGGAAAATCAGATCGTAAAATGTGAAGCCATGCCAAACGCTGTGCACTGTGTGTGCTTCAAAAACTTTCCAGCCAGTCCAGCCAGTTAAAACGAAGAGCGCTGCGAATAGTGACTGTCCGCCTAATATCCAAAACATATCCATGCCGCGCAGTGCATCCAGCGATGCCAAACGTTTTCTTGTTGGTTGTGTTGTTGTCATTGTATTACCTTAAATAGAAAAAGCCCCGCGATACAACGGCGGGGTTTTTACCAGGGAAGCTTGTTATAGCGCTTTTCCAGCAATAAAGGTGGCTTGTACATTTTGCTGTGCGTCTAACACCACAAAGTCAGCGTCAAACCCGTTCAGTAAGCGACCTTTTTTATGTAAACCTAAATATTGTGCAGGATAAAGTGATGCCATACGTAAGCTCTCAGCAAGGCTAACATCCAATGTGTTCACTGTGTTGCGCACCGCACTTGCCATATCAAGTACGCTGCCTGCTAATTCACCGGTCGTTGAATTTAATCTATCGCCAGTACGAATAACTTTACGGCCATCAAAGAAATCAAACTCCATATCATCAGTCCCCACAGGTGGCATTGCATCTGTGACTAACATAATTTTTCCGCGCTGTTTGCTGCGAATTGCTAATTTAGCTGATGATGGGTGTACATGGTGACCATCAACAATTAAACCGCACCAGCTGTTATCATCCCAAAGTGCAGCACCCACAACACCAGGCTCTCGCGATGTAAATGCTGACATAGCATTAAATAAGTGGGTAAAACCATCTGCCCCTGCAGCAAGTGCTGCATTTGTGGTCGCAAAGTCTGCATTGGTGTGGCCAATTGATACTTTTACACCACACTCAACCAAGCGCGCGATATCATCAGCACTGACATTCTCAGGTGCTAAGGTAACCATTTTAATGCCTAAGTCTTGGCGGGCATAAATTGCAAATTCTTGCTCTGTAATAGGGCGAATAAATTGCTCGCTGTGGGTGCCTTTTTTCGGCAATGAAAGGTGCGGTCCTTCGAAGTGCACACCCATTACGCCCGGAACACCTTCAGCAATTGCTTGTGCAGTGGCATCGGCCGCTTTTGCCATGACTTCGACTTGGTCAGTGATCAGCGTTGGCATAATCGCTGTTGAACCAAACTGACCGTGTGCTTTGGCTATTCTATCTAAGCAATCTGGCGTTTGTTCAGCGTTAAAAAACGCCCCGCCACCGCCATTCACTTGCACATCAATAAAACCGGGGGCCACTAACCCCGTTAATGCAACGGCATTAGCATCTGCTTCAACACGGTTAAATACACCATTATCGACGCTAAAATATACATCAGATAAAAATTCCTCACCGGTAAACAATGAACTTGCATGATAAATCGTCATTACAAACTTACCTCTTGGTTTTGTTCAAGCACAGATTGCTGAGCAAAATACACAGCGCCCATTTCCGGTGGTTGAATAGGAGATTCAACGCGTTTCGCAATATCTTCTGCAAGCCATTTATTTAATGGCTCAGCTAAACCGCCAATCATAGATAAACGTGGCGGGTTATTCTCTAATAAACGCTGCGCTAATTTACTGACGTAATCAGCACCCTCTTTAACAATCGAAACCGCAACTTTGTCATTGTTATTGGCCGCCTCAAATACATAGCGGGCTAATTTGGCAAAACTACTCGAAGGCTGACCAGACATTTTTTCAACAATCGCCATCGCATTGTCAGCTGCAAAATGCTCGGTGATCACGTTAGTCAGATTTGTTGATTCGCCTAGGCCATCAAGGTCTAATAAGGTCGCTTTTATTGCTTCAAGACCCATCCAGGCACCACTACCTTTATCTCCTAGAGCAAAGCCATGACCGCCAAAGTTAGTTGTGCGACCATTTACGCAAGAAAAACCACAAGAGCCAGTGCCTGTGATGATCACCGCGCCATCACTCCCTTCATGGGCGCCGATACAGGCTGTATGTAAGTCAGTGGTGAGGAACATTTGTTTAAATGGATGCTCCCATTCCATAATCTTGTCGTACAAACTTGGTAGGTTTACGCCTGCTAAACCTAAGCCGGCATAAAGCTGATGAACGGTTTCAAGCGGTAAACCCGCATCACGAAGTGCTAATTGTGTTGAGACCATAATTGATTCGAGAGTACGTTCCAAACCATGTAATGGATTTGCAGGACCACCTAGGCCAGTTCCTAATACACCTTGTTTAACAGAGTAGATAGTTGCTCGACATTTCGTTCCGCCACCATCGATACCAATAAACAATTGGTCCTCATTCACACTCTTCGCCATCATTTAACGACCCCTAGCCTTCGTTTAGTTTTTGTCTAAATCGCATTATTTTTCTTATCAGAATGCGAAATCATCTCAACCTTTGTTGATTTAATGTTACACAACAAATGACAGCGTTGTCATTATATTTTTTATAAAAATTCGTATAACTTTCATATTTATTTTTAATTTATTGAATTAAAACGCTTTATTTAACAGACAAGAAAATTAGAAACCACATCAACAATGTCCTATAACACCTATATTTATGCTTTTTTGCATAATTTAGTGCGTTGTGCGTGACTATTCCTTTATTTATCATCAAGTGTAGCTAATGTTAGCTTAGCTGAAATAATACTTTAGTTAAACATTTTATTTTTATAGGAATATTTTTTTACCTTGATAGTAGCAATGAATCATCAATACAATGAAATTCAGCAGCGGCTTGCTTTAAGATATCAGCGGTGAGGTACTCTGCCCCATAGACATCACACGGTAGCTGATACTTATTTGCTAAGTGACCAAGTAATAATGCAAAATCACCATCACCGGAAAGTAATACCATTTTATCGAGCTGCTTGGCATGTTCTAGCATGTCAATGGTAATGCCAACATCCCAATCCCCTTTCGCACTGCCATCTTTGCGCTGAATAAAAGGTTTCAGTTTTACCTCAAAGCCAATTGCGCGCAAAATATTTTGAAACTGCGATTGCTTTTCATCGCCACGATATATTGCATACGCAATGGCGCAATCGATTTGGTAGCGTTCGCTCATTTGTGCCCAAAAGGCATTATAGTCAAAATTTTTCTTGTAGCTTTCTCTACAGGTGTAATAAATGTTTTGTACATCTACAAAGATACCGATTTTTGGCTTATCAACTGCTGACATAGTTTTCTGTTCTTTAGTGATTTGTGTTCACTGTAGCATATCTAGGTTGATATTTACGAAAAAGTAACCTAAATTGGTTACATAAAACAAAGTAACCAAATTTGGTTACTTATCGCGATGTAACTAAATTAAGTTACTTAATCTAAGGGATCATAATGATTGCGGTGATCAGCGGTGATTTAATTAAATCACAAAAAATTCCACAGCAAGAATACGACGCCATGCTTTATCAGCTTGATCAAAGCTTGCGCTTTGTTGCTAAGCGCTTTAATGCAAGCTTTACCATTTACCGTGGCGATGCATTACAAATACAGCTAACGGAGCCAGAACTGGTATGTCATGCAGCCATCTTGTTGTATTTGCAAATGAAAGCAGCCAATTACGAGCTGCGACAAAGCTTGGCCATTGGCTCACTCGATAACCCCCGCGCCGATATTAAAACAGCCACAGGCAGTGCTTATACCTTATCAGGCCGTGGTTTAGATAACATGAGCCAGCAACGCTTAGTGTTAAATATTGAAAATAACACCCTTGAAGAAGGCTTTGCGCTTAATATTGCGCTTATTGAAGTCCTGCTTGAAAAAATGAGTCAAAAGCAGGCTAATGCCCTGTTTTATTACTTAACCGCCGAGAACAACAGCCATGCAGAGCTTGCCAAAGAGCTTAATACGAGCCGAGAGAATGTCACTAAGTTACTCAACCTAGCCCATTATCAACTTATCGAGCGCTTTATAAATTACAGCCAAACCACACTCAAAGGATTGTTATGACCAGTTTTGCTCTATTACTCACCGCATTAGTATTGGGCCACTTACTTGCAGACTTTTATTGGCAGCCAATGAGCTGGGTACACGACAGAAACAACCGTCACTTTCGTGCCAGTAAACTCTATTTGCACGTATTAACACACGGCGTGACCTCTTTAGCTGTGCTCACACTATGGGAATACACTTACGGCTGGCAAGAGTTCTCTCGTGTATTGTTAGCAGCTGGTGCGATTATGCTAAGCCACTATGTCATTGACTTAGCAAAGTCGTATTCAAATAAAGGCGTAGTGCCGTTTTTACTCGATCAGTTGGCACATCTTGTTGTGATTGTAATACTGAGCGTTTGGCTTAGTGATAAGAATGAATTTTATAGCTTAGCGTGGCAAAAGCTGATTGCCCTCGATACCTTGTATGTTATTGCAGCTTATTTGTTGGTGCTCAACCCAAGCTCTGTGTTTATTCGCATGATGCTGGAGAAAATCAATATTCAGATAAACAATGAAGGCAGCATTCCTGCTGCGGGGCATTTTATAGGCTTACTCGAGCGAGTGTTGATGTTGAGCTTTATCTTGCTAGGTGAATACGGCGGTGTGGGCTTTCTGCTAGCGGCCAAGTCTATCTTTCGATTTGGTGATTTAAAAGAAAGTAGCGAAAAACAACTCACTGAATATGTCATGCTGGGCACTTTATTAAGTGTCACCGTGACACTCTTTATTGGTGTCGCTACCTTATATTGCATTAAACTCGTTTAATCGCTTAGAAAAACAAAAACGCGCAATTGCGCGTTTTTTGTTTTAACTGTTATTAACTATCCGCAGCGGGTTTACGTCTTGGGCGAGATGGCCCCGATACACGCTGGCGATTACCCGCAGGTTTATTACCTGCTGGTTTAGTGCTATTCGATTTTTTCCCGTTGTTAGCGCCTTTTTGGTTTTGGCCCTGCTCTTTACCCTTACCCTGCCACTTACCTTGTGAAGGTCGCTTTTGCGATTTAGGGTTTGGCTTTTGTGCAGATTTTGCTGCACCTTGACCATCTTGAGCTGGTGCTTTTGGCTTTTTCGGTTTCTTTGGTTTTTTCGGCTTGATTGGACGCGTATCTAGTGGCCTTTCAGCAACTGGTTTGCTTGGCTCAAAGCCTGCTTCGGTTGCACGCGGAATAAGCTCACCAATAAATCGCTCAATACCATATAAATCGTCAGCATCATCTGCTGTTACAAACGAAATAGCATGGCCCGATGCACCCGCTCGGCCTGTACGGCCAATACGGTGTACGTAATCTTCATAAATATTCGGTAAATCGTAGTTAACAACGTGCGGTAGCTCAACAATATCAAGACCACGGGCAACGATATCGGTTGCAACTAGTACGCGCACTTCACCGGATTTAAAGCCTTCGAGTGCTTTAACGCGAGCGCCTTGCGATTTATTCCCGTGAATGGCTGCGCCGACAATATCATCGCGTTCAAGCTGCTTAACTAAACGATTCGCACCATGCTTGGTACGGCAAAATACTAAGACTTGTTGCCAATCGTTAGTACGGATCAGGTGGCTAAGCAATGCTGTTTTACGTGATTTATCTAGCGCATAAACAGATTGAGCAACCGTTTTAGCTGTGGTGTTTTTTGCCGCGACTGAAATTTCAACGGGGTCGTTAATGAGCCCTTTTGCAAGTTCACGAATTTCGTCAGAAAAAGTCGCTGAGAACATCAAGTTTTGACGTTTAGCAGGCAATTTAGCAATGATACGTTTGATGTCATGAATAAAGCCCATATCAAGCATACGGTCGGCTTCATCAAGGATCAGCACTTCTAAATCATCAAACTTAACAGCATTTTGATTGTGTAGGTCTAATAAACGACCAGGTGTGGCTACTAAAATATCAACACCTTTACGAAGGCGCATCATTTGCGGGTTAATTTTAACGCCGCCATAAACAACAAATGAGCTAACATTTGAATGCTTAGCATATTGCTCAACATTTTCGCTTACTTGTAAAGCCAGCTCACGGGTTGGTGCCAATACTAATGCACGTACTTTGTTGCCACCCGCTTTAGGGCCTTTTGACAAACGCTCAATTAACGGCAGCGTAAAACCTGCTGTTTTACCTGTACCAGTTTGCGCTGCGGCCATAACATCACGGCCTTCAATGATCGCTGGGATAGCTTGTGATTGAATAGGCGTAGGTGCTTCATAGCCCTTTTCTAAAACTGCATTTACTAAAGCTGGTGATAAACCTAACCCATCAAAACTCATACTATCTCTCTTTAAAAAATTCAGCCGATTCGGCGAAGTGCGCGCATTATACCTAGGATAGTCAATAATGCATGGAATTATTTGCAAACTAACACTTAATGCTGAACTTAGCAGACAAATTTCAGGCATAAAAAAAGCGGCTCTAATGCCGCTTTGTTCTCATACTCAATCTTTACTTAACACCAAGTTCGCGTAAACGCTCTTGTAAGTAGCTGTCTGCAGTGTAGCGCTCAGAAAGCACAACATCAGGACGCGGGTGTAAGAATAATGGTAACGAAATACGTGATTTCGTTGACGCTTTACCCGTTGGGTTGATCACACGGTGAATCGTTGATGGGAAGTAACCACCTGACGCTTCTTGTAGCATGTCACCAATATTAATGATCAGGTTACCAAAATCACATGGTACGTCTAACCAACCGCCATCTGTTGTTTGTACTTGTAAACCTGGCTCATTTGCCGCAGGTAATACAGTTAATAAGTTGATGTCACCATGCGCTGCTGCACGGATTGCACCTGGCTCTTCATCACCTGTCATTGGTGGGTAATGAAGAATACGCAGGAGTGTTTGCTCAGAGTTAGCAATCATATCTTTAAGGTCGATAGAGAACTTAGCACGCACCTCTTCTGGTGCCTCAGCTTGAACCCAGCTTAATAATGTTGCTGCAAACTCATTCGCTAAACGGTAGTACTCACGAATTTCTTCTTCTAGCTGTGCTGGAACACGGCCTTTTGGATAAACGTGGTAGTACTCTTTAATATCTTTAACGGTAAAGCCTTTTGCAACTTCTGACACTGATGGTGGGAAGTAACCATCTTGTGTTTCTTTTGAAAATAAAAACTCGTGCTTTTGCTCAGAATTAAAGAATTCTTGCCAATTTTTGTAAATAGACTCAACTAATGACTGAGGGATTGGGTGATTTTTTAATACACCGAAACCTGTGTTTCTTAGTGACTCAACAAATTGAGCGGCCGCATCGCTCGCTTTATAATCAACGGTAGGTAAATGTTGCATTTGTCTTTTCCAGTGAATAAGGTTCTAGAAGTCTTGCTAAGCATAGCATTTCTTCATTATAGCGCTTCGCGAGGATAGAGAAACACAGGCAAAAACATAAGGACTTATGTCCGCCCCACCTTGCTTAGCTCCTTAACTTTGATACAGATCAACTAAACCTTTAAGTAGTATAATATGTACTATTAGCTAAACTTTGATATGGTTAGTTAGACCATTTCAACGCAAAAGGATCGCTAATGTTCAAAAGTCTGCAAATCTTACTTTTCAGTGCGCTCATATTCGTTACCAATCAGGCCATCTCAGCAGAACAAGCAAACTATAAAGTCGAAAACATTAAAGACAACGTATATCGCTTTAGTGCTGGCCATTACCACAGCGCTTTTATGATTGTTGATAACCTTGCCTTGGTGACTGATCCTATTAATAGCGATGCCGCAAAATACTTAAAAAGCTATATCAAGAAAACCTTTAACGCCGATATCAAGTACATGTTGTACAGCCATAGCCATGTTGACCATGCAATGGGCGGTCATGAGCTAATCGATAACAACACAACGGTCGTCGCTCATCAATTTGCTGCTGAGGACCTTAAATTAAATAAAGTGCCTACTGCCCTGCCTGATCTTACATTTACCGATACACTCAAAGTCGATTTAGGTGATAGCTACGTGCAACTGAAATACTATGGGCCCAATAATGGCCGTGGTAATGTCAGTATGCGTTTTATGCCTGCCAATGTACTTTATGTTGTTGATTGGATTGTACTTGGCCGCATGCCATATAAAAATCTGATTGGTTACGATATTAACGGCATGCTGCATTCAACTAAAGCAGTGTTAAATGAACCCACATTTGCTGCATTTATAGGTGGCCATGCAGATACTGGCAACCGCGATGATGTTGTCTCTTATTTACACTATATTCAAGACTTACACACTGCCGTGCGCGATGGCATGTTAAAAGGTAAGAACCTTGCGACCTTGCAAAAAGAAATAAGCTTGCCACAATACAGCCATTTAAAAATGTACCAGCAATGGCTACCACTGAATATTGAAGGTGTATATAACAACCTTGTCGAGATGGGCTATTTTAATTTTCGCAGCGATATTAATGCTCAGTTTTAGCTGAGCATTAAAAGCGAGATAAAAACGCGTTAAGTTCTTTACTCATACGTGCTACAAGCGCTTTTGGGCCACCATCATACATGTCGTTATGGCGCGAATCTTTAAGCTTAATTTGCGTCACTGGGTATACTGCGAGCTCTTGCGGCGTTAGCAATACGTTGTCATCTGCTGGGTAATCGCTACCGCGTAGTGTCAGTACAGCAATATTTTTGTTTCGCGGGATCAGCATACGGCGATGATCAAGGGTGATCAGCTTAGCTACCTTAGCGGGATAAATAGCCGCATATAATGCTGCAATATCCCCCCCATTTGAGTGCCCAAATAAAGTGAGCTGATTAAAGTCATACGCAGGATAACGCTTTGCAAGTTCTACGGCTAAAAACTCAAGGGTTTGTACACCGCGGTGCCAGTTTTCCATGCGTGTGGTCATGTAGGGGGGCTCAGGGTTTAAACTCGGATCGCCTTTTAACTCATGAGCCACTTCAACCGTTAAATAACCATGCTGATGAAAGGCCTGCTGGGCAAATTGATACTCTGTATGCGCCATACTATAGCCTGCCCCAATAAACGCCACGGGGCATTTTTTCTTTATCGTGCATTTACTATCGGCTGCGGTAATGGTCAGCGGAATATGGCGGGTGCGCTCAGTATCAAACAGTGTCTCTGTTTGATTTGCATAGGCTGTTTGCCCGCTTAGAGTAAAAGCGAGCATTAGCGCCGCCTTTTTAATATTTAACATGCTAATTTGAATTCTAAGCTACGTTTAACCATAGGCCACTCACCATCAATAATTGAAAACACCACGGTGTCGCGTACGCATCCATCGGCCATGATTTGATGATTACGAAGAACCCCATCTTGTTTCGCCCCTAAGCGAGCAATGGCATTGCGTGAAGCCTGGTTATGCCAATGGGTACGAAACTCAACAGCAATCACATTGAGTGTTTCAAATGCATAACTTAGTAGCAGTTTTTTACATTCAGTATTAACCCTAGTACGCTGAAAACGCTTGGCATACCAGGTATAGCCAATTTCTAAACGGCGGTTTTTACTATCAATATTGCAAAAACGGGTTGAGCCTATCACCTCATCGGTGTGTTTATCGATGACAGCAAATGGTATTGCGCGACCAAGTGACTGTTGCTCAAACGCCATACTTAAATAATCGTCAACACGTTCTTCATTGGGCACCGAGGTAAACCAAAGCTCCCAAAGCTTTCCATCTGAAGCGGCGCTTACTAAAGCATCACGGTGCTCAAGCGTTAACGGCACTAATTTAACAAACTGACCTTCTAAGGTGATGGGACTTAAATCCATAACTTTCCTTAACCTTAAGTAGCAATAATATTTAATCCACCAGCTCTATATCGAGCCCTGCTAATAAATCCAAAGCAGCATAACGTTCAAATTTGGCCTTACTGATATTATTAGCTGTTATATCAATGGCGAAGTGGCTGGCACCAATAAAGTTAGCTTTACTGAGGTTGGTTTGTTGGAACAAGCTGTCACGAAAGTCCGTATCAGTAAAATCAGCTGAAGATAAATCTGCATGTCTAAAATCAACATCTTTGGCAAAACAGCTACGCATTTTTAAAGCTTTTAAACTAAGTTCAAAAAAGCTGCTGTGGCTAAGTTCACAGCCAACAAAACTCACTGGGGCACGGCTGGCGAGTAGCGGCCAATCAACATCAGTAAAACGAACACTGGTTAATTTACACTGTTTAAAGCTTACCTCTTCAAGCGAGGTGTATCTAAGCCCAAGGGCAGCTAAATTACAGTTTTTAAACTCACACTCTATGAACCGACAGTTTTCAAACTGACTATTGCTAAAGTCACAGTCGATAAATTCACATTGCTCAAATTCGCAATGCGAAAATGTTTGCCCTGCAAGGTTTACTTCAAAGGTGTGTTCAAAATAAAGGGAATGGCTTGCGATCACGCGGTGGCCTCAATATCTTGTTTAAGCGCAAGTACTGCAATAAAAATAAGGCCAAACAATGGAATTAGCGCTAAAAAGCCACCAATAGCGGCCACCACGATTGGTGTTGAAGTTTTGCGCTTACCTAAGTAATAGCTGATAGCGGCAAACAGTGGGACCATAACAAGT
Source organism: Pseudoalteromonas simplex (assembly GCF_015278155.1). Taxonomy (NCBI): domain Bacteria; kingdom Pseudomonadati; phylum Pseudomonadota; class Gammaproteobacteria; order Alteromonadales; family Pseudoalteromonadaceae; genus Pseudoalteromonas; species Pseudoalteromonas simplex. The sequence continues at coordinate 491,722 of NZ_JADILN010000002.1, forward strand.
ACAAAATAACCTAGAAAAGTTGCACTGATATTCATTCTCTCTCCTTGAAGAACACACTAAATATTCATTTAAGCACAAAAAAACCCTAAGGCATACACCTTAGGGTTATTATTCATTAAGTCTTATAATTCAAGCTATTATGAATTATTCAGCGTCTTTCGCTACAACATCAATTGCAAGCTCAGTTAATGCATCGGCATTTGCTTTGCTTGGTGCATCTGTTAATAAACATGATGCTTGCGTTGTTTTAGGGAAAGCAATAACGTCACGAATATTATCAGTACCGCATAGCAGCATAACTAAGCGGTCAAGACCAAACGCAAGACCCGCATGCGGTGGCGTACCATATTTAAGTGCATCAAGTAAGAAGCCAAACTTGTCTTGCTGCTCTTGCGCTTCGATACCTAAAATTCTAAATGCTGTTTCTTGCATTTCTGCATTGTGAATACGTACCGAACCACCACCAACTTCGTAGCCGTTTAATACCATGTCGTATGCATCTGATAGTGCACCAGCTGGGTTTGCTTCAAGCTCTTCAGGAGAAATACCTTTTGGTGCAGTGAATGGGTGGTGAACCGCATGCAATGTACCTTCGTCGTCTTCTTCGAACATTGGGAAGTCAACAACCCATAATGGTTTCCAGCTATCTAAATCAGTAATACCTAAATCAACACCAATCTTAAGACGTAACGCACCCATCGCTTCGTTTACAACGTTACGCTTATCAGCACCAAATAAAATGATGTCGCCAGATTGTGCGTTAGTACGCTCAAGTAATTGGTTGATCACCTCTTCGTTTAAGAACTTAGCGATTGGTGATTGTACACCTTCAACGCCCGCAGCACGGTCGTTCACTTTCATCCATGCTAGTCCTTTCGCGCCATAGATACCGATGAATTTAGTGTAATCGTCGATTTGTTTACGAGAAAGCTCAGCACCGCCTGGTACAGTTAATACAGCAACACGGCCTTTTTCGTCATTAGCAGGACCAGAGAATACTTTAAACTCAACGTCTTTTACTAAATCAGCAACGTCTACAAGTTGCATTGGGTTACGTAGGTCTGGTTTATCAGAACCATATAAACGCATTGCTTCGCTGTATGGCATTACTGGGAAGTCGCCTAAGTCAACGTCTAGTAATGATTGCCACATTTCGCGGATCATTTTCTCAGTCATTGCACGCACTTGATCAGAGCTCATGAATGACGTCTCTAAATCGATTTGTGTGAATTCTGGCTGACGGTCAGCACGTAAGTCTTCGTCACGGAAACATTTAACAATTTGATAGTAACGGTCAAAGCCCGACATCATTAATAATTGTTTAAATAACTGTGGTGACTGAGGTAAAGCGTAGAAGCTACCTTTGTGAACACGGCTAGGTACTAAGTAGTCACGGGCACCTTCTGGTGTTGCTTTTGTTAGTACTGGTGTTTCGATATCTAGGAAACCGTTGTCATCTAAGAAACGACGCACAAAGCTGCTCGCTTTTGCACGAAGTTTGATACGGTCGCTCATTTCAAGACGACGTAAATCTAAGTAACGGTATTTTAAGCGGCGCTCTTCAGAGTTTTGCTGATTAAAATCAAGTGGTAATGGCTCAGAACGGTTGATGATAGTTAAGCTTGTGCCTAAAATTTCAACTTCACCTGTTGCCATGTCTTTATTTACTTGGCTATCAGGGCGTGCGCGAACAACACCTTTTAACTGCACACAAAACTCTTGACGTAGTTTATTCGCAGTATCCATTAATCCTTCTACTTCAGGATCAAAAACAACTTGTACTAAACCTTCTCTGTCACGTAAATCGACGAAGATAAGACCACCAAGGTCACGGCGTTTGTTGATCCAACCACATAGTTCAACTTCTTGATCTACGTGAGATTTATTTAGCTGTCCGCAATATATAGAGCGCATAGTATTCCTGTCAGTTAAAGACTTATAGCCGCCTGCTCTTAAGAGTTCGCTATTTTGAGAGCAAAAGCCACTATACAAAGTAATCATTTAAGGCAGAGCATTATACCCAAACCATCGCAAAATGCGAGTGCCAGCAGTGCCTGTCGGGGGCTAAATATACACCCCGACTTCTGAGCAAACATTTCTTTTGATACACTAGCTAAAGTTTAAATTTATTGGTTGATTTAATGCTGTATTTAGGTTGTCCGCAGTGGTCTAGCACCGCATGGAAAGGAAATTTGCTCTCTAGTCACTGTAAAAGCGCCGACATGCTCAGTGAGTATGCGCAATGCTTTAACTCAGTCGAGGGCAACACCAGTTTTTATGCTGACCCAAGTCATGAGACATTATTACGCTGGCATGATGCGGTACCCGAAGACTTTAAATTTACGTTTAAGTTTCATCGGCGTTTTAGTCACGAATTACAACTGACGAATATAACTAGTGAGCTTAATGCATGGCTAAACTTATTTGAGCCAATTTTTGCTAAAACGGGGCAAATCATGTTACAGCTACCCCGCGCCTTTGGACCAGATGCCCTACCCCTTCTTGCAAATTTTATTGCACAACTCCCCAAGCAACTTAGTTACGGTGTAGAAGTCCGTCACCCCGGCTTCTTTAATAAAGATGATGCAGAAATTCGCTTAAATCAGCTGTTAATTGAAAATAATATAGATCGCATCAGCATGGATACCCGCTCTTTATTTGCTGTTCCCGCCGATACCGATGCACTCATTGATGCGCAAAAGAAAAAGCCTTATTTACCTGTGCATGCCATTGCAACGGGAAATCAGCCTATGCTGCGCTTTGTGATTGCCAGTCTTGAACATGAATACAAGTCGTATTACCAGCCATGGCTGAAAAAAGTAAAGCAATGGCTTGATGAAGGAAAATCACCCTATTTGTTTTTTCATACCGCAGATAATCGCCAGTCACCACTTTTAGCAAGACAGTTTTGCCAAGATTTAGGTTACAATCACCCCGTGCTTGCGCCTTTTATGGGTGAACGCGAGGCAAGCCAAAGCAGTTTATTTTAGCGCCCGATTTATCAGAGAAAATATGAAAGATTACAGCCGTTATTTTCAAGGTTACCCGCCTCAAATCATTGAGCAAGTGTTACAGCTATTTAATGGCGACAGGGCCGCAAAATACCTTAAAGGCAAATACCCTGATGCGCATAGCATTACCAGCGATAAAGCTTTATACAATTACGCCACTGAACTAAAAAAGCGCTACCTTAAAAATGCCCTGCCTTTTGGTCGTGCCGCATTCAAAAAACAAGGCGATATGGTCACAAATGCCTTAGGCACCCATACTTTTCGTATGCAAGGTAAAACCCGAAAACACGATCTTGCCATTAATAGCGACCTGCTTCGCGCACCTGAACCACTTCTCAAAGCACTCGTCGTACATGAGCTGGCTCACTTTAAAGAAAAAGACCACAACAAAGCCTTCTATCAACTTTGCTGCCACATGGAGCCGCAATATCATCAACTAGAACTAGATTTAAGAATATTCAGTGTGTTGGTAGGTGAAGGGAAAAATCCGTATTAAAGCTATCAAAAACATAAAACCTGAGGAATGAATGTTAAGCTCTTGTTGTTCAAAAACTCTAATAACTATCCTCCATCTCGATCAGCTAAAAACTGACGGCTGAAAGCTAAACTTCTGAAACCTCAAACCTTCTTTGCCCTATCAGCTGCCCAGACTCGGTAACCACTTTGACGACCCATTTCCCTGCAGCATTAGCAGGGAAATTCGTTTTATGGCTCCACGCTCGATAGCCCTCTTTACGACCACCAGAAATATCCAAGGCTATACGGTCAACTTCTTTTCGATTATGCACCCAAACGTGGAAGATTTTCTCATTTAAACCTCGCGGTGCTTTTACCGCACTAAAACTATATAGACCGTTTTCATGTAAGCTCTGCTCAGTGAGTTCTGTTATTGGCGAAAGCGGTTTACGAGCTTGTGCATCTAGCTGATATGACATACTCATATCGGTTAAACGCAGTGCTGCAGGTGGCACAAAACTACGTAATTGCCAAAGCCCGGCACCTAATGAACAAAGCAATAACACCAACAACGGAAAACGCCACCATTTAGCATTAGGCATCAAATTGCCAAGACTGGGGACCGTTAAAATAACAGCTGTTATTAGTGCAATTTCAAAACTTTGGCTGGTCGTTAACTTTAATAAAATAGGCAAGGTAACCGACAGCACGACAAACAAAGAAAAGCTATGAAACACACTAAACCAGACACTGTGCCTTGCAAGCTTTTTATAATAGAGAGGATCAACAACAGAAACGAACGCACAAAGTATAATTAAAGCGGTAAACGCGGCCTGACCATGGTCCCAAGTAGTCACCGCTAAGAAAAATGGTAAAGCAAAAAACAAACTTTCTTGCTGCACAACTTGCAGCGCAAAGCGCATCACATTAGGCGACACCGCCACACCAAAACGCTCCTCTACTTTATCTCTAAGCCAGTTATCTATTAACAACCACAACCAAGTGACTAATAACAAAATAGAGATAAGCTGCGAAAACGATTCTTTTCGTTCAACAAAGACATAGCTTGCTACACCACTACAAAAAGCCAACACCGCCATCAACCCCGGCCGCTTCTGCATCATGAAAATAAATTTAGTTATAAAGTTTTTTAAGTAATTCATGCAATCATCAAATCCATTTAAGGCTTTATGAGTAAAGCATAAATTGGATGAATGTAGGCTTTAAAACGAGCTTTAAGTTCAAAGCTTTAAGCTGTAAGTTTTGAGCCAAGACTAATTACTCAACTGTATCGATTATGAAGGTTCGTAAATAACAATTTGACTCAACCACCAGTTAAGTTCATCGTCAATTTGCCATGCCTCACATGAATTCAGATGTTTTAAAATTACCTGCTTATCAGACTGACAACACATAGCTTTTAATACAAGATTACCATTTTCCCAAAGTGTTGCTCTTGCTATAAGGCCATTGCCTTTAATTTCGATGTATTGAGCTTTAATTGGCTCACCCAATTGAGCAGAGAGAACCACCTTGAGCTTTTCAATTGTCAAAATTTTAGATTTTGAATTTCTCCAATTATCTAATTCTTGCAGCATTATTTTCCTCAACATAAGAATGTAAGCAATTGCTACCAAGCACTATTTTTATACCGAGGTAGCTTACAAGGCTCTTAACCTAATGAGTCAAAGCAAATTTCCGTTTAACTCTCATGTGAAATACCTAGGGTAAATTTGCCATACTCAGCTTGATCAGATTCGCTATATTCGAGCCAAAGTTGTTTTGCTTCTAACAAATCAGAAATATTATCAATCTCTCGGACTCCATTAAGTACAACATGTAGAGTCTCCGATTGAGTTTGGAATGTAACAAACACTAGAAACTCACTCCCAGCGCGTTTTAACTTCATTTCATTGACAATAACATCTTGGTATATGTGATTAAACTTCAATTCAATTGCCTATTGAGTTATTTCAGTAGATTAATTTATGTATTACACACCAAGACATTAACTTAATGAAAGCTGAAAAACCATATTTCAAACTTAGGGTTCAGTACCCTCAATTGAATTTCAGCGTTGAAATAAACTCAACATAGAACACTAAGTCTTATAGCCTTTTCAAAACAAAAAAACGCGGCCTGACCCGCACCTATATTTTATCTGACGGCTGAAAGCTCATGTTAAATAAAAACACTTTTGACTATTCAATCAAACTTGGATAACTTCAGTCGAACACCTAAAATGCTTGAAATTATTTTTTCACAGTGGAGGGGGTGGAGAATAGAGGTAGATTATGCACGTTAAATTGAAATTCACTTTAATACTTTCTTTATCATTACTTTCTATTGGCTGCGCAAAAGCAGAGCAATGTGCAGAGTCAATGCAACTAGGTGAAACTACTTTGTATTCAGAGTGTCGAGGTGCTGAAGCAATTTCATCCAGTACTATACACTCATCAATGAGCCTAGATGAAGCATTCGAGATGATGTTGAATATTTTAGAGTCTAAGGGTGATATTCAAGCTTCAAAAAACGATTTATATGTTTCTATTTTTTCAATAATGCAGACAGAAAAATTTAATTTTAGAGTAACTTCTTTTCCTAACGGGATATTATTGGCTTCTGAGAATACTAGCGCAATTTATCTGAAAATAGATGAGAAAACATGGTTACAAAAGGTTCTGTAACGTACACATTAAAAAATGTTAAATTGCAACTTAAATCGCATTCCACCCTGCATTTATTTACTATTTAGCATTTTATAACAATACACATAACGCCTCCCATTTATTGATTCAACAAACCTCGCATTAATATCAAATTAATAACTGAACCCAATATAAGCCCAATATACAATTGAAAAGTTAGTTTCCAGTTAATATTAAATCTTGTTAATAACTGAAATTAACTCCTAATAAAATAAAAGGTAAAGAAAGGAATATCTAATGCCATTAAATGCAAACGTAAAAACAGAGGTTATTAAAAATACTGAGAAGTTTGAAGGACGAGTTCCTCATTTGTATCTTGATACCAGAGGATTAGATACTGTGGGAATCGGTCATCTAATTTAAAACAAAGCAGCCATGGCATCAGTTGTCATGTATAAAAATAATTCAAACAACACGCTTGTGTTAGCTTCATTAGCTGAGAAGCAAGCTGAGTATGACTCGATAAAAAAGCAACCCTATGGCTTTAGTCGCAATGCAAATTTTTACAAATTGCATACAACTTTAATTATGAAAGACCATGATATAGTAGCGCAAAAAGAAAAACACATTTTAAAATTCTATAGTGAACTTACTAAATATTACACCACGTCTAATGGCTTCGCTAAAAGCTTTGATTTAATGCCCTATTCAGTACAGAAAGCATTACTTGATATGGTCTTTAATTTGGGAATAACAAAGCTGCGTACGCAGTATGTAAAAATGAATAACGCCATTAAGAAAGAAGACTGGATTGTTGCAGCAGTTGAGAGTAAAAGGGTTGGCATTTCAAGTTCAAGAAACAACTATGTCAGCAACTTATTCCTTTCTGCCCAAAAAACAGTCAATCACACCTTAAGAGGTTAAAAGCATGTCTCAGCAATTATTACGTTTAGGAATATACGTTAGTGTTATTTTTACCTTGTTAAGCGCTTGATCTACAAGCAACCAACCATCAAAACAACAGCAAAACATTGAAACTGCTTGGCTAAACCCTTTGATATTTGAACAACAAATCAAGACTAATGACTCTTTGGAGGATATCAAATTCAATATTGAGTTTACAGGAACTGACAAAAAGCCATTTTTTGCTAAAGGGTGCTCTTTTGTACTTCAAAGCGGCGATGATATTGTTGTGGACTGGGAGTATGACCGCTGGCAATGGCTTAAAGCCAACTGTGTGGGGGCAAATAGATACTTCAACGCACCAAAAACTGCCTATAGTTTCTGGCCTGAATTATTTGACTACGAAACAATTAAGCACCTTCCTGCTTCGGCGATTCCCAATTTAGGAGGCGAAAGTTTAGAAGGGCGAACTGGTAGTTTATCTTCTTACGATAAAAGCCTTACGTTCGTTGCAGCATCACGTGAAAACAGTATTTCGGTAGAGGTAGATGGTTTAGAGGTGCATTATACTCAAGTTGCACGTGCAGACTTTAATCATGATGGTTACCAAGATATTTTCATCCGTATGGATTGGTTTGTAAAAGATGCGTTTGGGAAAGGAACTGATTGGGTAGTACTAACTAAATTATCCTCAGTTGAAGATCCTATGTTGCTCTGGCGAAATTAGAAAATTAAATATGGATGTGTAATTTAGAATCTATAAACAAATCCACATTGAACTCAACAAACAATTTAAACACAAAAAAAAGCGCGGTCTAACCCGCGCCTCTATTTTTATCTGACGGCTGACAGCTCAAGTCTTTGGGTTACAAACCAAGTTCTGCCATAAAATCATCATCTGCATCGTCTGCTTGTGATGATGCTTTCTGCTTTTCAGCTTTTTGTTTAGCTTCGTTTTCGATGATGTCATCCGGATCAACCGCTTCTGAAATATCAAAGTCATGTAGTTTGATAAATTCAGTTTTATCCATGGCTAATTCTAGATAGAAGATATTTTGCTTTGCTGTGGTGAAGGTCACACGGCGTGCTTGTGGTCTATCCATAGTGGTATCAACAGAGATTTGCACCTGCTTATTAATTGCCATCATCTTAGGTTGGTTTTGCGTGATAGAAGTATGCAGCTGGTCGCGTACTTTTGACGTAAAGTCACCAACGATTTGGTTCATCAGTTCGCCAAGTACGTTTGCCACATCATCTGATAAATGGCTTTGTGCAATTTCTTCTTCTGGCATTCCCATGTTACGCATGTAGTCATGGTAAATTTCCATGGCAGCTTGCGCTGTGAAGTTTGTTACCACAAGACCGGTAAAGCCACCATCGAACAATACAAAACAGCCAATATCTGGGCGCATACAGGTGCGGGTGATTTTTTGAACCATGGCAGAATAACTAATACTGTTACCGCTTGCTGAAGACAGAACTCCAGTCACTGAATGACACAGAGTTGATAAGATATCTTCTGTACTGATCACTTTGCTTTTTGTCATTAAACTTCTCTTTTTTGTACTTGTTATTGATAATTCTAGCCAAGCTACTGAATTTATCACTGACTATCCAGTTAAAAATGCTAAAATAGCGGTATTATTTTTTAAAGAGACTGTTCACGTGACGCAAAAAGACAGTATTTATGCCACTGAGCAAGCGGTTAAAGACTTTAGCTTTGACCAACATGTAGTAGAAGTTTTCCCTGATATGATCCAGCGCTCGGTGCCAGGTTATGCAACTATTGTTAGCACCATAGGCAAGCTGGCTGGCGAGTACGCGCAAAGCAATTCAAACCTATACGACTTAGGCTGTTCTCTTGGCGCTGTAACGTTAAGTATGCGCCGTAATATTCGCACCGATAACTGTAATATTATTGCCGTCGATAACTCAGAAGCGATGGTTGAGCGCTGTAAATTACATTTACAAGGTTTTCGCTCTGACGTGCCGGTCACAGTTACACTAGGTGATATCAACGATTTAGACATCGAGAATGCCTCTGTGGTTGCGATGAATTTTACACTGCAGTTTATTCCACCTGAAAAGCGCCAAGCGGTGCTTGAAAAGATTTACGCAAATTTAAAACCAGGCGGTGTTTTGCTGCTGAGCGAAAAAATTAGAGGTGAAAATGAGCAATGCGATAATTTACTCATTGATTTACACCATAATTTTAAACGTCACAACGGCTATTCGGAGCTTGAGATCAGCCAAAAGCGTACGGCTATCGAAAATGTCATGCGCCCTGATCATTTATCTACCCACTTAAACCGATTAAGTGAAATTGGTTTTAGCCAAACGCAAGTGTGGTATCAATGTTTTAACTTCTGCTCGATGATTGCAATCAAGTAATCATCACAACGATATAAAGAGTATTTCATGTCTCAATGGTTTAACCAATTTTACGCTGCAATTGCACAAAGCCCGCTTAGCCACTGGCTCGAAACTTTGCCTGGTCAATTAAAACACTGGGAACTAGAAGCCAGCCACGGCGATTTACCGAAATGGCAAAAAGTGCTGAAAAACTTACCTGAGGTAAGCACAAACCATGTAAATCTTCAGGATAAAGTACAAATTGGCACCGGTGATGAGCTATCTGAAGGTCAGCAAAAACAGTTAACGCATTTATTAAAGCGCATGATGCCATGGCGTAAAGGCCCCTTTAGCTTACACGGTATCGAGATTGATACTGAGTGGCGCAGTGATTGGAAATGGGATCGTTTACTGCCTCATATCGAACCGTTAAAAGGCCGCACTGTGCTTGATATTGGCTGTGGCTCGGGTTATCACTTGTGGCGCATGCGCGGTGAAGGCGCAAATTTTGTGGTGGGTATCGATCCATCCGATTTATTTTTATGCCAATTCCAAGCGATAAAGCATTACCACCAAGATGAAAACGTGCATTTATTGCCGTTAGGTGTTGAAGCTCTGCCAGAGCTAAAAGCATTCGATACAGTTTTTTCGATGGGTGTTTTATATCATCGTCGTTCGCCTATCGACTTTTTAGCGCAATTAAAAGCGCAGCTTCGCCCAGGGGGTGAGTTAGTCCTTGAAACACTGGTTGTAGAAGGTGATGAGCACACAGTTTTAGTGCCAACTGACCGCTATGCAAAAATGCGTAATGTATGGTTTATCCCAAGCACCGCGGCATTAAAGCTATGGATGGAGCGCGTTGGCTTTAAAGATGTACAAGTTAAAGACTGCGCAATCACAACGCTTGAAGAACAACGTAAAACCCAATGGATGGAAAACGAATCACTGGTCGACTTTTTAGACCCTAATGACACCAGCAAAACCATTGAAGGTTACCCTGCCCCTCTGCGCGCTATTTTAACAGCGAAAGCTTAACAAATAGTTAGAAGTTTCGAGTTTCAAGGTTAAAAGTTCATTTGCTTGATACTTTTGCCTTGTAACTTGAAAACAAAAAACCGGACAACTGTCCTTGTCAAGTCGGTTAAAGTGATTTTTCAACTAGCCGCGCCAGTGCAATTGTTGTAAAATACGCGCGTTTCTAAGCAACCCACATGCAACTTTTTTGAGGAAAACCTGTGAGCGAACAAAAACAGTCTCTTAGCTATAAAGACGCGGGCGTAGATATCGATGCCGGTAATGCACTTGTTGAGCGTATTAAAGGCGTAGTTAAAAAAACCAGACGTCCTGAAGTAATGGGCGGTATCGGTGGTTTTGGCGCACTTTGCGAACTACCAACTGGCTATAAAGAGCCTGTACTGGTTGCTGGCACAGACGGTGTTGGTACAAAACTACGTTTAGCAATCGATCTTAAAAAGCACGACACAGTGGGTATCGACCTTGTTGCTATGTGTGTAAACGACCTTATTGTACAAGGTGCAGAGCCACTATTTTTCCTTGATTACTATGCAACGGGTAAATTAGACGTAGATACTGCGGCTGATGTTGTAACAGGTATTGGTAAAGGCTGTGAGCTTTCTGGCTGTGCATTAATCGGTGGTGAAACTGCTGAAATGCCAGGTATGTACGACGGTGAAGACTACGATATGGCTGGTTTCTGTACTGGTGTTGTAGAAAAATCAAAAATTATCGACGGTACTAAAGTTGCTGCAGGCGATCAATTAATCGCTCTTGCATCAAGTGGTCCTCACTCAAACGGCTTCTCATTAATTCGTAAAGTTCTTGAAGTATCTGGCGCAGACACGAGCGCTGAGCTTGAAGGCAAAACACTTGGCGATCACCTTTTAGAGCCAACTCGTATCTACGTTAAACAACTACTTGAGCTATTCAAGCAGGTTGACGTACATGCGTTATCTCACATCACGGGTGGTGGTTTCTGGGAAAACATCCCGCGCGTACTTCCTGAATCTGCAAAAGCAGTAATCAAAGGTGACAGCTGGGAATGGCCTGTTGTTTTCAACTGGTTACAAGAAAACGGCAACATCACAACACACGAAATGTACCGTACATTCAACTGTGGTGTAGGCATGGTTTTAGTTGTTCCAGCTGACAAACTTGAGCAAAGCTTAACAATCCTTAAAGATCTTGGCGAAAATGCATGGCATATCGGTGAGATCCAAGATGCGAAAGCAGGCGAAGAGCAAGTAGAAATTTTAGGTGGTCGTGACTAATGACCCCTTGTCGTCTTGTTGTATTAATTTCTGGTAGCGGTTCAAACCTTCAAGCCATCATTGACGCGTGTGCGCGTGGTGAGATAAAGGCCGAAATCGCCGCTGTAATTAGTAATAAAGCCGACGCCTATGGCCTTGAGCGAGCAAAAAATGCAGGTATACAAACATGTGTACTAAGCCATAAAGATTTTGACTCGCGCGAGGCCTATGATGCTGAGTTAATGGACATTATTGACAATTTTGAACCAAATCTAGTTGTATTAGCTGGTTTTATGCGTATTCTTACACCTAGCTTAGTGCAAAAGTTTAAGGGAAAAATGTTGAACATTCACCCTTCTTTGTTGCCTAAGTACCAAGGGCTGAATACCCACCAGCGAGCGATAGATGCAAAAGATGAGGTTCATGGTGTTAGTGTTCACTTTGTCACAGAAGAGCTAGACGGCGGTCCCGTTGTTCTTCAAGCCAAAGTGCCGGTACTCGAAAACGATACCGCAGAGACACTCGCACAACGTGTTCATCAGCAAGAACATATAATCTATCCGTTGGTGGTCAAGTGGTTCAGTGAACAACGACTCAAGATGGAAGCAGATTATGCAGTTTTTGACGAAAAGAAACTTCCTGCACACGGCGCGCACTACCCAGAATAAAAATCTAAGTGCCCTACTCGCTTGTGTGGGCACTTTATTACTTCCTACCAGTGTATTAGCTGGCGACCTCACTCAATACGAAGCCAAATACGATGTACTTCGTAAAGGCGAAACCCATGGTAAAGCAGTACGCGAGCTGAAAAAAGCCGCAGACGGTAACTACGTGATCACTTATCACAGTGAAATCGAATGGATGATTTTTTCAGACTCACGAAAAGAAACATCCATGTTTACTTATCATGATCAGAAAATTTCTCCGCTAAGTTACACTATGGAGCGTTCGGGCACCGGGCCTGATAAAGAGTACAGCTTAAAATTTGATGCTACGCAAAAGCAAGTTCAAAGCAGCCAAAGTAAATACCCTCTTAAAATTGATTGGTCAGATGATTTTCAAGATTCACTGTCTTATCAAGTGCAAGTACGCGAAGAGCTAAAACAAGGTAAAACGCAATTATCGTATCCACTGATTGATAAAAAAGGCAACCTTCGTAATTATGACTTTGAAGTTGTCGGCACAGAAATGATTTCGCTACCTATTGGTAATGTAGAAGCGATTAAAGTAAAACGATTATACGATAACGATAAGCGTCAAGCGCTTGCTTGGTTTGCCCCAGAAATGGACTACATGCTAGTTCGTATGTGGAAAGGTGAAAAAGGCGTAGAGCAATTTGAAGTGCAGCTTAATTCATTCACCGTGACCACACCTGTTAGTGTTCCAAATGAAGTGCAACAAGAAGTGAGTAATGAAGCGCCTGAGTAGCGCTTCATCTTTTATTTAAATCTTTTCGCCCATTTTAAACAGTGCAAACTCACCTGGCTCCATTTTCTGCCAGCGTTCATCATTGGTGAGCGGCCTTGTTGCAATCACAGTAACCACATCGTTCGGTGTGGTTTCTTTTTGAAAATCAATCACCATGTCTGCATCAATTAATGTCGCTTTACCAAACGGTGCACGGCGTGTGATCCAATGTAGGTTATTGGTGCAATAAGCTAAAACATAAACACCATCGGTAAGTAGCATATTAAATACGCCTTTCTCACGCAGCGTATGAGCAAGCTTTGCAGCATAACGAAATACAGACGCCATATTTGATGGGCGTTTAGGGTATTTTTCGCGAATTTTATCGAGCAGCCAGCAAAACGCCAGTTCACTGTCTGTATTCCCCACAGGTCGATAGTAATCTGGTTTTAAATCATGATAATTCGATAATTGCCCGTTGTGAGCATACGTAATTTCACGGCCCCATAACTCACGGGTAAATGGGTGGGTATTTTCAAGGCACACTCGACCACGATTACCTTGGCGAATATGGCTTATCACCGAAATACTTTTTATTGGGTAAGCTTTGACGAGTTTGGCAATTTCTGATTGGCAACTTGGCTCAGGATCTTTAAATGTACGACAGCCTTTGCCTTCGTAAAAAGTGATGCCCCAGCCATCTTTATGCGGGCCAGTATTACCACCGCGTTCTAATAATCCTGAAAAACTGAAACAAATATCCGTTGGTACATTGGCCGACATGCCAAGCAACTCACACATAGAACTCTTAACCTATAAAACTAATCGAAGGAAGGCATGATGGGCTGATCCCTGCCTGCGCTCATTGTTAAACATAGCGTTAAAGATGGCAACTGCTATGCTGAGATTTTCAGAACTATCTGAGCAATTCACAACTAATCGTAAGTATAACGGCGCTGATTATAAGTAATTACTCAACAATTCCTCATCTGCTGTAAATGTTTTTGCACTGATAGCCATTTTTAAAATAATAAAACTCACCAAACAAGCCGTTTTAATCCTTGTTCCCCTCTTGATAATTCGCTTTTCTAGCGCTACTCTAAAAGAGGTGGTCTGACCTCTATTAAGGAATAATCAATGACTCTCATATTTTTACTTGGTTTACTCGTGCTGCTTAGTATTGCGAGTTACCACAGAGCAAGCTGGAATACCTGCTTAGGTATTGCCGTTGCGACTTTACTTGTTGGCACATTTGCTGGCGCGTTTGGCGCAATTAGTTGGCTACTATTCTTACTTATCGCTGTGCCACTTTCTGTGACTGGCGTTCGTCAACAATACATCATCAAACCTATCTTCGCTGCTTTCAAAAAAGTAACCCCGACGATGTCGGATACTGAAAAATCAGCAATCGATGCCGGTACGACGTGGTGGGAAGCGGATCTATTTTGTGGTCGTCCTGACTGGAACAAATTACACCAATACCCAGCACCTAAACTGACTATCGAAGAGCAAGCGTTTATTGATGGTCCAGTTGAAGAAGTGTGTAGCATGCTAGATGACTGGCACGCCACTCACGAACTAACTGATTTACCGCAAGATGTTTGGCAATATCTAAAAGATAATAAATTCTTTGCCATGATCATCAAAAAAGAATTCGGCGGTTTAGAGTTTTCTGCTTATGCACAATCATGTGTTCTGCAAAAGCTAACCAGTAAATCGACGCTACTTTCTTCTATTGTAGGTGTACCTAACTCATTAGGGCCGGGCGAGTTACTTCAGCACTATGGTACAAAAGAGCAAAAAGATCATTACTTACCACGCTTAGCAAGTGGTCAAGAGATCCCATGTTTTGCTTTAACATCACCAGAAGCCGGTTCTGACGCAAGTGCAATTCCTGATTACGGTGTTGTTTGTAAAGGTCAATGGAACGGCGAAGAAGTTGTTGGTATTAGCCTGACATGGAACAAGCGTTACATTACTCTTGCTCCTGTTGCGACTGTACTTGGTCTTGCATTTAAACTACAAGATCCAGACGGTTTACTAGGTGATGACAAAGAACCTGGTATTACCTGTGCGCTGATCCCTACAGATACTCCAGGGGTCGAAATTGGCCGTCGTCACTTCCCGCTAAACGTACCATTCCAAAATGGTCCTACTCGCGGTAAAGACATCTTCGTACCACTTGATTACATCATTGGTGGCCCGAAAATGGCTGGTCAAGGCTGGCGTATGCTTGTTGAATGTTTATCTGTTGGTCGTGCAATTACATTGCCGTCTAACTCAACAGGTGGCATTAAAACAATTGCGCTTGCAACAGGCTCTTACAGCCGTATTCGCCGTCAATTCCGTTTACCAATTGGTCAAATGGAAGGTGTTGAAGAATCAATGGCAAAACTTGCAGGTTACGCATATAGCTCTGATGCTGCAGTGAGCATGTCTACAGGGGCTGTTGACCTTGGTGAAAAACCATCGGTTGTATCTGCGATTATCAAATACCACTTAACTGAGCAAATGCGTGAAGCGACTATTCACGGCATGGATGTTCATGGTGGTAAAGGCATCATGCTTGGTCCAAACAACTACTTAGGTCGCGGTTACCAAGGTGCGCCAATTGCAATTACCGTTGAAGGTGCAAATATCTTAACACGTAACATGATCATTTATGGTCAAGGTGCAATTCGTTGTCATCCATTCGTGTTAACTGAGCTAGGTGCTTGTGCAATTGAAGACCGCGAAGAAGCGCTTGCTGTATTCGATAAAGCATTAATGGGTCACGTTGGCTTTACTATTTCGAACCTTGTTCGTACTAAGTGGTTAGCATTAACAAATGCTCGCTTCACAAGTACACCATACAAAGACGAAACAGCCGAGTTTTATCGTGTTGCGTCACGTTTCAGTGCATCATTAGCATTAATGTCAGATATCAGCATGGCAGTATTTGGTGGTTCATTAAAACGTAAAGAGCGTATCTCTGCACGTTTAGGTGACTTACTAAGCTACTTATACCTTGTATCTGCAACACTTAAACGTTACAACGACGAAGGCCGTAAAAAAGAAGATTTTGCGCTTGTTCAATGGAGCTGCCAAGATCACCTTTACCACTGCCAACGTGCACTCGCTGACTTAATCAATAACATGCCATCTGCACCACTACGTGCGATGCTAAAAATCATGTTATTCCCATTCGGTCGTCCAGTACGTAAGCCTACTGATAAGCTTGAGCACAAACTTGCTCACTTATTACAAGTACCAAGCGAAACTCGTAACCGTTTAGCTAACTACATTTATCTTAAAAACGAGCCACTTAACCTTGTTGGTCGTCAAGAGCAAACGCTTAAAGACATCCTTGAAGTTGAGCCTCTGTTTGACAAGGTATGCCGTGAAAAAGGCGTAAAACTGCCTTTCTTCCAGCTTGATAAAGTAGCGCAAATGGGCCTAGAAGCAGGCATTTTAAGCCAAGCTGAAGCCGACAAACTAGCTGCTGTTGAAAAAGCCCGTCTTGACGTTATTAACGTTGACGACTTTGACCCAGCAGACTTAGTTGCAGGTAATGTTGCCCGCGGCGAGAGCGATAAAAAAGCAGACGCCGCTTAAGCTAGCAAAACAATTCCAATTGTTATGAAAAACCAAACCAGCGCAAATTGCGCTGGTTTTTTTTGCGCTAAATATTGCTGCAATACACACCACACTGCCCCAATAGGGATGTAAATCAAGTTAGTGCCAAGCATGCTTATAACGACAATGAAAGCCACAGAAAAAAATATAAAGCTCGGTAAAAACTGGCTTAGATAAAACGGCTTATCTTGGTTATTGCTTTGAAAGAACAGCCGATATTTTTTAAAAACAGCCAAGCAATCGAACTGCAGCGAGCTTGTTAGCAACACGCATACTGAAAAAGCCAAAGCCAGTACCAAGTCGCTAAAGTCATTACGCACTGCAATTAGCTGTAATAAAGCGAGCAAGCATGCTAGCAAGACTGAACCACGCCATATTAAGCTCCAGCTATGCTGTATAAAGTAACTAAGCCAAAACAAAGCAAGCGAGTGTACTTTTAACTTATGACTTATTCTTACAGGTGGGAGTAAAATCGAACAGCCGAAAATTGCAATAAAACTTAGATAGTATTGCAGTGAAGTTAAACTAGCAGGCAGTAATACCAAGATAGAACTGAGTAATAAACTATAAAAAAGTGCACGTGGCCTATAAAGAACAAATACTCCACATAGCCACTGCAACAGCATAAACAGTATAAAATGAGGCACTTGTAGCCATTGCTTTAACGATAGGTCGACTGCTATTAGTAAACTGGCAATAAGCCAAGCATTACTTAACAGTAGTAACTTGCAGTCAACACATACTCGCCAAGAGGATTTATATAGACTTCGCTGAAATGCCCTATTTTGCTCATTTTTAATGGCTGGTGCCATGGCCCATAACATTACTGATTCAAGTAAAAGATAAATCACTGCTAATTTTGCACCGTAACCAGGTGCTGCATGGCTATCGACTATTTTACCAAGTCCTAAAAACAACAATAAAACCATACCAAGAAAAGCTGGGCCCAGTACCAGTGCAAACAACAAGCTAAAATTCTTTAACTGAGACAGCATGCTCTTGAGGGTGGTCGTATATGCTAAGTATCGAAAAGAAAGGAATGAGAAGTAACTTGCAAAGGAATTTATCATAGTGATGTGCACTCAAAACCGTGCTGTATAAACACCTCTGGTTCGTGGCTTGTAATGATAATTTGCCCATTAGGTTTATTATCAAGGTAGTCATCAAGTAAGGTCAGCAAAAATTTTATACTTGTTTGATCAAGTGCAGCACTCGGTTCATCTAATAGCAAAAATGGAGCTTGCTTTAAAAAAGCAGTTATAAGCTGACACTTCTTTTGATTGCCACTCGACAAAGCACTAAAGCGAGTATTGAGGTGCTCTTTAAAGTTAAATCCAGTAATGAGTTGCTCAGGCATATCTTTCTTTAACGCCTTGCAACTAAGTTCAATAACTTGTCGCGCAGTTAAAAAATCTGGCAGAGCAATACGGTCGCTAGCAATTGAAACAATGTTTTGCGGCGATTTTAATGCTTGATTATTATATAAAACCTGCCCTGATTGCGGCTTTTCAAGGCCAGCTAGCATCATCAATAATGTTGTTTTTCCTCTGCCATTGGCTGCCTGTAAACAAACTCGTTTACCTTGAAATTGCTTATTATAGTTTTCAAAAACGTGGGCTGAAGCAAAGCGCTTATTGAGGTTGTTAATTTCAATCATGTTTATTCCTTTAATAGTGAAAAAATAGTAACACACTCATATCTCTTATTAGTTACATGATTTGTAACAAATATCGAACGGGTAAAACTTGCGTTTAGATTATGAACAGGCAACACTTTAAAACGAAAAATTAACAAGGAATAATTACAATGAAACCGAGTTTTCAACTAGCAGCTGTTGCATGCGCACTTAGCCTTGCACTTGCAGGATGTTCACAATCAACCCCATCAACTAGCAGCACCGAAAGCGTGCAACAAAGCCAAACTGTTAAACAGTATGACGCTGAAACCTTTTTTGATACAACCTCAATCATGGGCAGCAGCTTTTCACCAAAAGGCGACAAAATACTCGTTAGCAGTGACGAAAGCGGTATTTATAGCCTATACGAAGTAGATATAAAAACCGCCAAAAAAACCCGCTTAACAGATTTTGAAGACAGTACGTATGCTGTGGCTTATTTCCCTAAAGATGAGCGCGTACTATTTACTAAAGACTCTGGCGGTAATGAGCGTTATCACATCTATGTTCGCGAAACAGACGGCACAGTTAAAGATCTTACGCCAGGTGAAGAAACCCGTGCAGGATTTGCAGGCTTCACAGAAGACGGTAAACACTTTTTTATAACCAGCAATCAGCGTGATGCTAAGTTTATGGACCTATATCGTGTTGATGCTAATAGCTATGAAGTAACGCCTGTTTATCAAAATACCATGGGGCTAGATGTCGGTGCGATCAGCCCTGACGGCCGCTTTATTGCTTTATCGAAAAACAATTCGAACAAAGACAGCGATGTATTTATTCTCGATACGCGTAAAAAAACACTGAAACCAGAGCTCATTACCCGTCATGACGACGACGCTAAATATGGCCCAGAAACCTTCTCAAGAGACAGTAAATCATTATATTACTCAACCGACGCCAAAGGTGAGTTTGCAGAGGTGTGGCGCTATGACTTAACGACCGGCGAGCACAGCCCTGCCCTCAAAGATGAGTGGGATGTGAGTTTTATCTACTTCTCTAAATCTGGTCGTTATCAAGTAAGCGGTGTTAATGCTGACGCAAGCACTAAAGTGTCGATAATTGATACCACCACAGGTAAAGGTATTGCCATGCCATCGCTGCCAGCTGGTAACTTACGTGGTGTGAACTTTTCAGCTGATGAAAAGACCATGGCGTTTTATTTAAATTCAGATACCTCACCAAGTAACCTATTTGTTTGGCAACTCGGAGAATCAAAAGCTAAACAGTTAACCAACACATTAAGTGATGCAATTAATCAAAATGACTTGGTTGAAAGCACAATTGTGCGCTTTAAAAGCTTTGATGGTTTAGAAATCCCCGGGGTTTTATATAAGCCTAAGCAAGCTAACAGCAACAACAAAGTACCAGCTTTAGTTTGGGTGCACGGCGGTCCTGGCGGCCAAAGTCGTACAGGCTATAGTGCAATGCAGCAGCATTTAGTCAATCATGGTTATGCCATTTTTGCAGTTAATAACCGTGGCAGCTCAGGCTATGGTAAAACCTTCTTCCATTTAGATGATAAAAAGCATGGCACTGACGATTTACAAGATATTGTTTACGGTAAAAAACACCTGCAAAGCCTAGATTGGGTTGATGCTGATAAAATTGGCATCATGGGGGGCAGCTATGGTGGCTTTATGACCGCCGCAGCTCTTGCCTTTGAACCTGAAGAGTTCAAAGTAGGCATTAATATATTTGGTGTAACAAACTGGGTTAGAACCTTAAACTCGATTCCACCATGGTGGGAAAGCTTTAAAAAGGCGCTGTATGATGAAATGGGCGACCCAGCGACAGACGGTGAACGTCACCGTGCCATTTCGCCACTATTTCATGCTAAAAACATCACCAAGCCATTAATGGTGATCCAAGGTGCTAACGACCCTCGAGTTTTACAAGTTGAAAGCGATGAACTTGTTGCCGCTGTAAAGGCAAATGGTGTGCCTGTCGAATATGTATTATTTGATGATGAAGGCCATGGTTTTACTAAAAAAGAAAACCGCATAAAAGCCTCAAATGCATACCTTGAGTTTTTAAATACCTACTTAGATAAATAGCAAAATTGCAAAGATAAAGAGCCGGTATGATGCCGGCTTTTTTTATGCAAAACACCTGTATAGATTCAAAATTTTACAGTTTACACAGTACTGTATAAAATACTGTATATCTTTACTGGTAAATTTTTCACCTTTTCCAATCATCAAAATAAAACCGTAAAGCACTGTTTAATAACAATTAAATTATTTTGACTAAAATTAAACTGAATCATTGGTTAAAAAATAGCAAAAAAGTACTTGCGCAAAAACACTGTATAAACTACTGTATACACATACTGTATAAACAACCAGTGAGTGAAAGTTATGTTACAGCCAATTACCTTAAGAACAGTTAAAAGCTACCAACAAGATAACGACAAAGCGTCTGTTAATTTAATTCAAATTGAAGACGAAATTTCAGCAACTTTTGAGCTGTTAAAAGTATTGCATCATTACAATAGCCAAAATGCATGGACACTATTAATTGCTCCTGATCATGTTCCTAGTAAAGCCTTACTAGATTCATGTTCGATTGATACCAGCAAACTTCTTGTGATCAGACAAAAACATTTAGTTAATCTTGAGTATGTTCTTAGTTCAGCATTACATAACGGTAATTTTGCTGCTGTGATCACATGGACAGATATTGTAAACAATCATCAACTTGATTCGATGAACTTAAACCTTGAGCAGGCATCTGCTAAATTTTATTGTTTTACAAAAAGCGCTCAATTAAACAATTTAGTACCGCAGCCACAATAGGCTTGTTAAAATAACAATTTATAGTTTTAGGTAAGTTGTTATGACATCACTCACACACTCCCTTTGTCCTTGTGGCAGCGAATCGACTTACGAGCTTTGCTGCCAGCCTTTTCATACAGGTGCAAGCCAAGCTGATACGCCAGAGCAACTTATGCGTTCTCGTTTTAGTGCTTACGCACTAAAAGATGCAAAATATGTATTTAGTACCTATGCACAAAGCCAGCAAGCCGCTAACCCTGTTCGCGAAATTAAAGATTTTGCTAATAGCTGCCGTTTTACCAAGCTAAGTGTTTTAGATACTGAACATAACGAGCAAGAAGGTTTTGTAGAATTTAAAGCTAATTACTTTTATCAAAACTTGTATTGTGAGTTACACGAGAAGTCGCGTTTTATTAAAGAAGATGGCCTATGGCGTTACCTAGACGGTGATATAACGCCAGTTGCAGATATTAAAATAGGCCGTAACGACGAGTGCCCTTGTGGGAGCGGCAAAAAATATAAAAAGTGTCACGCTCTTTAGTTACCATTAACCTGGTAAATCCAGTCTAAGGCTTGGGTAATCGTTGTTGGGAATGCGGTTGCATGGCGTGCCTGAGGAATAACAAATAAATTTGTTATAACCAGCGCGCCGCTTTGTTTATTAATTTTAGCTGCTAATTGCCTTGCGCCCGACACCATTTTTTCACCTTCGCTTTCTTCAAGTTCACCCACTGCGATGTAAACTTTTGTTGTGTTGGCAGCTGGTTTTACAGCCATAGCTAATATTGAGTTTTCTTTAAACCACACTGAAGGACTGCCGATAATATAATTTGAAAAAAGCGAAGGCTCAGTGAATAAGGTATAAGCCGCAAATAAACCGCCAAGTGAGTTACCGACTAACGTACTTTTTTGGGTTGTTCTGTAGTGAGCCTCAATATGAGGCAATACAGTATGTTTTAGGTAGTTTAGATACTGACTTGCTCCGCCTGTTTTACGCTGCCAATTTTTATCTTCAAATGGCGTATAGTCATAAATACGGCTATTGAGCCCAGATACACCTTTTTGATATCCAACTGCAACGATAATTACCTCCTCTATAGCCACCGAATTCATCATAAAGCGACTAGCACCAGAGGCAATTGGCAAACTGTAGTTTGCATCTAACAGGTAAACAACTGGGTGGCGCTTCTGGTTCTGCTTTTGGTAGCTGCGTGGCAATTTAATCGTAATGGGGTATTCGTTTTTGGTATGTTTATCTTTAAGTAACACAGTATTAGTACGTGGCAAAGTAAACGGCTCAGCATTGCTTACAGAGCTCACACTCAAAAAACTGATCACAATAACTAACAGTAAATAAGGCATAGTTAATCCTTTAGCCACTTCTTAATTGGTAACAGCCACTCATCTTTTGGTTTATAAAATGCGCCATGGGAGAGCCCTGTATTAATGCTTATTTCTTCGAACTTGGTTACGTCACTTCTATCAATTAAAAATTGGCAAGAGCCAACCTGATCTGAGCGCTCAAAGATAGAATACACTTTGCCATAAGCCTTAACTGATGTGTGATTTTTTATAAGGCCTGCACAACCTGCCAATATAATTAAGTTAATATGTGTACGTTTAAGTTCATTAGCCGCCAGGATCGACAATGCCCCGCCCCGTGAAAAACCAACCAAACTAATGTTCGACTCAGCAACACCGACACTGATCAATGCTTCAACATCTGCAGCGAGTTTTTTCGCAAACGTAAATGGCTCAGTACCTTTTGGCCTGTGATAGGCAATTAAATGATAGCTTTCATCTGCCAGTGCTTCTTTTACAGCCACAAAATCATAAACCCCAAAGGTTTTGTGAACAGGCTTAGGGTTTGTCCCTTCAACGATAAAACCATGTGAATAAAAAACGTAGTGACCATGCGGGTCAATCTCTGTAGGAAACTGGCTGTAAATAGTGCCAGCGCAAACAGGCAAAACCCAGCATGCACAGAGTAAAATTACGGTACGTATCACAAGCATTCCTTTAAAAATCACGTTACACCTAATAGAAGATAATAACACCTAAAAAATAATATCTTAGCAAACAACTAAACCCTACTCTCAGTAATTTTAATTAAATATCAAATTACTAATCGCAAGCTGTATCACGATTTAAACTGCAAATTTCAACTTGAGGTAAATTCATGGAATTTCATAGTTAAACTACAAAAAACCTTATGACAACGCTGTCAATTATTTATAAAAAGGCGTATTGTAAAAAAGCAGTTAAAATAACCACATATTTTAGACGTCTAGACGTTGAAAAAATAAATTCTAAGGCGTAGTATGTTCGTAATCTGAGTTAGACTCACATTTTCCATGAGATTTTTTAAAGATGATTGATATAAAGCACCTAAAAACCATAGCGACCCTTAAAGAAACAGGCTCTTTGGTCAATACCGCCCGTGAGTTGTTTTTAACTCAATCGGCTTTATCGCATCAAATTAAAGATCTCGAGAATAAGTTAGATTGCCAGCTGTTCGAACGTAAAACACAGCCTGTGCGTTTTACTCCGCAAGGTATGCTACTTCTGGAGCTTGCTAATGAAGTATTACCTCGTGTTGAGGCAACAAAATGTCGGTTAAAAGAAAGCCTTAACCAGCCAATCTCAAATTTACGTTTAAGCGTTGAGTGTCATGCCTGCTTTCATTGGTTGCTCCCAACCATCAAAGAATTTAATAATTTTTGGCCTGATATTAAAATTGATTACGAGCGCGGCTTTAGTTACGACGCCATTCCAGATTTAATTAATGATGAATTAGATCTAGTGCTGACTTCTGATATTCGTGAACCCGATCAACTTGAGTATGCTCACCTGTTTGATTTTAAATTAAAACTAATCGTTGCACCGGATCATGAGCTAGCAAAAAAAGCCTATGTCACCGCCCTTGATTTAAAAAACGAAACAATTATTTCGTACCCTATTCCCCGTGAGCGCCAAGACATCTTTAAACATTTTATTCAAAATGCACGCTTTGATGGCACGCTTAAAACGGTTGACCAAGGCTTATTGATATTTCAATTAGTGAGTGCAGGTATGGGGGTTGCAGCATTACCAGACTGGCTAGTCACTCCTTATGAAAGCCAAGGACTCATTAAGTCTATTCCGTTAGGTGCACTAGGCCTTACTCGCCCTATGTATTTAGCGATGAAAAAGAATATGAAAGATAACCCAGTTTATCGCCACTTTTTAAATACGTGTAAGCAAAATAACGGTCGCTAAAACAAGGCAAAATAACTAACATAGCTGCATAAATTACTAATAATGTTAATACCCAAACCACCTCAAGGTGCGAGTTTCAGTTGGAATTAAAAGCGATTTAGGCAAGGCATTGATTGCAAACAATAGTGGTTCTATGGTTAAAATCAATAACGCAGTATAATTCGCTTTTAAACCAACCCTTTGGGCGCTTCACAGGTGCTTACTCTCATCGTTGTTACTTCTTAAAAGGGGCTGCCATTTTTGCAAAGTAACGCCTTGATATTAAGGCACCTGTGAAACGCTGAATTCTGTACCTTGAGGAGGCTTGGGTATACATGTTTGAAATTAAAAAGATCATTGGCTCTTTATTAATGCCCCTGCCGTTGCTCGGGCTGCTTACTTTAGTGATGGTATTTTTAGCCATTGCACATAAACGCAAAGCACTCTATTTTGGCTTTGTTAGCATTTTAACTTTAATGCTGATAAGCACGCCATTTGTTGGTCAGTCACTGATAGCTGCAAGCAATAACCCTGCATGGCAATTTAACCAAGCAAAACACCCTAAACTCGATAATATTGTGGTACTTGGCTGCTCTATAATGCCCAACTCGCGCCTTCAAGCAAACCACCAGCTAGGCGATTGTGCGCTTGCTCGATTACTTGAAGGTGTTAAGCTTGCCTATCACTACCCAAATGCCACCCTCTATGTATCAGGAGGCGGTTTTGCTAATACCACCAATAGTCAGCTCATGTTTGAAACAGCAAAAGCGTTGGGTATTTCTGCGACGAGAGTTAAACAAAACCCTCTCGCTATGGATACCGCAGAAGAAGCGAAACGACTTGCCATTTATTTAGTCGATAAAAAAACAGCGCTTGTCACCTCAGCGAGCCACATGCCACGTGCGAAAGACTTATTTAATGCACAAGGCATTGATGTGATACCAGCGGCAACCGACTTTCAAGATTTTAGTCAGTATCCAACGTATAAGCAGTTTATACCTAACATTGCAGTACTTGTTGCAGTGACCAGAGTCGCGCATGAGAAAATTGGCAGTGCTTGGGTGAGTGTGCGCCGCTGGATTGATCCAGAAGCGCTGTAGAACAATCAGACTGGATTGTCGATATCGATAAACGTCACATCAAAACCATGCTGCTCAGCTAAAAGCTCGCCTAAGGCTTTAATGCCATAACGCTCAGTAGCATGGTGACCAGCTGCAAAAAAGTCGATACCTTGCTCGCGTGAACTATGAATCGTTTGCTCAGAAGCCTCACCTGTAAGATAAGCATCAATCCCTTGGGCAGCTGCTAAATCAATATACCCTTGTCCGCCACCTGTGCACCAAGCGATGGTTTCAATTTTCTCTTTTCTTACCAAACTAGCTAATGGTGCACGGTTAAGTACTTGGGTTATTTTAGCGGTAAACTCTTCACCACTTAAAGGTGTTTTTAAACGCCCTTTCACCGGCACACTATTTGGACCAGATTCAAGCCCACCTGTGAACTCAATATCAAGTAACTTAGCCAGTTGCGCGTTATTACCAATTTCAGGGTGTATATCTAGCGGTAAGTGATAGCCATATAAGTTAATATCATTATTTAAAAGCGCTGCAATACGGCGCTTTTTCATGCCCGTGATTGGCTGAGATTCCCCTTTCCAGAAATAGCCGTGATGTACCAAAATAGTATCTGCATTTTCTGCAATAGCGGCATCAATCAATGCTTGACTAGCTGTGACACCCGTCACTATCTTTTTTACTTCGCTCGCACCTTCAACTTGTAAGCCATTTGGGCAAAAGTCAGCGATAGAATCAGGTTTAAGAATGTCGTTTAATAATTGAGTAAATTGTTTGCGTTGCATATAAAAATCGTCCTTCAACCCTCTATTTTGTGCAAATTTTGGCGTTTATGAGTGAAAAATGGAAGGAAAATCGCAAAAAATTGAAAAGTAAGCTGAAAATAGGTATAAATATATATTCTTAATCTGTGTTTACAACGTATAGGGTCTCTGATGAGCAAACTAGACAAAACAGAAGTGTTAAATGCCTTCGAAGCAGCATACGAAGCAGCGAATGGTAAGAAACCTGAAATCACAACAAAACCTGGTTGGTATAGCATCGACGGTGGCAAAAATATGCGCCTTGCTGATGTTGCAGCACTGACTGAAGAGCTCACTTCTGGTAAAACAGCTGAGCCTAAAGCAGAAGAAGCACCTAAAGCACCAGCGAAAAAAACCAAAACTAAAACCGCTGCACCGGCTAAAACAGCTAAGAAAGCATCGTTCACTGTTGTTACAGCAAACGATGACGGTTACAAAGCTGAAGAGCTTTGGATTGTTAACCTAGCTGAAAAAGACCACGATTGTCGTTTACCGCGTGGTGTTGTGTAATCAAATTACACTTAGCAATTTTAAAAACCGCTACTCGTTAGCGGTTTTTTTATGGCTGATCATTTGGCTAGTTATAATCCATTGACTAAATTGGCCAAACAACACAATAAATACGGTTCCAATCAATACAGGCATCACTAAAAAATCCCAGCTTTGCATAGATTGCATTATCAAAATTGGGTTTGCGCCTGCAGCAGGATGTACTGTGTCCGTCAACATCATTAGGCTAATTGCCAACCCTGTGGCTATAGCAATTTCAACAGGCCCTACTCCGACATAATTTACAAATACGACACCGATTAGTGCAGTTAAAAAGTGCCCACCGATAACATTCTTCGCTTTCGCAAGCGGACTATGTGGCACACCAAATACCAACACCGCAGTTGCTCCAAATGGGGCCATCAACCACACACCAAAACTTCCTAATTGCTGTAAATAGGCCAACACAAAAATTGCCATACAAGCAAATATACCCGCAATGGCCGCCTTGCTTACTTTATTCTCCATAAAACCTCCAATAGGTAGACCGACTTGTCTACCTGGCAAATAGTAGACAAGTCGGTCTACTTCTGTCAAGCTGTCATTAGTCACCCAATGAGGCCATGTTATGGATAAACGAACACATATTATTTTGACCGCCCTGTCACTTTTTTATCAAAAAGGCATTCATAGTGTGGGGATAAACGAAATTATTAGTGCGGCGGGTGTCGCCAAAAAAACCATGTACCACCATTTCACAAGTAAAGATGAATTGTTACTCGCGTGCCTTAGTGAGCGCCATACCCGATTTTTAAATTGGTTAACGCAAGCCACCAGCAAGCTAACCACTGTTGAAGAGTTTAAAGTCGCTTTGATCAGCTGCCATGAAGCTTGGTTTAACTCTGAAGTGACTGAGTTAGGTGATTTTAATGGCTGTTTATTTATTAACACTGCCGCTGAGTTTGCTGATCCTGCAAGCCCGATAAATCAAGCCTGCAAAGAGCATAAAATGGCAGTACAGCAGTTAATTAAACAGCGTCTATCAGCGTGTGAAAACATGGAAAGCTCGCAGCTCGACTCACACAGCCACTATTTAATGACGCTGGTAGAGGGCATGATCTGCCAAGCAAAACTAGTAGGAATTAAACAGTTTCCTTATTTAAAGCAATAAATAAACAATAAAAAAGCGGCACAATGGCCGCTTTCAGTTTAGATTTTTGCTATGTTAGATTTTTTCAAAATATAGCTTTTCGCGTTTTTTCTCACCCACTTCGTTCATGGTTGCAGCATCAAATAAACGACCATTGATCATAGTGTAATCGATTTTATCTGTATCACGAATGTTAGTTAGCGGGTTACCGTCAATAACAATTAAATCGGCAAGTTTACCCGGCTCAAGAGAACCGATGTTGGTATCAAGGCCAATGTATTTTGCAGGATCTAAGGTTGCTGCACGAATTGCTTCAAGTGGTGTCATACCACCTTGCGCAAACATCCAAATTTCCCAATGTGCCGCTAAACCTTCACGTTGACCGTGAGCACCAAGGTTTACTAAAACACCTAAGTCTTGCAGCTCTTTAGCAACACGGGCATTGTTAAAGTGGTTATAGTGATGATCGGGCGCCTTAACACGACGCATTGAGCGAGGCAAAAGCTGATTCTTTGGTACAAATTTACTTAAGCGTGGGTGATTCCACACATCTGTCTTGTCGTACCAATAATTTTCACCCCAAATACCACCGTAAGCTACACCCAGTGTCGGCGTATAACCCACATCGCTTTGAGACCAAAGCTGGCGAATATCATCGTAAATATTGGCAACAGGAATTGAGTGTTCAATACCCGTATGACCATCAACTACCATAGTTAAGTTATGCTGCAGTAATGAACCGCCTTCTGGCACAACCATCATTTCAAGTTCACGACCTGCTTCAATAACTTGTTGGCGCTGTTCACGACGAGGTTGGTTATATGATTTAACACTAAACGCACCTACTTTCTTTAAACGCTCAAGATGGAATTTAGCATCTTCTAACGAGTCAATATGCGATGTATAACCTGGCATATTCGCACCATATAAGATGGTACCTGTAGAGAAAATACGAGGGCCGACAATCATGCCTGCTTTTTGCATTTCGCTTGCAGCAAAAATCTCAGTGGTATCGTTTGATGGATCATGAATCGTTGTCACGCCTAACGCTAAGCCCGCTAAGTTCTTCCAGTTTTGCTGTGGAATGATCTCATCGCTGCCTTGCGAGCCATGCGCATGCGCATCAACAATACCCGGCATAATCGTCTTGCCAGTTACATCTATTACTTCTGCGCCTTTAGGAATAGCAACGCTGTCTTTACTGCCAACCGCTTTAATATGCTTACCATCAGTAACAATAACGCCGTTTTCAATGACCTGCTCACCGTTCATGGTGATAATACGCGCACCAGTTAACGCAAAGATTGATTTAGGCTCCGCCATGGTTTTTGTAAAACCGATGTTGTCACCGCTTTTAACTTTAAAGTCAGTCTCTGCATTTTGGTTAATATCAAATAAACCCGCTAGGCTTGCATGATATAACTCTGGGCCTAAGCTCCAATAAAGTTTATCGCTTGTGCCACTCCAACTGATGTTTTCACCCGCGCGAACAGAAAGCTGCTCAATTGGGAATTGACTATCTTTAGGGCCAATATTAATGGTTTTGCCACGCTCAACAAATGGCGTAACAAATACTTTAAAACGCTCTGCAAACGCTAAGTATTGGCCATCTGGTGATACTCTAAACTCTGTAGCATGTTCTGATTCGTAAAGTTTACGAACTTGCTTTGATTCAAGCTCAACAACACTTAATGTTGGTTTCGGCCAAGGGCTCATCACATAAATACGGTCATTCGCTGCACCAAATTGCGGCTGATAGCCTGATTTAGTGATTAGCGTCGCTTTACCGCCTTTAGCACTTACTGAGTAAATACCTGGCTCTAATGACCATGTTGGGTTAAGGATACTGCCGCCAGATGCTTTACGGTAAACAACCGTTTTGCCATCTGGGCTGAAAGTTGGCTCTACATATTTACCCGGCTCTTTAGTAATGGTATCGCCACGGCCACTGCGCGCAGATACTACACGTACTGAGCCCTGTTCGTTATCATCCCATGTGGTGTAAACAATCTTCTTACCATCACGAGAGAACTGCGGGAATAATTCAAAGTGGTCGTCTTGCTTAGTCAGGCGCTTTACTTTGCCAGACTCTAAATCACGTTTATAAATATGGCCTAGCGCTTCAAATATAGCCGTTTCACCATCCGGTGAAATTTGTACATTACGCAGCATTTTCACATCAAAATTATCGCTATCGATGTTTTGTGTAAAACGCACGGCTTTTTGAATTTGCTTATTGGTCTCCACTTTAAACGGAATAGTCGAGACAGACTTATCATCCACATCTAGCTTATGAATTGACCCACCCGCCCAAAAGACCAGTTGTTCGTTATCTGGTGTCCAAGCAATTGTTGGGTATACGCCATGAATTGCCCATGTCTCTTGCATATCACGCTCAAGCTCGCCATACAGCTTAGTATGCTCACCGGTGTGAAGATCATATAAGTACAAGCTTGTTTGGAAATCATCGCGCTTAATATACGCAAGCTTTTTACCATCTGGTGAAGGTGTTGGTCGAATAGCCCCACCCATGCCATCAATAATTGTTTCAATCTCGCCAGTTTCACGGTCATAGCGTTTAATTTTATAAATACCCGCTACAGAATCTTTAGAGTAATGGAATGTTTTACCCGGCGTTGCATCATGCGAGAAATAAACATAACGACCATCCGGTGAGAACATCGGCTCGCCTAAGTCTTTTTGGTCGTTCTCACGTGCGGTTAGCTGCACACCTTTACCACCCGCTTTGTGGTAAAGCCATACTTCACCAGCCCCTAGAGAGCGGCTTGCAGTAAAGTGCTTACGCGCAACTAAGTAGTCACCATCTGGGCTCCAAGCTGGGCTGTTTAACAAACGAAATGTTTCGTTCGTTACGGCTTTTTGGTTTTCACCATTTAAATCCATAACCCAAATGTTATCGCCACCACCTTGGTCTGAAGTAAACGCAATGTGCTTACCATCAGGGCTAAAGCGTGGTTGCATTTGCCATGCAATATCACTGGTTAATTGCGTTGCTGTGCCACCTGACATTGGCATGGTATAAATATCGCCGAGTAGGTCAAACACCACTGTTTTACCATCAGGGCTAATATCTACGTTCATCCACGTGCCCTGCTCAACACTAATTTTAGCGTCTAGGAATTGGCCTTTAGGTGCGTCCACCTGCCATTTGTCGTCATTTGATTGCTCAGCTGCCGCCACTTGCCCAGTTAGAGCAAGTGAAATAGATACAGCGAGCGCTGTATGAAGCATTTTCTTCATTGAAATCTCACTTTTTATTGTTTTGCTTATATGCACACTTTTAAGATTGCACCAAATAGCATAGCAAGATTCCAGTGATTCGTGTTAAACAGACGTAAATAGTCGACTAATGCCACGCAATCGGATCAAACTGATAAAAGCCAACCAGTAAATGATAAATTTCTGGGTCAAATTGCCTGAGTTCAGCGGGTTTTTCTAAGAAAGTTTCGGTAATAACTGCAAAAAACTCTGCCTCGTTGGTCGCGCCATAACTATGGATAACATGAGGCATGCCATAAGCTAAATGGGTTTTCAGTTGATTAAAGGCGCGGCTAAATACTTTTGCCCACTTTTGATAATCTTCATTACTCGCAAGCAGTGGTGTACCCGTGGTTTTGCCGGTTTCTTGGTCGAGCTGATGGGCAAATTCATGAAACACTAAATTATGGCCATCGCTTGGTAAACGGTTCCCCTCAAGGACATCATGCCAACTCAATACCAGTGTTCCGCCTGGCCATGATTCACCTTGACGCACCGTATTGTGATAACTAACAAGTCCGGCATTATCGCGGGAAGTTTGCGGGGCATAATACGCGCTTGGATATAACAGGATCTCTTTTACATTACGATACAGTGGCCATGGTTTATTAAGCACTAAAACACAGGCATCGGCTGCCACAATCAGCTTCATTGCATCATTAAGCTTAAGGCCATCACAACCGATAAAGCGTTTTTCATTTAAAAACCAAACGATATGACGCTCCAGCTTTTCACGATCGGCATCCGTCATCTTTCGGTAGATGGGCATATATTTTAACAGCAGATCTTTTTGCTGAACATTGAGGGAGTTATTTAGGTATTTTTTCTGCCAAAAGTGATTACGGATATCGTCCCAGCGCCAGTAACACACAACAAAAATTATTAAAAAAAGTATCAAAACCAGGTTAAGCATTACTATCGCCTAAAAAACAATCTTGATACTTTAATGTGTGCAAACAAAAAAAGATCAATTGTTTACACACATTTTTATTTTTAAAGC
The DNA here is from genome assembly GCF_015278155.1 of Pseudoalteromonas simplex. Classification (NCBI taxonomy): domain Bacteria; kingdom Pseudomonadati; phylum Pseudomonadota; class Gammaproteobacteria; order Alteromonadales; family Pseudoalteromonadaceae; genus Pseudoalteromonas; species Pseudoalteromonas simplex. Next base: position 523,864 of record NZ_JADILN010000002.1, read on the forward strand.
TGATTAATCGAGCGTAATACAGCCTTGATTATAAATAAAAATTTGGTTCCGGCCGTTATTCTTCGCATTGTATAAAGCGTTGTCGGCGTGTGATAGCAAGCGGTCGTAGTCTGCAACTTGCGCGTTATCTGCCACACCAAAACTTACCGTTACAGAAAGGCTATCTGCTAATTCTGAGAAATCGTAACCCGCTATCTCTAAACGGATAATTTCACATAATCTTGCGGCCTCTTCAGCGTTTTTGTATGGAAACAACAGGGTAAATTCTTCACCGCCCCAACGCGCCGCATAACCTTCATCAGGGAAGTTCATGCGCAGTAAACGAGCAATTTCACAAATCACTTTATCACCAATTAAGTGCGAGAAATTGTCATTAATGAGTTTGAAGTGATCAATATCCATAATCGCAATACTAAGCGTTTTATTATCACGTTGGAACTGACTAAAGTTTTCAGACAGCCATATATCAAAGGCACGTCTATTCGGTAATTGCGTTAATTGGTCATGATTCGCTAAATGAGCAAAGGCATCGGCTTGAGTTTGCAAATCATGCATTTGCTGTTCAACTTTTTCAGTTAACTCAATTTCAATGCGCTTGTAATGATATAAGCGGTATTTATAAATGGCATAAGCAGCAAAAAGCACTGCAACTAAGATAAATAATTTAAAGCTGGTTTTCTGCCAAAAATAAGGGGCTATTTTAAACCGCAGTACTTGTTCATTATCTTGCCAATCACTATTTGGATACCCAGCGCGCACTTTAAAGGTATAGTTACCCGGTGGTAAATTAGTGTATTCGGTAATGGCCAAGCGCCCCCTGTCTACCCATTGTTGATTGTAACCACTTAATTGCGTTTGGTAGTTTAAACGCCCGGGCATGATAAAACTAAGCCCAGCGTAATTAAACGAAACACGAGAAACACCAGCAGGTAAGCTCAACACCTCACTTCCAACGGGTAAAGTAATGGGTTTGCCATCGACTTCGAAGCTTTCAATAACCGTCGATAGTCGGCGTTTACTGGCTTCTTTTAAACGCTCTGGTGTCGCAATAGCAACGCCTTTTGCTGTGGCAACCCATACTTGTCCATCTGAATGAAGTACAGCAGCAGGGTTTGAACCACCATTAGCTTGCGCGCTAAGCATGCCATCGCCTTCATCATAAAGCTGCATCGAAACACTCATTGGCTGAACTTTTTCAGGATTATCTAGCAGTGCTACTAGCTGAGCTTTATTGACTTGAATAACACCGCGATTACTGGTCAGCCACAGTGAGTCACCTTGTTCAATGACTTGGAACAGCTTATCGACAGGTAAACCTTGATCTCGACCAAATAAGCTCATTTTATCTGTACTGAGATTGTAACGAACGAGACCTCTATCGGTTGCAAGCCACATTTTATCGCCATCTAAGTAAAAGCCGAATGCATACTCAGTGCTGAACTGCGTTGGAAACTCAAGTGTTTTAAACTGCTCTGTAACTGGGTCAAAAATAGACACACCGACGCCCGTGCCAACCCATAATCTACCATGGTCATCCTCATTAAGTGCCATTATGAAATCACCGGCTAGGCCATCCTCCGTGGTAAACGAATGAATTTGCCCTGCAGGGTCTATCTTGGTTAAGCCTGCAGCGGTACCAACCCATAGATTATCAAAAGCATCAAACAACACAGCGCGAACTTCGTTACTGATCAGGCCATTACTGCGGTTTTTTACTGGGTAAATTTGCCCATTAACCACTTTCATTAAACCGGCAGTATAAGTGCCTAGCCAGACTCCGCCCTGCTTATCTTCAGTTAAACTTAAAACGGATAGTGGGTCTTTTTCATAGGCTTGGGTAAGGGTTGTGAGCTTGCCATTTTCAATACGATTTAAGCCATTACTACTGCCCACCCATAAGCTGCCATCAGAATGCGATAACACGGTACGCACATAATCAGATGCAAGCCCACGACTTTGGCTCCAATTCGTAAATGGTGCTTCGCGCAGGCGGAATAACCCGGCATTCGTGCCAACCCAAATACTTTTTTCCCGATCGAGCAATAAGGATAAAATACGGTTGTTGGGTAAGCCATCATCTGCCGCTAAGTTTTCAAGGCCTAAACTGCTAAGTCTAAATACCCCTTTATTGATGGTGCCAAACCACAAATCGCCTTGTGCATCTTCGAGTAAACTAGCAATTGATTCGTTGTTAAGGACGGGATTAATAGCAACAAACTTATTATTTTTCTTTTGCCATGCCCCTTTTTCAGTGCCGACAATTAAAGTGCCTGACTCCGTTAGTAACAAGGTAAACACAGAAGCATTTGGAAGCCCTGAGTCTTCATTGATCTTACTAACTTGCTTATTCTCTATTTGATAAAGACCATCACTGGTCGCAGCCCAAATCACGCCTGTTTTGTCTTGTAAAAGGCGGTAGGCACTTAACTTATCAAGCAGTTTTTGCTCAGTGGCAGTTTCAGAAGCGCGGTATACAATACCTTGCCCTTCAAGTGCCAACCAAAGCTCACCTTGTTCAGTAACAAGTGCATGATTAACCATGGCTGATGAGCTTGGTAATGCGCGCCACCCTCCTTGTGAGCGAAGCGCAATGCCACCACGGGCACCCACGATATATAAATCGCCATTTTCCATTGCAATAAGGCTACGTAGGCCAGAATCAGGTAAGCCAGGTATTTCTGTTCGAGTAAAGAGTTTAAACTCGCGACCATTAAAACGGGCAAGCCCTTCCCAAGTTGCTATCCAAATGTAACCATCTTTGGTTTGCGCTACACCATTGATACTATTGTGAGGAAGGCCGGCGCGAGTACTCCAAGTCTCTGTAAAATAGTCACTTAAAGAGAGGCGTGCAGATTCTGCAACCGCGCTGAAACATAAAAAAAGGAAAATACAACTAACTACCCGCACCATTAAACTAAAACCCTGATATTTATTATCGTTCTATTCAGTGATGTAGTTATGCGAAGTAAAGTCATCCCTAACTTCAGATAATACTACATTAGTTGCAATTTTTACTTACTTCGATAACATTTAGCAAGAATCAATTACAAAAATTCGTAATTTTTTCTTGCAGTATTTTCACAAATCTTGCTACATGCAGGCCATCCATCAAAGCATGATGCACATCGATTGAAAGCGGCATCTTGCCAGTTTGTACGTCATATTGGCCAAACACAAACTTGGGTATACCTAGACCATGCCCTTCACTCACCGCATGCGAGAAGCCGGTAAAATTAAGCCATGGTAGCACTGAGATATGAATAAGATCAGGCTGCCCTTCTGTTGCAGCAAATGCATCAGAGAAAAATGGTTTTGCTTTACTTGTTTTACCCACAGCAATCGCGTGTTTTGAAAAATCTTCCATCGACGCTTGTTTTTCAAAATAACTAAAACGAAAAGTTTCATCTTCTGCAAGCTCTACCACACTGCCTCTTACAGATGACAGTTGTACGGGCAACAAATCAATAATACGTTGACGCATTGGTGCATAGTCATGACATGCTTCAAGTGTTAGGTAAACATAGCTGTGAAAGAACGAATACGGTTCTGCTTTGCACTTGTTATATAGAGCCGCCATATCGAGTGAAACACATACATTAAAATATGGCAGAGAAAATTCTTTGAAAAAAGCGAAATGCTGCTTACGAGGCCAAGTATCAAGATTGATTGGGGTTATTTCACAAGGCTGAGTTTTCATTAGGCGTCCTCGAGATTTAAAAACCGAGTGTACCGAGATAGTTAGCCTTCGTCATTTTGTTGCGATAAATAACAGAGACAAAAAAGGTGCGACTTGCGCACCTTTTTACCTGTAAATTTATCGATTTACTAAATTATAAGCCGTTTTCGATGATTTCTAATGCGAGTTCATCGGCAATTAAATGCGTCGACTTTTGCTCTTTTTCAGAGCGAGCAAAGATTTCTGTTAGCGTATCAAAAATGCCTTCAACGTGCTTCGTTGATGCTTCTGCACTATAACCTGCTGGTGCAGTTTCGTAATAAACGTTGATGATACCACCTGCGTTAATTACGTAATCTGGTGCGTATAAAATACCTTTTTCGCGGATGATCTCACCGTGACGAGACTCTGCTAATTGGTTATTCGCACAACCTGCAATAATTGTTGCTTTTAAACGCGGGATAGTCGTGTCATTCACCGTTGCGCCAAGTGCACATGGTGCATACACATCAACATCTAAGTCGTAGATTTCATCAATACCCACAGCCGTTGCATTGAAGTCATTTACAACACGCTCAACAGCTTGTTCGTTGATATCTGTTACAAATAATGTTGCGCCCGCTTCATGTAGGTGTTTACAAAGGCCATATGCTACTGCACCTAAGCCTTGCACGGCTACTTTGATACCAGCAAGATCTTGATGACCTCGTTGATGTTGTAACGCCGCTTTAATACCTAAGAATGTACCATATGCTGTGAACGGTGAAGGGTTACCACTTTTACCTTCAAGGCCTAATACATAGTTAGTTTCTTTATTCATGATAGCCACATCATCACAAGTGATGTTTACATCTTCAGCTGAATAGTAGCTACCACTTAAACGCTCTAACTGACGACCAAATGCACGGAAAAGTTGCTCTGATTTAATTTCTTTAGCATTACCGATGATCACTGACTTACCGCCACCAAATGGTAAACGTGCCACAGCATTTTTGTAGGTCATACCTTTTGATAAGCGAAGTGCATCAGTAACAGCATCTTCATCAGTTGTGTAGTCCCACATTCTGCAACCACCAACCGCTGGACCTAACTTGGTATTGTGAACCGCGATAATAGCTTTTAGGCCTGATTCTTTATCTGAACAAAACACCACTTGCTCGTGGTTATCAAAGTCGACTTTATTAAATACAGCCACAGTTAAATACTCCGAAATTTTCTTACCCTAAAGGGTGTGAGCGCTGAAAGTGCCGAGACTTTATCACTTCGTATGCTCCCTTACCACTAAATGAGATGATAAAACTAAGCAAAGTTCTCAGGCCGAAATAACAACTCAAAAACTAACACTTTATGGAAAAAATATACCAGTCAACGTACGAATTAAGCATTGTTAATTCAAAACAAAATATTAACATCGCCAACTTTATTACGTGAACGTAAAGGTAAAGTATAGCGTAAAGAAAAAATGACAAAAAAATTATGCTGATAAAGCCAAGTAAAATCAGCTTTTAAAGAGATGTTAGAGAAATAGCTGAGACTGGTCAGAGCTGAAAAAAAACGGCGCAGGTGCGCCGTTTTATGAAAAGAGTTTCAAGATGGTTATTTTAATTTGCCATCAAGTTCTTCGATTTTTGCTTTCCAAATAGCAGGGCCTTGCGTATGCGCATTGGCACCTTCACTATCAACAGCAACGGTTACTGGCATATCTTCTACTTCAAACTCGTAGATTGCTTCCATACCTAAATCTTCGAACGCAACAACACGTGCTTTCTTGATTGCTTTAGATACAAGGTAAGCTGCACCACCTACTGCCATTAAGTAGATAGATTTATTGTTTTTGATTGATTCTACTGTAGCAGGACCACGCTCTGCTTTACCAATCATACCGATGATGCCCGTTTTTTCTAACATCATATCAGTGAATTTATCCATACGAGTCGCAGTTGTAGGGCCAGCAGGACCTACCGCTTCATCACCCACAGCATCTACAGGGCCAACGTAGTAGATAAACTTGTTATCAAAATCAACGCCTTCAGGTAAACCTTCACCTGATTGGATCATATCTTGTAAACGTTTATGCGCTGCATCACGACCCGTTAAAATAGTACCAGACAGAAGAACCGTTTCACCCATCTTCCACTCTTGTGTGTCTTCTTTAGTCAGTGTGTTTAAATCAACACGACGTGTACCTTCACCTACTTCAAATGTAACTTCTGGCCAATCTTCTAGTTTAGGCGCTTTAAGATCAGCTGGGCCTGAACCATCTAACGTGAAGTGTACGTGACGCGTTGCTGCACAGTTCGGGATCATTACCACTGGTTTTGATGCTGCGTGAGTCGGTGCCGTTTTAACTTTCACATCAACTACGGTTGTTAAACCACCAAGACCTTGAGCACCAATACCTAACTTATTAGCACGTTCGAAGATATCGATACGCATTTTTTCTTCAGTTGTTTCAGCGCCGCGCTCAATTAGCTCGTGAATATCAACCGGATCCATTAATGATTCTTTAGCAAGTACCGCAGCTTTTTCTGCAGTACCGCCAATACCTATACCTAGCATGCCAGGTGGACACCAGCCCGCCCCCATGGTTGGTAATGTTTTCTCAACCCATGCAGCCACATCATCAGATGGGTTAAGCATAACCATTTTCGTTTTATTTTCTGAACCGCCGCCCTTCGCTGCCACCATTACTTCTACTTCAGCGCCTGGCACTAAGTCAATATGAACAACTGATGGTGTGTTGTCTTTAGTGTTTTTACGCGTACCAGCTGGGTCTGCAACAATTGATGCACGTAATGGGTTATCTGGGTTTAAGTATGCGCGACGTGTACCTTCATCAACCATTTGCTGTACAGTCATGTCTGTTTTATCCCACTTAACATCCATACCTACTTTTACGAAACAAGTAATGATACCTGTATCTTGGCACAGTGGACGTTTACCTTCAGCAGACATACGAGAGTTAATTAAAATTTGCGCAATGGCATCTTTTGCCGCTTTGCTTTGCTCTTTGTTGTAAGCTTTTTCTAAGGCTTGTACGAAATCGAGAGGGTGATAAAAAGAAATGTATTGCAATGCATCTTCAATGCTATCAATGAAGTCTTGCTGACGAATTGTACTCATTACGGGTTCCTTAAGTTTTTATCGCGTAGCGCTGTACGTGATCCTGAGTAAACCGGTGACGAAGATTTACTCTACGGGTTAGTCATGGCATCACTATAAAGGAAATCATAACGCTGCCAATCAAATTTAACTTATGATACCCTCCTCGCCCGTTTCGGGCTAGTTATTCAGGGCAATGTAGATGATAAACGATGAAAATTTGTGCATAAAATTAGATTTAAGTGGTGATTGCATCGCGCTATTTAGTCATTTTGCTCATTTGCCCCATGCCGTGTTGCTCGATTCAGCCAATAGCGAACATGTGAATAGCCGCTTCGATATCATCGCTATTGCCCCTTTAAAGCAATTAGAAGTGCGTGAAAATACCTGCTTTGTCGACGGCAAAGCACAATCAAGTGATTGTTTTAGCTTGATGAAAGAAGGCCTTCAGGAATTTAATCACACAGCAAACTCTAATAACCTGCCTTTTACAGGTGGTTGGCTTGGCTATTTTGGTTATGATTTAGGTCGCGTGATTGAAAGCATGCCAACTACTGCCGAAAACGACATTAACATGCCGCAAATGGCTATTGGCCTTTATCCAGATGCCCTTATTTATGATAAGCAACAGCAAAGCTGGTTTTACGTCTGTCAGCCAAATCATAATCGCTTAGCGCTATACCAGCAGCACCTAAACGAAACACCAGCAAGTGCAGAGTTCGCGCTACAAAGCGACTGGCAATCAAACATGAGTAAAGCCAGCTACAGCGAAAAGTTCGAGAAAATTCAAGCTTATTTAAAAAGTGGTGACTGCTATCAGATCAACCTTGCACAGCGTTTTAAAGCTGAGTTTTCTGGTTCAACATGGCAAGCCTATAAACAACTTCGAGAAGCGAATAAAGCACCGTTTTCAAGCTATATAAATCACCCTGATGGCGCTATTTTATCTATCTCCCCTGAGCGTTTTATTGCTATTAATCAGGGCCAAATAGAAACCAAGCCAATTAAAGGAACCCTCCCTCGTTTGGCTGACTCTGAACAAGACCAAGCGCAAGCAACCCGTTTACAACAATCTGAAAAAGACCGCGCAGAAAATGTCATGATTGTTGATCTGCTACGCAACGATTTAGGCAAAGTGGCTCGCCCAGGTAGCGTCACCGTTCCCTCGTTATTTGCCATTGAAAGCTTTCCGGCTGTGCATCATTTAGTAAGTACTGTGCGCGCAGAATTAGCGGATGGCAAAGATGCCGTTGACCAAATTCATGCCGCTTTCCCGGGTGGTTCAATTACCGGAGCGCCGAAGATTCGCGCTATGGAAATTATAGAAGAGCTCGAGCCGCATCGTCGTAGTGTGTACTGCGGCTCAATTGGCTACTTGAGTGCCTGTGGCAAGATGGATACCAGTATCACAATCCGTACTTTAGTGTGTCACAAAGGTGCAATTTATTGCTGGGCTGGCGGTGGCATTGTGGCTGATTCAAAGGTCGACTTGGAGTACCAAGAAACTTACGATAAAGTAAATAAAATACTGCCTTTATTAAAGTAAACGTTGAAGTAACAACCTTGAATAGTCAGCAATTAATTGCCCGTTTTAGTTTAAGTCAAACCACAGAGCGCCCAGCTAGCATTCGCTTTAATGCCGAAAAGCGTGCCAGTGCCGTAATGTTACCTCTGCTTGATGTTAACGACGAAGCGCATTTGTTATTGTGCAAGCGACCTAGTTATTTACTTCATCACCCGGGGGAGATTTGCTTACCGGGTGGCAAATATGAAGAACAAGATGACACGTTAATGCACACCGCTCTTCGAGAGCTCAATGAAGAGCTTAATATTGCGACACACCAAGTGACTGTCCACGGTAAATTACATCAATACGCGACTCTAACCGGTTTCACTATTGAACCTTTTGTGTGTGTCCTTAGTGAGGGCACAACATGGCAAGCAGATCCCAACGAAGTTGCTGCCAGTTTTTTACTACCCTTATCTTATTTAAGTAATCAACAAAATTGGCAACCCCTCCCCTTTGAGCGAAATGGTAAAACCATTACTTTGCAAGGCTTGATGACCCCCCATGGTCTGCTTTGGGGAGCAACAGCAAGCATTATTAATAACTTTATCAAGCAGCTCGCCCTACCAGTTTAATTATCCTGCTTTTAGGGTTACACAGACACGTTTAAACGTTATCATGTGGCACCGTTCAAAGGCAGGTAGTATGCCGTTAATAGAAAAATGAGTAGCAAATTATGATCAGTGCATTCGATATGTTTAGTATTGGTATTGGCCCATCGTCATCTCACACAGTTGGCCCGATGCGCGCTTCGCGTTTATTTGTAAACGAACTAGAAGAAAAAAACTTACTTGCAAACGTCACCGATATTAAAGTTGAGCTATTTGGCTCACTCGGTCAAACAGGTATTGGCCATGGCTCTGGTAAAGCTGTGATCTTAGGCCTTGCCGGTTATGATCCAGAAACCATTGATGCTGATTTAGTCGACGATATCCTCGCAAAAATCGAAAAAGAGCAGGTTATTTATTTAAACCAAAGCCATAAAGCCAATTTCCCTAAGCAAGGTGCGATTGTATTTCATCGTCGTAAAACTCTACCAAAACACTCAAATGCAATGGAAATCATTGCTAGCCAAAATGGCGAAAAGTTATTCAGCAAAGTGTATTACTCAATCGGTGGCGGCTTTATCGTCAGTGATGAAGAGTTCGAGAACGAAAAACAAAAAGCACTCGAAATTCGCGAAGAAAACCCAGCGCCTTATCCGTTTAACACGGCTAAAGAGTTATTAGAGCTATGCCGTGAATCAGGGTTTAGTGTATCAACACTTATGATGCATAACGAAAAAACCCTGCGCAGCGAAAAAGACATCAAGGATGAGCTGTTTAATATTTGGCAAGTAATGAAAGCCTGTATTGAGCGTGGTATGCGCACAGAAGGGATTTTACCAGGCGGATTAAAAGTAAAGCGCCGTGCCCCAAGTTTACACCTTAAATTAAATATTGAGGTAAACAACGACCCATTACGTGCGATGGACTGGGTTGATTTATTTGCCCTTGCAGTAAACGAAGAGAACGCTGCCGGCGGCCGTGTTGTTACCGCACCAACCAATGGTGCTGCAGGTATTTTGCCAGCAGTATTAATGTATTATCACACTTTCATTAAAGAAGTAGACCGTGATATTGCTACTCGTTACTTATTAACGGCGGCAGCAATTGGTATTTTATATAAAAAGAATGCGTCAATTTCGGGTGCTGAAGTTGGTTGTCAAGGTGAAGTGGGCGTTGCTTGCTCAATGGCAGCGGGTGCACTAACTGAAATCATGGGTGGTAATGTTGTACAGGTTGAAAACGCCGCTGAAATCGGCATGGAGCACAACCTAGGTCTAACTTGTGACCCTGTTGGCGGTCTTGTACAAGTACCGTGTATTGAACGTAATGCAATGGGCTCAATTAAAGCAATCAATGCGTCACGCCTTGCTATGCGTGGTTCTGGAGAGCAAAAAGTAACCCTTGATAAGGTCATTAAAACCATGCTCGATACAGGTAATGATATGAAAACGAAATACAAAGAAACCGCTCGCGGTGGCTTAGCAGTTAATATCATCGAGTGTTAATTTAAGCATAATAAAAAGCCGCTTTAAAGCGGCTTTCTTATCTCTATTTTACTGGTAACTCAATGTTTTCGAAGAGTTTATCAACATCTTCTTGGTTACGTAATAAACTTGCTCGTTCAACCAGCTCTTTCGTTAAGTGCGGGGCAAAACGCTCAATAAAATCATACATGTAGCTACGCAAGAAGCTGCCTTTTCGAAAACCAATTTTAGTGGTGCTCGCTTCAAATAAGTGACTTGCATCAATACAGACTAAATCAGTATCTGTTATTTGATCAATCGCCATAGACGCCACAACACCCACACCTAGCCCTAAACGAACATAAGTTTTAATTACATCAGCGTCCGTTGCAGTAAAAACAATATGCGGCTCAAGGCCATGAGCATTGAAGGCTTTATCTAATTCAGAACGACCAGTAAAACCAAACACATAAGTTATCAGTGGGTATTTAGCCACATCGGCAACTGTTAAGTTATCAGCCTTTTGCGCAAGCGGGTGTGTTTTTGCCACAACAATACTACGATTCCAGTGATAGCACGGCAACATAACTAAATCAGAGTATAAATGTAGTGCCTCAGTCGCAATGGCAAAGTCAGCATCACCGCGTGCTGCCGCATCAGAAATCTGCTGTGGCGTTCCTTGATGCATATGCAGAGACACTGCCGGGTACTTTTTCATAAAGCCTTGAATAACATTCGGTAATGCATAACGAGCCTGAGTATGAGTAGTCGCAATGTTAAGTTTGCCTTGATCAGGCAAAGTATGCTCATTAGCAACCGCTTTAATACCTTCAACTTTCGACAATATCTCTCGCGAAATATTAATTATTTCGTTACCGGCACTGGTTACATGGGTAAGGTGTTTGCCACTACGGCCAAAGATCTGTACGCCCAGTTCGTCTTCAAGCATACGAACTTGTTTCGAGATCCCCGGTTGCGAGGTAAATAAACTTTCGGCTGTCGCTGAGACATTCAGTTTATGATTTTGGACTTCGACTATATATCTGAGTTGTTGTAGTTTCATGGCTGCATTGTAAACGTTGTTATTGTTTATTTATAAAGGCTGCAAAGCGCAATGCCAAGCGATATTTCATCGCGCTATACATTTATATCGATTGTTTCTAAGGCTAACACATTAAATTAATGCTCGGTAGCCGTGTTTACTCGCAAAATATTCAATAAAGATGTTAGTTTAGCGCTATACTCATTATAAAGTAGTAAACTTAATAAGTTTATTCGAGATAACTACCGCAAAACTGTTCAGATCTAATCTTTTTAAGGTAATATAAAAAAATTAGATAGTTAAAACTGAGATTTAGTAATGATTGTTTCTATCATCATCATGCTCATTGTTGCATTAATTGTGATCGCATTATGGGTCAGTGCTGTGCAACAACACAAAGAAAAACAAGAAGCAGAGCGCCGCAAAGAGTTAACTAAACAAAAGAAAATCATTGAAGAGGCAGAAGACGTGCTGCTTAACAGTGCCAATATTCCCATGTCTGAGAATATTCTACGTATTATTCAGCGCCGTATATATGATGCGCTTGCAAGTATGGTACAACTCTCTCCAAGTTCTAAGGAACTCAAAAGTCGCTTAAATGAAGCTAAACAGCGTTTAGGGGGTCCAATTGAGGCGAATAATAGCGACTCATTAGTGTTACCAGACAACGATAAGCAGCTTATTTCTTTAATTCAAGGAATAAAAAAACTTAGGGCAGTGCTACGCTCTGAACATAGTAAAGGTAAAATCGAGAGTCAAATATTTGTTGCCGAAGATAAACGCCTTGAAAAACTACAACTTCGAATCAACGTAGAAAGCCAAATTAAGCGTGGGCTTTCAGCTCGCTCAGCAAATATGGTGGGCTCTGCCAGACAGTATTTCGAAAAAGCACTGGCAACGCTTAACTCAGTTAGCTATAGCGATGAATATGTAAACTCGAAAAGACAAGAAGTTGAAGGTTATTTAGAAACGATTAGCTCTGAGTTGAAAGCATCAAATGCGACGTCACTAAAGAAGAAAGCAGAACAAGAGCAGGACGATTTAGACGTGTTATTCGCACCAAAGAAAAAGTGGTAAACCACTTTTTCTTTGCTTTGTGAAAATTAAGATAAAAACGCAAACTTAACAATAAACAGCGCTGTTAATACCCACACACTAATACTGATTTCATCTTTTTTACCACATACCAACTTCACGGCAGTATAAGAAATAAAACCAAGCGCAATACCGTGAGCAATCGAGAAAGTTAACGGCGTCATTAATAATACTACGCTCACTGGAATGGCATCTGTCATATCATCCCAATTTACCAGCTTTAAGTTTTGCATCATTAACACAGCTACATATAAAATTGCACCTGCCGTTGCATAAGCTGGGATCATGCCAGCAAGTGGCGCAAAGAACATCATTAACAAGAAACAAATGCCTACAACAACAGCAGTTAGACCTGTACGGCCGCCCACAGACACACCTGCAACTGATTCAATGTAAGACGTTGTTGTTGACGTACCAAGCATTGAGCCTGCAATAGTAGCTGTACTGTCGGCACTTAGTGCGCGACCTAAACGAGGCATTTTACCTTGTTCATCAGCAATACCTGCTTTTTGCGTTACAGCGACTAAAGTGCCTGAAGTATCAAACAAATCAACAAATAAGAACGCAAAAACCACTGTTAGCATTGAGATTTCGAATGCTGCTGCAAAATCCAATTGCATAAAGGTTGGTGCAATTGAAGGCGGCATTGAAATAATTCCTTGATATTCCACAAGGTCTAAACCAAGCGCAATTGCGGTTACTAGTAAAATACTAATAAGCACGCCGCTTTTCATATCTCGATATAACAGCGCAGCAATAACGAAGAAGCTAAAAATTGCAAGTAGTGGACCTGGGGCCGTGATATCGCCTAACTGCACTAAGGTTGCAGGGCTTGCTACGATAATCCCAGCGTTTTTCAATGCAATAAGCGCTAAGAAAGCACCGATACCTGTGGCAATAGCTCGCTTTAATACCAGTGGAATAGCGTCTATGATCCACTCTCTCACCTTAAATAGGCTTAAGAATAAAAAGATACAACCAGACATAAAAACTGCACCTAATGCAGCTTGCCAAGTGTAGCCCATGCCCAAAACAACACCATAAGTGAAGAAGGCGTTTAAGCCCATACCCGGAGCCAGTGCTAATGGGTAGTTTGCCCATAAACCCATGATAAAACAGCCAATTGCAGCAGCAATACAGGTTGCTACGAATGCCGCACCTTGATCCATTCCCGCTTCTGCAAGCATTGCAGGGTTAACAAATACAATGTAAACCATGGTAATGAATGTTGTGATGCCAGCAATAGTCTCGCGGCGCACAGAGGTGTTGTTTTCAGTGATTTTGAAAAGTCTTTCGAACATGTTGAACTTTAAGTTGAGATTAATTGGCTAATTTTATCATATTTTATCTCAATAAGAGGACATTTTACCTTGCAATGTTCTAAACTAATAAGGTCTTTTATTTCAAGAAAATAACTAAACTATGTCTGATAATTCGCCAGTAGGCTTAGATTTAGAGCAACAGCTTGATAATGTACTTGCCTTTATTACCCAACCCGATAAAGGGTCGGCGCCAAATAAAAGTACTCAATCTGTTGAAAACGTACTAAACAAAGCTTTGTATTATTTAAAAAATGAACAGCCTCCCCTTGCTGCCAAATGGATGCGCTTAGCAGCTATGGCAGGTAACCATAGGGCGCAATTTTATATGGGGCTGTTTTTCATCAAAGGGCAAGGTGTACCACACAGTGTTTTTCATGGAGCGGTGTGGTTAAGTCTGGCAAGTAGCCAAGGTTATGAACCTGCAACGGCTGCACTTGATGATCTTAGAAAACACATCAGTACGCGCAGATTACATGATGCGCAAAGCTATGCAGCTACCCTATATGAACAAATCCACCAGCAGCAATTTGCACATTTAATTCCTCGAGATCCTGACGCAAGCTAACACGCGTCAGGTTCTACAACTCATTAATGCTGTCTTGTCAGTTTACTCTCAAATGTGATGAGACCTGCACCAACCACAAGCAATAAGATACCTAAAAACTCAAGCCACACATGGCCTTTATGGGGCTTGATAATAGGTGTTTTTGAAGTAAGGCTATATAAACGCCTGCCTTGCTCGCCAGATTCTACAAACGAAATACCTTTATAGTCCGCTGAGATAAAAAATTTAAAATCATGCCTGCTAATCATTTCTCGACGTTTTGCATCTATTTTCTCGCGGCTTTGTTCTACAAGTAGCGTTCGCCAATCATGAAAAATGCCATCTGGTTCACTATCTTTCACTACACCATGTGATTTGTACTCATAGAACGTTGTATTGAATAGCTTTTCTTGATGCCCTAAATAAAACATGGCACAGCCTAGCGCACTTAACAGTATGGCAATATAGACGAGTGAACGCTGTTTAATGAATTGCTTATTACTTTGTTGCTTATACCAAGCTTCAATGTCAGGCACATTAATCAATCTCGCTTTATCTACAGAATGTTTTAATGGCTCCATAAAGTCGCAAATTGTTAGATTGAGCGCCGTTAATATTGAACGAAATGTGTCATTCGAAGGCACTGATTTATCGTTCTCAAGTTTTGAAAGGTAACTTTGCTCTATCCCCACTTGCTCAGCAAATTCTGGTTGGCTTAGTTTTAGCTCACTGCGATAGTGTTTTAGTTGTGTTCCGAATGTACTCATAACGCATTTCCTTTTTGTTGTGGAGCCGCCATTCTTTGCTATTCATGCAGATATAAGAAGCTGAATAAATAGGAATAATGAAGAATATTAGCAAGATAGGAAGAAATTTACGAGATACGAGATACGAGATACGAGATACGAGATACGAGATACGAGATACGAGATACGAGATACGAGATACGTTGTCAGGATAAGTAAATAGTAAAGTGTAATGTAAAGACTTATTTAATCATTTGTTTGAGGAAAACAAATGGCGGAGTGGACGGGACTCGAACCCGCGACCCCCGGCGTGACAGGCCGGTATTCTAACCAACTGAACTACCACTCCGCAGTGGTATGTGCATGGGGTAATGCACTTAATTTGTTTATGATATCAAATGGCGGAGTGGACGGGACTCGAACCCGCGACCCCCGGCGTGACAGGCCGGTATTCTAACCAACTGAACTACCACTCCGCAGAGATATCATTGTTATTACTTAATTTGTTGGCGGAGTGGACGGGACTCGAACCCGCGACCCCCGGCGTGACAGGCCGGTATTCTAACCAACTGAACTACCACTCCGCGATACAAATTTTGTAATAAAATAGCGTTTAAATAGTGGCGGAGTGGACGGGACTCGAACCCGCGACCCCCGGCGTGACAGGCCGGTATTCTAACCAACTGAACTACCACTCCGCAGTATTTAATGCTATTTATTTTTCCTATTGGCGGAGTGGACGGGACTCGAACCCGCGACCCCCGGCGTGACAGGCCGGTATTCTAACCAACTGAACTACCACTCCGCAAAGGAAAATGTTTTACAACCATAAGTTGTGCAAGTAATTGGCGGAGTGGACGGGACTCGAACCCGCGACCCCCGGCGTGACAGGCCGGTATTCTAACCAACTGAACTACCACTCCAGCGCATACTTACAAATTGTCGAAAATTGGCGGAGTGGACGGGACTCGAACCCGCGACCCCCGGCGTGACAGGCCGGTATTCTAACCAACTGAACTACCACTCCACATTTTCGTTGCTGACTGAGTCTCCCCTGACAGCGGCGTGAATAATACGAATCACCCTCTAGTTCGTCAAGGGGTTTTTTGTATTTTTACAGGTTTTTTAGTCATCTGACATCGAAAGGTTTAAAATTTCACCTGATTTATCATTTTTTGAGCCGTTTTTGCCAACTTCATTTTCATTCGTTGCTTGCTCATCATTTTCGGTTTGATTTTTTTTCTTTAAAAACGGTAAAGAAATTTTAAATTTCAGCGGTTTCTTCTGAACAAAAATTCTAATTGCCAGCCAACCTAATAAAAGTACGGTTAAATTTCCAACAACAATTAAGGTCACCATCAGCATGGTGGACGCTTTTTGTTCTTCTTCAAGAATTCGTTGTTGCTCAGCTTGCGCTTCTAAATCAATTTCAGGGCGAACAATTTCTGGTACAGCTTCAATTGGTCGCTCAATTTCAAATTTATACGTCGGTAACGTCGCCATAAATTCACGGTCATTCATGTTGCTACCATATACAGAGAGCTCAACACTGTATCGTCCCCAATCATAATTTTTAATGGCCAGTTCCCGTGTCTGCGATTTATCAGCATCTAAAGAAAACATTTGCTCTTCATTATTAGGGTAATAAATTTTCCCTTGAATGAGCACAGTTTCTGGTTTAACAATTTCAGGATTTAGCGAGATAGTTAAAATGTGGTCATCTTCATCTTGCTCAGCAAGGGCTATTTCATAATCAAAAGGCGGCTCATGCACGACTATCGGTTTTTGCACCACGGTACGCTTTAGTATAGGCGTTTCTATATATAGCTCTGGCTGCCACTCACCTGCCGGAAAGACCAGTTTAAACTCACCGGTAAACACACCATCAAGCGGACGCTCATCAAAGCCACGGCCATCATCTTTAAAGTCAGTAACACTTTGCGTACCTGCACCAAAGTTTGCGTAATCACTATTATTAGTGCTAACAAAATCAACGTGCAAACTAATCACATCTCTAAACTGACCAACTTCTATTGGCTCACCGTCATTTAATACGCGGCCCGTTAGTTTTACTGTTTCGCCACGAAACAGCATGGGCGGGAGTGGATCAACATTAAGCTCTATTTCACCCAGCACCATAATACGGCTATCAGGCAAGATACTGCCGACCACTTGCCAAGGGCCTGGCATTGGGTTGCTTATCGTTACCAGGTCATAGCTCAATTCATCATACCAGTCGAGGTCATCATTTTTAACTGAGTCAGTCGCATAATACTTAGTGCCGTCAGGGCGAACTAACACAACGGCAGGGGCACCGCGCTTACGAAAGAAGAGTAAAGTTACTTTATCGATTTTGTGATCGATACGAAAACGGTTCTCTAGCAGGGGAATTTCATTTTGCACCCCATCACGTTCTAATGGGGTTATTTTATTTTGCTCATTGGCAAATCCCGTGAAGGGAATTAAACACACTAATCCTGCTAGTAGTTGTTTTCTCATTTTATTACCCTATTCTGCACGCCATAGGCATTGGCCACCCTTTGCAACCAAGTCTAAACGCTCTTCGTGAGCGGCGTGCTCTTGTTCTGTTGCTCTTAATACTACAAGTGGTGCTCTATCAGCACTTAGTCGGCGAATACCACCAGCTTGTTGAGTTGAGCCTTCATCTTTATTTTGATTAAGATTCAGCTTTACTTGCCCTCCCGTCATCGACAGGTAAACATCGGCTAAGATCTCAGAATCCAGTAATGCGCCGTGTAAAGTACGCTTTGAGTTATCAATATCGTAACGACGGCAAAGTGCATCAAGGTTATTCTTTTGACCTGGGTGCAAGTCACGCGCCATCTTTAACGTATCAAGTACACTACATACATCGGCAGTATTCGGAAAACCTTGATTTAACAATGCAAACTCATTGTCCATGTGGCCGATATCGAACGCTGCGTTATGAATAACAAGCTCAGCACCACGAATATACTCTAAAAACTCATGGGCAATTTGGTGGTACAGGGGTTTATCACGCAAAAATTCATTGGTGATACCGTGTACGTCTATTGCTTCTTCTTCTATCTCACGTTGTGGATTGATATACACATGAAAGTTGTTGCCAGTAAGACGGCGATTTACAAGTTCAACACAACCGATTTCAATAATGCGGTGGCCTTGCTTTGGGTCAATACCCGTGGTTTCTGTATCTAAAACTATTTGTCTATGTGCCATATCGTCTTAAGCCTGACTCTGGTATCTTTCTATATTCACTTTATTGTACACAATATCAAGGTAAAACAGTGCAGAAAACCGTAGAGATTTACACCGATGGATCATGTTTAGGAAATCCAGGGCCTGGAGGGTATGGCATCGTGATGCGATACAACGGCCACGAAAAGCAGTTAAGTCAAGGCTACACCCTAACAACAAATAATCGGATGGAAATGCTCGCTGCTATCGTTGCACTTGAAACCCTCACCCGCTCTTGTCATGTCATTCTGACAACCGATAGCCAATATGTGAAACAAGGTATTGAGTCATGGGTCGAAAATTGGAAAAAGCGCGGCTGGAAAACCGCGGCTAAAAAACCAGTTAAGAATGTCGATTTATGGAAACGACTCGATGCGGCCTGCCAACAACACAGCGTAGAGTGGCGTTGGGTAAAAGGCCATAGCGGCAATAAATACAATGAGATTGTTGACGATCTTGCCCGTGAAGCAGCTGGCAGCGATCAATTACTTGAAGACACAGGTTACGACGGTAATTAAAAGCCCCTTGAAATAAACTTGGCGCAGGTCGTTTTATATTTTTGTTATATGTTATAAGATTTGGCTATAACAAAATATAAAGGATTCATTATGGCTCTGCGCATTCACTCTTTTTTTCATCAACAAAGCGCCACTCTCTGTTACTTAGTCAGTTGCGAAAGCACTAAGCAGTGCTTGCTGATTGATGCGCCAGCTGATTTTGATATGCCAAGTGGTGAGTTAAGTTTTATCACAGCCAATGAGATCATCAGCTATATAAAGACCGAGCAGCTGACATTACAATGGCTACTTGAAACTCATGCCCATGCTGACCATATCACCGCAGCAAGTTATATAAAGCAGCAATTACACGACACACACCCTTGTAAACTCGGCACGGGTGAAGGGATCACCCAAGTGCAACAGCACTTTAGCCAACTTTATAATCTTGATATGCCATGTAATGGTGAACCTTTTGATGCTCTATTTACTGATAAAGCACAATTTCAATTAGGTGATTACACAGTAGATGTAATTGCCACACCGGGCCATACCCCTGACAGCGTGTGTTTTCACATTGATGGCAATGTATTTGTTGGTGACACCTTCTTTATGCCAGACAGTGGCACTGCCCGCTGTGATTTCCCAGGTGGCAATGCCGGTGAGTTATATGACTCACTACAGCGAATTTTAGCGTTTCCTGACGATACGGTACTTTGGATGTGTCATGACTATCAACCAGATGGCCGTCCGCTGGCGAACAAAACCACAGTGAAAGAGCAGCGTGAACAGAACATTCATTTAAAAGGCGATAAACAAAGCTTTATTGCGACTCGGGAAGGCCGCGATGCAACCTTGGCAGTACCAAAGCTGTTACATCCTTCTATTCAATTAAATATTCGTGCAGGTCAGTATCCAAGTAAAACAGACACGCAACAACACTATTTAACTATCCCGCTCACAGTGCTGCTTTGATGTTTGCCTGAGCCCAGCTCCTTTCACTGGCGAAAATTGCGGCCTTGCATGCCATTTAGGTTTAATTGGTGTCAGCGGGGCCACACGTTTTCGAGCCACCAGCATATACACACTGCCCATTGGCTTTAAATATTGCTGGCCAAAACTGCGCCACGCCGCAAAACGTGACAAACGGTTGCCTCTTGCAAGCGATGAATGGATAAATCGCTCGTCCGAAATAATCTCAAAGCCTAATAGATTCAACCAGTCTTTTACTCGTGATGGCGTAAAAAAGCGCCCTGTCCAAGGTAACTTTTGGCGACTAAAAGGTAAAAGCTGCGCCAAGCCACACAAGCTAAACGGGTTAAAGCCCGTGATCACCAGATAGCCACCGGGAATTAAAGTACGGTGTGCTTCGCGTAAGATATGGTGTGGATCAGAATGATATTCTAAGCAATGCGATAATATGCAAGCATCAACACTGTGCTCATAAAAAGGTAGCTCGTCTACATCAGCAATAACACCGGTAAATAACCCCTGCTCTGCGACGCAAACTTGATGCTTTATAGGACTTTCACTGGTTGCCAGCTCACCACTTAAATTACCAAGTTTGAGCATGTGATAGCCAAACATGCGAGGCAGCCATGGTGTTAGCTTACGTTCAATTTCAGCACGTAAATAGTCACCATGAGGGAACTGCTGCCAAGTGTATGGCTTAGGACCTTCTTGAAAACTAAGGGCTGGTTTCATTTTCTGAGCTCGTTATACTGTGTGTTAACTGTCACTTTATAGAGCAATTAAACATGGTGCAAGTTAAAGCAATTAAAGCCTTTTCTGATAATTACATCTGGTGCATCAGCAATGAAGCTGAGCAAACAGCCTGGGTCGTCGACCCCGGTCAAGCAGAGCCTGTTTTAAACTATCTGAGCGAGCATAACTTAACACTTAGCGGTATTTTGATTACTCATCACCATTATGATCATACCGATGGTGTGGCTGCACTGGTTAAGGAATTTCGTGATATTCCGGTTTATGGGCCAAGACATAGCCCTTTTAAAGGTATTACTCATGGCGTATCAGAAGCGGATAAAGTCACTGTGTATGATTACACCTTTACCGTGCTTGCAACACCTGGTCATACCCTAGACCATATTTGTTACATTAATGATGAATTAAGTTTTACTGGCGACACCTTATTTAGTGCTGGCTGCGGACGATTATTTGAAGGCAGCGCAGAACAAATGTGGCACTCGTTATGTAAGCTAAGAGCCCTGCCAGATGAGTGTAAAATCTACTGCACCCATGAATACACCCAAGCCAACTTAGCCTTTGCAAAAGCCGTTGAACCAAACAATGAGTACTTACTCAGCTACAGTGATGAAGTTGATACTCTGCGCGCCAAAGACGAAATAAGCTTGCCAACCCAGTTAGGCGTGGAAAAACAAATAAATCCATTTTTACGTAGCAATATAGCAACAATCACTGATGAGCTGCCTGATGAGCTAAAAATTAATTTGGATCTGAATGAACCTTGGCAACGCTTTGCAGGTCTCAGAGCCTGGAAAGATAACTTTTAAAAAACGTAAACGCCGGTAGTTACAATTTTGTATATTTAGATCAGCATCTTGCAATAATAAGCTGACATAAACTGGTCATAAAGTGGCAATATGTTCTCAGAGCAGGTAATATTCGCCGAGTTTTTTTACCTGATGTATGGGTATATATGTATAAGTCTCCTTTAGTTTTATCACTTGCGCTGATTTTAAGTGGCTGTCAATTAACAGCTTCTGATTCAGCAAGTACAGATGTTGCGAGCAATAATGTTGAGCAACAATTAGACGGCGCAAGTCCGAGCGACATCAATGATGCATTGATGATCAACGCTCAATATCAACAATTAACCGATATTGATGAGCCGCCTCCTGTATTTGATGATGTGTGGGAACGTATTCGTTATCAGCTTTCGATTGATGTGCCACAAAACCGCCCAGTTGTTGCTGAGCGTAACTATTATGCGCGTCATCAGGCCTATTTAGATCGAATCTCTAAACGCGCTGAACCTTACTTATACTTTATTGTAGAAGAAGTCGAAAAGCGTCAAATGCCAATCGAAATCGCGCTTTTACCTATTGTAGAAAGTGCGTTTGACCCATTTGGTTATTCACATCGCAGTGCTTCTGGCATTTGGCAATTTATGCCACAAACCGGTGAGCGTTTCGATTTAAAACAAAACTGGTGGTATGACGGTCGCCGTGACATTGTGCAATCGACCCGTGCAGCGCTAGATTATTTATCATATTTACACAAAACCTTAGAAGGCGATTGGCTAAATGCCATTGCAGCCTATAACTCAGGTGAAGGTCGTTTACTGCGTGCCATTAAAAAGAACCGTAAAAAGCATTTACCAACGGATTTTTGGTCACTTGATTTACCAAGAGAGACCACTGCCTACGTACCTAAGCTATTAGCGCTGTCTGATCTAGTAAAACGCAGTGACGAATTTGGTGTTAAGTGGCAGCCAATAATTAATGCTCAAGTTGTTGAAGCAGTTAATGTAGGGAGCCAAATTGACTTAGCACTTGCCGCTGACATGGCAGGTATTAGCTTAACAGAGCTTTATCGTTTGAACCCTGGCTTCAATCGCTGGGCGACGGATCCTAATGGCCCACACTTTTTATTATTACCGTCTGATAAAGTTGAAGCGTTTACTGACAAGCTAGCTAAAACAGAGCAAAAAGACCGCCTACGCTGGCAGCAATATATTGTTGCGCGCGGTGACAGTTTATCTGTGATTGCGAAGAAGTTTTCGACAAGCACAAACGCGATTAAAACACTGAATAAGCTTTCATCGAATACTATTCGTGTTGGTCAGCAATTACTTGTGCCACTAAGCGATGGTGAGATTAATAGCCAGCATTTACCAAAGTCAGTGCGTATGGCAGCTAATAAAGCAACACGTAAAAAACTTAGCCATAAAGTGGCTAGTGGCGATACACTGTGGGATATCAGCCGTGAGTACGATGTCACCATAGCTGAACTTGCAACATGGAATAAGCTGAAAAAAGACGCGGTACTGCGTGTTGGTCAAAAGCTAACTGTGTATAAGCAAGAAAAATCACAACTTGCTGCTACACAAATCAAAGAGCGCACCATTACCTATAAAGTTCGTCGTGGTGACTCGTTAGCGCGCATTGCTGCTAAGTTTAATGTGTCTGTAGAAGATATTATTAAATGGAATTCATTAGCTGGGCAAAAATACATTCAACCTGGGCAAAAGCTTAAATTAAAGGTTGATGTTCGAAGCGCTTAATTGCTTAATTTAATATCAAAAAAAGAGCGCCTAATGGCGCTCTTTGTCTCTCTCATTTAGTATTTATGCTTCAAAGTCCATAAGTGTAATAACTCATTGGCAATGGTCGCTGCAGCAATCGCTGTTAGTTCACTTTGGTCATAGGATGGAGATACTTCAACCACATCCATACCGACCATATTAATGCCTTTCAATGCACGAAGTACTTTGAGTACTTTATCGCTGGTTAAGCCACCACATACTGGAGTGCCTGTCCCTGGAGCGAATGCGGGATCAAGGCAGTCAATATCAAAGGTTAGATACACAGGTAAGTCACCCACACGTGCTTTAATTTGCTCTGCGATATCTTGTGCAGGCAAATCATTAGCTGCCATTGCATCAATCACTGCAAACTCATGTTTGCTTTGATCAAAATCAGTACGAATACCGATTTGAATACTGTGATCAACATCAATAAGCCCTTCCATCGGCGCATGATAAAACATGGTACCGTGATCATAGCGAGAGCCATTGCTGTAAGTATCTGTATGGGCATCAAAATGCACTAATGCCATCTTACCATATTGCTTAGCATGGGCACGCAGTAGCGGCAAAGTCACAAAGTGGTCGCCACCTAAACCTAATAATGTTTTACCTTGACGAAGAATTTGCTCAGCGGCTAATTCTAACTGCGCGGTAAAATATTCTGGGTCGCCTACTGGGTAAGTAAAATCACCCGCATCAGCTAATTTTAAACGCTCAAACAACGGAAACGTCCATGGGTACTTGGTTTCTTCCCATGCCAGGTGCACTGAGGCACGACGAATTGCGTCAGGGCCTAAACGTGCACCAGGGCGACCTGAGGTCGCCAAATCAAAGGGTAAACCTAACACCACTACATCCGCATCGATTGCTGTGATGTTTTGCACCATCGGCTGACGTAAAAACGTCATGCCGTTTGAGTACAATGAATGATCTGTGTGGTCAAACAATGTCGACATTGCTTATAACTCTTCTAAATAAGTGTAACCATTTAAGCCAGTTTGCAGCTCATCTAAAACGCTTTGCTGCTCAGTTTCTGGCAATTTAGCTGCCACCAGCTGGGCGTAAGACTGCTGGAAGCTTTCTACATCTAAATGTACGTAACGCATCATGTCTGCAACGGTATCACCTTCGTTAACTTCAGTGATTTGCGCTTGACCTTGCTCATCCATTTTTATAATTGCACTGTGTGTGTCGCCAAATAAGTTATGCATATCACCTAAAATCTCCTGATAAGCACCCACTAAGAAAAAGCCCATTAAGTAAGGTTTTTCTTCGCTAAATGCTGGCACAGGTAATGTGCTTTCAATACCTTGACCGTCTACATAGTGCTCCATAGCACCGTCTGAATCGCAGGTAATATCAAGTAACACGGCGCGTTTTTGTGGTGCTTCTGTTAAACCACTTAGCGGTAGAACAGGAAACACTTGGTCAATACCCCATGCATCCGGTAATGACTGGAACAATGAAAAGTTCACAAAAAACTTATCTGCTAAACGCGCATTTAATTCATCAATAATCGGGCGATGAAAACGGTTTTTGTTATCCATATGTTTGTTAAGTTCATAACATACACGTAAGTTAACTTGCTCCGCCCATGCTCGCTCTGTTAAATCTAACAAACCAAGTGCAAATTGATTATGTGCTTCGGCTAAATCGCCTTGGCTATCATGATAAATTTCGATTAATGCACGATCGTCATTGTCATCACTTAACTGCTGCCATGATGTCCACATGTTTTTTAATAATAGTGGTGCATCAGCGGCTGGGGCTTGAATGTCTTCTGGTACATAGCTTTCGGTGCCGATAACATTCGAGATCAATACAGCATGGTGCGCTGTTAACGCACGACCTGACTCAGAAATAATGCGCGGCATTGGCTGCTCATATAACTTACAGGTATCACCAATGGTGTATACGATGTTATTAGCGTATTCACTTAGGCTGTAGTTCATTGAGTTATGTGACTGGCTACGAGTACCGTCATAATCTACCGCTAAACCGCCACCCACATCTAAGCAATCAATTTGTGCACCTAATTTGCGTAACTCACAGTAAAAACGCGCAGCTTCACTCACACCTAAGCGAACATCGCGGATGTTGGCCATTTGCGAGCCTAAGTGAAAGTGTACAAGTTGGATCAGATCAAGCTGATCAGACGCTTTTAAGCGATTAACCACACTGAGTACTTGCGATGCCGACAAACCAAATTTTGATTTTTCGCCACCACTTGCTTGCCACTTGCCCTTACCTTGTGACGCTAAACGTACACGAATACCAATGCGTGGCTTTACGTTTAACTCTTTAGCTTGGCTAAGCACCATGTCTAGCTCAGACAGTTTTTCGAGAACAATGTAAACCTTGTGACCTAGTTTTTCACCAATCAGTGCTAAACGAATGTATTCTTGGTCTTTGTAGCCATTACACACAATAACAGCACTGGTTTTTTCAGCCATCGCTAATACAGTTAATAGCTCAGGTTTACTGCCTGCTTCTAGACCCAATTGTTTCTTTTCAATATCAGCTTGGCTTGCAACAATTTCTTCAACAACTTCACGCTGTTGGTTTACTTTAATTGGGTAAACAAGCAAATAGTCTTTCGGATAACCAAAATTTTCAATAGCCGTGTTAAATGCCTGACATAAGCTATGTACACGATGATGTAAAATTTGTGGAAAACGAACTAGCGCAGGCAAGCTTAAGCCTTTGTCTTGTAATTGCTGTGCGATATCGATTAGTGCAATGGTTTGCTCTGGGGCATGGGCCTTTGGCGCAACATACACATCACCTTGATCATTAATACCAAAGAAACCTTGGCTCCAATGACGAACATTGTAACTCGTGCGAGCTTGTTCTAGTGATGTTGTTTCTTTCATCTATCTTTCTCTTTTATTTTAGTAATGCCGAAATCGGCAAGGGTTGTTGCCGCGCATTAAAAGAAAAATAGTGACTCAAGTCCAACAAGAATTTTTACTCGTAACGAGTGATTTTTGATGTGAAAAGCTAATCAACATCCCTAAATGTTTTTAAACCATATTTCAAGGGACAGTCACTGAAAATAGTATTTAATAGGATCACATTTAAAGGGACAGTCACTGTAGAATATATGTACTGGTAAATTACCTTTTCATATTGATTTTAATGGGCTGGTATTACTTTTGTGATTTCATCAGCGGCTGAAGAATTTGACCCTAACCGTCTCCACGCTTCATATTGCTTATTATCATGCCAAGTAATACCTATGTACTCTTGCCAGTTTTCGTAGTCTTTTGTACGATATTTTTCAACACCGCAACCTCCTGCGCCAAAAGAGGTGCGGCAAATTCTTACAGTAAGATAGGTGCCATCAAAATTCAGCTGCGATTGCTTATCAGCGCAAATACTTAAAGGACGAGTAGGAAATATAAGAATAACTTTTGTTTTTATAGTGCCATTATGGTTGAAGACACCAGAAAGACTGTAGCAAGAGTTTAAATAGAGCTTAGTACTATTAATAATAAGGTCTGGTTGCCGACTCTGAGAAGTTATGGATACCTGTGAACTATCACCACAAGCAGCAATCAGAAAGAGCGTAACAAAGCCCAATAGTTGTAAGGTGAATTTATAAATAAAGATGACCTCACTAAAACATAGCTTACCACCTAAATTACTGATTTAGCCCAAGCTCCATAAACAAACTTTGTGGATTTTCGTTGTAATTACCAAACGGACCACAACGATTAAAACCTAAGTTTTCATATAAGCTAATTGACTCTGTTTGTTTAGGACCTGTTTCAAGACGAATAAGCGGTATTAGTTGCTCACCAGCTTGATGTAATAATATCTGCATAATTCGACGTGATAACCCTTTACCACGGTAGCTTGGTTTTACATATAAGCGGCGGATTTCACCATAAGGAGGGTTGCCTTCTTGCATAACGATTGCGCCGCATGCAACGATACCATCTTCATTTTTTAAGCCTATAGCATAAACATTAGGCTCAGCTAGCTCTTCAACACTTAAAGATTGAGCGGTAGCAACAGGGTATAGTGAGTTTATGAGTCGGTCTATATCAGAAAACACGCTTACTACTTCAGGATCATGTGGATTTAAATCGACTAACTGCATAAAACTCCCATTTTTATATGTCTTTTTTGTTAACTATGTGAACAATAGTATCGGATATTTCCATTATCCTCTACTGTAGTTTTCAATAATGATTTTATAGGTACTGTTCGGACCGACATACTATCTCTAAGTTCAACAGTATGTAACCAAAAAAACGCCAAGTTGATAAAAACTAAAGTCTAAACTACACCACACCATTCAAGGTTAATAATTTATACCTATAGATTTTTTACCAGAGATCACTTCAGAGTTCGTAAAGCCTTTTTAAAGGGACAGTCATTTAAAACCAACAACTATTGTATTTTTAAAATCTGAAGGCAGTAATTTAAAAATATAAAGGTAAGTCAAAAAAATTACTAAACTTATTCTGTAATTATGTTTAGCGAGTGTGCTTCAGAGAGAATAGAGCTTTGACTTTAGCCTTCTAGGGCTAATTATTTCAAACAATTAAATTTAAAGCGTGAAGATACTAGCGATTTGAAATCACGTTAAAATAAACCTCGAAACTTAACTCGCTAATAAAATTCGGCTATTTGTAATGTTACTTCGTCGCTTGCGAGCTGTTTTAATACAATAACTTTCAATAGCACCCACTCGACCTGCAGCTCCATGAAATAAGTTTTCAAACTGAGTTGTTAGCGTTAACCAGTTTTCAGCTTCGAAATTCAGTCTTTCAAGAATAGGAGGTAAATGATGCTCTATATATCCAGGCTTATCCGCGCTGATACAACGCCCAGTTTGCTCCACAAGTAGCAGGTATGACTTTAACTCAAAAGGTATTCCCTTTGATTTATACTTACTCATGCCACCAATAAAACGAGCTAGTAATTTAGGTTGCTTTGACTCCTTCGCGCTTTCGCATCGCTTTTTAAAACTGGTATAGTCCGATTGCTCCGGCGTGCTCGCAGCTTTAGCACGAACAGGGTTTAAATCAACATAGGCCATGCAGGCTAAAAGCGCTGATTCATCAAGGAGAGCTTGGCTTTTAAAGCGCCCTTCCCAAAAATGCCCTGTACACTCGTCTTCTTTATTTGCACGTCTGGCGATATACTCATTGAGCATTCGCATGAACCAACTAATGCTCGAAAGGCGCGTTCTGTATTCTGCAACCTCTTTATTTAAGAAGACTTGTTGACCATCACTTAACGGCTCACCATGAAGGGCTTTTTGACCTAAAGGCGTCATTTTACTGAGCTTATACCAGCGTAAAAGGATGGCCTTATCCGATAACCTATTTGCTTTTTTATCATCAACATAAAGCACAACATGTGTATGGTTACTCATCACCGCATAAGCACACACATCAATGCAAAATACCTTTGCAAGAGCAAGCAGACGCTGTTCAACCCACACTCTGCGGTGTTCATATGATTTACCTGTGAGTGTGTCTTCTCCACAAAGGTAGGCACGTCTAACACAGCGAGATACACAGTGATAATATTTGGTATTCGACAAACAGATTTGCCGCTTCCTTGCTAAAGCCATCGTCCACTCCTTGAACTGATAATCTGAAATGCATTAGCTGTGATTAAAGTGTAGACAAAGTTTTCTGTGCCGCAAGAGCAATAAATACAGTGACTGTCCATGTAAAGTTAAATTTTATTAAGAATTAGAGTGCCTATCCGACTTAAAGTGACTGTCCATGTAAAGAGTTAAACACTTTGTTACGGAAAAAAGCTGTTCAAATATCGTCAAAACCCTATACTGCAAACAACAAGAAATAAGATGAGGTTTTCTCGTGCAGTTCACTCAAGGTATGGAATACTTCTTTTCTGGCTTTAAGTTAATTAGCCAAAAGGGGTTGAAACGTTTTGTACTTATTCCTTTATTAATCAATATTCTGCTTTTTGGTAGTTCGCTGTTCTTTTTGTATGGCTGGCTCACCGATGGCTTTGCTTACATGAACTCGTTATTACCAGAATGGCTTAGCTGGCTCGAGTGGCTAATGTGGCCAATTGCTGTGCTGGTGATTTTATTTAGTTACAGTATGCTCTTCACAGTTATAACAAACTTTATAGCAGCCCCATTTAACGGCCTACTCAGTGAAAAAGTCGAGCTTTATCTCACTGGGCAAAAAATTAATGACGATAGTCTTTTCGATACAATGAAAGATGTGCCACGTATGTTAGGTCGAGAATGGACAAAACTTTGCTATTACCTGCCGCGCGCTATAGGCTTTTTTATCTTACTGTGGATTTTACCTGTAATCGGTCAAGTTTTATGGGTGTTATTCACTTGCTGGATGTATGCAGTGCAATATGAAGACTATGCGTTCGATAACCATAAAATTAGTTTTAACGAAATGAAAAATGACTTAAAGCAAAAGCAAACGTTATCTTATGGCTTTGGTTTAGCTGTCATGATTTTAACTGCTATCCCATTCGTAAACCTAATTGTTATGCCCGTTGCTGTTTGCGGTGGCACACGGTTATGGGTTGAAAACTATCGAAGCCAATATCGAAGTTAAAATGTTTGAAAAGCCAGTAGAAAACTATTGGCTTTTCAATACACTATAATTTAATTTAACTGGTAAAGGATCTGATAACTCGGTGCCAAAGCGAGGTTCATCAAATTGACTAATAACCACCGTAAATCTTTCTTCCCCCATATTGAGTATAAATGGGGTCCCTATCTTTGCTAGCTCTGAAATTTGTTTGTGTTTATTTTCTAATAAAACAGTGCCTGAACCTTTATTTTTAACTAAAAGTACATGTGCGTTATTCCCTAAAACAATCCTAGCTTGATGTGATTCGCGATATTCAGCCCGCCATTGCCCTCTTTGGTATAGAGTGTATATGATTGAGATCCCATCGGGTTCAACGATACGTCCCTCTTTAATTTTACAATGTTGGCAACCAATTACTGAGCCTGATTTCCAGTTTACTGGCTGCCCATCATAACTTAATCTAGATGACATATGCCATTGAGGTTCAACATCTGGTGTGCATGCAACACAACATATCAACATAAAAAATATAACCAGATACTTCACTACTTAATCCCTTGCTTTTCTCTAGCAGCTTTAATTTCATTAAGAAGTTTTAAAGGCGGCGCTTGTTCTTCAATCATTCGTTGTTGTATATGCTTCGACACGTCTTTTTGATCGCTATCTTGCTGATGAACACCGAAGCGATTGCCAGAGAACAAGGTATAAAAACGAAGTTCAATCAAACTCCACTCATCAACATCATTTAGCACTGTTACGGCGGTATCATCATTCGTATCTTGGCTTAGAGTTTCAGTCAAATCAGCATTACAATTAAAATCTACAGCAGCAGAGCCGGGATACCTTAAACCATTAGCCTCTATTATATTATTTTCGTCTATGGAACTTCCGAGTCCATGCGAATAAGACATTACAAAATTTTCAGGAGAGTCAAATGGGCTATTAGTCAAATCCGCAGTTTGTACGGCACAATTGGCATTCTCACGATAGCGACTCGAATAATAGCGATCTCCCTCATTATCCCCTATCGTCGGTAACCCTCTCAACTGATAAAGGTAATTCATAATACTCAAATGATTTGGTTTATAGTTTGTACTTTCATCACCACCATGCTCTAAACCTAAATTATGGCCAAGCTCATGCATTATCGTTGATGCTTGGTAGTTGAAGGTTAAATTTCGAGATATTTCGTTATCAAGTGATAACCCCCAATTCCCCATACTTATCATCAAATCATTACCACTTAATTCAGCAACCCCTGAAGAACCCGCACTGCCATCAATGTTTCGACTATTAGCCATTAACATATAATGAAATATCGGCTTACGTCTCATGTCAAAGTTTGCCATTTTATAATGAAATAAACTCTCAACACCTTGGTTAAAGTTATAAGGTGTATATTGTCTAAAGGTTACTTGATCACCCCCACCTAAATCATGATCTTGTACAGATATTCCCCCTGCTTGGTGGTACAAATCCCCCACATCAAAGTGAACAACAATGCCTTGCTCAGCGAACGAGCTTACCACTTTTTCCAATGCTGTTTGGTGCGGTATTATTCCCGCATCACTGCTATCCATATAATCCACTTCAATAAAGATATCTTTTTGATTAACTCTAGCTCCCCAAGCATGCAAAGGTAGTCCAGAAAAAGTTGACCCAGGGAGTTCTGAACAGTCAGGAATACCATCTTCATCACTGTCATCTTCGCAGCTAACATCATTAACACCCGCCGGTGTCGTAAATTGGCTATAGTGCCAATCAGATGATGAATTAGTATCTGTGTTATCTATATCTCTTTTAATACTTGAGCCAGTTACATTAGAAATGACAGGTGCTGATCCTGTTTGCCATTGTCCTGCCGTCAGAGGCTCAGTAGTGTCATTGCCAAATCGAACAAAATCCACAGTACTTCCCGAGTCACGCGTTAGTAATTCAACAAACCCATTCAAAAACCAATAAGGGCGAACCGTTGAGTCAATATCGCCAATAAAAGCGATAGATTTATTTTGCTCAGTTGTATCGTAAAATAATTGATCACCAAAACCACTATGAACTATGAGATATTCCTCAGGAGCAATCACTTGGTCAGGCAAATTAAAAATTGTTGCGGCCGAAATACTATTATCAGAACTGTCACGACTTTTTACTCGTACACTGTAATCAGCTAAATTAACACTACTATCGGTTCCGTTATAAAGTTCAAACCAAGGCGTGTCGTTGCTAAAACGAATAGCGACAACCTCAGTTATCTTTAAATCATTACTTCCAGTTGTAAAAGTAGAAACTACTTGGGCTAAAGCAGGTGTATCAGCAAAATTAACTAAGTCTTCGGTTAATCTTAACGCATATTCTGTTGCTTGATTAAAAGCAGCTGTAAACTCAATATTGTTAAAATATTCATTGTCATTTCCTTGTGGTCCCGTCATCTCTAATGAGTCGATTGCTAAGCAAGTTTCAAAATTATCAGCTGATAATTGCACACTTCCCTCACATACACCATTGGCGCTATTAACAACTAAACTCGATGACTTCATCACATCAGACATCGATAACATAACTCGAGCATTTACACTCACAGCAGAGGCTGCA
This sequence comes from Pseudoalteromonas simplex, assembly GCF_015278155.1. Taxonomy (NCBI): domain Bacteria; kingdom Pseudomonadati; phylum Pseudomonadota; class Gammaproteobacteria; order Alteromonadales; family Pseudoalteromonadaceae; genus Pseudoalteromonas; species Pseudoalteromonas simplex. The sequence continues at coordinate 556,134 of NZ_JADILN010000002.1, forward strand.
TCTTCAGGGCTTACATTTACAACAGTGGCTGCACTAGTATCTGTAATTGTCACGCTCACTGTCGCTTGGGCACTCTGAGTTCCATCCGATACAGTTACAGTAAAAGGCGCTTGCGATATGCTATTTGATGCAGGTTGATAAAGATAACGAAAAGTTGTTGCATCAACTAAAGTGATACTCGCCCCAGCTAACTGCTGAGAAAAACTAATAGTTAACTCATCCCCATCAATATCACTCGCGTCTATAGTAAATTCACTACTTTCATTAAACTCTGTAGTAATAGCAATATCAGACACTGTGGGTGGTTTATTAACATGAATGATCATAAATGTGAGGCTTGCTGAAGATATTGCTCCTTGATCATCTACCGCAGTGATCCGAAATATCACCTCGGTATTTTCAGACACTTCTGGCGCTGTGAAAGTAATAGTTTCGCCATTTTGCACAAAATCTACTGATGGTCCACTTAATTGCTGCCACTCAATATCTGCTATAACCCCGTCGCTGTCTGTAACAACCACAGAGACAGAAGCTTGCGTTAACTCAGTAATATCAGCAATCGCATCGAGGGTAATGACAGGCGCAAGATTTATGTAATTTTCAACCACAACACTAAATTCTGCAGAGCTTGTAGCTCCATCATCATCAGTTGCTGTTACTTGGAAGGTAATTTCATCATTTGTTTCTACTTCAGGGGCCGTATAATTTATTAAATTATCAGTTGCAGTAAATTCGGTAATCGGGCCTGAAGTTTGCACCCAGCTATAGCTAATAATACTACCATCACTGTCTGTTGCCGTAGCTGTTAATACTCCTTCAGCCCCTTCTTGAATATTTTGCGAACCAGTTATACTCACTGATGGAGCACTGTTTGCGCTTACATCTATAGTAAAAAGCGCCGTGCTTTGTTCACCAAAACTATCAGTAACTGTCACCGAAAAAACAAGCTGAGTTAAGGTTGCAACATTTGGTGTGGTAAAACTAATTGTGCTCGATCCATTTTCAAACTCTACATCTGGACCAGCCGTTTGCTGCCAATCATAACTAATAACCTCTCCATCAGAATCTGAGGCATTTGCACTAAGAGAAATATTGTTACTAGAAGAGGATATCTGAGGACCAGCAACCGATATTGTCGGGGCTTGATTAACATTAATAATGGTAATAGTGATACTGGTTGTAGCTGTTGCGCCTTGATTATCAGTAACGCGCAAAGAAAATGAGACATCTGTGTCAGTATCTACTGCAGGAATTGATACATTGATTTGTTGACCGTTTGCTGCAAAATCGATAGAAGGACCACCAGTTTGCTGCCAAGAAAAGTCGGCTATAGAACCATCACTATCGTTGGCTGACGCACTTAATGAAAGTGTTGCCAGCTCATTGACCTCAGTATCACCAGAAATACTTACTTGTGGCGCTTGGTTCTCAGCATTATTAGACTCTTCACTCCCTCCACCACCTCCACAAGCCGTTAAAAAAATGGAAAATAAAATACTAAGCCCAAGTAACTTTATTCTATTCTCCATTTTTAAGCCCTCGCGATTAACTGTATAAACTTTGTGGCACCTTAGTTACATTTAAATGAACCGTGACCTCTTCACGGTCATGGTATAAGTGCTTAGCTTGTAGTTCGTAACTTACGCCATATTTATCAAGCTCTTCTTTAATCATTTTTAAGCACTCGTAAACGCTATCAAAACGTTTTTTCATCGGTAGTTTAAGATTAAAAATAAGCTCTTTTGCGTAGGCGTTTACCGCCCAATCAATCATAAGGTTAGTCACTTTTGCTGGCTTTTCCACCATGTCACAGACTAACCATTGAATATTGCGCTTTTCTGGACGGTATTTAAAACCATCGACCCTAAAATGCTTAACTTGCCCTGTTTCCATCAAGTCATCGTTCATAGGACCATTATCAATTGCGCTTACAAACATACCTCGGCGCACCAATTGATATGTCCAGCCCCCTGGGCAAGCACCTAAATCAACGCCTCGCATGCCAGGTTGCATACGTTCTTCAGCTTCATGAGGTGGAATAAACACGTTAAAGGCTTCATCGAGTTTTAACGTTGAGCGGCTTGGCGCATCACTCGGCATACGTAAACGCGGGATACCCATAAAGAAAGGCGAATTATTGAATGTATATGAATAGCCAACATAAGCACTGTCGTTTGCTAAAAATAACACATGCATAACAGGTTTTTTCTCAGCAATTTCGCGTGTTACCTTCGAGCGCTTTTCAAGCGATTTTTTCAGAGGTGTAGAAATCTTTTTGCAGAACTTACTCAGCTCTTTACCTTCGTTGGTATCTGGCGTTTCTACGCGTAGGTCACCACATTCAGGAAACTCAGCGGCAGCATCAACAATAGCACTAACGCGGTCTTCAAGTGGCATGTTATCGACTAAGGCGCCAGTAAACCATTGGCGCGCAAATACCATATTCTTGAAATCGACTTTTTTGATGATTTCTTCACCGTGGCTTGCATCAAAACACTCGTAAACAACAATCCCCGTATTTGGTTTTGTTTTTACGTAACCTGCAAAGCCTTGTTCAGCAGCCTGAAAAGTAATTTCAGCAGCGGCATCATTTTCAAAACCACTGCGACAATAAATAACTACACTCGACATAGATAACCCTTAAAACTTATATCGTGCTGCTTGAACTAACAAAATAGCCCAACCAATAATAAAACAAACACCGCCAATTGGGGTGATAGGCCCAAGCCACTTCATGCCCGTTAGTGCGAGTAAATACAAACTACCGCTAAATAACACGGTACCTGCGATAAAAAAACCACCAGCCCAACTTAAGTTCATACCCCATTTAATTAAGATAGCAATTGCTATCAGTGCAAGGCCATGCACCATTTGGTATTCAGCAGCGGTTTTAAAAATTCCAATTGCGTACTCAGAAACGCGGCTTTTTAAACCATGAGCAGCAAATGCGCCAAGCATTACTGAAAGCATGCAAAATAAGCTACCAATCATTAAATAGAGTTTGATCATTGCGTATCTCCAGCCGCTAAATTCAAAATAAACTGCGCTGCATAATCTGCAGCTTGCTGTAAGTTTTCTTGCTCTGTAATGCCACTTTTTTTACGTGGTTTTAATGAGTGGTCACCATCTTTTAGAAATTTAATCTCGGGTGGGTTAACCATTTCAAGTTCAGCGAGTTCTTGCTGATCACCAAACGTATCGCGCTCACCTTGCAGCACTAAAAATGGGCATGGCATATCAACAAAATGATCTATACGCAGTTTATCGGGTTTACCCGGTGGGTGAAACGGATAGCCAAAAGCCACAACGCCAGCAATTTGAGCTTGGTCTTGCTCAGTACAAAGCATCGAAGCCATACGCCCCCCCATAGATTTACCCCCAATAAATAGCGGCAATTCTGGCTGGCGCTCGGCTAAAATTTCACTAAAGTAGGCAAGTAACTTAGGAGCACGCTCGGGTGGCCTACGCTTGCCCGTTTCTTTAGCAATTTGCATATACTGAAAATCAAACAAGGCTACATCAATCCCATGCTGACTAATCAAGTTAGCCATTGTTTGCATAAACTCAGAATCACTGCCTGCCCCTGCACCATGGGCAAATATAAACTGTGCGCGAGCTTTGCCCGTTGCACTTTTAAACCACTGTAACATGTTAATACTCTTGTTCTTGCTCTACTAAGCTCAGCATCCAGTCTTTAAAAGACACTATTTTGCCAAGCTCTGTTTGCGATTCGCGGATCACTAAATAGTATGCATTTTTACTTTCTAATGAGTGATTAAATGGAATAACTAGACGACCCGCATCAATATCAGGTTTTGCTAAAACGCTATTACCAATGGCAACCCCCTGTCCATGCACCGCGGCTTGCAATACCATTGATGAGTGACTAAAAATCGGCCCTTGGTTAACTTGTACATTACGCACACCAGCCGTTTTCATCCAGGTTTTCCAGTTTTTACGGGTGGTATCATGCAATAAGGTATGATTTGCTAAATCACTGGGTTGATTAAGTGGCTTAGGGCCCGTTAACAGCAATGGGCTACATAATGGCACTAGATATTCAGTATGCAGCTTATATGTCTGTACCCCACTCCAGTGGCCACGACCATAATAAATAGCAATATCTACATCGTCAGAAAGTGAGTTTTCATCCTGATCTTGCGCTTTAATTCGCACGTCGATTTCTGGATGTAATTCATTAAATAAACTAAGTCTGGGCACTAACCATTGAATCGCAAAACTTGGCGTTAAACTTACCGTGAGTGACCCTTTCGCACCGCGGGCAAGTAGTTTTTCTGTGGCATCAATCAGCTGAGTAAAAATTTCTTTTATATCTAAAAAGTAACCTTGCCCTTCTTCGGTTAACAGCAAAGAACGATTCTTACGTAAAAACAGCTTTAACCCTAAATGCTCTTCAAGGGTTTTAATTTGATGGCTCACCGCAGCCTGCGTTACATATAGCTCTTCTGCTGCTTTTGTAAAGCTCAAATGGCGGGCAGCGGCTTCGAAAGCTTTTAGTGCATTTAAAGGAGGTAAACGACGAGACATAAACACCAAACTTAGAATTAGTTTTTCTTATGCATCGATTATAGCGATACAAATAAAAAAAGGCGACCATGGTCGCCTTTTTCATACTTAAATACTTATATATTTAAATTATAAATCGCTTGCGCTGGTATCGAGTGGTGCAAAGCTTTTAACTAACTCATCAACCGCTTTCATTTGCGATAAATAACCTTCTAGCTTGCTTAGTGCAAGTGCACATGGGCCATCACATTTTGCTTCATTCGGATTAGGGTGCGCTTCAATAAATAAACCCGCAATACCTAATGCCATACCACTGCGAGCAAGTTCTGCAGCTTGTGCACGGCGACCATCCGCAGAGTCAGCTCGGCCTCCTGGGCGTTGTAATGCGTGCGTTGCATCAAAGATAACCGGCGCCATAGGCTTCATGTCATCCATACCAAGCATATCAACCACAAGATTGTTATAACCAAAACTAGTACCACGCTCACACAGTGCAACATTGTTGTTGCCCGCTTCATTAAACTTTTTAATGATATGACGCATTTCGTGTGGAGCTAAAAACTGTGGCTTTTTCACATTGATAATAGCGCCAGTTTTTGCCATGGCTACAACTAAGTCAGTTTGACGAGCAAGGAATGCCGGTAACTGAATTACATCAACCACTTCAGCCACAGGCGCAGCTTGATGCGGCTCATGTACGTCAGTGATCAGTGGCACATTAAAAGTAGATTTAATTTCTTCAAAGATTTTTAAACCTTCTTCCATACCAGGACCGCGGTATGAATTAATTGAAGAGCGGTTCGCTTTATCAAAAGATGCTTTAAAAACGTATGGAATGTTTAGCTTTGATGTAACTTCTACATAATGCTCCGCAATTCGCATCGCTAAATCACGTGATTCAAGTACGTTCATACCGCCAAACAATACAAATGGTTTGTCGTTGGCTAATTCAATCTCGTTAATTTTAATTAACTGGTTGTTCATTTCTATTCCTTAAGGTGCAACAGCTTGTAGCATTAATCCACAAATATAAGCCATGTAAGTACCAACACCATAGCCTAAAACAGCAAGTAAAACACCTACTGGCGCAAGTGATGGGTGGAATGCTGATGCAACAACAGGTGCTGATGCTGCGCCGCCTACATTGGCCTGAGAGCCTACCGCCATATAAAACAGTGGTGCTTTAATTAGTTTCGCCACAATAAGCATTAAGCTTGCGTGAGTAATCATCCAAATAACACCGAGTACGAAGTACATTGGTGAATCAAAAATCGCGGTAATATTCATGTGTAAGCCAATTGAAGCAACAAGAATATATAAAAAGCTTGATGCTACTTTTGACGCACCAAAAGCTTCAATATGGCGAACTTTAGTAAACGATAAACTAATACCAATTGTGGTAGAGATAACGATTAACCAGAAGAATTTACTGTTTAAACTATACTCTTGTGCCCACGGGAAGTTAGCCCCAAAAAACGGACCTAAAAAGTCAGCACAAAAATGTGCAAGGCCAGTAATACCAAAGGCAATTGCGATAATCGTCATGTAATCATTTAGAGTTGGCATGCGCGCATGCTCAGCATGATACTTTTCTACGCGCTCTTTTAAATCTTCAATTGCACGCGTATCTGCGCCTGTTTTAGCATCAATCGCCTTATGGTTTGCTGCCATTAATAACAGTACGGCCATCCATAAGTTAGCCACAATTACGTCAACAGTCACCATTGCAGAGAAGATATCGCCGCCTACTTCAAACATTTCTTTCATTGAAGCTTGGTTTGCGCCGCCACCAATCCAGCTACCGGCGATAGTCGTCATACCACGCCACACTGCGTCAGGGCCATGGCCGCCCACAGCTTCTGGGTAAACGGCGCTCATTACTAAGATAGCCAAAGGGCCACCAATAACAATACCCAAGGTACCTGTTAAAAACATGATTAATGCTTTTGGCCCAAGGTTTAGGATCGCTTTTAAATCAATACTGATGGTAAGCAATATTAAGCAAGCTGGCAGTAAATAGCGTGACGCTACAAAATATACATTCGAAGAATGACCATCAACAATCCCAAAAGTATTGAGTAATGATGGTAAAAAGTAGCAAAGCAATAATGCTGGTACATATTTATAAAATTTTTGGCAGGCAGCATTATTACTGTGCGAGGTTTTAAAAATAAACCCCAAAATAACGGCAAGCAAACCAAGTACGACTGCGTCATTGGTAATTAGCGCACTGTGGGCGTCAGTCATAAATGTTCCTTTAAATTAGTGGTGTGTATTATTGTTGTCTTCTATTTCAGCAATCTGGTGCTGAATTAATTCGATAGCGGGATCATCTGGGCACTCATTAATAAAGTACTGCAAATCATCACGCGCCATTTTTGGGCAATCTAGCTGATTAAGTAAATAGCCGCGGTCACGACGCTCATAAGGGTCATCACCAAGTAATTCCATCAGCATATCAACACAATGCAATGCATGACCAAATTTACTTTCGCTGATGAACGACCATTTTTGCTGTGCTAGATACAGCTTATAAAGCTCTTCTTCAAAAATCAGTTCAAGCGGTTCTTGCTCATCACCATTTTCTTCACAGGCATTCTCAGGTGTTATATACCAGCTCTGCTGACCTGTGCTTGGCTCAATTAAATAGCCCTCTTCATCACTCATCCCAACGTGAACGTGCACGTCTCCCTGACTAAGTGTGACCGTGGCATCAAGTTCAGCATGCTGTAATAAATGACAAAGTAAAATTGCCAGCGTGGTTTGCGTGCCACTGCGCATAGTAATGGTATAGCTAAAGCTATTTAACGTGTACTCTGGCACTTTTAAGCTTGATGAGCTAAACAGCCATTGCTGATAAAAGGTATCAAGTAACTTATCGAGACGCTCATGTGGCTCTTTTAATTCGGCGCAAAGAGCTGTTACCGTATTTTCAAGCTCATTAAGGGTGTCATAACAGGCTGTTAAATCAGCTTGTTGATCCCACTTTAATTCAGCGTCGATACAACGATAAAGCACTTTAGAAGAAAATGCGTCAAAGGCCTCATCTTGATAGGATTCATTTTGATCTTCAAACCAAGGGGTGGTCATTTATACTGCTACATCTCTTTCAAAAACGAACAGCTAGTTTACCTACTTTTGCTTTAAGTTACCAATACTGAGCGTTGAGATATAAAAAAGCGGTACGACAGCCAATGCAATCAAATACCGCTCAGAGATTTGTTATAAAAGAAGTGCTGTTTTTGCAGATGCTAAATAACCAATTACTAATAAAATAAGCGTGGTGATCGCAAGTAATACAAGCTTCGCGCTTTTTGCACTTTGCTTAGCGGCAACCACACCGAGTACAATATAAGCAACCACTAAGATTATCTTTTCTAATAACCAAGATTGTTCAAGCGGGTTAAAACCGGCCATTACAATTAATGCCACTGCAGAAATAAGTAATAAGGTGTCGATACTGTGGCTGCCGATAAACACTACTTTGTTTTTTGCCAGAACGCCCGTCTTTAAGCGAGAGAAAGAACGAACGTAGAATAAGATAATACTCAACACGGCAAATAACATGTGAGTATGTTTTACTGCTAAATAATCCATATGCCCCTAATTTTATTTTAATTAATCTGGATAACGTACAAGTACGTCTTCTATTTCTTTAATTCGCTGATTAAACACATCAATCAACTTTGGATCAAATTGTTTGCCCTGTTGCGCGTTAATTTCTTTCACAACATCGTCAAGCGACCACGGCTCTTTGTAGCAGCGCTTATGACGTAGTGCATCAAATACATCAGCTAAAGCAACGATGCGACCTGCAATAGGGATGTCTTCGCCTTTCAACCCTTTCGGGTAGCCTGAACCATCCCAACGCTCATGGTGTGACAACGCAATCACTGCGCCAGTATTAACAATGTCACGATTGGAGTCTTTTAAAATTAAATGACCTTTTTCAGCATGAAGTTGCATGATAGCCCACTCTTCATCGGTCAATGGCCCCGGCTTATTTAATATAGCGTCGGGAATACCCACTTTACCCACATCATGCAATGGCGCAGCTAAGCGAATAAGCTCTGCTTCGCGTTTTGATAGACCATAGCCCATGGCAAGTTCATAACAAATGTGCGACACACGCTTTACATGGTTACCTGTTTCTGTTGAACGTTGCTCTAACGCTTCACTGAGCCTAAATACTAACTCTTGTTGTGTTGCTTCGATTTCAGATTGTAACTGTACATTTTCATACGCCAGCTGCACATTTTGCGAAAAGATTTCAATCAAGTGACGCTGAGTGTCGGTTAAATGCTTAGGGATACCTGAAATAAACAACATGGAATTATGATTATATTCACTACTGCAATAGGCAAATAAATAGTTCTCACGATAAACAATGGTTTTTTCATTTAAAGCTTGCTGACAGGCTTGAAGCTGATCGTGACTTAACACCTCTTCAATCGCCTTGCCTTCACTGCGTTCAAACTCACCTCGGCCCGAAAACACCACTAGCTTCTTTTGGTTATCTTGCGGGTTACTCGCAACTAAACTGGTTGCATACATGGCCTGATCAACGGTTCCTAATAATGAGGTAAGTTGTTGCATCACCCCTTCAATAAAGCTTTCAAGAGAATGAGTTGAAAAGATATCACGTGAAGCTTTAATTATTTTTTCAAGGCCTTGACGAGATTGTTCTATCGACAAAATATCACGATATGAACGCAAGCTCGACATCACTACTGTGAACAGTTTTTGTGCTGTTAATTCAGTTTTTGATTTGTAGTCATTGATATCGTAATTAACGATGACTTGACGCTCTGGTGCTTGCCCAGGCTGACCAGTGCGAAGAATGATACGAATATGATTATTTTTTGCGGTTTCACGAATAAACTTGGCAACTTTAAGGCCGGCATCGTCGGTTTCCATAACCACATCGAGTAATACGATAGCCGCATCTGGATGCTCTTGAATTACTTGCTTAGCTTCTTCACCTGAATAAGCACTAATAAACTCTAAACGTTTATCTTGAAATTCAAAGTCACTCAACGCAAGCTTTGTTACGGCATGTACTTCTGGCTCGTCATCAACGACGATGACTTTCCAACTACCCTGAACCACCTCATTAACTTCGTCAAGTGCTTCATCCGAAAACAAAAAATCATCCATTCTATGGGATCCTCAAAGGCTATGTACGCACAGTGCGCTTTATTGTTATTTAGGCCATTGTGCTAACGTTACACGGTCATTACCGCCAAGATCTTTAATTGTAAGTATATGGCTATACGACATTTGTGCAAAAAATTCTTGTACCTTCACACTTTGTTTGTAGCCATGTTCAATTAAAAGATAGCCATTTGTTGCTAAATAGTCACGTGCGATAGTAATAATTTGTTTAATATCAGCCATACCGTCGTCATCTGCAACTAATGCAGAGAGCGGCTCAAAGCGAACATCGCCTTGGCTTAAATGCTCATCATCATGTTCAATATACGGAGGATTGCTCACAATTAGGTCAAACTTTTGTGTACTTACTGCACTAAACCAGTTGCTCAACGCAAAAGTGGCGTTGTTAATATTGAGTCGTTGTTTGTTCTCTTTGGCAAGCTCAACTGCATCAGCCACTCTATCAACCCCTATCACCTTCCAATTAGGCATTTCACTGGCTAATGCCAAAGCAATTGCCCCTGTGCCAGTGCCTAAATCAAGCACGTTTGCAGCCGTAGGTAGCTCAAGGCCTAAGGCATATTCTACTAACGTTTCGGTATCAGGTCTTGGGATCAGGGTTGTTGGATTAACCTTTAAAGGAAGACTCCAAAATTCACGAAAGCCAACAATATGAGCAACTGGTTCACCATTTAAACGACGCTGACATGCTTGTTCAAAATCACGTTGTTGCTGTTCGGTAAGTTGTTTTTCGGGCCAAGTAAATAAGTAACTACGAGGTTTATCAAGAATGGATAATAACAGGACTTGTGCGTCTAACTTAGCACTGTCGCTGCTAGGCGTTAATAACGCCGTTGCAGCAACAATTGCTTGTTCAATGCATTGTGGCACGATTATTCATCGCCCATCGCGGCAAGTAAGTCAGCTTGGTGTTCTTGCATTAGAGGTTCGATAACACTTCCTAAATCACCAGCAACCACTTCATTCAAACGATAAAGTGTTAAATTAATACGGTGATCGGTAATACGACCTTGCGGGTAGTTATAAGTACGAATACGCTCAGAACGGTCACCGCTACCTACTAGGTTACGACGTTCTGATGCTTCCGCCGCTTGACGCTTTTCATCTTCAGCTTGTTGTAAGCGTGCGCCAAGTACAGACATCGCTTTGGCACGGTTTTTATGCTGTGAACGCTCATCCTGACACTCTACAACCACACCCGTTGGAATGTGTGTAATACGGATTGCTGAGTCAGTTTTATTTACGTGCTGACCACCGGCACCCGATGCACGGAAGGTATCGACTTTAATATCAGCAGGGTTAATTTCAATTGCTTCCGCTTCAGGAATTTCGGCCATAACGGCTACCGTACACGCTGAGGTATGAACACGGCCTTGCGATTCTGTCTCTGGAACACGTTGTACACGGTGCGCACCTGATTCAAACTTAAGCTGACCATACACACCTTCGCCAGAGATATGCGCAATCACTTCTTTATAACCGCCGTGCTCACCTTCGTTAGTACTTACTACTTCTACTTTCCACTTTTTAGTTTCAGCGTAGCGGCTGTACATACGGAATAAGTCACCTGCGAAGATAGCAGCTTCATCACCACCAGTACCGGCACGAACCTCTAAATAGACGTTATTATTGTCTTTAGGGTCTTTTGGTAACATTAGAATTTGGATTTCATCTTCTAATGCAATAATTTGTGCTTTTGCTTCTTTGTATTCTTCTTGCGCCATTTCACGCATATCAGGATCAGAGTCTTTTAACATTTCTTCTGCTGTAGCAACATCATCTTGGGCTTGTTGGTAAGCTAAAAATGCTTTTACGATTTCTTCTAATTCTGAGTATTCTTTAGATAAGGCACGAAAGCGATTTTGGTCGCTGATCACAGAGGGGTCGCTTAGTAGCGCTTGCACTTCCTCATAACGCTCAACTAAGGTTTCTAATTTTCTATAAACAGACTCTTTCATTTAACGACTATTCCTGATCAATACCTAACATTTTCTTTAATTGGCTTAACTCCGCTGCTTCACCTTTTTTAGCAGCATCTTGAATGGCACGGGTAGGTGCGTGCATCAAGCGGTTGGTCAGTTTGTTTGCCAACTCGAGTATTACTTTTTCTGCCTCTTTACCTGCTTGTAGCTGGCCAAGGGCTTTTTCGACAAGTTCTGACTTTATATCTTGTACATCGTTGCGATAATGGCGAATAAGATCCACCGAATCGAGTGAACGCAACCACATAGCAAATTCATCGGTACGTGAGCGAATAATAGCTTGCGCTTGCTCCGCAGCCTGCTCACGAGCGGCGATATTCTCGCTTACTATGGCTTGTAAGTCATCAACTGAATACAAATAGGCTGCATCTAATTCGCCTACTTGGCTTTCGATATCGCGCGGTACCGCAATATCGATAAATAACATTGGTTTGTGGCGGCGCTTTTTCAATGCTTGCTCTACCACCCCTTTACCAATAATAGGCAAGGTACTAGCGGTTGAACTAATAACAATATCGGCGTCGTATAAACGCTCAGGCAACTGGGCAAGTGCAATCACATCCGCGTCAACCTCACTGGCTAAGGTTTTAGCGCGTTCAATAGTACGGTTTGCCACCGTTATTTTTTGCGGATCGTTTTGGTATAAATGCTTAGCAACGAGTTCTATCGTTTCACCTGCACCAATTAGCAGTACATTGGTTTTATCTAGTTTGCCGTAAATATGTTTCGCAAGATTAACCGCGGCATAAGCAACCGATACGGCGCTAGCACCAATATCAGTTTCGGTACGAACTTGTTTTGCGACAGAAAATGTTTTTTGAAACAAACGGTCAAAAGTTACACCAATGGCATCGTGAGTTTTTGCATTATGGTAGGCTTGTTTTATTTGCCCTAAAATTTGCGGCTCACCGAGTACTAACGAATCTAGACCACAAGACACTCGCATTAAATGATTAATTGCTTCGTGATCTTCATGATAATAGATATTATTGCTCAGTTCATGTTCATCCAATCCATGGAAACTGGCTAACCAGTGCAACAGGGTTTGGGAATTACGCTCAGCAAGGCTACAATAGATTTCAGTTCGGTTGCAGGTCGAAACAATAACCGCTTCATTAAAATGCGCATGACCACTTAATTGCTGTAACGCCTCAGACATTTGCTCAGGCGAAAACGCGACTTTTTCGCGTAATTCTACGGATGCGGTTTTGTGATTTATACCAAGTGCTACGATGGTCATATGTACCAAATATTGCTAAGCCCAGCTGTAAAGGCATTAATTTTACCAAAAATCAGCGGAATATGGAAAGTAAGGAACGACATTTGATTAAACAATATTTGATTTTATTCATGTTTTTTTTATTTATCGGCGGTTGTGCGCAAAAAATTTCAACAGTTGATTACATTTATCCTGACTGGAAAAGCCGATTAGAACAACAAGCTCAATGGCAAGTGCAAGGCAAAATGGCATTTATTAGTACAGAGCAGCGCCAGTCAGCCAATTTAAATTGGCAACATGATGAGCAATACAGCGACATGGTGCTTACCAGTTTTATTGGTACCCGTATTCTGTCTTTAAAGCAAAATGCACAAGGTGCTGAACTTGAGTATGACGACAATGTATATACCGACCGTGATGCCTCAATGTTGTTATATCGTTTAACCGGTTTTTCAATCCCATTAGATAATGCCGCAAAGTGGCTAAAAGGCACCGTCGAAAACGACCAAGCAAGCTATGATGAGCAAGGCCGTTTAAAAAGTCTTATTTGGCAAGCACACAATGGTCAACAGTGGCAGATAACCTATTCAGATTACATCAAACAAGATGGTTATTGGCTTCCTGTTAAGCTAAGCCTTAAAAACAATAAAATTCGTATTAAAATTCAACTTAATGATTGGCAGTTAAATTAATCATGACACACGCTTCAACCGCCCCGCTAACGTTAATAGCACCTGCAAAACTTAATTTATTCCTTCATATAAATGGTCGCCGTAAAGATGGCTACCATGAACTCGAAACCTTATTTACCTTTTTAGAATTTGGTGATGACTTAACATTTACTGTCAACAACGAGCCAAATATTACAGTAATCGGTGATACAAACGGTATTGAGCTTGCAGATAACCTTATATATAAAGCAGCCCGTTTATTACAACAGCACTGTGATTGCCAACAAGGCGCTTCAATAAAGCTATTAAAACGTTTGCCTATGGGCGGCGGTGTTGGCGGCGGCTCATCTGATGCCGCCACTACCCTGCTTGCTCTTAATAAACTATGGGGTTGTGGTTTATCACTTACAGAATTAGCTCAGCTTGGGGTGAAATTAGGCGCTGATGTACCAGTATTTATCAATGGTCACACTGCCATTGCCCATGGGATTGGCGAGCAACTAGAAAATATTGAATTACCGCAAAGTTGGTTCTGTGTAGTGCATCCAGGGCAGCATGTGAGCACTGCGAAAATTTTTACCCACCCAGATTTAAAGCGCGACACACCTAAGCTAAAAGCAGACTGGCAAACAGAAAATTTAGGCAATGATTGTGAGGCTTTAGTTAAAAAGCTCTGCCCCGAGGTTGAAAAAGCCCTGCAGTGGTTGCTAAAATACGCCCCGTCAAAGATGACTGGTACAGGCGCTTGCTGCTTTGCTGAGTTTTCAACCGAGGCACAAGCACAACAAGTTTTAGCTCAATTACCAGAAAAATGGACAGGTTTTGTTGCAAGTAGTGCTACACTTTCTCCTGCTCATACAGCATTAAATGCTCACTTTGAAATGAAGTAACGTACAAGTAAATGTTAACCTGCTTTGGTGCCTACCATAGCCTGTTAGTCCCAAAATTCAGTGCCTGAGGAACCCTACCGTGCCTGACATGAAGCTCTTCGCTGGTAACGCAACACCTGAGCTAGCTCAAAAAGTTGCAAAACGTTTGTATATTGAATTAGGCGATGCTGTTGTTGGCCGTTTTAGTGACGGTGAGATCAGTGTTCAAATTAATGAAAATGTTCGTGGCTCTGACGTTTTCATTGTCCAATCAACCTGTAACCCTACTAACGATAACTTAATGGAGCTTATCGTTATGGTTGATGCCCTACGTCGTGCGTCTGCTGGACGTATTACTGCCGTTATCCCTTACTTTGGTTATTCACGTCAAGACCGCCGCGTGCGTTCTGCTCGTGTACCAATTACAGCTAAAGTAGTTGCAGATTTCCTTTCAAGTGTTGGTGTTGACCGCGTTCTAACGGTTGATTTACACGCTGAACAAATTCAAGGTTTCTTCGACGTACCAGTTGATAACGTATTTGGTAGCCCTGTTCTACTTGAAGATATGAAAGAACGCGACTTCGATGACGTTGTTGTTGTTTCTCCTGATATCGGTGGTGTTGTTCGAGCTCGTGCAATCGCTAAGCTATTAAACGACACAGACCTTGCTATTATCGACAAGCGTCGTCCACAAGCAAACGTTTCACAAGTAATGCACATTATTGGTGACGTTGAAGGTCGTGACTGTATCATCGTTGATGACATGATCGACACCGGTGGTACTTTATGTAAAGCAGCAGCAGCGCTTAAAGAGCATGGTGCAAAACGCGTATTTGCTTACGCTACTCACCCAGTACTTTCAGGCAATGCAGCTGAGAACATCCGTAATTCAGTGATTGACGAAGTTATCGTGACTGACTCAATTACACTGTCTGATGAGCTTAAAGCAATTGATAAAATCAAAGTGCTTACACTTGCAGATATGCTTGCTGAAACAATCCGCCGTATCAGCAACGAAGAATCTATTTCAGCGATGTTTGAACACTAATCAACATCCCTGCAATGCTAAAAAAAGCACCGCCTAGGTGCTTTTTTTGTAGTCGTTATTTATTTTCCCCGAAAGGGGTGGTATGATAGCGCGCCTTTTGGCTGGGGACCTTGGTCGCAAAGGCCCTAAGACTATTAATTATTGGAGACATTATGTCAACTTACACATACAATGCAGAATTACGTACAGAAACAGGTACTGGTGCGAGCCGCCGCCTACGCCGTGAAGATAAAGTTCCTGCAATCCTTTACGGTGCTGACAAAGAAGCTGCATCAATCGTTCTTGCACACAAAGATATGATCAAAGCGCAAGAAGACGAAGGTTTCTACACGCACATCCTTACTTTAAACATCGGTGGCGAGTCAGTTGAAGCTATCCTTAAAGATATTCAACGTCACCCGTACAAGCCTAAGATCACTCACTTAGACTTCCAACGTGTAGATGCTACTCACAAACTTCACACTAAAGTGCCTGTACACTTCATCGGTGAAGAGAAAGTAACTAAAGCTGGTAACACTGTTGTTCACCAATTAACTGAAATCGAAATCACGTGTCTTCCTAAAGCACTTCCTGAGTTCATTGAAGTTAACGTTTCAGATTTAGTAGCTGGTGATTCAATCCACCTTTCTGACCTTAAACTTCCTTCAGGTGTTTCATCTGTTGAGCTAACTAAAGGCGCTGATCACGATCAGTCAGTTGTTACTGTTAAAGCTAACAAAGCAGCTCCAGCTGAAGAAGAAGCTTCAGAAGACGCTGCAGAATAATTTTTAAGGTGTAAACACCTTGAATTCTATTCAAATGCTTGTGGGCCTGGCTAATCCAGGCCCCGAATACGCAAACACACGCCATAATGCAGGTGCTTGGTTCATCGAAGAACTGGCTGCACGTTATAACTGCACACTCAAACATGATCCTAAATATCACGGCCTCACCGGCAAAGTGATTATTCAAGGCCAAGAATTTAAATTACTGATCCCTACAACTTATATGAATTTAAGTGGTAAGGCGGTGAGTAGTCTCGCTAATTTCTTTAAAATCCCTGTTGAGAACATTCTCGTTGCTCATGACGAAATGGACTTAGATCCTGGGATTGCAAAACTTAAAAAAGGTGGCGGCCACGGCGGTCACAATGGTTTAAAAGATATTATTGCGAAAATGGCAAACCAAAAAGATTTCATGCGCCTTCGTATAGGCATTGGTCATCCAGGTCACCGAGAAATGGTAACAGGCTGGGTGCTAGGTAAAGCCGCGAAAGACGATCAAGAAAAAATGGACGCCGCCGTTGACGAAGCAGTTCGTTGTATGGAAATACTTGCAAAAGATGGTGTGTTAAAAGCACAAAACAGACTACATTCATTTAAACCTTAATCCGTTTTAATGAAATTACACAAGGTATCTTACTATGGGTTTTAAATGTGGCATCGTTGGTTTGCCAAACGTTGGTAAATCAACTCTATTTAATGCACTAACTAAAGCGGGTATTGAAGCCGCTAACTTCCCTTTCTGTACCATTGAGCCTAACACGGGTGTGGTACCGGTTCCTGATGCGCGCTTAAATGATTTAGCCGCTATCGTAAATCCTCAGCGTATTTTACCAACGACGATGGAATTCGTTGATATTGCAGGTCTAGTAAAAGGCGCATCGAAAGGTGAAGGTTTAGGTAACCAATTCTTAGCAAACATTCGTGAAACAGATGCGATTGGTCACGTTGTTCGTTGTTTTGAAGACGAAAACATTGTTCACGTTGCTGGCACAATTGACCCTGCTGATGATATCGACGTAATTAACACTGAATTAGTACTTGCTGATATGGACAGTGCTGATAAAGCGATTGTTCGTAATGCTAAAAAAGCAAAAGGCGGCGACAAAGACGCTAAAGAGCAAAATGCTGTTTTAGAAAAAGTAAAAGTACACTTAGATGAAGGTTTAACGTTACGTTCTTTAGAACTAACTAAAGAAGAAAAAGCAGCAATTAAGCCACTTAACTTCTTAACAATCAAACCGACCATGTATATTGCGAACGTGGCAGAAGATGGTTTTGAAAATAACCCTTACCTAGACAAAGTACGTGAAATTGCCGCTGCAGAAGATGCGGTTGTTATTCCAGTATGTGCAGCGATTGAATCTGAGTTATCTGAACTTGAAGAAGAAGATAAACTAGAATTTATGGCTGACCTAGGTTTAGAAGAACCAGGTCTTAACTTAGTGATCCGTGGTGGTTACGAGTTACTTAAATTACAAACCTACTTCACTGCTGGCGTTAAAGAAGTACGTGCATGGACAATCCCAGTAGGTGCGACTGCACCACAAGCTGCGGGCAAAATCCACACTGACTTTGAGCGTGGCTTTATCCGTGCACAAACTATCGCATTTGACGACTACATTGCGTTTAAAGGCGAAAGCGGTGCTAAAGAAGCTGGTAAGATGCGTCAAGAAGGTAAAGAGTACATCGTTAAAGACGGCGATGTGATGAACTTCTTATTTAACGTATAAGCATATTTGCTCATTCGATTTTAAAAGGCTCGTTATCACGAGCCTTTTTTATTGCCTAAATATTACTAACCCTTCCCTAAATCATCAAAGCATGGTGGGTAATACTTCTGCAGCCTCACCTCTGCTTGTTCTTTTTAGTGATGTACGGTGTTATTTATGCTTAACAGTGAATCGTATTAATAAATACGTCGAAAGCAATTGAGTGATAACAACAGTCAAATAACAACTGTCAATTAGAGGGGATTTCAAAGCTCGCTAGCAATTTTGCGACCTATTGACTGCTCGATTAGCAAATTGTCGGGATTTTAAAAGTAAAAATAAGCCCCCTTAATGACAAAATAGCCTATATAAATTCATTCGCTTTCGCTTTTTTATGTTTAAATCACCTAAAAGATCACGCTAACTAATTTTGAAACTTGATTTTTGTATAAAAATCAAGCAGCTTTAAATGTACGTTTTAAAACTCTTACGATGCGTTTGGGAATTAAACTCATAAATTGCAGTCAAAAAAACAGCAATTTAAATGAAATTTCGCCACTTAGCTTAATTTTAATGCAAACAAACACTGATAAGCATTTTTTTGCAAAAAAGGTGTTGACGGATTTAGGTCATATCAGCATAATACGCCCCGCACTCAGCGATGAAGTGCTAACAAAAAAGATGGCTAAGTAGCTCAGTTGGTTAGAGCACATCACTCATAATGATGGGGTCACAGGTTCAAATCCCGTCTTAGCCACCATTCTTTTTGTTGCTCAATGAAGAGTTTAAAATAACTACCAGTACTTTAAGTACGAATGATGCGGGAGTGGCGGAATTGGTAGACGCGCTGGATTTAGGTTCCAGTAACTTCGGTTGTGAGAGTTCAAGTCTCTCCTTCCGCACCATGTTCTTGATAAGAACTCAAACTATCAAGCTTTTGTTGGGATATCGCCAAGCGGTAAGGCAGCAGGTTTTGATCCTGCCATTCCCAGGTTCAAATCCTGGTATCCCAGCCACGATGGCTAAGTAGCTCAGTTGGTTAGAGCACATCACTCATAATGATGGGGTCACAGGTTCAAATCCCGTCTTAGCCACCATTCTTTCTTAAGAATGGCTCTGCAGGAGTTAAAGCTGCACTCAATGAAGAGTTTAAAATAACTACCAGTACTTTAAGTACGAATGATGCGGAGTAGCGGAATTGGCCGATGTCTTGATTAAGACGCTGGATTTAGGTTCCCTTACTACAAACGCAAAAAGTATGCGGGAGTGGCGGAATTGGTAGACGCGCTGGATTTAGGTTCCAGTAACTTCGGTTGTGAGAGTTCAAGTCTCTCCTTCCGCACCATGTTCTTGATAAGAACCAAAACTATCAAATTATTCTTTGTTGGGATATCGCCAAGCGGTAAGGCAGCAGGTTTTGATCCTGCCATTCCCAGGTTCAAATCCTGGTATCCCAGCCACTTTCTCAAAGTGTTAAAGAATGCTCAATGAAGAGTCTAAAATAACTACCAGTACATTAGTACGAACGATGCGGGAGTGGCGGAATTGGTAGACGCGCTGGATTTAGGTTCCAGTAACTTCGGTTGTGAGAGTTCAAGTCTCTCCTTCCGCACCATGTTCTTGATAAGAACTCAAACTATCAAATTATTCTTTGTTGGGATATCGCCAAGCGGTAAGGCAGCAGGTTTTGATCCTGCCATTCCCAGGTTCAAATCCTGGTATCCCAGCCACTTTCTCAAAGTGATAAAGAATACTCAATGAAGAGTCTAAAATAACTACCAGTACATTAGTACAAATGATGCGGGAGTGGCGGAATTGGTAGACGCGCTGGATTTAGGTTCCAGTAACTTCGGTTGTGAGAGTTCAAGTCTCTCCTTCCGCACCATGTTCTTAAGTAGAACTAAAACTCTTCAAGTTTAGCGTTGGGATATCGCCAAGCGGTAAGGCAGCAGGTTTTGATCCTGCCATTCCCAGGTTCAAATCCTGGTATCCCAGCCAACTACTTACTTCCCTTTCAAGTTTCAAGTTTCAAGTTTCAAGTTTCAAGTTTCAAGTTTCTCCAAAGTATATTCGGTAATTTTATACCAATTCGCTTAATTAAGTAGTCTATTTTGAGGCAATCAAACCTCGTTGATAACAAGGCAAAAATTTCGTTATTTAGTTGTTCTAAATCAGAAATTTTTAACGCAGGTAGCGACAGGTTTAATCCCTCAAAATGATTAAGTATTATTGCGGATTGGTATTAGCACAAAAAAACGGGCTAATTTTCATTACCCCGCTTCTTTGCCTTTTGTACGATTAATTTTTTACTATTAACTTAATGTCCCGCTAATCGCATACTTTAAAACCCAGTTCTTTGCAGGGCCTGTGTTATTAGCAAGCTTTAAAAACTTACTGCGCACCCAGCTCAGTGGTTTAATCTCGTTTGAAAAACCAAAATAACATGCATCCATCATACTCATCATTAGTAAATTAGCGTGGCGGCGTTTTTTCTCGTAGCGCTTTAATAACGCTTGCTGACCAACATCAGGTTGATCTGCCAAAATATCTGCCAGTGCTACAACATCTTGAAAGCCTAAGTTTACACCTTGCCCAGCAAGCGGGTTAATTGTGTGCGCCGAATCACCCACTAAAACTAAACGTCCGTGCGAGTAATCATTGGCATGTTGGCGTGCAAGTGGAAAAACAGCATGCTCAAGCAACTCAAAGTCGCCCGGTAATTCAGGAAAGTGTTCAATGAGTTTTGCTTTAAGTTGCTCATTCGACATTGTTTGCCACTGCTTTAAAACCGCAGCATCGTGATAACAAATTAAATTAGCATAAGGCGCTTGCATCGGTAGAAACGCTACGGGTCCGGTTGGCGTAAATTGTTGCCACGTTTTTACCTGCTGCGGGGCATCTAATTTGATTAACACGCCCATGCAATGCTGGCCATATTGCCAACCCGTTACACCTAAACCAGCTTTAGTTCGCAATTGTGACTGTCCGCCATCTGCAGCAACAACTAAATCAGCGGTATATTGAGTATCGCCATAATGTAAGGTGATTGAATCAGCCGTTTGAGTAATATCCGTAATGGCTGATAGTTGCTCTATCACTTCGATGTTGTACTTGGCGAATTGCTGCCAAAGACTTGCTTGAATTAATTTATTTTCGATTAAATGACCTAAATGCGTTTCGCCAATTTCATGGCAATCAAACAATAAATTCTCGCCTTGTTGCTGGTAGGCCTCTAGTTGTTGATAAGGTGCGATACGATTTTGTCTTAGTAGCGGCATTGCACCAAGCTCATCAAGTAAATTCTCTGAAAAACGATTAATAGCCGAAATGCGAATATCTACCTTATCTGAGCTTAAAATGTGATCAGCATCGATAAGGTGCTTTTCGATAACGGTGACATCCCTACCCTGCTTGGCCAGTTTTACAGCAGTAGCAGCACCTACCATGCCGCCACCGACAACAATTACCTTATTTTTATTCATTTAATATTCGCTCATTGGGCTATTTAAATACGGGATAAATTGTAACGTAATTCAATATTGCGTGTCAGTGCATTTACTG
Source organism: Pseudoalteromonas simplex (assembly GCF_015278155.1). Classification (NCBI taxonomy): domain Bacteria; kingdom Pseudomonadati; phylum Pseudomonadota; class Gammaproteobacteria; order Alteromonadales; family Pseudoalteromonadaceae; genus Pseudoalteromonas; species Pseudoalteromonas simplex. The sequence goes on from NZ_JADILN010000002.1 coordinate 577,659, forward strand.
CTTATGAATTTCAAAACAGTGACTTGTTTGATTTCACACCACAAAGATAAAAACTATACTTGGATCTGTGCGGGTATCCAGCTAAAATACGCGTCCTTTAAGTCGGCATACTTGCCACTTAATCCTGTTTCTAACACATTTTTGTGTCACTACCGAATTGAAAACGAGGCTATATTTCAATGAGTAAAAAGCTGCATATTAAAACCTGGGGTTGTCAGATGAACGAGTACGACTCTCAGAAAATGGCTGATCTACTAGATGCGACTAACGGCTATCAGTTAACTGAAGAAGCTGAAGACGCTGACGTGATCTTACTCAATACCTGTTCAATCCGTGAAAAGGCACAAGAGAAAGTATTCCATCAGCTAGGCCGTTGGAAACTATTAAAAGACGACAAACCAGAGTTAATCATTGGTGTTGGTGGCTGTGTTGCATCACAAGAAGGTGACTCAATTCGTCAACGTGCACCGTTTGTTGATGTAATCTTTGGCCCGCAAACATTACACCGCTTACCAGAAATGATTAAGCAAGTGCAAAGTGGCGACAGCAGCTCGGTAGTTGACGTTTCATTCCCTGAGATTGAAAAGTTCGACCGTTTACCTGAGCCAAAAGCGGAAGGCCCAACTGCATTCGTATCAATTATGGAAGGTTGCTCTAAATACTGTACATTCTGCGTAGTACCTTATACGCGTGGTGAAGAAGTAAGCCGCCCACTTGATGACGTATTACTTGAAGTTGCCCAACTTGCAGAGCAAGGTGTTCGCGAAGTAAACCTACTTGGTCAAAACGTAAATGCGTATCGTGGTGAAACTCACGACGGTGAAATTTGTTACTTCTCTGATTTATTACGTTATGTCGCTGCGATTGACGGTATTGACCGCATTCGTTATACCACATCGCACCCAGTAGAATTTACGCCAGATATCATTGATGCGTACGCAGACGTACCTGAACTTGTTGACCACCTACACTTACCAGTGCAAAGTGGTTCAGACCGTGTTCTTAACCTTATGAAACGTGGTCACACTGCACTCGAGTACAAATCTACGATTCGTAAGTTACGTAAAATTCGCCCTAACCTAAGCATGTCTTCAGACTTCATCATTGGTTTCCCAGGCGAAAGCAAAGCGGACTTTGAAGCAACTATGAACCTTATCAATGACATTGGTTTTGATATGAGCTTTAGCTTCATCTACAGTGCGCGCCCTGGTACGCCTGCTGCTGATTTACCAGATGACGTAACAGAGCAAGAGAAAAAAGAACGTTTATACATTCTGCAAAACCGTATCACGCAAATGGCGCAGCAAATCAGCCGCCAAATGTTTGATACCGAACAGCGTATCCTCGTTGAAGGTCCTTCTAAGAAGAACCCAATGGAATTACGTGGCCGTACTGAGAACAACCGAGTGGTTAACTTTGAAGGCCCTCACTCAGTGATCGGTCAATTCGTTGATGTACGTATTACAGAAGCATTGCCAAACTCTTTACGTGGTGAATTAATTCGTACAGAATCAGAAATGAACTTACGCCGTGATGTGGCACCTTCAGCTATTTTAAACAAAGCTGCTGAAGCTGAGGCCGCTACGGCCCCTAACGAAATTGGCGTTGCTACTTTCGTACCTTAGGGTGACACTTGGTGCAGGCACAGCCTGCACCCATCAATAGGAAGCAATTTTGAGTAATCAGTTAAAAACATTAGAGATTTATTTAGAACCCGCCGACAACAAACGCCTATCATCTTTATGTGGTCCGTTTGACGAAAACATTAAGCAAATTGAACGCCGCCTTGGTGTTGAGATTGCACACCGTGATAATTTCTTCAGAGTAACTGGTAAACTGCACCTTGCAGCAGCGGCTGTTGAGATACTAAAAAACCTCTATATTGAAACTCAACCTATTCGCGGCCTGATTGGCGAAATTGAACCTGAAGCCGTACACTTGGCAATTAGCGAATCAAATGCGCTAGAGCAAGATGAAAACCCAGGTGTATATGGCAAAGACATGGTGATTAAAACTCGCCGTGGCGTTATTAAACCGCGCAATGATAATCAAGGCGTGTATGTTGCAAATATTTTGCATCACGATATTACCTTTGGTATTGGCCCAGCCGGTACAGGTAAAACTTATTTAGCGGTTGCTGCAGCTGTTGATGCCTTAGAGCGTCAAGAAATTCGCCGTATTTTATTAACTCGTCCTGCGGTTGAAGCTGGTGAAAAGCTAGGCTTTTTACCTGGTGACTTAAGCCAAAAAATCGACCCGTATTTACGCCCTTTATACGATGCATTATTTGAAATGCTGGGTTTTGAGCGTGTAGAAAAGCTAATTGAGAAAAACGTGATTGAAGTTGCGCCCCTTGCTTACATGCGTGGTCGTACGCTAAATGACGCGTTTATTATTCTCGATGAAAGCCAAAACACCACAGCAGAACAAATGAAAATGTTCTTAACCCGTATTGGTTTTAATTCAAAAGCGGTGATCACCGGTGATATTACACAAGTCGATTTACCGCGCGGTGCCCGCTCAGGCCTACGTCATGCCATCGAAGTATTAAACGGTGTCGATGAAATTAGCTTTAACTTCTTCCAATCACACGATGTGGTTCGCCACCCGGTTGTTGCTCGTATCGTTGAAGCTTATGAGCGAAACGATGAAGCAGAACGTTTAAAACGTGCAGAGAAACAACGTGCGAAAGAAGCGCAAGCAAACCAACAAGAAGCAAACTCGTGACCGAATTAGATTTACAAATAGCCTGTGAGTTTGACGACTTACCAAGCTTTGAACAATTCCAGCTATGGGCTGACAAAGCCCTTAGCAACTACCGTGAAGATGCAGAGCTGACTATAGTGATCAGCGATGAAGCACAAAGCCAGCAGCTCAACAATGATTACCGTGGCAAAGATAAACCGACTAATGTCTTATCTTTTCCATTTGAAGCACCACCGGGCATTGAGTTACCTTTAGTAGGTGATTTAATCATTTGTCCGGCTATTGTTTTAGCCGAATCAATTGAGCAAGAAAAAACCTTTCACGACCATTTTGCCCATATGGTTATCCATGGATGCTTGCATTTACTTGGATTTGACCATATAAAGGACGAAGATGCACTTGAAATGGAAAGCATAGAAAAGCAATTACTTGCCGATCTGAACATCGCTGACCCATATCGAGACGATATTTAAATTAACGGAGCAATTAGACGCAATGAGCGACGACAACTCGCAAACTAGCCAGGGTTCTTCTGGCAAAACGTGGCTGGGCCGCATAGCCCAAATGTTGCAAGGGGAACCCCAGAATAGAGAAGAGCTGGTAGAAGTAATTGCCGATGCGCAAGAACGCGACCTTATCGACCCTGAAACCAAAGATATGATTGAAGGGGTGCTAGGTGTATCAGAGCTGAAAGTGCGGGACATCATGATCCCACGCTCGCAAATGGTAACCTTAGAGGTTGATACACCATTAGAAGAGCTATTACCTATGATGGTTGATTCAACACATTCACGTTTTCCTGTGGTATGTGAAGACAAAGACCATGTTGAAGGTATTTTATTAGCAAAAGATTTATTACCACTGATCATCAACAAAGATGAGCAACTGCCTTCTTTACGTGAATATTTGCGTCCTGCAGTTGTAGTGCCTGAAAGTAAACGTGTAGACACTCTGCTTAATGAGTTCCGTCAACAACGTTACCACATGGCGATTGTTATTGATGAGTATGGTGGCGTGTCTGGTCTTGTGACCATCGAAGATATTCTTGAAATCATCGTGGGTGAAATCGAAGACGAGCACGATGAAAGTGAAGACCTACAAGATATTCGCCAAGTTGCAAAACACGTTTACGCTGTGCAAGCGTTGACTGAAGTTGATGACTTTAATGAGTATTTTAAAACCGGTTACAGCACCTCAGATGCTGACACCATAGGTGGTATTGTTTTACATGCATTTGGCCACATGCCAAGCCGTGGTGAAACAATCGAGGTAGAAGGCTTACAATTTAAAGTCACTAACGCAGATAACCGCCGTATCTTACAATTGCAAGTCACCATTCCAAAGGCTGATGATAACGACAGTGAAGAAACTGCTAACTAACCTAAGTCACCTTGCAAAAGATAAAAAAGCCTGGCTCGCACTTGTTGCGGGCCTCTTTTTAACCTTAAGTTACGCACCCTATAACCTATGGTTTATAACTTTTCTTTCCCTTGGTGCTCTACTCTACTGCATTAACCCTCTCGCAAACGGTAAATTAGCCGCTAAACAAAGTGCTAAATATGGCTTTATATTTGGTTTAGGTTGGTTTGGTGCAGGTATAAGCTGGGTACATGTATCAATAGCGACCTTTGGTGGTATGCCATTAATCGCATCACTTTCGTTAATGGTGCTGCTTTGTGCTTATTTAGCCCTTTATCCCGCATTAGCTACATGGCTGGCAACTCGCCTTGCTACAGGCCCATATAGCTTTATATGTTGGTTACTCGCCGCTATCGCAACCACAGAATACTTACGTGGCACATTGTTAACGGGCTTTCCGTGGCTGAGTTTTGGTTACACGCAAACAGACAGCCCACTTAATTTTTTAGCCCCAGTGATTGGTGAGTTTGGGATTACGCTTGTATGTATGTTAATTGCGTTTGCTTTATATCGCCTAGCTAGCAAAGATGGCAAACCACTTATCGCCTCTGTAGCCCTATTAGCTGGCTTATATACGATTGCAAGCAGCAACCAGCTACACTACCAAGATAAAACCATTAAAACTGTACTGGTGCAGGGTAATATTAAACAGCATCTTCGTTTTGAGCCGTCTGAGTTTTGGACGACTATGAGCAAATACCAAGATATGACTCGCCTGCATTGGAATGCTGATTTAATTGTTTGGCCAGAAGCTGCTGTGCCTGAGCTTGAAGCATTATCAACCGAGTATTTAACAGGCCTTGATAGTGCTGCAACGTTTAATGACACCGCGCTTATTACCGGTATCGTTGATTACCAATACGACACGCGTAACATTTTTAATACCTTAATAGTGCTTGGTAAAAAAGAACACGATGACAGTGAAGGCCACTATCAATATTTAGGTAAAAACCGCTACCAAAAGCATCAGTTATTACCCATTGGTGAGTTTGTGCCGTTTCAGGACTTCTTGCGCCCAATTGCGCCACTGTTTGATTTGCCTATGTCCTCCTTTACCCGTGGAGATGAAGTGCAAAACAATTTACGCGCAAATGGCTTAAACATTTTACCGGCTATTTGCTATGAAATTGCCTTTTCTGAGTTGGTTCGTGGTAATTATCGCAGTGACTCCGACATTTTATTCACGGTGAGTAACGATGCATGGTTCGGTGACTCACATGGCCCGCATCAGCACATGCAAATAGCGCGTATGCGCGCCTTAGAGTTACAGCGCCCGCTAATTCGCGTGACCAACAATGGTATTAGCGCCGTTTACGACCCTATCGCTAAATCACAATTAGCTATGCCACAATTTAAAGCGGATGTACTCGAAGCCAATATCACGTTAATTAAAGGCGATAGCATTTATAGTCAATATGGCAATTGGCCAGTATGGGCGGTAGTGATATTACTGAGCGCTGTGGGTGTATTTGTAAGGATTAAGAAATAACAATTAAAAAAGGCTTCATAATGAAGCCTTTTTACATTTAAGATTCTATCTTTATCAACTCTACATCAAATATAAGTAGCGAGCCTGCAGGAATGCTGCCGACGCGTTTACGGCCGTAAGCAAGCTGAGGCGGGATATAAAAGGTAAATTTATCTCCTTCGCTCATGAGTTGTAAGCCTTCGGTCCAGCCTGCAATGACTTGGTTTAAACCAAAGCTAATTGGTGAGTTTCTTACCACTGAACTGTCAAAAACACTGCCATCCATAAGCGTACCGTGATAGTGAACCTTTACTTTACTGGTTGCACTTGGCTTTGTGTCATTACCAGAACTTTGCTCAATTTTGTATTGCAGCCCAGATGCGGTTTCATGAATATCGTCGGCTTTACTATTATTCGCTAAAAAGTCCGCGGCGAGTTTTTCATTTTCAAGGGCTTGTAGCTTCGCTTTTTTACTATTTTTAAAGATTAAAAAACAAAAAATACCAATGATCAGTAAAAGTATTAAATTAATCATTCTGCGTCCTTCTCATCGTCATTGTCGCCATTTACGATATCTGCAATATTGGCAAGCCTTGCTAAGGCTAGCGCGTTAATAGAGCCTTCAGGGTAACCTTCTGCGGTCATTTCACCAGCGTCTTTATCCATTAATAAGCTCAGAGCTTGATCAACCGTTTCAACGGCATAAATATTAAAGCGCCCTTTTTCAACGGCATCGAGTACTTCGTCATCAAGCACTAAATTAACTTGGTTTGATTTAGGAATAATCACCCCTTGCTCACCGGTTAAGCCTCGCATTTTGCAAAGTTTGAAGAAGCCTTCTATTTTCTCGTTTACGCCACCAATTGATTGCACATCACCATGCTGGTTAATTGACCCTGTCAGTGCAATAGATTGGCTAATAGGTAAGTTCGTAATGGCTGATATAAGCGCGCACAGCTCTGCTAATGAGGCGCTATCACCGTCGATGTAGCCATAGCTTTGCTCTATTGCGATATTGGCACTGAGCGTTAGGCTAAATTGCTGAGCATACTTATTACCTAAGTAACCGGTTAACAGCATCACCCCTTTTGAGTGAATGGCTTTACCCAGCTCGGCTTCACGTTCAACGTCAATTACGCCATCTGCACCTGCGTATACAGTGGCTGTTATGCGTGCAGGTGTACCAAATGAGGTATCGCCAATATGCAGCACAGTTAAGCCATTTACTTTGCCCACTGCGTGACCTTCGGTTGCAATTAAAATTTGCCCCTCTTTGATATCACTCAGCATGGTTTCTGAAATTTGCCCTGTGCGGTATTGCTTACCAACAATGGCTTCATCTATGTGATGAGCATCAATCACTGTTTGGCCATCTTGTTTGGCATAAAAACTGGCTTCTGCCACTAACTCTAATACATCAGCAAAACGAGCTGAGAGTTTGTTATGGTGCTCAGCTTGGCGATAACTAAACTTTAGTAATCTTGCCATTGCAGCTTCATTTACGGTGCAATTAAGTGTTTGCTGACAATATTCAGTCACCTTGGTAATGAACTGATATTGCAGTTTATCGCTACTTGGTAAGTAATAATCAAAGTCAGCAAGTACACGGAATAACTCTGCAAACTCTTCGTCATATTCACCAATGGTGTAATAAAGGTCGCGAGAGCCTAGCAGCACTATTTTTACATCAAGAGGAATAAGCTGCGGACGTAACGTAAAGCTACTTCCCACAGAGCTGTCTTGATAGGGTAAGTCGTTTTTGATTTGATGCGTTTTTAGAGAAAGCTTAAGGCCATCCCACACTTGTGGGTTCGCCATGACTTTTTCAGCATCCATAATCAAATAGCCACCATTAGCACGGTGCAGTGCACCTGGCTGAATTGAACGGTAACTGGTGATAAGCGAGCCTTGTGAGGTCGCATATTCAATTTTGCCGAAAATATTGCCAAAGGTCGGGTTTGGCTCATACACCACAGGGGCTGCATCGCCCTCTTTGTATTCGACTAGAATATTTGGCGCAAAGAAGTCTGTGAGCATCCCTTTACGGTCAAAGTCTTCTTTATTTTCGTCGTTTTCATCATCGTCGAGCCATTCAAGTACCGCATCAATGATTTCTTCACGAATATCTTTTAAATAACGCAACACACCGATGTGCGTCGCGTATTTATGTTCAAGGGCTTTAATGAGTGGCTTAGTGGCAAGCTCAGCAGTTGATTTTTTAAGGTTACGCAGTTTTTCAGATGACTCTCGCTTCCAACGAGGAAGCTCAATTAATGCTTCGATTAACGCATCTTCAAGCTTTTCGATAACCTCATAAAATTCGATACGCAGTGGCTCATCAAGGGCTGAAAATTCACTGTCGCTCAGTTGTTTACCATTCACTAAAGGCGCAAATCCCACAACACCATTTTCTTCAATCAGTGCCACACTTTGCTCAAGTGCTGCAATTTCAACAGCAGTAATTGCCGCATCGTAAGTATCGGTAAACTCACGGTCGATTGACTTTTTCTTGCGTTGATAACCTGGGTTATCAAAAGCCGCTGGGAATGTATCGAGTACTTCGTCGATAAATGAATCTATATCGTCAGCTAACTGCTTTGATTGGCCTGCTTGCATAAATAACGCGATTGGCTCGCGGTGGTCATCATAGTTGTTAACATACAACCACTCATTAGGCGTTGGGCGGTCTTTTGAATGGGCTGTGAGTTTGTCTTTTACTAAGGTGTAACGACCATGAGCCGCTTCACCCATGACATAAACATTGTAACCCGGTAATTCCATTCCAAGTGAAAAGTCAAGGGCACTTTGTGCACGTTGCTGACCAATAAATGGCAACGCTTCTGGATATGGGTTTTGCATACAAGTCGCAACATGACTTGCTGCAATCTCAGGTGCTAACGCAGAAACAGGTAGTGGGATTAGTTTTTTTGTCATTCTAACTTCTTATTTCCCAGTCTTGACTGGGCATTATAGGTAACGCCCAGCACAAGCCTGCGTCACTGATTAAGGTTGTAATGCCTTACGGCGAAAATAAATACCGCCACATTCAGTACAAGGAGTAATTTGCGTAGCATGGTAAACATCGTAACTATGCTGACAATTTTTACATACTAATGTGCCCATGGCTATCCATTCTCCCTCTTGATAAACACCATTATGTTGAAAATCTTGATTTAAGGCTTGCCATTCGAGCTGGGTTTTATCTTCAATGTGCGATAACTCGTACCAAAGCGACTCTTTAAGCTCGAGCCATGCGAGTGAATCATAGTGACTGTCGTTTTCTTTAATGTGGTCGATATCGCGTTGTAGATAGTCACGATACTGATTGAGCTTTTCTTGTCCTAAGTCTTTAAGTGCTTGCTCTGATTCAACAAATTTTTCCATTGCATCTTTTATCTCATGATCTTTTACATCTTTGAGCCATGCACTTAAATCGCTAAGCCAAGATTTATAATCTGCCATCGTTTACTCCTTCAAAAATGATGAAAAATCAACCGTTATTCTAGTTGAGTATAGGTTAACCTGCCCTGAAAATATATTTCCTTGGAAAAATAACAAAAGCGCCTATTTGCCGCTGTGATTAGCATGTATTTTGGGTTATCCTTATCGACAATTTTTTATTAATTTGCAAGAAGTCTGGAATCGTAGATGCAAGAGCAATATAACCCGCAAGACATTGAGTCAAAAGTACAAGCCTATTGGGAAGAAAACCAAGTATTTAAAGTCACTGAAGATGAGAGCAAAGAAAAGTATTACTGCCTATCGATGTTCCCATACCCAAGCGGCCGACTCCACATGGGTCACGTTCGTAACTACACCATTGGTGACGTAGTATCACGCTTCCAACGCTTGCAAGGCAAAAACGTAATGCAACCTATGGGTTGGGATGCGTTTGGTCTACCAGCTGAAAATGCGGCAATCAAAAACAACACGGCCCCTGCTAAGTGGACTTACGAAAACATCGATTACATGCGTAACCAGTTAAAGCAACTAGGCTTTGGTTATGATTGGGATCGTGAAATCGCGACATGTCACCCAGAATACTACAAGTGGGAACAATGGTTCTTCACTAAGCTTTATGAAAAAGGCTTAGTTTACAAAAAGATGTCAACAGTTAACTGGGATCCAGTTGACCAAACTGTACTCGCTAACGAACAAGTTATTGATGGTCGTGGTTGGCGTTCAGGTGCCATTGTTGAGCAAAAAGAAATTCCACAATGGTTCATCAAAATCACTGATTACGCACAAGAGCTACTAGACGATTTAGATAAACTTGATCACTGGCCTGAGCAAGTTAAAACCATGCAGCGCAACTGGATTGGTCGTTCAGAAGGCTTAGAAATTGAATTTAAGCGTGCTGATAACGAAGATACATTCAGTGTTTATACAACGCGCCCAGATACCTTCATGGGTGTGACGTACGTAGCAGTTGCTGCCGGTCACCCAATTGCACAAGAAGCTGCTAAAAACAGCGACGCTGTAGCTATGTTTGTTGATGAGTGTAAAAACACGAAAATCGCAGAAGCAGACATGGCGACCATGGACAAAAAAGGCATTGCAACAGGCTTTTATGCAATTCACCCATTAACAGGTAAGCAAGTACCAATTTGGGTCGCTAACTTCGTATTAATGGATTACGGCTCAGGCGCTGTTATGGCTGTTCCTGCGCACGACCAACGTGACTACGAGTTTGCAACAGCGTATGGCCTTGAGATTGCTCAAGTTATCGCGCCAGCTGCAGGTTCTGAAGAAACGGTTGATTTAGACAACCAAGCATTCACTGAAAAAGGCGTGTTAGTTAACTCGGGTGAGTTCGATGGCCTTGAATTTGAAGCAGCGTTTAATGCCGTTGCAGACAAACTAGAAGCGCTGGGTGTAGGTGAGCGTAAAGTTAATTTCCGTCTACGTGACTGGGGTGTTAGCCGTCAGCGTTACTGGGGCTCTCCAATCCCAATGCTTAGCGACGAAAATGGTGATGAGCTTGCAGCAACAGAAGACATGCTTCCGGTTCGCTTACCAGAAGACGTAGTAATGAATGGTGTGACTTCACCAATCAAAGCTGATCCTGAGTGGGCTAAAACAACGGTAAATGGCGCGCCTGCATTCCACGAAACAGATACCTTCGATACCTTCATGGAATCGTCTTGGTACTACGCTCGTTACTGTAGCCCACGTTTTGACGAAGGCATGATCGAGCCAGGCGCTGCCAATTACTGGTTACCAGTAAACCAATACATTGGTGGTATTGAGCATGCAATCTTGCACTTACTTTACTCGCGTTTCTTCCACAAACTATTACGTGACTTTGGTTTAGTAAACTCAGATGAGCCATTTGAGCGCTTATTATGTCAAGGCATGGTACTAGCTGATACTTTCTATCGTAAAGATGAGAAAGGCGGTGATATCTGGATTTCACCAACAGACGTTCAAACTGAAACAGACGACAAAGGTCGTGTTGTTAAAGCGTGGCACAAAGAAGATGGCGAGCCGGTATTCTCTGCGGGCATGAGCAAAATGTCGAAATCGAAAAACAACGGTATCGACCCACAGCAAGTTATCGCCCAGTACGGTGCAGATACAGTGCGTTTATTCATGATGTTCACTGCACCACCAGAGCAAACTCTTGAATGGTCTGATTCAGGTGTTGAAGGTGCAATGCGTTTCTTAAAACGTATTTGGAAATACGCTGTTGATGTTGAAACAGTAGGTTATCAAGCGCTTGATAAATCAGCATTAAACAACGACCAAAAAGTTCTTCGTCGTGAACTTCATAAAGCAATTGCAAAAGTGACTGATGACGTTGAACGTCGTCAAACGTTCAACACTGCAATCGCTGCAATCATGGAAATTTCGAACAAGTTACTTAAAGCTCCACTTGCTGATAAACAAGATGTGGCAATTGCTAACGAAGCACTTGAAGCATTACTTATCATGCTTGCGCCTATCACACCGCACATGTGTCACCAGTTATGGCAAGACCTTGGCAAAGAAGGCGACATCTTAGATGCAGCATGGCCAACAGTTGATGAGTCAGCACTTGTTGAAGATGAGAAGCTAATCATTGTACAAGTTAACGGTAAGCTACGTGCTAAGTTAACAGTGCCTGCAGATGCAACCAAAGAGCAAGTTGAAGCATTAGCATTTGCTGAAGAAAACGTGACTAAGTTCACTGAAGGCGCGACTATCCGTAAAGTAATTTACGTACCTGGCAAACTACTTAACGTGGTTGCTAACTAAGATGGCAGCGCTTCAAGCACTGAAAAACGGACTAGCCCTTGCGCTAGTCTGTTTACTGCTGACAAGTTGTGGCTTTCACTTAAAGAAAGCCTCTAACTTGCCTGACGACTTGAAAGTAATCACCCTTGTTGGTGATGATGAAAAGTCAGCCTTATTCGAATTAGTCGAAAAAGAACTGATTGCGAGTAAAGTTGAGCTTAACCAAGTTGGTAAACATCCTGAGTTAAAGATTCATAAAGACCGCTTAGAGCGTCAAATTCTGTCATTGTTTGATAATGGTCAGGTTGCTGAATATGAACTTGCCTACAGCGTAAGCTATACACTGAAGCGCCCTGGACAAAAAGCGATTAATCAAAGCTTTGAATTGTATCGTAACTACCAAGACGACCCAGACAATGCCCTTGCAAAAGCAAAAGAGCTTGATTTGCTATTAGGCGAAATTCGTAAGCAAGCGAGTCGTCGTATTGTTCGTGAGTTATCACAACTGTAATGCGTTGTTATGCAAACCAGCTTCCTAGCCAGTTAAAAAAAGGCCTCGCGCCTTTTTACATGGTGTTTGGTGAAGAGCCTTATCAAATTGCGCAGTGCATCATGCAAATTCGCCAAGCAGCTAAACAGCAAGGCTTTGACGAGGTAATCAAATTTACCTTAATGCCGGGTTTTGATTGGCAAGAAATTGTTGCTCAATACCAAAGTATGTCACTGTTCAGCGCTCGTACCCTCATTGAGTTTGATTTAAACGAGCAAAAACCAGGTTCGCAAGGCAGCCAAATCTTTAAGCAGCTTGTTGAGCTTGCTAACCCCGATACTATTTTGGTTTTAAAAGGTGCCAAAGCCAGCCAAGATATTCAACGCAGTGCTTGGTTTAAAGCCCTCGATAAGCAAGGCTTATTTGTTCCTTGTTACCCATTAACAGGTAATCACCTGAGCCGCTGGTTAGATGAGCAATGCTACCGTTTAAACTTAAACCTTCATAACAACGCGAAACAAAGCTTAATTGATGCCACTGAAGGAAATTTACTTGCCTGTCATCAAGAGTTAGAAAAACTGTCTTTGCTTTATGGTAGTGAGCTAATTGACCAACAAGCTGTGATGCAAGGGCTACTAAATCAGTCAAAATTTGATATTTTTGATTTGAGTGATGCTTTATTAAATGGCCACGCCGAACAAGCAGTTAAAGTAATGACTAAGCTGGCTGCCGATAACACTGAAGCCATGAGTATTTTTTGGGCCATCAATAAAGAAGCAGCTAACTTACTGGCAATGCAACACGGGCGCTTGAATGGTGCCAATATGGCTGATTTATACAAAAAGTATAATATTTGGAAAAACCAACAAGCTGTTGTACAACAGGCCTTAAACCGCTTGAACATCCAAGTACTCGAACAAATTATCAAACAATTAGCTCAGTTTGATGCCGCATATAAACAAGGCAACCTTGTAGCCCCCTACCAAGCATTAATGCAAATATGCTTAGTGTTTTGCCAACCTGTGGCGATACCTTTACCTTGCCACCCGGTCTTTAACTAAGAGTAACAATTGATGATTGCTATTTTTGGTGGCACCTTTGATCCAATTCACTTAGGTCATATTAATATGGCCCAGCAGTGTGTTCAGCAGTGCCAACTCGATACCCTTTACTTCATGCCTTGTGCTATTCCTGCTCACAAAGCCAAGCCAGGAATAAGTGATGAGCATCGTATAAACATGCTAAAACTTGCGATTGACGACAATCCGCATTTTGCCATCGATTACCGTGAGCTAAACCGAGAAGGTGCGTCTTATTCTTTGCTGAGTTTAGAAGAGCTTCGTGCAGAAAACCCAGCCGAGCCGATTATGTTTTTAATCGGCATGGACTCATTCAATAGCCTAGATAAATGGTTTAAATGGCAAGAAGTTGTCAAACTTTGTCATATTGTGGTGTACCAGCGTCCGGGGCAGCACTGCCAAGTATCTGGTGAACTTGCAGCTTATAAAGAGAATGCCGTAACAGAGCAACTTAGCCAGCTACAACAAGCCCCTGCAGGTAAGTTATTCTTTTTAAATGGCTTACAAGTTAATGCCGCCTCAAGCGAAATAAGAAAAAAGCTGCATTTAAATAATGATATAGCGGAACTTTTACCTACCAATGTAAGTCACTATATTGCGCAGCATCATCTTTACCAAACAGATGAATAAATACTGCCTGCGTGATAAAATAACAAATTAAGATTATTTATTTTTGAGAAAACACTTTGGATTCTAAACAACTACTCGCATTTGCCCTTGATAAAGTCGACGATATGAAAGCCCGTGATGTGGTACAGCTTGATGTTCGTGGTAAGTCTGACATTACTGATTACATGTTAGTGTGCTCAGGTAACTCTAAACGCCATGTACAATCTATTGCTGATCATGTTGCTAAAGAAGCACGCCATGCTGGTGAAGAACCTCTCGGTTACGAAGGCCAAAACGAAGGTGAATGGGTGCTTGTAGACCTAGGTGATGTGGTTGTGCATGTTATGCAAGACCAAACTCGCGACTTCTATGATCTAGAGAAACTTTGGGGCTAACCCTTAGCAAGGACATAGGTAACCATTTTGAAAATACAATTGATTGCTGTTGGCACCAAAATGCCAGCATGGGTTGAAACCGGATTCACAGAATATCAACGTCGCTTCCCGCGTGATATGCCTCTTGAGCTAATTGAAATCCCCGCAGGTAAACGTGGTAAAAATGCGGATATCAAACGTATTTTACAACTTGAAGGCGAAAAGACCCTAGCTGCGATCCCTAAAGGTAACCGCATTGTAACGCTAGAGGTGACGGGTAAACCAATGGATACCCATCAGCTGGCAAAAAGTATGGAAAAGTGGCAGCTTGATGGTCGCGATGTTAGCTTATTGATTGGTGGACCTGAAGGCTTAGCACCTGAGTGTATTGCAGCGTCTGAGCAAAAGTGGTCATTATCAAACCTGACACTACCGCACCCGCTAGTGCGCATCATTGTTGCAGAAAGCCTATACCGAGGCTGGAGCTTGAATAACAACCACCCTTATCATCGCGAGTAGTAAAGCCAATGCGAAAACACAGACCCACGATTCGAGACCACTCGGCTGAAGCAAACTTGTTTGCTCGCCGAGCATTTGTGGGTTTTGTGTTTGTTACACTGTTAATTGGTGTGTTGTTATCTAACCTATACAACATCCAAGTTATCGAACATCAAGATTATCAAACACGTTCGAACGATAACCGCATCAAAGTTATTCCAATTGCCCCTAACCGTGGGCTTATTTACGACAGAAATGGCGTATTACTGGCTGAAAACAAACCAGTTTATAATTTAGAAGTAATACCCGAGGAAGTTGATAACCTTGAAGAGGCACTGAGCGAAGTTGAAAAAGTTATTAAAATAACTGAGCAACAAAAAGCTGACTTTCTAGATGACATTAAGCACAATCGCCGCTTTAAAAGCCAAGTATTAAAAGCCCGTTTAGACGAAACCGAAGTTGCAAAGTTCTCGGTTAATCAGCATAAGTTTCCTGGCTTTAGTATCGAAGCGCGTTTAGCTCGCTATTACCCTTATGGTGATACCCTTACCCATGCCCTAGGTTATGTTGCCAAACTCAACAAAAAAGAACTCACCAAACTGGAAGCAGAAGACCAAGCAACGAACTACCGTGCAACGCACGACATTGGTAAGCTGGGTATCGAAAAGTATTACGAAGAACTTCTTCATGGTGTGGTTGGTTCGCAGCGCGTTGAAGTGAATAACCGTGGCCGAGTTATCCGCACTTTAAGCCTCACGCCACCTGAGCCTGGTCACGACTTAGTACTTACTTTGGATATTGGCCTGCAACAAATTGCTCAACATGCCTTAAAAGATATGCGTGGTGCCATTGTAGTGCTTGATGCTAAAGATGGCGGCGTTTTAGCACTTTACTCCAACCCAAGTTATGACCCGAATTTATTTGTCCATGGTATCAGCAGCACAGATTACAAAAAGTTGTTAAACCCAGACCGACCGCTAATTAACCGAACCACGCAAGGCCGTTATGCACCTGCCTCAACGGTTAAGCCTCATATGTCAATTCTTGCCCTTGAAGAAGGACTGGTAACCGAGCAAACACAAATTTGGGATCCGGGCTTTTTCCAAATTCCTAACGTGGAGCACAAATGGCGAGACTGGAAACGTTGGGGCCATGGTCATGTTGATGTTTATCGTGCTATTGAAGAGTCATGCGATACCTATTTTTACGATGTTGCTTACCGTTTAGGGATCACCAAAATCAGCGACTTTATGACGCAGTTTGGCTTTGGCGAACTCTCTGGAATCGATATTCATGAAGAAACATCTGCCATTATGCCATCGCGAGAATGGAAAGAAGCCCGCTTTAGAGAATCATGGTGGCGCGGCGACACCATTTCAGTGGGTATCGGGCAAGGTTATTGGACCGCAACACCGATGCAAATAGCTAATGCAACCAACATCTTAGTGAACCGTGGACTCGATCATCCTCCGCACCTTGTACAAGTCGCTAAAAAAGAAAACGAAGTAACGCAAATTAATAATGATGAAAAGCCACCTGTAGTATTAAAAAATCCTCATCATTGGCAAATTGCGCTAGATGCGATGCACAACACCGTACATAAAGTCACAGGTACGGCGCATAAAGCTTTTAAAGGGGCGAATTACGACCCAGCTGGTAAAACAGGTACTGCTCAGGTTGTGAGTATTGCTCAAGGTGAGCGTTACGACGCAAAATCACTTAAAGAGCGCCAACGTGATAACGCTATCTATGTTGGTTTTGCACCCTATAACGATCCACAAATTGTGGTCTCTGTGGTGGTTGAAAACACCGGTGGTGGTAGTACAGTTGGTGCGCCTATTGCGCGTCAATTAATGGATTACTACTTTTCAGCGAACCCGATTCAAATAGCCCAAAGTGACGCGCCATGATCCCATTAAATAAAAAACGCTCAATTTGGCAGCGCCTACACCTCGATTTACCACTCCTTATCGCCCTTATGACGATGATGGTAGCCAGCCTTGCTATCGTTTACAGCGCTAGCGGCCAAGACTCTGCAATGATGATACGCCACGCAACACGTATGTTTGGCGCTATCCTAGGTATGTTTATACTCGCCCAGTTTTCGCCTAACACATTAAAGAGTATGGTTATTCCGCTCTACTGCGTGGGGCTTTTAATGCTGGTTGGGGTGTTGTTATTTGGGGTTAGTTCAAAAGGTGCACAGCGTTGGCTTGATTTAGGAGTGACCCGCTTCCAGCCGTCAGAGTTAATGAAAATAGCCGTGCCAATGATGGTTGCATGGTATATCGGGCGTAACCATTTACCGCCAAGAATCATTCATTTAATTATTGGCTTTGCGATTGTAATGGTGCCAACCATTTTAATTAAAGAACAACCCGACTTAGGCACCTCTATTTTGATTGCCAGTTCAGGGATATTTGTATTGTTTTTATCTGGGCTAAGTTGGCGTCTTATTGGCTTTTTATCTGCTACTGTTGGTTTGGCAGCATGGCCGTTTTGGCATTACGTAATGCTTGATTATCAAAAACAACGGGTACTGACCTTTTTAGATCCTGAAAGCGACCCGCTTGGCTCGGGTTACCACATTATTCAATCGAAAATTGCGATAGGTTCTGGCGGCATTGAAGGTAAAGGCTGGCTACAAGGCACCCAATCACAATTAGAGTTTTTACCTGAGCGTCATACCGATTTTATCTTTTCTGTACTGAGCGAAGAGTTTGGCCTGTTTGGGGTTTGTTTATTACTTTGTATGTACTTGTTTATTATTGGCCGTGGCTTATATATTGCGGTCAATGCGCAAGATGCGTTTGGTAAACTGCTTGCTGGCGCATTAACACTGACCTTCTTTGTTTATGTATTTGTAAATATTGGCATGGTTTCGGGCTTACTGCCTGTAGTAGGTGTTCCGTTACCTCTAATAAGCTATGGTGGCACCTCAATGGTGACCTTGATGGCCGGATTTGGCATTATCATGTCTATCGCCACCGATAAAAGGATGCTTTTAAAATAATGACACAGCGAGTCAATTACTTACTTATAACGTTATTTTCTGTGCTGCTAGCAGCATGTAGCTCTTCATCTCAGCAAGGCCGTTATGCTATGGAGCATGATGCAGCCCCGCTTCGAAAACCAACCGAACTTGAAATGCAAGATGCCATAGTCACCCCGGTTGTTAAAAGTGCAAGCGCTAGTCGCCCTTACGAAGTCCGTGGTAAACGCTACACGCCGATGTTAGATGAAACTGGCTACTCTGAAGAAGGCATTGCTTCGTGGTATGGTCGAAAGTTTCACAATTATCACACCTCAAACGGCGAAGTGTACGATATGTTTGCGATGACAGCAGCTCATAAAACGCTGCCGCTACCGAGCTTTGCCAGAGTAACAAATTTAGATAACGGAAAATCAGTAATTGTTCGCGTAAACGACCGAGGCCCATTTCATGATGACCGGATAATCGATTTATCTTATTCTGCGGCCTATAAATTAGGTTATTACCGACAAGGTACAGCCCGTGTTAAGGTTGAGGCTGTTACCCTTGCAAATTCTGCCCCTCGTTTAAGCTACATTCAGGTTGCAGCGGGAAGTACTCTTGCTAATGTTGAAGCGCTCGCGTTTCAACTTCGTCAGCAATATCATGTGCCAACAAACATTGTTGAAAAAGATGGAATCTATCGGTTACGTCTTGGTCCAATAAAAGATGCCGCAGAAGCACAAGCAGTTTTAGAAAAGCTAAAACAAAACCAATTTCAGAACGCGTTCTTGCTTTACAGTGAGTAAGACCTTTAGAATAGGTCAACGCAACATGTTTAACTTTAACCATTAATGAGTACGATGAAATCTATAAAATATAAAATCTTAAGTGGCGTTTGTGGCCTTGTTTGCACTGCTAGCGTATTTTCTGCAACAGCCCAAATTATCCCTGCCCCACCTCAAGTTAATGCGAAAGGTTATTTCTTGGTTGATTTCACCACAGGTAAAGTGATTGCCGAAGGCGAAGCAGATACAAAATTAGCACCGGCTAGTTTAACCAAAATGATGACCAGTTATGTAATTGGTACTGAAATCAAAGCAGGTAATATTGCACCAACTGATATGGTTACCGTCAGTGAAAAAGCCTGGGCAAAGAATTTCCCTGAATCATCAAAAATGTTTATCGAAGTCGGTAAGCAGATCAGCGTTGATGACTTAAACCACGGTATCATTATTCAATCGGGTAACGATGCCTGTGTAGCCATGGCTGAACACATTGCTGGTAGCGAAAGCGCATTTGCTGATTTAATGAATGCCCACGCTGAAAAACTTGGCATGACTAACAGCCACTTCGTAAATAGCCATGGTTTAGATACTAACGAACACTTCACGACACCACGTGATATGGCAACTTTAGGTGCTGCACTTATTCGCGATGTACCAGATGAGTACGAAGTATACGCGAAAAAATCATTCACTTTTAACGGCATCAAGCAATACAACCGTAACTCATTGTTATGGGATGAAAGCATGAACGTTGACGGTATTAAAACTGGCCATACATCAGAAGCGGGTTATAGCTTAGTAACTTCTGCAACTAAAGATGATATGCGTTTAATCGCGGTAGTAATGGGCACAGAAAGCGAACGTGCTCGTAAAGTTGAAAGCAAAAAACTATTGAACTACGGTTTCCGCTTTTTCGAAACAATCACGCCATATAAAGCAGGCGACAGCTTTGCTGAGCAACGTATTTGGATGGGTAACAAAGAAAACGTATCGTTAGGTATCTTAGAAGACACACCTATTACGATTCCACGTGGTCAGCGTAAAAACTTAAAAGCGAACTTCGAACTTGATAAAACATTAGAAGCACCGCTTGCTAAAGGCACTAAAGTAGGCACGCTATTCTTACAGCTTGAAGGTGAAGAAATTGCACAATATCCACTAGTTACACTTGAAGAAGTGGAAGAAGGCAGCTTCTTTAGCAAGATCTACGATTACCTACGTTTACAAATTCAGTAATCTGGTCATAAAGTTTATAAACGCCTTGCACCGCAAGGCGTTTTTTTTTGTCTGAAAAATGATAGAATGCGCCCCATATCAGTCGCGCTGGGTCGAGTGCGTCGTAATCTAAGTTTGCTTAACGCCAAGAAATGGCAGAGAACACCTCTATTAAGCACACTCACTGTTTGAGGAGTCACCGTCGTGGTTCAACCTGTAAAAAATACTAAGTTTGACGAGTATTTAGATTTCCCATGCCCATTCACATTTAAAATCATGGGCTTAGCTAACGTAAATCTAACAGATCAGATCCTAGAAAAGCTGCAACCAATTGCACCTGGCGATTATACGCCAAAGGTAAAACCAAGCAGCAAAGGTAATTACGAATCTGTAACGCTTGTCGCAACCGTTACAAGTAAAGAGCACATTGAAGAAATTTATAACGTGATCAGCAACATCGATGACGTACGTCACATGCTATAGGCCGATTACGGAGTAACTCGTGAGCGAAAGAGAATTAATCGTTCGTCAATTAGGTCGTCAGCGTTACATGCCAATTTGGCAAAAAATGCAATCTTTTACCGACACCCGTGATGAGCACACAGCAGATGAAATTTGGCTTGTAGAGCATGAGCCTGTATTTACGCAAGGCCAAGCAGGCAAAGCTGAGCACTTATTAAATACCGGTGATATCGAAGTGATCCAAGTGGATCGTGGTGGTCAAGTTACCTATCACGGACCAGGCCAACAAATGATGTATGTGCTATTCAACTTACGTCGTTTAAACATTGGTGTAAGGGAGCTAGTAACCTGGCTTGAAGAGTGCATTATTGATACGTTAAAAGACTACGACATTGATGCCTACGCGAAAGCGGACGCACCCGGTGTTTACGTTAACGACAGCAAAGTTGCCTCATTAGGCCTTCGCGTTCGCCGCGGTTGCTCTTTCCACGGTTTAGCACTAAATGTAAGTATGGATCTAAGTCCATTCTTACGTATTAATCCATGCGGCTATGCTGGTATGAACATGGTGCAAACTACCGATCTTAACGGTCCGCAAAACCTCGAGCAAGCAGGTGCAGGGCTTGTAAAACACATGATTAAAAAGCTTAATGCTACTGTGGTTAAGCACACTGAAGGGTTTGAAAACGAATGAATAAACCAGTCAAAATGGAACCAGGCGTAAAACTGCGTGATGCAGAAAAAATGGCTCTGATCCCAGTTAAAGTTTTACCGACTGAAAAAAATGAAATGCTGCGTAAGCCAGAGTGGCTAAAAATTCGCTTACCAAAATCAACTGAACGTATTGATGGTATTAAACAAGCGATGCGTAAACATGGTTTACACTCAGTGTGTGAAGAGGCTTCGTGCCCTAACCTATCTGAATGTTTCAACCATGGTACCGCGACTTTCATGATCTTAGGTGCTATTTGTACTCGTCGTTGTCCGTTCTGTGATGTTGCCCATGGCCGTCCATTAAAGCCAGACGCAGCTGAGCCAGAAAAGCTAGCGCTGACTATTAAAGACATGAAGCTAAGCTATGTTGTAATCACGTCAGTAGACCGTGATGATTTACGTGATGGTGGTGCACAGCACTTTGCTGACTGTATTCGTGAAATTCGTAAGCACAACCCAGAAATCACGATTGAAATTCTAGTACCTGACTTCCGTGGTCGTATGGACAGAGCCCTTGATATCTTAATCGAGACGCCGCCAGATGTATTTAACCACAACCTAGAAACAGCACCGCGTTTATACAAATTAGCGCGTCCAGGTGCTGACTATAAATGGTCACTTGAGTTGTTACGCCGCTTTAAAGAAGCACATCCAGATGTGAAAACTAAATCTGGTTTGATGGTAGGTTTAGGTGAAGAAATTAGCGAAATCGAAGAAGTATTACGTGATTTACGCGAGCATAACGTTGATATGCTAACGGTAGGTCAATACCTACAACCTTCTAAGCACCACTTACCGGTTAAACGCTATGTGCCGCCAGCAGAGTTTGATGCTTTAAAAGATTATGCAGACGAAATTGGCTTTACACATGCGGCCTGTGGTCCATTTGTTCGCTCAAGCTACCATGCTGACCAACAAGCAGCTGGTAAAGAAGTGAAGTAATACTTTTACAACTATTTAAAAGCCCGCATTAAGCGGGCTTTTTTATGTTCCAAAATATCAGCGCCCATAACGCGCTAAGAACATTTTTACAGTTTCGCTTATTACTTTGTTATCGGAGTCGCCTTCTTGGCGCTCAAAGCCATACAGCAACGGATAGAAGATCAGCGACTTTAACTGATACACAAACTGTTTTGCTGCAAACTCAACATCATCAATCGTTAAAACCTGTGCTTGCACACCTGCTTCTAAAAACGCCACCAGATCTTGCATACAGCCCATGTTATTACTGGCTAATGATTTTGCTAAATCAGGCTGCTGTAACATCTGCATGAAAGCGACTTTCGCTACTTTTAAAAACTCTTCAGAGGTCAAAAGTGCCACTTCTTGTTCAGCAATGCGTGTTAACTGCTGTGCAATTGGCACAGCGGCATCAAATACAACCGCTTGCTCTTGGCGGACTTTTTCAAACATAAACACTAGAATTGCTTGAAACAACACATCTTTATTTTCAAAGTGATTGTAGACGGTACGTTTTGAGGCACCCGCTAAGCTTGCAACCTGATCCATACTTGTATGCTCAACGCCCTGCTGAAAAAACAATGTTTCAGCTGCATTCAAAATATCTAATCGTTTTCTCTGTGATAATTTCATGGACCCCTCCGATAAGGGTTACTAGTGTAACGCAAAAATAAAAAATGCACTAGATAGTTTACTTTTATAGCAAACCATGAAAAACTACACCGTGTAGTTTACTTATGGTGACGATATGAAATTTCTAAAATGGCTCGCAATCGCCACTCTATGCATCGTGATAGGAGTGTTTATTATGAATAATCAATTAGCCGCTGAAGGCGTGAGTGATAACAGCCACTCTGCGCAGTTATCTGATGGCAAGTTCCACAATACTGCTGAGGTAGAAAGACCCAGCTTTAAGAAAACGCTAGGTATCTTCAAACGCTTTATTACTGAAAAGAAAATTGATGCAGAGCCAACAGGTGAACTGCCTATGCATTCTGTTTCTCATGCTCAGCTTGAGCGTTTATCTAATGACACAGTGCATTTTGTAAAATTAGGTCACTCCTCTATTTTAGCGAAAGTGTATGGCGAATACTGGCTATTTGATCCGGTATTTTCAGAGCGCGCTTCGCCTTTTTCATTCATGGGGCCAAAGCGCTTTCAGCCAACACCTATCAGCATTAAAGAGTTACCAAACATTGCCAAGGTATTTATTTCGCACAACCATTATGATCACTTAGATAAAGCGGCGATTAAACAGCTTGTTGATAAAACAGATTCTTTTTATGTGCCATTAGGAGTCGAAAACGACCTGAAAAAATGGGGAGTTGATGAACAAAAAGTCCATAGTTTTGATTGGTGGCAAGAGCAAAATATGGCAAATAGCCAAATTGTATTTACACCAACCCAGCACTTTTCTGGCCGAGGTTTAACAGATGGCAATAAAACTCTTTGGGGCTCTTGGGCTATTAAAGTAAATGACAAGCGCTTTTATTTTAGCGGTGACTCTGGTTATTTTGCTGGCTTTAAAGAAATTGGTAATCGCTATGGGCCATTTGATATCACTTTTATTGAAACCGGTGCTTACGACAAAGATTGGGCTGACATTCACATGACACCAGAACAATCAGTACAAGCTCACCTCGACTTACAAGGTGATGTGATGGTGCCAGTGCATAATGGAACATTCGATCTGGCCTTTCATGCTTGGTATGACCCACTTAAACGTGTCGCTAAAAAAGCAGGACAAGAGCAAGTATCACTGAGTACTCCGTTAGTTGGTGAGGTATTTAAAATTCAAGATACCGCCATTGAAAAAGCGTGGTGGTAATTACCTTCAATAAAAGCTGAGAATTAACTCAGCTTTTATTGAATAGTAGTTGAATATATAATTCCAGTTTAAGGCTTAAATACTGCGTTATTTTTAAAATACGAAATTCTTCTTTGAAACCTATCAGTAGGTACTCTTTGACTAATCCAGTGGTTTGGGTTTGCAAGAACTGATAAGAAGCCTTTAGTGTCATTATTTACAATGTATTTTTGGAGAAATTTTCGTGTTTTACCTGTGTAATCCCCCCTAAATTTAAGGTCAATTAGAATTTCTTTTAGAGCAGAGTCTAACTTCGACCACTCACATTTTCCGTATTTAGCGACTACATCTGCTTTTGTACAAATTCTTTTTGTTTCAGACAATTCTTCTAAATAGCTGATTTGAAATAAGTTAACCTGTTGCTGCTGAGAAATTTCAAAAGTGGAGAGTTTATTAGAAGATATGAAAAGCTTAGCTGAAGGCCCTATTAAACCCGAAGCTTTGGCTAACAAATTAGCATCAGTAACTTTTAATCCTGCTTTGATTAAATCTTGTTGAATTTGTAAAGCTGTCTTCATCTTCATATCATAACCACGCCCAATCGTTAATCCTGAGTTAGCGCTAGGAACATGCAGGACTCTGCTATGAAATGGCCCTTTTTCAGTTCCCTCTGATTCAAACGTGACTTTACCTAAGATTGGCTGTAGTGCACTCATGTTTTCTCCTTAAATTAAAGATTACTTGCTAACCACCGCAAATAACTTATCCTTTCATTCATTTTCATTTCGATACAAGAACTTAGTATTGAATGGTATCCACTTCCCTCTATTGAATCATATGCTTCAAGTTGACACTCAATTGTATGTGATTCTTCCCATAAAGTTTGTGATTTTTTAAATTTACCAGATAGCTCTGGTGATAATTCTGCGAAACGGGTATGTATCGTTTCGACCATCGACTCCATTGTCTTTTTAGCCGTTAATAAATTCCTATCCCCACATTTATCCATATCTTGTTGAGTTTTTTCACTCAAACAATTTAGACTGAAATATGGTTTATGGAGCTCCTCATAATTAACTTCTTGAGACCCGTTAACGTTGGAAGTGAAGCATGGTAAAAAAGCAAATAAAAATATGTATTTCATAGTCCCTCATTTGAAAACATTACTCAGGCTCAATTCTAGCAAATAATATTCTGTTTACTAGAGGCTTATGTGGCTATTACTTTATAATAAATAAGGAAAGTAGTTGTAGAATGAAACTTATCAAGAGAGTGTTCTGCATTATTACCCTTTCATCCTGAATAATTAGTTATTTGTAGACTCTTTCTGGACAGCCTCCCTTCGCGTCCCATATAGTGAAACCCTGTGCAATCAACCAGAAAAACTATGACAACTCACCTTAAGTATGCAAGCTTGGCACTTGCAATTGGTTTATTTGGCTGCTCTGAGCAACCAACAACAAGCACTGATAAACCAAACGCTGAAAGCAATGAAGCCGTAAACATTGCCAATGTACGCTCACATATTAAAACCCTCGCCTCTGATGAATTCTTAGGTCGTGGCCCTTTAACTGAAGGCGAAACGCTCACTATTAACTATTTAGCCGATGAATATAAAAAACTCGGCTTAAGCGGTAGTTTTAATGGCGAGTATTTACAGGCAGTTACTATGGCAAAACTCACCCCAGATCAAAACATGACCTTACAAGTGGGTGATTTAAGCTTTAATGCTGGCAGTGATTTTACCGCCCGTACCCAACAAATTAACCCTGAAATCAACATCGATGGCTCTGATGTTGTGTTTGTTGGCTATGGTATCAATGCACCTGAATATAATTGGGATGACTTTACAGATATTGATGTAAAAGACAAAACAATTATCGTGCTTGTTAATGATCCTGGTTTTGCCACCCAAGACGACGCGCTTTTCACCGGTAATGCTATGACCTACTACGGTCGTTGGACTTACAAATATGAAGAAGGTGCTCGCCAAGGTGCAAAAGCAGTATTTATCGTTCACGAAACTGCTCCTGCCGCATACCCTTGGGGCGTTGTAGAAAGCTCGAACACGGGTAGCAAATACACATTAATCGACCAAGATAAGAATGCTTCTGATATCCCTGTAATGGGTTGGATTGATGAGCAAGCGGCAAATGAAATTTTTGCTCAAGCAGGCCTTGATTATCAAACTGAAAAAGCCAACGCACTAAAAGCTGACTTTAAACCTGTCGACTTAAAAGCGAAAGCAGCGCTGACACTGAAAAGTGATATCTCTCAAGCGCAATCGCATAATGTTGTTGCAACGCTTAAAGGTAGCGAAACTCCTGATGAGTACATTGTAATTGGTGCGCACTGGGATCACTTTGGCATCAAGCAAACTGATGACGGCGTGAAAATCTACAATGGTGCTGTTGATAACGCATCAGGTAGCGCAGCAACGGTTGAAATAGCCCGTATTCTTACTGAAATGCATAAGAAAAAACCATTTAAACGCTCTATTATCTTTGCCAACTTTACGGCTGAAGAAACAGGGCTTATTGGCTCAGAGCAATTCGCAACTGGCGAGATTGTACCAACCAAGCAAATGGTCGCGCTGCTTAATATTGATGGTATGAACGTGCTAGACGGTGTTGACTACATATTACAATACGGTAAAGGCATGTCTGAAATGGAAGACTACCTTGCAGATGCAGCGAAAGCACAAGGTCGTCATGTAAAAATGGACCCGCGTCCTCAAAATGGTTTGTTCTTCCGCTCTGATCACTTCTCTCTAGCTAAGCAAGGGGTTCCTAGCTTATTGTTTATGAGTTTAGGTGATACAGATCCAGATTACATCGCGCACAAATATCATAAAGAAGCTGACGACTATTCAGCAGATTGGTCTATGGGTGGTGTTGAGCAAGATATCGAACTGATAGTTGATATTGCTGCCAAACTTGCTGATAACGGCGACTGGCCTAAGTGGAAAGCCGAGTCTGATTTCAAAACTCGTCGCTTACAAGACAAGCAATAACCTTCGCTTAGATACAAAAAACCGAGCTAGTTGAAGTTAGCTCGGTTTATTATTGGTTAGTTTTACTTATTACTCGCTAATTTTAGCTTTAAGTGATTGTGCTTCTTCTTGCACTTCCTCTGGGCCATTGGCAATAACATCTTCAATGGCTTGGAGCGCTGCATCAAAGTCGTCTATTTCGATATATGCCCGAGCTAAGTCCAGTTTTGCTGAGTAACCACCACTTTCGGCATCAACATCAGTTGGGTTATCACCTGCTAGTAAGTCATTAAAATCACTCAGCCCTACATCCATATCAACCTCATCATAAGGTTCGTGGTCGAGTGCTTCATCGTCACTTTGTTCAAGTAATGAATCGATATCTACAAACTCATCCGTTGAAGTAGTTTGCTCCTCAGTATCTAATGCCTGTACTTCAGGTGCAACTGGCTGTTCGCTTTCATCCTGTAAGTCTTCATTTAATAGCGCATTAAAATCAACATCGAACTCACTGGCATCAGCAATATCAGCTTCGTCTGGCTCTGCTAGTTCATTTAACAGCGCATCAAAGTCTGTTTGAGTAAGGTCAGCCATAAAATCATCATCGATTTCATCGTCTGACAGCTCACTTAAATCAACCTCGTCAGCTAAATTAGACTCGATATCAGCTAATGTTTGCTCAGCTTCTCGGGCATCATCAAGTTCAACATCGTCCAATTCGAATTCAGGGAACTCTTCTAATTCGTCTTGGCTATCAGCCACCTCATCGTCAATTAGCGCTTCGCTCGTTAACTCTGTTGTGCCTTCACTCTGTGATTGATCCGATAAGTCGTCCTCAGGGTCAAGAATGTCATCTTCTGTAAATTCATTATCAAGCAAGATCTCATCATCAAAATCATCGTCTAGCTGATCAAGCTCATTACCCGTTGCTAATGAGTTAGCAAGGTCTTGCTCTGCCTGACTTAACTGTAATGGTGCATCTTCATCTAACTCACCAGAAGTGTCTTCATCCAATTCAAAACCGGCTTCATCTAGCTCAAGCTCTGGATACTCTTCCAACTCTTGGCTAGGAGTCACCGTATCTTGCTGTAATGGCTCTTCGTCGGCGGTTAAATCAAATTCATCAGTTAGGTCTTCATCTGCTAGCGGATCATCGCCTAAATCAATTTCAACTTCTTCTATGTCTTGCTCTGGTTCATCAATTGACCAGTCTGGTGCTTCAACATAGTCATCTTCTTCACCAATTTCATTTAATAACTCATCGACACTTTTCAGTGACGGATCATCAAATTCGTCAAGACTATCATCTTCATCTAATAGCTCATCGCTATCTTCATTAAACTCTTGATTAAGCGCCTCATCGATATCAACTTCGTCACTATCATCCGCATCATCAACCAACTCAGATGCAATCGATTCAACATTCATGTCATCAACCGCTTGATCAGCATCGGCTAAATCTTCTAGCGACTCTTGTAGGTTCTCATCATGCTCTGCACTGTCACTCTGTTCATGACTTAAATCTGAGATCTGCGCTTCAGTGTCTTGCTTCAGCTCATTTGTTTGCTGAATAAGCTCTTCAAGCTCATCATCAACGTCAGAGTCCTGCTCATCACTAGCATCTTCATCAAGTAATGAGTCGATGTCATCGACATCTAAATCATGATCAAGCTCATCTTCGTCAATTAAGTCGTCTACACTAGGTTCTTCAATTGACTCTTCAACCAACTCTTCAGATTCAGGCTCTTCTTGAGCTTCATCTAATAGTGAGTCGATGTCATCGACATCTAGGGCATCATCAAGCTCATCTTCATCGATTAAATCGTCTGCACTTGGTTCTTCAATTGACTCTTCAACCAGCTCTTCAGGTTCAGGCTCTTCTTGAGCTTCATCTAATAGTGAGTCGATGTCATCGACATCTAGGGCTTCATCAAGCTCATCTTCATCGATTAAATCGTCTGCACTTGGTTCTTCTACAAGCTCTTCATGCTGCTCTTCAACAAGCTCTGCTTCAGGCTCTGTCTGAGCTTCATCTAATAATGAATCAATGTCATCGACATCTAAATCATCATCGAGCTCGTCTTCGTCGATTAAGTCATCTGCGCTTGGTTCTTCTGTAAGCTCTTCTGGCTGCTCCTCAACAAGCTCTGCTTCAGGCTCTGCTTGTGTCTCATCTAGCAATGAATCAATGTCATCAACATCGAGGGCATCATCAAGCTCGTCTTCGTCGATTAAATCGTCTGCGCTAGGTTCTTCTGCTAATTCTTCAGTTAACTCTTCAGGTTCCTGTATTTCTTCAGGCTGTTGCTCATCTTGAGCTTCATCTAATAATGAATCAATGTCATCAACATCTAAGTCATCATTAAGCTCATCTTCGTCGATTAAATCGTCTGCGCTAGGCTCTTCAATAAGCTCTTCAGGCTCTTGCTCTGCTTGTGCTTCATCTAGTAATGAATCAATGTCATCAACATCGAGAGCATCATCAAGCTCATCTTCATCGATTAAATCGTCTGCGCTAGGTTCTTCTGCTGGCGCTTCTTCTTGAACTTCATCTAATAGTGAGTCAATGTCATCAACATCTAGCGCATCATCAAGATCATCGTTTTCTAATGCATCGTTAGCTTCAGCGGCTGGCTCTTCTGTTTGTGCTTCATCGATTAAGCTGTCGATATCGAAATCATCTTCATCGATGAGTTCATCCGCGCTTGGTTCTTCGGCTGGCGCTTCTTCTTGAGCTTCATCTAATAGCGAGTCAATGTCATCAACATCCAGCGCATCATCAAGATCGTCGTTTTCTAATGCATCGTTAGCTTCGGCTGCTGGCTCGTCTGTTTGCGTTTCATCAATTAGGCTGTCGATATCGAAATCATCTTCATCGATGAGTTCTGCTTCTACGTTAGTTGTTGAGGCATCATTATTTTCATCGAGTAAGTCATCAATATCGTCTAGGTTTACGTCTTGATTAGAATCCGTGTTGTTTTGTTCATCAATTAAGCTATCAATGTCAAAATCATCTTCAGCGTCATCTTCTGCGAGCTCTTCACTAAGCGCTGCCATTTCATCATTAGCGTTATCTAACGAGTCACCTTCATCAGTATCAAATAGGTCATCAATGTCATCAGCACTTAAAATATCACCCGATGAATCTGCTGGAGACTGTTCACTATCTAGGTCTATTTCATCACCTAAACTGTCGTCATCGGTTTGATCGAAATCTTGCTGTAAAAATGCATCTAAATCATTATCGTCAGCGCTATTAGATGAATCATCGCTAAACTCAATATCATCACTTAAAAGCCCTTCTAGCTCATCTTGATTTAAAACACTGTCATCTTCATCGAAACTATCATCAATGCTGTCGTCAAAAATGATGTCATCATCTGGCAGCATGTCTTGGTCTAAGTCGTCATCTAAACGCACACTCAAGTCATCATTGTCTTCGACTGGATCAGGAACTAGTGGATCAGTTTCTATAATTGGTTCTAAATCATCATCAGCATTATAACTTGGGCTTTGAGGTAAAAATTCATCGTCATCGCTGGCATCTGTATCATCATTGGCGCTGTTGCGTTTTTTCAAAAACATCACAACGGCAGCAATGATCAGTAATGCCGGAATAAACATTAATGCACCGAGAACAAATGGGTTGCTCAGTAAACTCGAAAAACTAAACCCACTGTCCTCTTCAATCTTTTTTGCTCTTTGCTGCTCTATGATTTCATTTTGTTTAGTGATCAGTTCTTTCAGCTGCTTTTGAATTTCACTGTCTTGACCAAGCTGATCGCGAACGGTTTCAAGCTCTTTAGAAATACCACTCAGTTGTTTTTTGAGTTTGTTGTTCTCAGCTAAGATTTCTTCAACATTTTCAACCGACGATTTAAACTGCTTTTGAAGCTCGACTAGCTGCGTACCCTGCTCAGTTTTAATGGTGTTGATTTCTTGCTTAAGCTCTTGCTTTGCTTCGTCTACATCAACTTTACGGGCTTGGGTTACTTTCTTTTGCGATTCATTAATTTCAGCAGTAGTCAGCGTGCCGTTTTTCTTTTTCTCCCATAGCTCATCATCTTGTTCAGAACGCGCTTTTGCTAACGTTGGATTGACCGCGCGCATTTCTGCAATGGTTGGGATTTTTAGGTATGCGCCATCGCGCATATGGTTAAGGTTTTGGTCTAAAAATGACGATGGGTTTTTGTCATACAGAGCTTGCATGACCTGATAAATACTTACAGAGTTGTCAGGGCGAATTTTAGCGGCAATGCGCCACAGTGTATCGGTCGGTTTAATTGGACCAATAGAGCGCCCCTGCGCACCATAATCGACACCTTTAGGGCCTTTAAGTGTGGTGCCTTCATCAGAGTATGTCGGTGTTACCACCAATGCAGACGCTAATATGAAGAGTGTTGCTAAACCGCGCATGCTGATCCTTTATGTTTTAAATGTTAACGCAGCAACCTTGGTTGCTTAAACATCAAGTAATTCTTGCAGAATTGATTCTTAATTATGTTTTCTTGCAAGCTCTATTCCAGCTGCAAACTATAGCTTAGTTGCCTTGCAATATCTATTGCAACACCTTGATAGTAAATAGCTTAAATATTAGCGGCTGAGAGACTTTTTTATTGTTATCGTTAAGTTTATACGCTTTTACAACGTATGCGGCAATAATTTGGCAGTGAATTCACAAAAAAAGCGGCAAATTGCCGCTTTCTGTCAAATTTAGCTCAGCCTAAATCATCAGATTTATAAATAATTTGCGATAAGCTCTTCAGCAATCTGCACACTATTTGTTGCTGCACCTTTGCGCGTATTATCACTTACAACCCACATATTTAAACCATGTGGATGCGAAATATCAGCACGTAAACGCCCTACGTATACTGTATCGTTACCACTTGCATCAGACACAGCTGTTGGGTAATCAGCTAAGTCTTCAATAAACTCTACACCTGGTGCATCGTTTAATAGCTGCTTCACATGTTCGATATCTACTGGCATACGCGTTTCAATATTGATCGCTTCACTGTGACCAAAGAACACGGGAACACGAACACAGGTCGGGTTAACCACAACACTGTTATCACCTAAGATCTTTTGTGTTTCGTTAACCATTTTCATTTCTTCGCGGGTATAACCGTTATCTTCAAAACTGTCTATTTGTGGGATCACGTTAAAAGCAATTTGTTTAGGGAAAACGGCATTATCCATCGGACGCGCATTCATTAAGTTTGCTGTTTGCTTGGCTAGTTCATCAACGGCTTCTTTACCCGCCCCCGATACAGCTTGATAAGTTGATACGTTAATACGGTCAATGCCATAAGCATCATAAATTGGTTTTAACGCCACCAGCATTTGAATCGTTGAGCAGTTAGGGTTTGCAATGATGTTGCGATTTCTGAAATCCGCTAAGCTTGATGCATTCACTTCAGGAATAATGAGTGGCACATCGTAGTCATTACGAAAGTGTGAGGTATTATCAATTACCACACAGCCTGCGTCCGCCGCAATCGGTGCGTATTTTTCAGAGACACTGCCGCCTGCTGAAAATAAACCAATGTGAGCTTGGCTAAAATCAAACTCTTCAACATCGATTACTTCAATGCTCTCACCGCGAAATTGAATTTCTTCACCAGCACTACGGCTGCTTGCGAGTAAAAATAACTGGTCTACCGGAAACTTACGATCTTCTAACGTTTCGATAATCTGACGACCCACTAAACCTGTGGCACCTAATACGGCTACATTAAATTTTTGCGACATGTATTTTCCTCTTTTGAATAAAGCAAATGGCTTTATTCGTTAATTCTAAATCCCAGTGCAGCTAATGCGCCTTCGCATGCACTGTTGGCAGCCACCGACAACGTACTAAACTCGCGTCGTGGCGGGTAATTCTTACGTAAACTATCAAAGCCTTCGCTTGCTAATTTACTGCGTAAAATGCCATCGTCGCGTCGCACATCATAAATTAAGTGCACCAAGCGACCTATATCGTCTAGGTTAAAGGTTTCACCTAGCGTGACAGAATGGCTAATTGGCTCTGGTAAAAAATCGTCCAGAGACTTAAGCGCTGCGATGCCTTCAAGCTCACATACTTGCTGATACAGCATTTGTGTACCGCGGGCTTTGCCTTCAAGTGTATGCCCTGCAATATGTACGCTGGCATAACGTACATAATCAAGCAGAGGTGTCAGTATATTGGGTTCGTTTTCCCAAACATCAAGCACACAATCTAATTTTGCGCCTTGCTCAAACAATGCTAGCAATGCTTGGTTATCAATCACATCACCACGGCTTGCATTGATAATCGTCATGCCCGGCTTAAGTGCTTTTAAGCGTGTTTCGTCTAGCATGTGCAAGGTTTTATGTGGCCCTTGTTTAACCAATGGCACGTGAAAAGTCACAATATCAGCTTGGGCTAGTAATGTGTCTAACTCAATATGCTCTGCAAGCTCACCGGCTTCATGTTTTGGTGGATCACATAACAATACATTCATGCCTAGCAAGCTTAACTTATCACGTAAACAGCTACCTATACTGCCAACACCCACTATGCCGATGGTTTTGCCTTGTAACGAGCTGGCATTTTCTTGGCTCAAGGCATACAAGCAGCTAATAACATACTCAGCAACCGCCACAGCATTACAACCTGGTGCGCTGCTAAATGCGATATTTCGCTCAGCAAGTAACTCGGTATCAATGTGATCAACACCTATGGTTGCTGTGCCCACAAATTTTAATTTATCTGCTTGAGTGAGTAAGGCTTTATCTACATTGGTAACAGAGCGGGTTAACAAGAAATCGACCCCGACTAGCTGCTCGGGTTGAAGATTACGGCCATCAAATCGCTCAACATCACCAAAATCGGCAAAGTACTGCTCAACCAATGGCATATTTTGATCTGCAAGAATTTTCATTTGTGTGTCCGAGAGGCAGAAAGTGGCGCTATTGTAGCGAATTTATCAGTATTCGGATAGGTAACAACTAATACTTTATAACAAATGAAAAAGCCGAGCTATTGCTCGGCTTTAAGCAAATACTGGAGAGGTTTAACCTTTATATTTGCTCATTACTAATGTGGCGTTAGTGCCACCGAAACCGAAGCTGTTAGACATAACTGTATTTAGTTCAACGTCTTTACGCTCAGTTACAATATTTAGACCTTCAGCTTGCTCATCTAGTTCATCAATGTTGATAGATGGAGCAACAAAGTTATTCTCAAGCATTAATAGCGAGAAGATTGCTTCATGAACGCCTGCTGCACCTAGAGCGTGACCTGTCATCGCTTTGGTTGCACTGATCATTGGCGAGTTACCACCAAATACTTCTTGAATAGCGCCAAGCTCTTTCACATCACCAACAGGTGTTGAAGTACCGTGAGTATTTAAGTAATCAATACCGCCTTCAAGATCTTGCATTGCTTGCTTCATACAACGTACAGCGCCTTCACCTGATGGAGCTACCATGTCGTAGCCGTCAGACGTTGCACCGTAACCAGTGATTTCTGCATAAATGTGCGCACCACGAGCAAGTGCATGCTCAAGCTCTTCAACAACAACGATACCGCCACCACCAGAGATAACGAAACCGTCACGGTTTGCATCGTATGTACGTGATGCTTTCTCTGGTGTTTCATTGTACTTAGTAGACAATGCACCCATTGCATCGAATTCCATTGCTAGCGTCCAGTGAAGCTCTTCACCACCACCTGCAAAGATGACGTCTTGCTTACCTAATTGAATTTGCTCAACCGCATGACCGATACAGTGTGCAGATGTCGCACATGCAGAGCTTAGTGAGTAGTTAACACCTTTAATTTTAAATGGTGTTGCAAGACACGCCGAAGTCGTACTCGCCATAGTACGTGGTACCATGTAAGGACCAACACGTTTTACGCCTTTTTCACGTAAAATGTCAGCCGCTTCAACTTGCCATTTAGATGAACCACCACCTGAACCCACTAATAAACCAGTGCGCTCGCTTGAAACTTGATCTTCACTAAGGCCTGCATCTGCAATCGCTTGTGCCATAGAGATATAAGCGTATGCAGCAGCATCGCCCATAAAGCGCATTGCTTTACGATCAACAAACTCTTTAACATCAATATCGATTTTGCCAGATACGTTACTACGTAGGTTGTAGTCAGCAAACTCTTGGTTGAACGCGATACCACTACGGCCTTGTTTTAATGATTCTAATACTTCTTCTTTGTTGTTACCGATGCTTGAAACAACACCGATGCCCGTAATAACGGCTCTTCTCATGGGTAATTACCTTAGCTCTATACTAAATTGTGTTCTATTTTACGCTGAAATTACTTTCGAAGTGGTCAGCTTTCTAGCGTACACATGTACTCTGAATGTCTAGCTTATAAATAACGCCAGACTATTTCAAAGAAAACACGTAAAATAATGAAAAAAGTTTGTAGTTAATTAGTTAAACCATGATCAAAAACGCACATATTCATTTTAATCACCTTGGTACCCCTGTCGCCGATCAGTTTGACGATGTTTATTTCTCTAATGACGATGGCTTAGCCGAATCACATTATGTGTTTTATCAACAAAACCATATCCCGCAACGATTACAAAATCATGACCGTAACCACTTTGCAATTGCTGAAACAGGCTTTGGTACGGGGCTTAACTTTTTAAATACATGGCAGCACTTTGCTGCTCACCTTGATAGGCAGCATGCAGAGCAAGAAGTTCAAAATCAACCCGACCATAGTGGTAAAAAAAGTGTTACCCGCTTGCACTTTATCTCTTTTGAAAAGTTTCCAATTAAGCGTGATGACCTTGCTCAAGCACTCAAAGCTTGGCCTAGTTTAAGCAAGTATAGTGAGCAACTAATTGCTCAATACCCAATTAATTTAGCCGGCTGTCATCGCCTAGAATTTGCAGGCGGAAAACTAATACTCGACCTTTACTTTGGTGACGTGCAAGACAGCATTGACGCCATGAGCTACCCAAGCGAAGGAATTGTTGATGCTTGGTATTTAGATGGCTTTGCACCAAGTAAAAACCCAGATATGTGGCAACAGAGTTTGTTCAACAAGATGCGTGCTATCTCAAGATCAAATGCCACACTCGCCACTTTCACTGCCGCAGGCTTTGTCAGAAGAGGACTCATCGAAGCTGGCTTTAGCATGAGTAAAGCAAAAGGCTATGGTAAAAAACGCGAAATGCTAATTGGCGAGCTCACTGAGCCTAATGAGCAACAGTCAGGGCCAGCGTATTTTGCACATCAGCAAAGTGAACTGAGTAATGTGGCTGTTATTGGGGGTGGTATTGCCAGTAGCAGTGTACTGTATTCACTAGCAAAAAGAGGCCTAAAAGCCACGCTTTTTTGCCAAGATGAAGCACTTGCCATGGGCGCTTCTCACAATGTACAAGGGGCTGTTTATCCGCATTTGCAAGCGAAGAACTCACCGCACAGTGAAATGTTTGCTCATAGTTTTTTATATGCGATGCGTCTTTACCAACAATTACTTAATGATGGTTTTGACTACCCTCATAAGTGGTGTGGTGTATTACAGCACGCGGTTAAACAAGGTCTAGCTGATAAACATCAAAACCTTGCCGATAAAGAACTTTGGCCAGCTGAATTAATGCGTAATGTAAGCGCTGAAGAAGGCGACGAAATTGCCGGTGTAGAAACGGGCTACTCAGGCGTATTCTTTGCAAAAGGCGGCTGGGTAAATCCACCAGCCCTGGTTACAGCACTCTTTAATGCGGCAAATTCGTTAACTGCCACTACCAATAATAAAATGGACTGTCACTTTAATTGCCATATTGAAAAGCTCGAAAAAACCGCTGACGGCTGGTTACTACACAGCAAAGAGCAAACATTCGGGCCATTTAGCGATGTGATTAATTGTGCAGGTGAACACAGTGACCAGTTTAGCCAAACTCAAGCTCTACCTGTTGTTGGTGTGCGCGGCCAAGTCTCGCATGTGCAAGCAAGCGAGCAGTCAAAACGCTTAAAGACCGTGCTTTGCCATAAGGGCTATTTTACTCCTGAATATCAGGGCCATCATTGCATGGGCGCGACCTTTGAAAAAAACTCAAAAAGCCGTGAAGTTAAAGAGCAAGACAACCACATCAATCGCGAACAACTGTTAAGTTTTTACACAGACAGCGAGTTTGCAACGACCTTAGGTGAGATAACAGCCGCGAAAGCAGCTGTAAGGTGTACCTTCATTGACCATTTACCTATGGCTGGTGAATGGGCTGAACAAAGTGATTATGTAAGCGCGTTTGCTAATCTTCGCTTAGGCAAGCGTTATCAGTACCAAACGTTAACAAAACCTCAGCAAGGCTTGCATGTACTCACAGGCTTTGGTGCAAGAGGCCTGTGCAGTGCCCCCCTTTGTGCTGAACATTTAATTGCTTGTTTAAATAATGAACCAAGACCATTTAGCGAACGCGTGAGTCAAGCTATTCACCCCGCCCGCTTTATTGTTCGTGACCTAATTCGTAATAAAATTTAAGGGGCTAAAAAGCCCCTTTTGATTAATTACTTAATCGCTCAACTAGCTCTACGCGCCGATTTAACTGACGACCCAAATCGTTTTTATTATTGGCAGCTGGCGCATAAGGGCCTACACCATAACCAATTAAGCGCGACTCTTTAATGCCATATTGACTCACGAGCGCTTTAACAACCGCTTTTGCTCGTTTAGATGACAACCCTAAATTATATTCTGGGCTTCCTTTATCATCAGTATGACCAACAACGTACAAGTTTAAGCTGTTATTTTTATTTAAAACATCCGCAATCACTTTTAATGACTCGGCTGACTCAGGTTTAATGTCTGATTTATCATGGTCAAAGTAAATGCCATAAATGGCTGCTTTACCTTTTTGCTCTAGTTGCTTTAACACCTGATCCGGATTGGTTTTAACTAAATCTCCTTGTAAAGGCTCTGTTCGAATTATAACAAGTTGCACTCGCGTAGTGCCTTGGTAATTACCCACAAAAAATGCGACAAAGGTTGTTTGATTTTCTATGGTGTTTTTCATTAACTGATAACGCGGCTGACGATAATAGTTATAAACTTGTTTTACCGACAAGTGATCACCAAGTGCTTGTATTGCCTTACGGTCGTCACCACATGCTTGACGTTCGCAACTAAAAACCGTTTCAAAGCCTTCTTTTGTTAAGGCAGACACATAGTTATGAAAAACCTTAAGGGTTGATACTTTTCTAATTTCATAAGTAATACGAGTGATATCGCCTGTCACATCTTCGGCAGGTAGCGCTTTGTTTTTACCGTTGAATATTCCTGTTGGTAGTGAAAATTCTTCGTAATCAATTTGCTCGTAGTCTTCAATAAAACTACCAGGATATCGGCTAAGTAATGGATGATCGCTTGAGCCTCTAATATCGTCTTTAGGTGCTTTGGTAACTGGATTTGATTGCTGTTTTGCAAAAGCAGCTGTATTGGCTTGTATCAGACCTGTTTCAAGCTCCTTAATCGCAATTGAGCTACTCATAACACGCGTTTTACTGTTGTACTGGCCAACAAATAACGACACTGCAAACTCAGGCTTTTCACCTTTAGTGGCAAGCAGATAATAAGGCTTACGATGATAATTATAGAGCTGAAAGTAACCGACTTCCTCTGCAAAATCACTGCTGTCACCGCAAGCATCTAGCTGACAAGAGTAAACAATATTAAAGCCATCTGTGAGTAGAGCGTGTTTATAGTTTTCAAATACTTTGAGAGTGGCAACATTGTTTATTTCGTACAATGTGTGGTTTACATCGCCAATAAAGTCTGTGTAACTAAATCGCTCTGACGACTTTTTACTGTCATCAAACTGGCTCATTAATTTTGTCTGTTCGCCACTGAGTTTAACCGATTTTTCAACATCACTATTTGGGTAAGGCGATAGCCATTGATTAGCAGATACCGCATTGCAAAATGCTAATGTTATCACCACCAAAAGATTAAAATATATTTTCACTTTAAGTCCTTTTAATTGAGTTTGTACCTAATTCAATACTATGTCAAATAATACTTTTTTATTCAAAGTTTGCTTGTACCCCTTTAAAAATAAATCCACACCCCAAGGTCTTTAGTTACACAGCAATTAGAAGGAGTTTGATATGAAAACCTTAATCATTGGCGCAACGGGCCAAATAGGTAAAATGACCACCGAAAAAATGCTGGCAAGTGGCCATGACGTAGTGGCTCTGGTTAGAGACAAAAGCAAACTGACTGCGCTTGAAAGTAATCATTTAACGATTGTAGAGCAAGACCTCGAAAACGATTTTAGTCGTGCCTTCGAAGGGGTTGAACAAGTAATTTTTAGTGCTGGATCTGGTGGTGCAACAGGTGCAGATAAAACCTTACTGATAGATTTATGGGCCGCAGTTAAAGCGATTAATTATGCGGTAGATGCCAAGGTTAAGCACTTTATTATGGTGAGCTCAATCGGTGCTGATGCCCCAGACAACATTGAAAGCAGTATAAAACCGTATTTAGTTGCAAAGCACATGGCTGACCAACATTTAATCAATAGCGAATTAAATTACAGCATTGTCAGACCGGGCACGCTATTAGATGATGCAGCCACGGGGCGATTAACCACCACGCGCCCTGCAACGCGCCAAGATGCGGTTATCAACCGTGAAGATGTAGCAAATACCCTGCTATACCTTGCTGAACATACACCGAAAAAACCACAAGTGTTTGAATTGTTTAATGGTGATAAGTCAATCTATGACTTACTGGATGCCTAATTTAAACTATAAACCTTAGCTGGATAAAGTTAACTTTATCCAGCTCCCTCCTTAAATACCCACCCAAAAAATTAATTTTTTGTAAGTCGCAATGAATAAAAACTTTATATTTCAATGCTCTAATTATTTTTATTTTAAATTAGCTTACAAATAAGCATTGCTGTGCCCTATTTAATGATAAAGCAGTAATGACATGAAACGCCATATGGAATTAATATATTATTTACAAAAACACAACAATGATGTCCAATGCATTACACCCTCATTATTCTATGTCTGGCCTTTGCTTCTGTAAGTTATTCTCAAGAAGTTAAGATACAAAGTAATAGTAGTAACACTTCTTTACCCTATAAATTGTTAACCCAAGCAATTGAGCGAGCGGGTTTAAGCTACTCGCATCCATATAATAACTTTAAAGATATTACCGATGCTCGAATGTTAAACGACTTACAAAATAAGCAGCTTGACGTTATCTGGAGCATGACTTCAAGACAATTAGAGGAAGATTACCAAGCCGTTTATATTCCTTTGTTTCGTGGCTTACTTGGCATGCGAGTAGCATTAGTGAAAGCACAAAATCGCGAGCTGTTTAGCTCGGTAACTAGCTTGCAAGATTTAAAGCACTACACCGCAGGGCAAGGTAAAACCTGGCCAGACACTAAAATATTAAAAGCGAACCAACTGCCCGTTGTTACTACATTAAAATACCCTAACTTATTCCCAATGCTTGAGGGTGAGCGCTTTGATTATTTCCCACGTGGTGTAAATGAACCTTGGGATGAAATTGCCAATCATTCGGAGCTTGACCTCATTGTTGAGCCGCACTTGATCATAAAGTACACCGCACCTCTTTACTTTTTCGTCAATAAAAACAACCTTACACTACACCAACAACTAAGCGATGCCCTTAACGAGATGATCGATGATGGCACTTTTAACGCGATGTTTTTGGCAGACAGCCAAGTACAAACTGTTTTATCAAAAGCCAACTTGAGCTCGCGTCGCGTCATTGAGCTTGAAAACCCAACGTTATCGTCGAACACACCAAATAAAAATAGCCCTTTGTGGTTTAACCCATTTCAATGAGCGCATAATGAAATCACTAAAATATAAAATGACCTTAGCACTATCTTTGTGCCTTTTCTTAAGCATGATCTTCGTGATCAGCGCAAACTATCTGCTCGCAAAGTCGAGTCAAACACAACAATGGCAAGACGACATCACAGCCCTTAATGAGCAACTGCAGGTTATTTTAGCTGAGCCGGTATTCTCTTATGATGAGCCGTTAATCAATCAGATTATTAAAGCCTTTTCGCAAAACAAACATATACATAGCATTTCAGTGACAGACCATCGTAATAAGCTTCTTGCCTCAATCATCAAACAAACTAACAGCGCATCGGTTAGCAAAACTATTGATTTGCACTATTTAGATAATTTAATTGGCCACATTAAAATTGGTTATTCACAACAAGCGCTGCATAGCACCATTGCTAATTCGACACGCACTATGTTTATTACCCTGCTGGTCTCATTTATCACCCTAGGTACCGTGATTATTTATATCGTGCGGCTTTTAGTGATAAAACCAATCGATAGCGTAAACAGCCTTGTTGATGAAATTGTCAAAGGTGAAGGCGACCTTACAAAACGTATTAGCTATCAATCTAATGATGAAATTGGTTACTTGGTTAATGGCTTCAACCGATTTATAGCGCAAGTACAAGAAATAATTACAGAGTTAGGCAGCACTGCCAGCGAACTTGAAATGATTGCCAGCACAGTAAACGAAGCATCTGTTCGCTCAAAAAATGAGGCCGAACTTGGATACAACCGCACTGATTCAGCAACCAATGCGCTTAGTCAGTTAAGTGAAGCAACCAAAGAAATTGCTCAAGGAGCCAACCAAACCGCGCAGCAAACAACCGATGTACATCGCTTATGCCAACAAGGCGAACAAAACATGAATGCCAATGGCAATATTGTTGATGAGTTAACTGCACAACTAGACCACACTTCAAATGTAGTTAAACAATTAAACGCCAGCAGCAATGAAATTAGCCAAGTGCTCGATGTTATAAAAAGCATTGCCGAGCAAACCAATTTGCTGGCTCTAAATGCTGCTATTGAAGCGGCTCGTGCTGGTGAATCTGGTCGAGGCTTTACCGTGGTCGCCGATGAAGTAAGAGCGCTTGCTAGTAAAACCTATGATTCAACATCTGAGATTGAGTCGATTATTGTATCGCTACACAATAATACTTCTGATTGTGTAACCGCAACGGAGCAAAGTAAGTCACTGAGTGATAAAGTAAGCCAAGCGAATCAAAAAAGCCAAGCAGTGTTTAAAGATATTGCTAAACAAATCAATACCATTAATCAAATGAACGAGAGCGTGGCAGCAAGTTCTGAAGAGCAAACCAGTGTCACCGCTGATATATTAAATACTATGCAGCTTATTAACCAAGGCGCTAAGAGCCTATCACAAGAAGCTCAGCACCTTGATAACACCATAGGCCAGCTCAATGAATTAGAACGCGGCATCGTTGCTAAATTGGGTTTGTTTAAATACTAAAAGCCATGATCCCCTGCCACGCAAGTTGCAGGGAAAGCACCGATAACACTAAACGAAAAATTTTTTTAAATTTATCTGACGAAATGCGGTGCAATAACTTAAGGCCAAGCCAAGTACCTAAAGCACCGCTCAATATCATGAGCATAACCAGCGGCAACCACTGCCAAAATGCAAACCCCACAGCCCCATATAAAATCGCTTTTAAGGTATGTTGTACTGTCATGCAGCTTGAGAAAGTGGCGGTAAATTTAAGCTTATTATAATTATTGACATATAAGCAGCTGCCAACCAAAGGCCCACTTGCCCCTACAAACATCGAAATAAACGTGGTCCAAAGCCCTGCGAGAACACGCCATAACTTTGAAGTTTCTCTGAGTTTTGGCGTCACACCCCACAGTAAATAAAGCACAAAGGCAGCGACCACTATTTTCATTAATTCAAGGGGAATTGATGTGACAATCGTTGAGGCAACCAGCGCTCCTATGACTCCCCCTAAAGAGAAGTACACAAACATAGCACCATCAATATGTTTAAACGTGAACAAAAAGCGGTTTGCATTAGAGCCTAACTGCACTAACCCATGAACAGGAATAACCACACTCATAGGAAGCATGGATGCCATGATCACTAGCAGCATTAAGCCGCCACCCGCACCAAAAGCTGCTGAAATCATTGAAGTAAAGCCCGCAACCACAATGAGCATTATAGTGCTGATCGGGCTTAATAAATCTCCACCCAAAAACTGCCAACTGATCAAATCCATTGTTACGCTTTAAATAGTGTGTTTGAGCTAACGCTATCATGACTCACCACTATTAGCGATATATTGGAAAATAGTTTCGACTAAAAGACCATATCAACCAAAAGAGAAGTGCCCCTAAATTCACAACTGGTCAGACTTGTTGTTTATTTTGTTAAACCTATGGGTTATAACTATGCCCACAACACAATAAAATTGAAGGCACAGCATGACACTGATGAATGTAAGTACACAAGGATCTGTTGCTATCTTAACTATGACAACAGCTGAAAATCGCCATAATCCTGCTTTTGCAGAGGCTTTTTTAACTTGCCTTGACGAAATCGAACATAATCCTGAACACAAAGCACTCGTGATCACTTCAAGCAGCGAAAAATCATGGAGTTTGGGCATAGATACCGATTGGCTAATGCTGGCATTAAAAACACAAAAATTTGCAGAAGTAAGTGGCTTTATGCACTCGATGGATGCGGTATTTAAACGCCTATTACTCTTCCCAATGCCAGTAATTGCAGCAATTAATGGTCACGCGTTTGGTAATGGCGCCATTTTATCGTGTGCTTGCGATTTTAGGTTTATGCAAAGCGACCGTGGTTTCTTCTGCTTTCCAGAAGTTGACTTATCAATCCCGTTTTTACCGGGCATGCTCGCCTTTATTAAAAAAGCCATTCCAGACTATCGTTTTAACGAGATGATGCTAACTGGCCGCCGCGTTACCGCAGGCGAACTTGCCACGGATCATGTTATTGAACAAGCTTGCCCAGACAACGAAGCTTTATTTAATACCGCCCTCGAATTTGCCAGCCAGTTCGATAAAAAACGCGCGATTTTCGCCGAGCACAAAAAGCGCCTACACAAACACATCATCGACACCATTGATATAGAAAACAAACCGATTATTGATGCTGTTCAGTTGGTTGTTTGATTCTAGACTCTGGACTTCTTTAGAGGAGCTTTAGAAAAAAGTTTTAGCAATAAAAAAGGCCGCTCTGAGAGCAGCCTTTTTCATATTTGGTGGAGCTGGGGGGATTTGAACCCCCGTCCGAAAAGCCTCGACCTTTGGTACTACATGCTTAGTATCGTCTTTTAGTTAACCTTATACAGCTCGGACGAACACGATCTGCAAAGGCGAGGCCGCTTAATTTTAGCCCTTCAACCCCGGCCAGGGTTTCCGTAGCGAGTCCGTGTAGGGTGACACTTCAGAACCGGGTCCACAGACATACACCGGAGAAGTGCTAGCGGGCTATTATGCCGCTAGAGCGTAGTTATCGTCGTTTGCGATTACTTTAAATTGCGGCTTTTTTACGAGGCCAACCGCACCTCGACATGCACCTCGGGCGTCTTGAATTCCGTCGAATCCTAATCAGCCCCTGAATTTGGTATCTCATTCAGAGTGTTCGTGCAGTATAACTGAGTAGCCTGTTCAGACTCAAGGCATTAATCGGGAAATTTTTGCTAAGTGCCTTTGACTGCTGAAATTTCAAGCAGGAAAAGTCAGTTTTATACATATTTTCACATTTTAATCATACAAATCCTTAACATAGTACAAAAGTTGTGCTGAAATAGGAAACGTTGTTACCCTTCTCCAAAAATAACCTGTAACAACACATAACTATAATAACAGGCAGTTTTTTACAGGGCTTTTCAGATGTCGATGTTTTCATTCGATGAACAAAGTGGCTATGTCTCTTTGTGTGAGCATCCTAGGGATGCGGGTTTTCCTACTACGAGTTCTCAATTAATTGAATTACTTGAGCAGTCGCCTTATGCCAACTACGAATATATTGATGCCAATATAGGTAAGCTGTTCATCCCTAGCAGCCAATATCAAAGCCAATCGTTAGTGGTTGCTAAAGCCGTTGATGCTCAGCTTGAAGTAAAAGTCGATGCTAAAAACATGGTGGTTGAAGCAAGCCTAACAACAGCCCGTGGCGGTAAAATTGTTAGCATGGATATGGCGCAAGAGGTGCTTGCAGAGGCGGGAGTGATTAAAGGCATTAGTTTACGTGCCCTTGATACTTTTTTAGGCCAACAATTTAAGCAACCA
Organism: Pseudoalteromonas simplex; assembly: GCF_015278155.1. Classification (NCBI taxonomy): domain Bacteria; kingdom Pseudomonadati; phylum Pseudomonadota; class Gammaproteobacteria; order Alteromonadales; family Pseudoalteromonadaceae; genus Pseudoalteromonas; species Pseudoalteromonas simplex. The sequence goes on from NZ_JADILN010000002.1 coordinate 622,547, forward strand.
CCCGGCGCCCATTACAGCGCAATTGTTGCCCATGGCAGAATGCCTAAAGAAGGCACTGATGCTAAATTCGTGCGCTTATGCTCAACAGCACAAGACCGCGTTCTTAGCCCGCAAGCGACCTCAGGCGGTAAAGTCGACATGCGTAATTTAGGTGCCATTATTACCGTTAAACCCGGCACGCCATTAATGCAACGAGTGCCTGCAACACCTGGTGAAGATGGCTTTACGGTGTTTGGTGATGTGATGCCAGCTAAGTCCGGTAAAGACTTACCTCTTGAGCCATTTGAAGGAACGCGTATCGATCCAAACAATAGCAATATGTTAATTGCCGATGCTAAAGGCGTGCCTGTTGCCCTACCCCGCGGTATGCGCGTGGACGATGTATTGTGCTTTCATCATGTTGATGTAAGTACGGGCCATGTCGAATTTGATGGCAGTGTCATTATCAGTGGTGATGTAAAAGATGGAATGCGCGTCAAAGCAACGGGGGATATCACTGTATTAGGCTTTGTTGAATCAGCCACAATTGAAAGTAAAAGTGAAGTCACCGTGATGCTTGGGGCTGTTGGCAGAAAGCGTGAAAACGTTGAAAACTTTACCTGTAACATCACGGCTTCGCGCACTATCTCTGTTGGTTATGCTCAGTACTGCCATATAAAAACAGAGCAAGATTTATTCATTGAACGCCAAGCTTTGCATTGTGATTTAAGCGCTCGTCGCCTTATTCGCGTTGGCAAAGCCAATAACCCGCGAGGCAAAATTATTGGTGGCAATATTTTAGATGCGATGCGAATTGAAACCGGCGAGCTTGGTGCGCCATCAGGCACTAAAACACGGGTTTTCATTGCTCAGTACTGGCATGATTTACGCCAAAAGCAGCAGCAAATTAATGACTTTGAAAAGTTATTAGCAACAAAAGCAGCAGCTTTACAGCAAGCACGCAAAAAGGCCAATAAAATACCCGACCCAGCTCAACGGGCGCATTATATTAAAAAGATCACTGCCAGCGAGCAGCAGATTAAAATTAAAACAGCCAACACTAAGAAAAAGAAACACTTAGTGAAAATTAAGATTGCGCGCTTATTAGCAACAAGTCGCTTAAAAGTGAATGAATTAATGCATCCAGGGGTGGAGCTTAAGATAGCGCAAGAGAGTAAACAGTTTTCACGTATTTACCCTCCTAACATGGTGCGTTTTTTTGAAGGTAAGATCACTCAGTCGTTTTAACGGCTGAGTCTTGCTCCTCTTCTGTCGCTTCAGTTTCAGGCAATGGCCAACCGCCGAGTTGTTGCCAGCGATTAACGATTAAACAAAACAGTTCTGCTGTGCGTTCGGTATCATAAAGTGCTGAGTGAGCTTGTTTATTATCAAACTCAATCCCTGCCGCCCTACACGCTTTAGCTAATACTGTTTGCCCTAGTGCAAGGCCTGCCAATGATGTGGTATCAAAGCTAACAAATGGATGAAATGGCGTGCGCTTAATTTTACAACGCTCAATGGCGGCATTTAAAAAGCCGTGATCAAACGCTGCATTGTGTGCTACTACCACTGAACGCTGACAACCCGCTGCTTTTTGTGCCTTGCGCACAACCTTACAGATTTCTTTAATCGCTTCTTCTTCAGGCACTGCACCACGCAGCGCAGAAAAAGGATCAATACCATTAAACTCAATGGCCGCTTGTTCAATATTCGCGCCTTCAAATGGCTCAACATGAAAATGCACCGTATGATCAATACTTAACACGCCGTCGTCATCCATTTTAAGTACAGATGCAGCAATTTCTAATAACGCATCGGTCTCTTTGTTAAAACCTGCGGTTTCAACATCAATCACAACAGGAAAAAAGCCACGAAAGCGTTTTGCGAAAAGAGTTTGTTCAGTATTTTCCATAGTCTTCTTGGTTTGCCAGTGTAAGCTGGCTATTATGTCAAAAACCACGGCTACTCTGCTAGAGTAAATAGTGTGAAATCGCAGATTCTTACTTAGTTTTTAGGCATATTACTTGCTTTATATTAATCAGCTAGCCCTGTGTTTAGTATGCTGAAGCAATTAAACACAAAAATTGCCAATTATTTGGCATTGATGATTTGTTGGAGAATTACCGTGATGAAGCTTTCATTACTTCCTTTAAGCCTAGGCCTATTAACCTCAGTTGCAAGTATAAATGCGCATGCAGCCATGCGTGAGTATACCGCTAATGCTGATATGTCGAACTGGCAAATGGTTAAAACTTCTCGCTTAGAATGCCAATTAAATCATGAAGTTCCTTACTATGGTGAAGCAATTTTCAGTACCACTGCCAGTAAAAATAAAGACGTAAACTTTAACCTTGATATGGTCGTACGCCCAGACAACTACAGTATTGCTGGTCTAAAAGCCGTACCACCTAGTTGGCGTGCAGGTATGCCTGCTCGCGACTTAGCAAACATGAAGCTATTACGTAAGTTTGACGGCGAGCTTGGTAACAAAACTGCTTGGGAAATGCTGACCGAACTAGAAAAAGGTTACCAACCGACATTTTATTACCAAGACTGGCAAAACAGTGCCGATAAAATTGCCGTTGGTTTATCGAGTGTCAACTTTAAGCAAGCCTATTGGGCGTTTTTACAGTGCCGAGATGCAATGCTGCCATACAGCTTTGAAGATATTTCGTTCACAGTGATGAACTATGAGCCTAATACCAGCAAACTGACTAAATCATCACAAAAACGCTTAGATAAAATTGGCGAATACTTAAAGTACGACACCAACATCGAATCTATTTCAATATCTTCTTACACCGATAGCTACGGTGGTCGCTGGAATAACCTCGAATTATCAAAAAAACGTGCTAAAGCGATTAAGGATTACATTGTTAGCTTAGGGGTCGATGAAAGCAAAGTAGATTCCGATGGTTACGGTGAAAAGCGCCATGTTGCTAGCAACTACAACATTTTAGACCGAAACAAAAACCGTCGTTTAGTCATTCAAATTGCAAAAATGTAGCCGCCGAAGCGGCTACTAGCTTTAACTCATTTCTACCGACTTCACACGCTTAAAGCGCTTAAGCCACTTATCACCAAACTGAAAAAATGCGAGGCTAATCATAATGATGGTCGCGCCAACAATCAGAGCTTGGTCAATAGGCTCATCATTAAGCAAACCACCAATCGCAATTGCAAAACTTGGTGTGATCAGGGTTGTTAATGCGACCGTGCTGGCGTTCAACTTCTGCAATACATGAAAATACGCCAGCGCACCAATTAGTGAGCCAAACACGCCTAAGTAAACAATTGAGTACAGTGATTTTGAACTCCACATCTGGCTATTAAGTTGGCCATCTACCAGCAACCAAGTAATAAAAAACAGCGGGGTTACAAAAACCAACGCGCCAAATGTGGTGGCCATTGGATGAATAGCAATTCTTACCCGTTTGATCATCACACCGCTCAAACTAAAAAAGCACACTGCCATAAATACATATAACAGGCCACTAAGCTGCTCTACTCCCCCTTGAATATGGCGCTGGCTTACTAAAAATAAACCAATTAAGGCACAGCCAAGTGCGCCAAGCTTAATGGCGCTGAACTTAGGTTCGTTCAAGATCTTTTGCGCAAGTAAGCCCGATAAAATTGGCGCAAGACCAAACATCAATGATATTAACCCTGAAGGCACTGTTTTAGCGGCCATGTAGCTTAATAACATACCGCCAAAAATACCTATGCTTGAATAGCCATAAAGGAATAAAGCACGGCGATGCCAGGGCACTCGGATATTGGCAACAGCAACGACAAACGAAGCCAACACCAGCCCCACCAGCATGCGTAAAAACACAGCCAGGGTTGGTGCTACCGTTTCACTACTCCAAACAATACCCAGTGGTGTTGTTGACCAAATCACCACCATTAAAAAATATGAGGCTTTAACAGGCACTAGCTTATTCCTTTAAAAAGGCGAAAAAAGCGGAAGAAAATTTAAAAGGGAAATAACCAACCGCTTAGAACGCGGTTAGTAAAACTTACTTAATTAACCGCAGCAAATAACAGACCATACGACTGATGAGGTCAGGCGCATACAATTGTTTGTTGGTCGTTGGTTTAGCTGCATCATGGTATTTAATAAAGTAAGTTGAAGAAGCTTAAGAATCCGCCTAAATGGTGATTTTGTCAACACGAATACTCATGCTATTTGGCAAAAAGTTATTTGCTGATTTCAACTGCCTGTTTGCACATGTAAATCATAGGTTACATTTAATTTCTTTGATTTATAACAAAACTATTTAAGTTTTGTTAAACAAGTTATATCTTGCTTGCCTCTCACGAAGTTTAAGGGGCAAAAGTGCTTAAAAATAAAACAATAGGTAGCATGTTAATTGTTGCTGGCACCACCATAGGTGCAGGGATGCTGGCATTGCCTATCGCCTCCGCGGGGCTTGGTTTCACAACAGCGTTATCACTTATCTTACTTACATGGGTTTTAATGACCTACACAGCATTACTGATGCTAGAGCTACATCAATATGCCGACAGAGATGCAACCCTCAATACGTTAGCTAAGTCATGGTTAGGTAAACGTGGGCAATGGGTCGCTAACTTTTCAGTGATGTTTTTGTTTTACGCATTATGCGCTGCCTATATCGCAGGTGGTGGTGCGCAATTACAAGAAAAGCTCAACAATAGTTTATCGCTTTCTTTAGCGCCGCAAGTTGGCTCAGTTATTCTGGCTGTTGTGATTGGTACTGTGGTGACACTCGGTACCAGCAAAGTCGATAAGCTTAACCGCGTACTGTTCACGATTAAAGTATGCGCACTAGCCAGCTTATTTTATATGCTTACACCTTATGTTCACGGTCAACACTTACTTGAAATGCCGATTGAACAAGGTCTGATTTTATCTGCAATCCCGGTGGTGTTTACCTCGTTTGGTTTTCATGGCTCTATTCCGTCGATAGTGAAATACGTGGGTTTAGATATCAAAACACTTCGTAAAGTAATGGTGGCCGGTGCAGCTCTGCCTTTAGTGATTTACATTTTTTGGCAATTACTTAGCCAAGGCATGATGAGTCAAAGCGACTTACTACAAAGCCAAGGGTTACCCGGTTTTGTAAGCAGTGTTGCTAGCATTGCTCACAGCCCACATGTTGCCACCGCTGTGAACATTTTTGCTGATTTAGCATTAGCCACGTCTTTCTTAGGGGTGAGTTTAGGTTTGTTCGACTTTTTTGCTGATGCATTTAAAAAAGGTGATGGCAGTAAAGATCGTATCAAAACAGCCTTGATCACCTTTATTCCACCGCTAGGCTTTGCGCTATTCTATCCACAAGGGTTTATTATGGCACTTGGCTACGCCGCCATTGCGCTGGTTATTTTAGCGGTATTTTTACCGGTTGCTATGGTCTATAAGCAACGAAGCAGCAAACCTGATGTGGGTTACCAAGTTAAAGGCGGTAATATTGGCTTAGCACTGGCCGCCCTGTTTGGTGTGCTTATTATTAGTGCTCAAGGTTTACAAATGGCGGGGCTTATTCCAGCGATTGGTTAAACAGCCCATCAAAAAAAGCACCCTCGGGTGCTTTTTTTTGTACCTGTGTTTAAGGTGTAATGCCAATTCGCTTAATTAAGTAGTCTATTTTGAGGCAAGAAAACCTTGTTGATAACAAGGCAAAAATTTCGTTATTTAGTTGTTCTAAATGAGAAATTTTTAACGCAGGTAGCGACAGGTTTAATCCCTCAAAATGATTAAATATTATTGCGGATTGGTATAATTAAAACACCATCGCCTTACCTCGGCCTGATGCTTCAGAAGCTGCATCTAATTTACCGTCTTTATTGATGATCACATGCATATCACCAAAATGGCGTTCATCAAGTGTATAACCCATCTTCTCAAGCGCTGTAACAACCTTTGGTTCAAGACCTGTGTGGTATCTAATCACATTTTTAGGCCATAACTGGTGATGGAAGCGTGGGCTGTCTACCACTTGCTCTGCAGTCATATCAAATTCAACCGCATTTAAAATTGACTCATACACAGAGCTAATAATCGTGGTACCACCCGGAGAGCCAGTTACCATTTTAACTTTGTTATCCTGAAGTAGAATGGTGGGTGTCATTGAGCTCAACATGCGTTTATGAGGTTGGATTTCGTTAGCTTTACCACCAATTGCACCAAATACATTCATCACACCGGGTTTGGCACTAAAGTCATCCATTTCATCATTCAAAATGAACCCTGCGCCCGATACAACCACGCCGCTACCGAAGCTTAAGTTGATGGTCGTGGTATTCGCAACGGCATTGCCCCACTTATCTAGAATAGAAAAATGCGTTGTTTGCTCACTTTCGTGTAAACCAGGTTTGATGTTCTCGGTAGTTGAAATGGCATCTGGGCGAATTGTACTTGCACGATTACTAAGATAATCATCTGCAAGTAGAGCTGTTTTTGGCACCTCATAAAAATCTGGGTCACCTAAATATTCAGCTCTGTCGGCAAATACGCGTTTACCAACTTCAGCCAAAATATGAACATAGGTGGTTGAGTTGTGCTCAAGCGTTCCTTCTGGCTTTGCCAAGTCGTACATTTTTAGCCACTGTAAAATAGCAATACCACCTGAACTTGGCGGTGGTGATGTGAGCACTTCGTAACCGCGCCAATTACCTTTAATCGGTGTACGCGATTTAGCTTGATAAGCTTTTAAGTCTTGCTCAGTAATAATGCCGCCGTGTTGCTTCATAAACGTCGCAATGATCTTCGCTGTCTCACCTTCGTAGAAACCTGCTTTACCTTGATCGCGAATACGTTTCAGTGTGGCGGCAAGTTCCGGCTGCTTAAATACCTTATTTGCTTTGGCTTCAGCAAAGTAATCAGCAAAGTTAATGTTTACCGATTTTTTAGCCATTCGCGCAATGTAACGCTCGATACTCGCAGCTAACTTAGGGTGCACAATAAAGCCCTGTTCAGCTAATTTAACTGAAGGTTCTAGCAGAGTCTTCCACTCTAAGCTGCCGTGCTTTTGATGGGCAAGCCACATTCCAGCAACACTGCCCGGTACACCACTTGCATGAATACCATACACAGACATGTTATCAATAACATCGCCTTTATCATCAAGGTACATATCGCGATGAGCTGCAGCAGGGGCTGTTTCGCGGTAATCAATAAAATCACCTTTGCCATCTTTTTGTATAAGCATAAAACCGCCACCACCAATGTTACCGGCTTCTGGTAAAGTAACCGCTAATACAAACTGTGCTGCAATTGCCGCATCAACGGCGTTGCCGCCTTGCTCTAAAATAGCGCGCGCCGTATCACTGCTGTAGCTATCTGGCATAGCGACGGCCGCTTGCTTTGCAAAGCTTGATGGATGAAAAGATATCGCGGTAACGATCAACAAATGTGCCGCGTATTTGACTAAACTTGCCATGGTACTTCCTTTTTCTTGATGTTATTTTAACCATTTAGACATGTGAAACCCATAAGGTCAATTAGTTACGATTAACTTAGCTAAGCTGCTCTTTAGGACATGAATAAAGTACTGCAGGTAATTCACCTTGCTCATCTTGATGGGTATAGTTTTTTACAAACTTAAGGCCTAGTTTTTCCATCACCTTTATTGAGCCTGGGTTAGCTTTAAGTGCTGTGGCACTGAGCGACTTTATTTCTTTTGGCTCGCTTACGGCTTTAGCAATGGCAAGTGCCGCCTCAGACGCATAGCCTTTGCCCCAGCTCATTCTTTTAAAGCGCCAGCCAATTTCTAAATCACTAAAATCAGGCTGTTCAAAAAAGCCCATAGGCCTGACTAATACCCAGCCTATAAAAGTATTGCTCTCTATGATGTTTACTTGCCAAAGCCCCCAGCCTTTTTGCTCATTTCGATACGCATTCAAGCGTGGAATAAACACCTCTTTAATGGTCTGCATAGTGGATACTTTGCCGCGAGTGAGATGTTTCATTACCTCAGGGTCGTTATCGAGCTCATAAAGTAGCTCGGCATCATTTTCATCCATTAACCGAAAACTTAATCGTGCTGTTCTAGCTATATTCATTTTTTATTGCTTATACTGCTTAATAGTTAATTAACCATTAGAGAAAAATATGAACAAATTAGCAAGCTTAGTTTTATTAGGCTGTATTGCCTTAACAGGTTGTGATGACGCAGAGCAAGCCAAGAAAGATGCCAGCGAAGCAAAAGAGGAAGTAAAGCAAGCGCTAAATGATGCTTGGAGCGACGTAAAAGACGCCACCAATGAGTTTAACGACGACTCACTGCAAGAGTTACTCGAAGAAAGTAAAAAGATGGGCTTAAGCATGTATGATGACGGTAAAGAAATTGCCTTAGATGCATGGATTGAGAGTAAAGAAGCGGCTGGTGAGCTTTCTGAAAAAACCAAACAAAAAGCAAAAGAACTGGCTGAAGAATTAAGAGAAGCGCGCGAAAAACGCGAGCAAGAGAAAAATAATTAAAAAGAAAGGGCAAGTATTTACTTGCCCTTTTTTGTTAGTAATTAAAGCTCAAATTCTTTTTTGAATTTTAAGCCAAATTCACTGCGGTCGTTGCTGCGCATTACGCCAACAAAACCAGATTGTTGTAAACGACCCACATCGTATACTTCGTTTAACACGTTCTCACCGTAAAAAGTCACTTCAAAGTCACCGTTCGGGTTTAAGTAAGAGATGTTAAAGCCAACTAATTCACGAGAATCAATGTGTTCACTTTGGTTGTAAACTGATTGACCTTGCATATCGCTACGGTATGAGTAGTTAGCGTTTACTGCCACTGTGCCACCGTTACTTAAATCGATGAAATAAGAAGGTGCGACCATCACAGTCCAACGTGGTGTTAGTGCTGGTGAGTCGCCTTTACCAATACCTAATACACCGTCATCTACTTCTGTGATTTCTGAATCTAGGTAACCAATTGCGCTACGAAGCGTAAAGTCATCTGTAAATGCAATTGTTGTTTCAAGCTCGATACCTTGTGCTTTAGACTCACCCGCATTTTCTACGATAGTAACGAAACCGCCACCTGCAGTTGGATCTGAGAATGGTAATGCTAGGTCTGTGTAGTCAGTAACAAACACCGCAAGCATCATAGATACGTCTTCATGTACTTGACCTTTAAGGCCTAGCTCGTAGTTAATTGCTTTTGTTTCATCGAAAGAAACAAATTGATCAGGACCACCAAATGGACGCGGTGGGAAACCACCTGTTTGATAACCTTTTTGGATTTGGCCATACACGTTCATGTTATTGCTAAGCTGGTACGACGCATTTAAATCCCATGTTACCGCATCAAAATCAGCACTTACGTATTTACGTGTCGCAAACGTTGGGAATAAGGCATCGGCTTCTTTTTTATCTTTCGAATAACGAAGACCACCGCCCACAGTTAAATCGTCGCTTAGATCATAGCTTGCATTGATATAAGCTGCGTATGAGTTAGTTTCTTGGTTGATATCAAAGTAACCGTAATCACCAAAAGACGCTGTAGTACCATCATTCAGAAGACCATCAGGTGTGTTGAATGGGCTAAATACAAACGGACCAGAACTTGTGAAGCCATCTTCATTAAAGAAGTATAAGCCAGACACAAAGTCCATATTATCGAAGCTACCATTTAACTGGATTTCGAATGAATATTGATCTGCACCGCCTTCTTCAGGGAACTCTGATAAGTTAAGGGCAACAGCGTCATCATCAAGACCCCCTTCGTATTCTGAGCTACGGTAGCTTGTGATAAACTTAGCTGTATAGGTGTTATTGATATCCCAATCAGCTGTTAATGAAGTACCCCAGCCTGAGTAAGCCGTCGACTCAATACCCGCTACCGTCGTTGCTAAATCATCAGGATCGCTCGGTAACATGTCTTCTGTAAGTAATGGGAAATCACCATTGAATGGGTCATTCGGGTCAAGTGGCGCCGTTAGCTCAATTGTGTATGGTGATTGGCCTGATTCGTTATCAACACCATCAATTGAGAACACAAAAGATAAGTCGCTGTTTGCTTGCCATTTAAGCGCCATACGACCACTTAACTCTTGCTCTTCACCAATTTCTTTCTCTGGGTTAGCAAGGTTAATCGCTTCACCTACACCATCGCGTTGTTTATAAGACACGCTTGCCGACATGCTTACAGTGTCTGTAAGGCTGTTATTAAAGTAAACGTCACCGGCTAAACGACCACGGCTACCTACTTTTGCATTTGTAGTCACAATGCCTTCATCACCCGGTTGCTTAGTAATAATATTTACTGCACCACCTAATGTGTTGCGACCGTACAAAGTACCTTGTGGACCACGTAATACCTCTACACGCTCAACATTTGGTAATGATAAGTTAGAGCCCATTTGGCGACCAAGGTAAACGCCATCTAAGTAAACACCTACACCCGGATCAGTTGTGATCACATGGTCTTGTAAACCAATACCACGAATGAATACAGATGCATGTGCCGCATTACCTACACCGTAACGAGTGATGTTTAGGTTAGGTACGTATTTGCCAATGTCTTCTAGGTTACTCATGTTCGCTTTATCAATCAGGTTTTCACCGATTGATGTCACTGCTGTTGGCGACTCAAAAATGCTTTCTGTACGCTTACGCGCTGTTACTTCGATTTTTTCGAAAGCATCTTGTTTAGCAGTGGTTTTTTCTTGCTCAGCAAAGGCTGAAGTAGATAATGCAGCAACAATAGCTACAGTTAACTGTGAGAGGTGACGTAATTTCAATTAAAACTCCAAAGGATACCGTGTGTGTGTATTTTTACCCGTAAATTTCAGGCATAAAAAAAGACGCTTAGGTGTAAGCATCTTTCCTCTGGAGGGGTATTATATGTCAGTTTTGTGAAAATATGTATAATTTTTTTAATTTAATGCTGATTATATTAATTTAAACAATTAAATGTATGACAATTTGAATAATCTCTTCAATTAAATGACTATTGCAATTAAAATTATTGCACAAATTCAAAGAGTAACATAACAGCAGTATAAATTTATCCTATTCCCACGCATTTAGTAGTAGTTAGATTATTCTATCGTAACACTTCAATTTGATTGAATTTCAAACAAGTAATAGTCTATGCTTTTATTTGATCCCATTTTGCAAGGAGCAAATTTTGAAATTACTCACCCCCTTACGTGCTGCAATTTTAATAGCAGTCGCTGCGGTCTCATTGACCGGATGCCAGCTTACTTCAAGCGAACTACCCGCAATCAGTGATTCAGGAACAAAAAACTCAGGTCACGTAGTATGGCATGATTTGATCACACCAAATTTGTCACAATCGAAAGCATTTTATAGCAGTGTGTTTGGTTGGCAGTTTCAAGCCGTTAACGACAGCTATACGCTGGCATCATTAGACGGAAAATTAATTGCAGGTATGGCAGAACTTGATAATAAACAAAATGCCAGCCACTGGCTGAGCTTAATCAGTAGTAAAGACATCGCTGCCGTTAGTGAAAAAACTATCAAAGCCGGAGGAAAAGTCTTAGTAAGTAGTACCGAAATTAAAGGCCGTGGCACTATTGCTGTATTAGAAGATCCTCAAGGGGCTGTTTTTTCACTGATCAATACCGTTAATGGTGACCCTGAAACTCGTCAAACCGATAACGGCTGGATTTGGCAAGAAGTATGGAGTGATAACCCAGAGCAGAGCAAAGCCTTTTACCAATCACTTGGTAATTATTCAGCACAAAATAAACCGCTTAATAATGGCAATTACAGTTACTTAGCTTTAAATGGCACACCTGCGATTGGCTTTGTAAAAAAACCAGATGCCGAGATAGGCAACACATGGGTGAACTACATTAAAGTAGCCGATGTTGACGCGACCCTATTAAAAGTAACCGCCGCAGGCGGCATCGTATTGATGGCACCAAGTGACAAAGTACGAAGTGGCAGTGTCGCAATTATTCGTGATCCAGCCGGTGCTGGTATTGTTATTCAGGAGCAAATGTAATGAATAAAAAAATAATTCGCCTAGCTGCTCTTGCAGCTGCAATATTAACTTTAAATGCCTGCACCCCCTATGCAAGCCTAGATATTAATGCGCCATTTAAAGTAGGTCCTGTGTACGTTAACCCAAGTATTGGCATTGGCGGTACACTTTAATCAATTTCAGGGCGCTGCGTTTTAAACAAAGCGCCCTATTCATTAGTGTTTTACTTTTAAGCGTTGCACCTGGGTCAGCACATCTTCAGCTTTGGCGCCTAGGTAAACGTAAATTGCCAGTGCAATCAACAGACCTACCACAGCAAACATCATCAATACAGCAGGTATAACATACTCAGTTTGCCCGAGTGCTGCTTTAAACATGGTTAGTAAGGCTTCTATCGATACTGCAATCAAAATTGTTGAGATAAAGCGTGTGATCGTACGTCTTGTTGAGCTGTGGCGAAAAATATCCTTATGCATGAGGATTTCTTCTTCTAGAATTGTTTTACCTAAATCAAAAATAACCAACGCTAAAGTAACAAAGATAATAATAGTAAATGGTTTAAGCGGGTCTGACTGGGTGTCTTCGCTAATCACTAAGTCCACCATTCCAGCAAACACTTTATATAACAGATAGAACACCAAGCAAAACAAACAAGTGACAATCAAGCCATAACCTACCTTAAAGTAAGGTGTCATTCTGGCTCGTTTGGTGTCTCCCATAATAAATTCAATCAGTTCTGTTAAACACACATCGATAACCAAAAACTGCTGTTTATCGTTGCCTGAAGGGATTGTTTTGATCACTGAGATACAAAGATGCTTAGTCGCAGTCGAAATATACGGCGAAGTAAAATGCGGCACAAGTGTTGACGAAGCGAGTAAAAAATAAGGCCGAGCACTTAAGTCCTGTCCTGCTCCAATATGACCCAGTTTCTTGCTGTATTGACGCTTAAAGCAGACATTATCACCTTGCTGAATGCCTTGTTCATTCAAGCAATATTGCAATTCTAGAAATGGATATTGATTGACGAGCTGTTGATAGGCATGCTTGTTAGTCAACGATGCCTGAACGCTGGCAAGTATAGAAAGAAGCAGTTCATGAATAAGCTGTTGTTGCTCTTCATATCGTTCTATAGCACTTAAATAACTCATTCTGGCCATCTTGCTTCCTCAAAGTAGTGATATCAACTCTAGTTAAGCAAGGAAGACTCCAATTTTTATTTCAATTAATAATCAATTAGTTAATTTCGTGCACGGGAATGACATTAGAATAAAAGCACTATAAAGGTGCGCATTTTATTTTATGAAGCACTAAAACGAAAAAAGCTGTAACTCAGTGAGTTACAGCTTTTTAATTTTGGTGCGGATGGGGGGACTTGAACCCCCACGGCCGAAGCCACCACCCCCTCAAGATGGCGTGTCTACCAATTCCACCACATCCGCATACAATTCTGTATGTTGTTAAGCTTTAAGTTTACTTGAGGAATGAAAACTGCTTAACGCTAATTAGCAAAGCTAATTAGTTAGGTACGTCAGACGTTTTATCTTCTGTCGCAGGCACATCAGATTGTGCTGGCGTTACAGTTTCAACAGCTGGCGCAGCTTCTAGGTTTTCCCACTCATCAGTCTTTTTGATTTGACCTGCAGTAAGGTTACCTAGAACAATACTTAGTACGAAGAAGATCGTCGCTAAGATTGTTGTTGTTTTAGTCATGAAGTTACCAGCACCTGATGAGCCAAACACGGTACCAGAAGCGCCAGCACCAAATGATGAACCCATATCTGCGCCTTTACCTTGTTGGATTAAAACCATACCAACTAATGCTAAAGCAACAATTAAATAAACTACTAATAAAATTTCGTACATCTTATACGGTCCCTTTTGCACTTTCACAGATAGCAGTAAATGAATCTGCTTTAAGACTCGCGCCTCCAATAAGGCCGCCGTCTATATCTGGTTGTGCAAATAATAATTCGCTATTTTTTTCATTTACGCTACCACCATATAAGATGGTTAACTGCTGTGCTACATCGCTATCCGAAGAAGCAATCTTCTCACGGATAAATTTGTGCACAGCTTGCGCTTGCTCAGGAGAGGCAGTCTTACCTGTGCCAATGGCCCAAACGGGCTCGTATGCTACCACAGAATTCTTCAGTGCTGCTACACCTAATTTGCTAATTACAGCATCAATTTGAGCTGCAACCACTAATTCAGTTTCGTTTGCTTCACGTTGCTGCTCGCTTTCACCCACACATAGGATAGGAGTTAAGCCAACTTGCTGCGCTCGCGCAAACTTATCTGCAACAACGTCATCTGACTCACCGTAAATGCTACGACGCTCAGAATGGCCAACTAACGTATAAGCTGCGCCTAGGTCTTTGACTAGCTGAGCATCTACTTCACCCGTAAATGCGCCTGCTTGATTTTCAGAGACTGTTTGCGAACCAAACGTGACGTTTTGTTGCTGCAAAGAACTCAACAATGGGAATGGTGGAAACACCACTATATCCAGTTCATCCGTTTGAACATTTTTAATAGCAGTTGATAACTGTTCAACAAGCTCTAAAGAGCCGTTCATTTTCCAATTACCTGCGACCATCGGCTTACGTGTTGCCATTATTCCACTCCACATTTGAAAGCGGGCAAGATACTAACTCGACTTGCCCGAAGTTACAAGAGGTTATTGTTATGCCTCGGTTTGTTTGCTCACAGTTTCGACAACTTCAGCTATTTTGCGAGCACTATCAAGTACAACTTTTTCTTGCTCAGCTTCAACCATTACTCGAACAACAGGCTCTGTACCTGATTTTCGAAGTAATACTCGGCCTGTATCACCTAATTGCTCTTCAACATGCGCTACCATCTCAACTACAGCTTGATCTTGCGTTGGATCGGTACCTTGTGGGTAACGAACATTGATCATTTTCATTGGGTACTTTGTAAAACCTGCCCCTAAGTCTTGCAACGTTTTATTCTGTGCAACCATTGCCGCTAACACTTGCAAGCTTGAGATAATGCCGTCACCCGTGCTGATTAAATCAAGATTTAATACATGGCCTGAGCTCTCACCACCGATTTTCCAGCCATTTTCTTGCAGTAGTTCCATCACGTAGCGGTCGCCTACTTTACTACGAGCAAAGCCAATACCGCGCGCTTTTAATGCATTTTCAAGGCCCATGTTAGACATAACAGTGCCAACAACACCCCCACCTAAAATATCGTCATTAGCGGCTTGGCAAGCAATGATATAAACAATGTCATCACCATCAAATACACGACCATTGTGGTCAACCATCATTACTCGGTCACCATCACCATCGTAGGCAATACCAACATCAGCATTGTGTTCTAATACTTTGCGTTTAAGCGTTTCAACATGGGTTGCACCACACTCTAGGTTGATATTTACCCCGTTTGGCTCACAAGCATGACAGATAACGTCAGCACCTAACTCACGCATTACTGACGGTGCAATGTGGTATGTAGCACCATTTGCGCAATCGAGTACAATTTTTAAACCTTCAAGCGATAAGCCTTGTGGGAATTGGCTTTTACAAAATTCAATGTAACGACCATCAGCCGTTTCTAAACGACGCGCTTTACCAAGTTTGTCAGAGGCAACGCAGGTCATTGGCTCATCCATCATGGCTTCAATTTCAAGCTCAACATCATCTGGTAATTTTAAGCCTCTGCTTGAAAAGAATTTAATTCCGTTATCATGGTAGGGGTTATGAGATGCACTAATTACAATACCCGCTTCAGCACGGAACGTTTGCGTAAGATATGCAACCGCCGGCGTTGGCATTGGGCCTAACAAAACAACATCGATACCAGCGGCGATTAAGCCAGCTTCAAGTGATGTTTCAAGCATATAGCCAGAAATACGGGTGTCTTTACCAATAATGACTTTTTTGGTACCAATTTTTGATAAAACGCGACCTGCAGCCCAACCAAGCTTAAGCGCAAACTCTGGAGTGATTGGGAATTCACCCACCATGCCACGTACACCGTCCGTGCCAAAATATTTTCTTGTTTTACTCATTTGTAATTCCTTTAGTACATGCTTGCCAAACGCTAAGCACATCAACTGTTTCTTGTACGTCATGAACGCGAATGATTTTTGCACCGTTTTGTGCTGCTATCAGCGCGCCTGCAAGGCTTCCCGCTAAGCGTTCATTGGTATCTCTATTTAATAAGTTACCGATCATTGATTTACGAGATAATCCCGCAAGAACCGGTAATTTGAATTGGTTAAATACATCAAACTTATTTAAGATTTGGTAATTATGAGCCAGTGTTTTACCAAAGCCAAAACCTGGATCTAAAATAATACGTTCAGACTGAATGCCCGCTTGCTCACACACGGCTAAACGCTCTGCAAAGAATTCGTTAATATCAGCAAATAAATCATCATAATGTGGGTTACTTTGCATCGTACGAGGCTGACCTTGCATATGCATTAAACAAATTGCCACCTCAGGGTATTGTGCTAATACCTCTATTGCCCCTGGCTCTTGCAAAGATCTGACATCATTAATGATATCAGCCCCTGCAATTATCGCTTGGCGCATTACCTCACTTTTGCTGGTATCAATAGAAATAATACAGTCGCTGGATGCTCTTAGCGCTTTAACTAAAGGGATAACGCGTTCAAGCTCATCCTCAAGAGATACATCAGGTGCCCCAGGGCGGGTTGACTCACCACCTATATCAATTATTTTTGCGCCTTGATTTAATAACGTTTTAGCTTGTTTGACAGCGCTGTCGAGTTGACAATAACTACCACCATCAGAGAATGAATCAGGAGTGACATTTAAAATCCCCATAACAACAGGGGAATCGAGGCGTAAAATGCGACCTCGCGGTAATTTAAGAGCGGTCATTTTTACTTAAACTTCCATGCGTTTGCTTCACTGGACTCCACTGGAATAGTGAGCCAATTTTATGCTACAAAAAAGCCCCGGCATCCGGGGCTTTTGCTTTTTATATTCTAGCGATTATTCAGCTTTGTCATCAAGGCTTGTTTCATCCTTTTTTACTGAATCATCAGATTTAGTTTCATTAACTACAGGCTCAGCTTTCGCACTCGGCTTTTTATCGTCTGAACGGCGGTCATGAACATCACGTGGCTCACGTACAGGCTGACGTGCCATTAAGTCATCAATTTGACCCGCATCGATCGTCTCATACTTCATGAGTGCATCTTTCATCGCATGTAAGATATCAATGTTATCTTTAAGGATTTGCTCTGCACGTTGATAGTTACGGTCTGAGAATAAACGAACTTCGCTGTCGATAACTTTTGCTGTTTCATCAGACATGCTCATAGCACGGCTACCGCCGCCACCCATGTACATTTCGTTTTGATCTTCAGCGTAAAGTAACGGACCAAGTTTTTCACTGAGACCCCACTGGGTAACCATTTTACGAGCAATATCAGTTGCACGTTCAATATCGTTACTTGCACCGGTTGTCACTTTATCTTCACCGTAGATAAGTGCTTCAGCGATACGACCACCGTAAAGACTCGAGATCATTGACTCTAATAGCTCTTTTGAATGGCTTACACGATCTTGCTCTGGCAGGTACATAGTGACACCTAAAGCACGACCACGAGGAATGATAGACACTTTATAAACTGGATCATGTTCAGGCACCATGCGACCAACAATCGCGTGACCTGCTTCATGGTAAGCAGTCATTTCTTTTTCCTGCTCACTCATCACCATGGTCTTGCGCTCTGCACCCATCATGATTTTATCTTTTGCAGCGTCAAACTCTGCCATGCTTACAACGCGTTTGTTACCACGAGCTGCATATAACGCGGCTTCGTTAACTAAGTTTGCAAGGTCAGCACCAGAGAAACCAGGTGTACCACGTGCAATTACCGCAGCTTCAACGTTGTCACCTAATGGCACTTTACGCATGTGAACTTTAAGGATTTGTTCACGGCCTCGAATATCAGGAAGACCAACAACAACTTGACGGTCAAAACGGCCAGGACGTAATAACGCAGGGTCTAATACATCAGGGCGGTTCGTTGCAGCGATAACGATAATACCTTCATTACCTTCAAAGCCGTCCATTTCTACAAGCATCTGGTTTAGCGTTTGCTCACGCTCATCGTGACCACCACCCATGCCAGCGCCACGTTTACGGCCTACTGCATCGATTTCATCAATAAAGATGATACAAGGTGCTGCTTTTTTAGCTTGCTCGAACATGTCACGTACACGTGATGCACCAACACCAACAAACATTTCTACGAAATCAGAACCTGAAATTGTGAAAAACGGCACTTTAGCTTCACCAGCTACTGCTTTAGCTAGTAACGTTTTACCTGTACCAGGAGGACCAACCATCAACACACCTTTCGGGATGCTACCACCTAGCTTTTGGAATTTTGATGGGTCACGTAAAAAGTCTACAAGTTCAGTGACATCTTCTTTCGCTTCGTCACAACCAGCAACATCAGCAAACGTTGTTTTAACTTGGTCTTCACTCATCAGGCGCGCTTTACTCTTACCGAAAGACATCGCGCCTTTACCGCCACCGCCTTGCATTTGACGCATGAAGAAAATCCACACACCAATAAGCAGTAACATCGGGAACCAAGAGATTAAAATGCTGGCGAGGAATGACTGCTCTTCTGGCTTAACGCCTTTGACATTAACGTTGCTTTTTAAAAGATCATTCAAGATGTCTTTATCATACATAGGCATGATGGTTTGAAAGCGCTCACCATTTGTTTTAGTACCAGTAATCGTACCTGTGGTGCTTTCAATTGAGACTTCTTGGATAGCGCCACTGCGAGCGTCGCTAACAAATTGAGTGTAACTTGTTTGGCGATCTGCCTGATCACCACCATTAAAGCTCTGGAACACTGACATTAGCACTACTGCAATGACCAGCCAGAGTATTAGATTTTTCGCCATATCGCTCAAGGAGTTAACCTCTTGTATCCAATTAATTTAAATTCAACTTAACGCAGCACAACTGTACTACAGTTTGTAACCTGTCGCCACTATATATACTTCCCGAGAGCGGGCACGTGACGCATCGGGCTTTCTAATTTTCACTGCTTTAAAGCTATTACGTACTTCTTGTAAGTATTGATCAAATCCTTCACCTTGGAAGACTTTGACACAAAACGCACCATTTTTCTTTAAAACTTGGTGGCACATATCTAATGCTAATTCGACTAAATACATACTACCCGCTTGGTCCACTGATGTATTACCACTCATATTGGGTGCCATATCAGAAAAAACTACATCAACATTTTTTCCGTCAATACGTGTTAATAGTGCATCAAGTACCGCTTCTTCACGAAAGTCACCTTGCAAGAAATCAACACCTGCTAAGGAATCCATAGGCAAGATATCACAAGCAATAACCTGACCTTTATCACCAACCTTTTCAGCTAAATACTGTGACCAACTTCCTGGCGCAGCACCTAAATCAACCACCGTCATCGATGGTTTGATTAATTTATCTTTGTTTTGAATTTCGTCTAATTTGAATACCGCACGAGAGCGCCAACCTTTCTTTTGCGCTTCGTGAACATAAGGATCGTCGAAATGTTCCTTCAGCCAACGCTTAGAACTGGCTGAATGTTTTTTATTTGCCATAAAATTAATACGTAACTAATTAGTAATATTCTCTAGATGGCGTTAGAATACCCTTAATTCAAGCCATATTCAGCAAAATTTGTAACATGATGAAATTATCGAACAAACAAAAGCAGTTTTTAAAAGGCCAAGCGCACAGTTTAAAACCTGTTGTATTACTTGGTGCAAACGGATTAACCGAAGGCGTTTTAGTTGAAATCGAAAGCGCTCTAGAAATTCATGAGTTAATCAAAGTTAAAGTTCCTACAGATGAACGTGAAACTAAAACATTGATTTTTGATGCAATTGTTCGCGAGACAGGCGCAACAAAACTACAAACAATTGGTCATACAATTGTACTGTATCGTCAAAGCGAAGAGAAAAAGATTCAATTACCGCGCGGTTAATCCTGCCTTGTGGAGTTTCGAATCAGAAAAAGCCAGCAAATTTGCTGGCTTTTTTGTAGGCAAAAATAATTTTCCATTAATTTGTAACTAAACTTTTTTACCTAAGCTATTTTTGCTCTCGCGTGAATTTAAGAACCCGATTGATAAACTCGGTAGTAAGCTCGTTAATTAACCCAGTTTCGGCATTAAGAACTAAGCTAAACCCGATGTTTAGATGCGGAAATACAACAATATCGCTGCGATAACCTTGTACCCAACCGCTATGGTAGTAAAGCACTTCATCATCATAATCATAAACACGCCAACCTAATCCATAATAAGCATCTTTTACATGTTCACGCCAAACCCTACGACGAGTTTCTTTTTTAGTATGTGTGTAAGGGCGGGTTTGTTTGATCAATGCCTCGAGTGGTAATACGTCAGGGTATTGCCCTAACTGTGCATTCAACCAAATCGCCATGTCATTTGCGCTGGCGTTCACTCCTGCAGCCGCAGGCACTTTATAATAGTTTTTCTTCAAGCGTGATGTATACCATCGTTTTCTGCCGCGCACATGAGGGTGAGCATAATTATCATCTTTCACCATCCCCTCAAAACCAACACTCGCATCCGCCATTTTTAATGGTGCAAAAATATACTCCGAAATCCAGTGTGAGTAATCCATCTGTGTTGATTGATAAATCACAGAATCAATCAAGCTAAACATCACATTTTGATAACCGTAACATTCACTTGGTTTGCAGATAGGCTCAACAGTCAATAGCCGCTCGACAATATCTGGGTAGCTCATACGCGACTCAATTAGGTTATCGTATGCGTTAGGTACCAAGCCACTAGAGTGACTCAATATGTGATAAATTTTTAAGTCATCTTTATAAGCAGTATTAACAAAAGCAGGAATAAACTTACTGATAGGGTCATCAATATTAAACTCCCCTTGTGCTGCCAGTTTTGCGGTTAATGAACCCGCAAAGGTTTTTGAGACGGATGCCAATCGAAAGCGGGTATGTTTATCGACTCTGCGGCCTTTTTCTATTTTTGTTCGACCAATACCGTTAATAAAATCATCATGACCAATATTTACAATTGCCAATGAGCCACCTGGGATCCCTTTACTTTTTAGTTTTCGGGTGAGGTGTTTATTATAATCAGCAACGAATGTTTGCCATTGCTTATCACTCGAAGCAGCTTCACCACTAACAAAAAGCAGTGTTAAAGAAAAAAGAAAGGAAATTAAAAATAAGCTGTACTTCATTATTTATTTTTTTAAGTCTGTTTAGGAAGTTTCTTATAACATAATATCATGAACTTTTGCCTCGACTAACGTACAATACGCTTAATCTTAATTATTTATGGGTAGATTATTTTTTATGCGCTTATTCGTGCTTTTATTTTTTGTTTTAATTTCAGTCGGTTGCGCCCTTAAACCAGAGCCAGCGCCGTTACTTACAATGCCAAAAAAACCGAGCTTACAGAGCCAGCGTTTTCAAGTTGAGTATCAAACAGAGCATGCATCACCTAAAGTAAAATCGGTACAGCTACCAGCTCATACAGTAAGTAAAAATCAAACCGTCATGATAGTTGCCGACAAAACCAGTGTCACAGATACACTGTACTCTCAACTAACTGAGGCACTTACAGCTAAGCAGTTAAAAGTCGTAGCCGAAGGCGCACAAGCAGATTATACCCTATCTATCCATCAGCTTGATCTTGAGCTTATTGAAGAAACAGAATACCAATTGGTGAAACCCAAAAAGCCACTTTCTTTATTCGATGAAGTCGCCAAGCAATACCCTGTTCAACAATGTGCGACTATTTTAGGCCAAGTAAGTATGCGCCTAACTCATAAAAAAACAGGTGACGTTGTCTGGTTTGCAAAATCGTCAATTGATAGCGCAAGCTTTCACCGCGAGCCGCTAATCTACAGCTTTGAGCAACAACAACTAATAAAGAATGAACTTGAAGTAGCCAGTTTTGTGCATGAGCAAAATTCAGAGCAAGCACGTATGGCACGTGTGAATAAAGACGTGACGATACCTGAGTATCAGACCATTACACGCATGGACATGTTAAAAAAAGAACAAGGCCCGTGTACCCGCACTGAAGTTAGTGCTCTTACGCCTATGATGCAATACTATCTTAGCAGTATCTTAATCGATAAAATCAAAGTTCAATAAGTAACTTTCGCTGTTTGTCTGCCCATAGGCAAACAGCGCCCTTCACTATCTCCTCAACATCATTTCATTCGTCTGTTGCTACATTTTTTTACAGATTACAGGAACTCATTAACAATATACTATATGCTATTACCCTTTCTTACAGACAGACAAGGAAGCCACGTTGCGAGCTCAAAGTACCCTATTTTTAATATGTTTAACCTTGCTAAGTACCCCAAGCCTAGCAAGTAATCGCTATTATGCCGACAATACACTAGAGCCTAGCCAAGGCTTTGCATGGGATTGGGGCATAGGCGCTGGGTATTACATTGAAGACTCGTATTTAATAGGCATGGACTCTTACAATGATGGCTTTGAACCAGATATTCACCTTGCCGTTACTTACAACAATTTTTACCTTGATTATGATCAAAGCCAACTTAGTGGTGGTTTGACTCTGGGTTATAGTGTTATCGACAAATTTGAATGGGGCTTAGACGTAGTAGGCACAAATGTTCAATCTGGTTTTGATGATACAGGCTTAACTTTTTACGGGGACGAAGTCATCGCAGAACTCGAAGGTATAAAAAGCCGTAATTATGATTTTGATGTTGGCCTTCGCCTATCACGCCGTTTCGAAAACTCACAAATCTCATTTGAGTATTTACATGATGTTTCTGGTACCCACAACGGCTGGGTGATGAATTCATTTTTTAGTCAGATTATCCCTTGGCGAAATTGGGAGTTCCGCTCTGGTGTTGGCTTAAGTGCTTACTCTAATGATTTTACTGACTATTACTTTGGAATTTCACCATCAGAATCTTTATTAACACGCCCTGTCTATGATCCTGATACCTCGTACAGTTTAATTTTTGAATTCCATGCTGAATACCCTATAAATAGGCATTGGGTGTTTCTAACTGGCTGGCTTTCGACCTGGTTTTCTAAAGACATTCATCAAAGCCCAATTATTTCGCAAGAGTATCAGCATAAAGCCAAGGTAGGCGTGCGTTATGTTTTTTAAGTATTGTGTAACGTTAACAATATTATTTGCAAAACCCGTGTTTGCCCAAGATCAAGCAAATACAGATAATGCGTTAGTTGCATTGCCTGATACATGCGTAGCCTTACGTGAAGGTAGAAATTGCTTTGCCGAGGTGGATATAACCTGGCAACAACATAATACTGGCAATTACTGCTTACGCAACGCTCAAAGTAAGCACATCATGCAATGCTGGTTAATGCAACAAAAAGGGCTATTTAGATACCAGTTTGATTCTGCTGAAAATGTTGGTTTCGAGCTAATAAATAGTAATAACGGTAAAGTTGTCGCAAGCACAGAAATACAATTGCAATGGGTCTATAAAAATCGTCAGAAGAAACGACGTTGGCGATTGTTTTAACTAGGAGTGAATAATGGAACATTATGGGACCATCTTATTAGTTGAAGATGATATATCTCTTGCCAACTGGGTTGCAGAATATTTAATCGAACAAGGCTACCAAACAACACTATGTCAACGCGGTGACCAAGTTGTTGAGCAAGTACGTAAAACAAACCCAGACTTGGTTTTGTTAGATATTATGCTACCAGGACAAGACGGTATTAGTGTGTGCCGTGACTTAAGGCAGTTTTATCAAGCCCCAATTATTATGCTAACCGCTCGTGATGATGAAATGGATGAAGTGATTGGCCTTGAAGTGGGTGCAAGCGATTATATGATGAAGCCCGTTCGTCCCCGTGCATTATTAGCACGTATTAAAGCGGCACTGCGCTCTAAAACTGATACGCAAGAGTCAACAGCCAACTCTGAACTAATAAATGTGGGTAAGTTATCAATTAATACTGAATCACGTACCGTTTACTTGGCAGATGAAGAAGTTCATATTTCAAGTGCTGAATACCTTCTACTCCACTACTTAGCAAGTAATGCAGGCCAAGTTGTATCCCGCGACTCTGTGTTTAAAGCGACGAAAGGTCGAGAGTATGATGGCTTAGACAGAAGTGTGGATGTGCTCATTTCATCGTTACGTAAAAAATTTAATGATGACCCACAACACCCTGAAAAAATTAAAACCATCTGGGGCAAAGGCTATTTACTTGTTGCCACGGCATGGCAATAGCATTGAGCGCCTGTGAAAAAGTTTTATCTTTCGCTACTTGGTAGTGCTTTACTTTCAATCATTGTTTTGGGTTGGCTAATTGATGCTTTCAGTCAGCAAACCCAAGCTCCTCAAGATGTGTTTTCTAGCGAAACACAAATGATTAAAGGGTTTGCAAAACAAATCGCCAAGCTTGACGCTAAACAGCGCGAGCAAGCTATCACGGATATTAATCAAGACTTTGCAGTGCAACTTGAGTATCGCCCGACGCAATCGCTTGCGCTACCTCATTCATTGTTAGCACAAATGACCCAACCTAGCGGTCTGATCCTCGAAGATCAACAAGGCTACTATTTACTTTATAGTGAAGCCGCTTTAGGCACGCACCACTTAAAAATGCGTTTAGATAAAGACTTAACACACGAACAAGGCAACGATGTGTTACTCACCTTGTTGTTCTACGCTGGGTTATGCGTATTTATGGGCTTTATCATTGCGCCACTAGCTAAGCGTTTAACCGTTTTAAACGAAGCAGCAAAACGCTTTGCCAAAGGCGATTTAAAAAGTCGTATTCACTTATCTCATTTTACCTATATCAAAGATGTTGAGCTAACATTCAACCGTATGGCTAGCCAAATCGAAAAACTGCTTGATGAGAATAAGTTGATGGCATCGAGTTTATCTCACGATATTCGCACACCTATCGCCTGCTTGCGGTTTGGTCTTGAAGCAGCGCAAGATTGTAGTAGTGAAGAAAAGCGCCTTGAGTATCTTGCTCGCATGGAAAACGACTTAGATCAAATGGAGTCAATGCTAAAAAGTTATCTGGCATTTGCTACCCTTGAGCAAAAAGCGAATCAATTGACCTTCAATCATTCTGATTTAGAAACCTACATCCTTACACTCATTCATCAAATTGAACCTAAAGTAGAACAACATGGCTTACGCATTAATCACCGCGTTGAAGGGGGTGAGATCTTTGCAGATTTACACTGGTTAGCTCGGGCCATTGTTAATCTATTAAGTAATGCTTGCGACTTTGCTGAATCTGAAATTTTACTCAATGCAACCAGTACCAGTGAACTCGTTACCATAAAGATTGAAGATGACGGCCCGGGTGTTAGCGAGCAAAACTGGCAAAAAGTTTTTAGTCCATTTTTCCAAGAACAGACACACCGCAACCGAGATGGAGAAAGCTATGGGCTTGGCCTTGCTATCGCTGCGAAAGTGGTTGATTGGCATCATGGCACGGTCGAAATATCAAAAAGTAAGCAGCTAGGTGGCGCGTGTTTTACTTTATGTATACCCAAACCACCTCAAGGTGCGAGTTTCAGTTGGAATTAAAAGCGATTTAGGCAAGGCATTGATTGCAAGTAATAGGGGTTCTATTGTTAGAATCAATTGCACGAAATCTAAGCTGACAACTCGCACATATCGAAGAACAACGAAAATGCGGATGATTAACCCTTTTTATTTAGCGTTAATTCAAGTAGATTGTCAGCGCCGTCACAAATAGAGAAGTAACAACAATATGAGCGCATCACGTGGGGAGTTCAGCTCCCGCTTTGGATTTATTATGGCTGCAGCAGGCTCTGCTGTTGGCTTAGGAAATATTTGGGGTTTCCCAACACAAACTGCAAGTAATGGCGGTGCCGCATTTTTAGTGGCTTATTTAGTGTTAGCATTTTGTCTTGCTTATCCTGCTTTAATGGCTGAGTTAGTGATTGGTCGTCATGGTCAAGCTAATGCAGTTACTTCACTTCGAAAAGTAACAAATCAAGCATGGCAAAAAAAGTTTGCCTTCATAGTTGGCTTTGGCGGTATTATTTGTGCGGGCCTAATCCTAAGCTTCTATGCGATAGTGGCTGGCTGGATGCTGAGCGCTACACTTGAACCCGCAGCACAATTAGTGGGGCAAGAGCAAGCTAGCACTTGGCTTAGTGAGCAGTCACTATCAAGAAACCTTATATTTTCTGCTACATTTATTATTTTAACCGTTGCGATTATCTCTAAAGGCGTCGAAAACGGCATTGAAAAATGGTCGAAGCGCTTAATGCCTGCCCTGTTAGGTATTTTGTTTATGCTGATCATCTATGTAATGACTCAAGATGGCGCAATGGCAGGCCTAAAAGCGTATTTAGTGCCAGACTTTTCATCGATTTTAAACCCTGAGTTATTAGTGAATGCGTTAGGGCAAGCATTTTTCTCACTATCGCTTGGTACTAGTGTGATGATCATCTACGGCTCATACATCAGCAAAAAAGAGAACTTAGTATCGTTAGGCGCTTATGTGACTTTAATCGATGTGTTCATTGCATTTGTTGCCGGTTTACTTATTATTCCTGCGATGTATGTAGCCCAGGCACAAGGTGTTGAGATTTTCTCTGCAGAAGGTGCACTACTTTCAGAAGATACCTTAGTATTCCAAGTGCTACCGGCGCTTTTCACCAGCATGGGTGATGTGGGTATTTTTGTTGGTTTTGCTTTTTTCGCGTTAATGAGTATTGCAGCATTAACGTCATCAATTTCGATGCTAGAAGCACCTGTTTCTTATGCTGTTGAACGTTTTGCGCTAAAGCGAGTACAAGCGACTTGGATCATTGGCGGTATTATTGCCCTTATCAGTTTTACAATTGTCTTTAACCTAGGCACCTTGTTTGGCTTTGTGATCACCTTAACAACTAAGATTGGTCAACCTATTCTAGGCTTAATGTGTTGTATTTTTGTTGGTTGGATTTGGCATCGCGGGTCGTTACTAAAAGAAATTCAACAAGGGTGCCCAGAAGCTGCTAGTAGTTTCTTTTGGAAAGTATGGCCATGGTATATCAAGTTTATTTGCCCACTCGCCATTGCACTCGTATTCGCGAACTCTTTGTTAAGCTAGTAAGCATTTATGTTTGAAGTGGCCCCATAGGCTACTTCAAACACATATCCTGATGTGGAATACCATCTTCTAGGTAATCATCGCCCACATTTTCAAAACCAAATTGCTGATAAAACCCTGTTAGGTAACACTGAGCACCAATCATAATCGCTTTATCAGGCCAATGCCTCTTACATGTATCAATCGCGGTTTGCACTAGCTTGCTTGCGAGTCCTTCACCACGAAATTGCTCTGCTACCAGCACACGACCAAATGCGCTAAATTGCTCATTCTTTTTATAGCATCGTGCATAGGCTGCCACCTGCAGGCCTTTGAACAAGAACACATGTTGGGTCAGTTCATTGTTATCCACTTCGTCAATTTCTGGGTAAGGGCAAGTTTGCTCTACCACAAATACATCAACCCGCGCCCGTAAAATGGCAAATAACTCATCTTTACTGAGTTCGTTATAACTTTTAATAGAAAACATAATGCTCCTTAATGAAAACAAAAAACCCAGCCGTAGCTGGGTTTTAACTCGCTATTCAGTCGTTAATCTTTAAGCAAATAATCGCTCTAGCTGATCACACAGCTGCGACAGGTTTACATGATCATGCTCAATAGTTAAATCGACATAACCGTCCCCCCTAAAGGCACGGTCAAGCTCGATTAATACATGAGTTTTATGTGCTTCAGGCACAAATGATAGTTCAATCTCTTGTAAGCCAAATAGGCTTCGGCTATTTGGGCGATATTCAAGTTCTTGATAACAGCCTGAATGCGATTGAAAAGTAGGTGCTTTTAAATAACCCTTTTCTACATCTGCTTTCACTAAGCTAAAACCAAGTCTATCCATCGCTTCCATTAACGTGCTTACAGCGTCATTAGGATAAATGTGTAATGCATCACGGTCAGTCGGATCAAGGGCTAGATCAATGTCTAAGCCTGTTTCAAGCCAAACATGCGATTGGTTATAACCAGCGTTAATTTCAGTGATCGGGGTTTCAGAATGTAGGCGAGCTTCGAATGGGATATGCTTTTCAGCGCCCGCTGCAATCATGCCAATATCTGTAATTCGCCATTTTTCTATCACATGGTTTGTAAAATACTCACCGTCATCACTTTCAACTTTCACACGGGTCATAAGTGCTAGGTCTAAACCCGAAATTTCTTGATCAACATCACCACCTTTGATGACTATCACGGCATTAAATTTTTGACCAGGTTGTAAATGCTCTGTCTCAAGTACAGTGTCAACTTTTGCTGCACCAATACCTACTGATGCAAGGATTTTCTTAAACATCTATTCTCCTTAAGCCAGCTTCTTAGTTATGGCTTAAATTCCTTTGTTAATGCATCTTAACCACAATTAAAAGCTATTGTCAGCGAAAAAATGTTGCTTTTGGCGGATTAATCAATAAATCATGGATAAGTGCTTATTTTTTGAACTCTTCTTGCTCGATATTGTTTTCCAATAACGAATATTTCGCTACACTGCTAGCAAATGAAGCTAAAAGAACAATTATGGAACTTATCTACTTTGCTACCGCTTTCGTGTTTGGCTTTGCCATTTATCAATTAAAGCTACCTCCTCTCATCGGCTTTTTATTAGCAGGCTTTGCGCTTAATCTTTATGGCTATAAAACAACCGAACTACTAAATACATTAGCAAACCTCGGTGTAACACTATTACTTTTTAGCATAGGTCTAAAACTTAAAGTGTCTAATTTAATGAAACCGCAAGTGTGGGCGCCTGCCTCAATGCACATTGTTCTGAGCAGCACGCTGTTTAGTGGTTTTATGTTACTGCTAGGTGCCCTTGCACTGCCTTTATTTAGTGAACTTACTTGGCAAAGTGCATTGTTAGTCGGCTTTGCTTTTAGCTTTTCAAGTACCGTATTTGCCGTAAAAGTATTGGAAGAACGCGGTGAGATGGCAAGCCTGCATGGTAAAATCGCCATTGGCATTCTAGTTATGCAAGATATCTTCGCTGTTATCTTCTTAGCCATCAGTACAGGTAAAGCACCGAACATGTGGGCACTGGCATTATTAGTGGGATTGCCTATTTTACGTCCAGTGATGTTTTGGGTATTAAATCGCTCAAAACACGGTGAACTATTACCTTTATTCGGGTTTTTCTTTGCACTAGTTTTAGGTTACCAAGCATTTGAATTTGCAGGTCTTAAAGGTGATTTAGGTGCGTTGATTATCGGTATGATGTTCGCATCACACAAAAAAGCAGGTGAGTTATCAAAGTCATTACTGAATTTAAAAGATGTGTTACTGGTTGGCTTTTTCTTAAATATTGGTTTGAATGCCGAACTGACAAGTCACGCAGTGATTGTTGCACTTATCATTATACTCGTCTTGCCACTAAAAGTTGCACTTTATTATGTACTGACAAACGCATTTAAGTTACGTGCTCGTACTTCGTTATTAAGTGCATTTAGCTTAGCCAATTACAGTGAGTTTGGCCTGATCGTTTGCGCAGTTGCAGCTACCAGCAATTTAATTACTTCTGAATGGCTGGCAGTTATGGCTATTGCAGTTTCAATCACATTTGTTTTAGCCTCGCCTCTTAACAAACGATCAAATGAGATTTATGTCAAAATCGAACATTGGCTACTTAAATTTGAAAGTGACAGCCGTCTTGCTGAGGAACTACCTGTTAATTTAAATGATACTAAAATCGTGATATTTGGCATGGGCCGTATTGGCACGGGTGCTTATGAAACGATTAGCCAAACCCATCCAAATCTTGTCGCGGGTATTGATATCAAACCTGATGTAGTAGAAAAGCACATCAAACGTGGTCGTCGGGTATTACTCGCTGATGCAACAGACCCTGATTTTTGGCAACGTGTAAATCATTCACATGTAGGTATGGTAATGCTCGCTATGCCTAAACATATGCAGAATATTTTTGCTTTGGAGCAACTACGAGCCTCAGGTTATCAAGGACAAGTTACTGCAATTGCCAATTATCCAGATCAGCAAAAAGAACTAGAAGATATGGGCGTTGACTCTACTTATAACTTTTATTTAGAGGCAGGAAGTGGTTTTGCAGAGCATGTAAAGCAAAAACTTTTTTCTTAGCACCTAAAATAATTATTGGTACTTAAGGATTGTACCAATAATTATCTCTAAAATTTTCAGCAAGTTGCATAGTCAGGTTAAAACCACCTGTTTTTTAGTTCCCTTTATTAGGTCAACTCTATTTACAAAGCTTTACATGTAGATTAGCAATCACCAATAAAAAAAGAGTAGAATCCTAAGAGTACTAATAGCTTAGTATCTATTTTTAACACAAAGAAGTGACACAGTATAAGCATATAACGACTAGCATATGCGTAACTGTAAACTGATTAGGGTTGTTTCAATGAAGAATAAGTTTACCAACGAAGTTTTGGCAGACACGGATGATGCGCGTTCTGGGAAACTTTCAGACATTCAGCAGCAGCTTGATGAATTACAACAAAATGGCATGACCCCAATGGATATAAGGGCGGTGCTTTTTAACAAGATGCTCGATATCTATCAGGTACCTAATGATCACTTTCTGAGAGATGCAGAAACACCAGAAAGAATTGATGATCCGTCTATTGCATTGCAATTGCAACAGCTCGGTTTTTCAAAAAAACCTCGATATCAATTACACTAACTACTAGGCATTACTCTAGTAGTATCTATTCTGAGGGCCTACCTCCCTCACTAAATAGGCTGTTTCTTGCCCGTCACAGCCTATTTTCTCTCTTATTTTTACCGTATCATCTAACTTTAAAGTTTCTTTGAGATAAAGATGGATACAGCTGAACTCAAACGTGCCATAAATACTAAGATGCCATTTGGAAAGTATGCTGGCCGCCCTTTATTGTTACTCCCTGAGCCTTATTTAGTTTGGTTTAAACAGCAAGGATTTCCAGACTCTAAATTAGGAGCACAACTGGCGATGATGTATGAAGTGAAGCTAAATGGCCTAGAAAAAATGCTCATGCCATTATTAAATGAAAATAATTAAACTTTTTACGAACTTTTATAAATTGGTGCGGTCTATTACTTTGCTACTTGTTTATTTTTGGTTTTAATCTTTAAAAAGCGCCCTAGGCGCTTTTTTTATGCCTGCAATTTAGAGCGAGTTACTTTTAAATAAATGAATCGTAAATTTAGCTCCACCTAATGGTGAATCACACACCTCAGACTGCCCTTGATGCCAACTAACAATTTTAGCAACAATCGCAAGGCCTAAGCCAAAGCCGCCGGTTTTCTTGTCACGGCTTTTATCTAGACGAGTAAATGGCTTAAAAATACTTTGCCACTCAGACTTAGCTATCCCTGGGCCGTCGTCTTCAACACTTATTTGTATTGAATCACCCAACTCTTCAAGGCTGACATGAATTTTATGGTTTGCGTATTTTTGTGCATTGCCTAATAAATTCTGAATACAACGCGCCATAAAATGCTCGTCACACTCATAGTAAAGCTGCCTAGGCGCACTCACTGCTACATCGATATCAGTAGCAAATTCGAGCTTATTCACGACACTGTTAATAAGCGCTGTAAGGTCACACGAACGTGGCTTTAAGCTTGGTTGATGCGAATCAAGTCGTGCGTATTCAAGCATCTCAGACACTAGCGCTTCAAGCTCAGCAATATCAGCCTGCATATTATCTATATAACTATAAGATTTCTCATTTTCAATTTGCTCTTCAAGCATAGCAACGGCAAACTTTAAACGCGCCAACGGCGTTCTAAACTCATGAGAAACAGAAGAAGTCAGTTCTTGCTGCGCAGCTAGTAGGTACTGAATACGCTCTTGCATAGCATTAAGCGTGCCTGTAATTGGCAAAAAAAATGATTTAGATGCATCACGCAATTCGAAATCTTGCGAGCCGCCTACCGCCTCACAAGCTAAAGTGAGTTTGTTAAAGTCTCGCCAAAGTAACAAGCTCCAAAGACCAATAGGAAGACCAATAATGGCTAGTAATAAAAAATAGGGCCAAACAGAGCTAAAGTTAGGATTTGATATTGAGAGTGGACCAACTTGTAATAGCTGAGTCTCATTAATAGTAATGTACCAAATTACCTTCTGCTGCTGATTAAAAAGATACAGATAGTGATCATTTTGTAATTGTGTTTTGAGGTTTGTTGGTAGGGCGAGATCAGTTAAATCAATTAGCTCGCTATTAAACTCTTGCTGTAATTTAGCTAAGCCATTGTCAGTTTGACTTAATAGCCATAATGATTTACCAAACTCTTGATCTAGAGCGATTTGTTGCTGTGTGTCTTCATAGGGCCATAACTGCTCTATGACCCCACTAACAAGAAACAGAGAAACTATTATGTAAAGATATAAGCTAGCAAACAGTTTCCCCATTAATGATTACATATCCCATGCATCAGAAACGAACAGGTAACCTTGCCCCCAAACTGTTTTAATTCGGTATGGTTTATCACTGTTATCACCTAATTTCTTACGGATACGCGATACACGTACGTCAACGGTTCGGTCTAAACCATCATATTGACGACCAATCATATGTTGATGAACATGCTCACGACTTAACACTTCACCTGCATTTGAAGCAAGCAACCAAAGCAGCTCAAATTCATGAGAAGTCAGTGTAATTTCACTGCCTTTAAGTGTAACAATGCGGCTAGTTTTATCAATGGTTAAATCGCCAAAGCTAAGCTCTTCTGGTGCTTTGTTTGTAGCTTGACCACGGCGTAACAATGCGTTGATGCGCGCTAATAATACGCGTGGTTCTGCAGGCTTAATAACATAATCGTCTGCACCTAGTTCAAGCCCAATTACTTGATCAAAGTCTTCACCTTTTGCTGTAAGCATTAGAATTGGTAAGTTGAATTTATCGCGTACCTGACGGCAAACACTAAAGCCATCTTTACCCGGTAACATGACATCTAAAATCATTAAATCAACTGGATTGTTCTCAAGGTATTCGAAAACTTCATCGCCGCGTTCAAGGACCGCAACATCCAATCCATTATGCTGAAGGTAATCGCGTGTTAACTGCTGTAAGCCGAGATCATCTTCAACAAGTAAAATCTTTGCCATTGGTTGCTCCTGATTTAAAAAAAGCTCCACGGTGAACGTAACCTACGCCTCGTTGTTTTTGCTTCAGTGCTTTGCACCTCGACTTTTGTGGTCGCAACTTTGCTCCCCGTGTGCGGATTGACTAAGGAGTATATTGTTTCAACCTGAACCCGCGCTTTATGGCTATAAAGCCCATTATTACTATCAGTCCAGCATTGAATTTGCTGGTTATTTTGGTATAAACACAGATCTTGAGGTTGAGCAGTTTTCCAGCTAATTTTTAATTCAAGATCACAAAATTCGTGCTGTTGTAATACAACACACACTTTTGGTGTGATATCAAACTGAGTCGCTTGTGCATAGCTTGGGGGAGCCCAAATAACAGCAACAAACACACACAGACTAAAAACAAAATACTTCATATTAAAAAATATGATTGAATCCTATAAAAGCAGTCATCGAATACGTGTGTTCAAAAAGCGGACTGTCATCCACGGCTGAGTAGTCATAATATGCTAAATGAAAACGAAGAGAGTTAGACTCTCCTAGAGGCCAACGGGCGTCGATTTTAGCATAAGGTTGCCAGCTACTGCCAACCTCTATTTCTCCGTATGATGATTCTTCGGCCGATAAACCATAAAAATAATCATTTAATTCGTTCGATTTATACCAAACACCTAAGCTCGGTGCGATACTTAAACGACCTAACTGATGGTGAGATTGCCATTGTAAGGCACTGCGAGCCCCTTTATAAACCCCGGAGACATCAGCTAGAACCTGAACAGAGAATACATGATTACTGCGGATATAGTGATAGCTCAAGCCCGCATCTAAAGCCCAGCGTCTTTTTTTTACGTCATTTGTTGTGACAACAGACTTTTCAACTAATTCATCACTACTCGTTGATTCAACAACGAAGCTATTTGACGTTTGCAAGGCAAATACATTACTAGGATGAAAATCTATAAAAAAACGGGTCTCGGGGTTAAATTCAGTGACAATGTTAACAACATGTGTGTCGCTTTCATGAAGGGAATAGCCTAAGCGACCATTATCAAAAAACCATTGTTCACCATAAAAAGCAACCTCTGGTAGCAGTATTAAAGGTAAATTGTCACCTCCATGCAATGGGTTTGTAATTACCCCAGCCCCAGTATTAACACTTAAGTGCCACTGCTCAGTATCAATTTGTTGATTTGCCATACGGCTTTCACGTTCAGTGCGAGTAGAATCATCAGCATACGCTTGACCCACACATACTAGCGCCAAAGCATAGAAAACTACGCAGAACCTGATCGTTAGAAACTTCATTATTATTTTACGACCAAAGAAAATTTTGCAATGTCAGCATAATATCAAGATGTGAACAAACTGTCCTCAGCAGGTTACAAGTATTCACAAATTTGATACATATTTCGATTAAGTTTGTTACTCCTCGACAATCTCTATGCGATTGCGACCATGTTCTTTAGCTAAGTAAAGCGCCTTATCAGCTTTAGCAATGAGCTGTTCAGGGTTACTATTTTTAGCTTTTATCGCAATACCAAAACTAGCCGTTACTTGACTCAACACCTTATCAGAATTTGGCTTCTTGATTTGTAATTTAGCGATAGTTTGGCGAAGTAGCTGTGTGAAATTAGTCATATCACTAATACTTGCAAACTGGGCCGTAAAGCAAAACTCTTCACCACCGTAACGATAGACTTGGCCAATACTGGAAACATGCTTTAATAACTTAGCAGACACTGCTCGTAAAACTTGGTCCCCTTTTTGATGTCCAAAGTTATCATTAAATGATTTGAAATGATCAATATCTATCATGGTTAATACTGATACTTGAGCTAATTCATTGTTTTTACAAAAACGCTTTATATCCTCATCAAACTTGCCACGATTCAATAACCCTGTTAATGGATCTCTTTGCGCTTTATCTTTCGATCTAATCAACTCTTGTTTTAAGTCGGTAATTTCTGCATAAGCTTGTGCTAGTTGATTTTGAAAGTCCTGTGCCCTACTTTGTAAGGTCGCTGACTCATCACTTAGACGTTCTACACAATCAAGTACATCATCAAAGCCTGTTTCTTGGCTGATATCTGCATTTTTTAGTTTCAAATGGCATTCTTGAAGTGTTTGGTTAAACTCTGTTGAGTAATTTATTGCTTCATTGATGTCTTGATGTACCTTTCCAACAACATCATTAAAACCACCTGATAACTGATAAAACAATGCTAAGTCATCACTAGATAGAAACTGGTTGAACAGCGCTTTAGCATGCTCGTGGCTGCACGTTTTAAATTCATCAATAATTTTATCTAAAGCATCATTAAGTTCGGGGGTTTTATTGCTGACATACGCATACCAAATCGCATAATTTAGCGGTGTTATTGGCATCTTGTACTTAACCATGAGAGGAATAGCTTGTTTTAAACAGTGACTTGAATAACTTAGTGAATGCTCGGCTTGCGCAGAAAGTATCATGATTCTAGGCCATGAAAATTTTATTATTTTAAATTACGTTAACAACACCTTGAAAAAAAGCAATAAAAATGGATTTTATCCATTTAAAACCAGTAAAAAACACGAAAAATAAATACAAAAACCAATACTAAATAACTATCGAAAATTAAACCTTTTATACCAACATCAAATCGTTAACGCTAAATAGCTTGCTGAGTAAGTGATTGAGCAATGCTCCAGATAGCATTGAGCGCAGGATCATGGCGCTCTTTATTCAAAACAGCTAAACCAATTTCGAAACCAGCAACAGTCTGCTCAGCATCACTTACGATTTGCACTTTATCTTTAAGCGGACTGTTGTCCAAAACTATCTTTGGCACCATGGCAATACCTAAACCTAAGCTCACCATAGACACCATCGCTTCATGGCCTGCAACCTGAGCGTAAATTCGGCCGTGAATATTCTTTTTACGCCACCACTGCTCAAGACGTTGCCTTGATAACCCTTGCTCAGCAACAATAAACTCTAAATCTGACCAATCAATTTGTTCACTGGCAGAAAGCTTTTCACTGATCGGGCACGCTATTTTTGGTGCTATCAATACTAATGGTGAGTACCCGACACTGGTAAAGGCAATTTGCCCAGGTAGCTTTATAGGTTTTGCGGCAATTGCCATATCTTCATGGCCATCTAAAACACGGTTTATTGCAAGAGCGGGATCACCGGTATTAAGGGTAATTTCAATATATGGATGTTGCATTCGCAATTGCTCGAGTATTTGATGTAAAAAACTATATGAGGCAGTTACAGAACAATAAATACTGACATTGCCATAAACATGCTGTTGCGGCTCTTGCACATTAGCCTTAAAACGATGCCAGTTAGCCAGCGTCGCATTTGCGTACTCAATGAATGACTCACCTTCGCGAGTTAATTTGACAGTGCGATTATCCCGATTAAACAGCACTACCCCAACTTCTTCTTCAAGTTGCTTGATGTTGCGGCTCAAAGTTGGCGCACTGATATGGCAAAGCTCACTCGCTCTGGCAAAGTGTAGCGTCTTGGCTAACGCTAAAAAGTAATTAAGATGTTTGTGATCCACACCGCCACCATTTCATTTTATGAAATACTTTAATTCAAATATATCATTTTACGCAAGGTAAAAAATTGCATAGTGTTAATACATACAAAGAACACCACGTCGGTTCTTTGATTTTCTAACAAAATTGTATTTATAGGACACTAACAATGGCGAATTATTTTAATACTCTTCCTTTGAGAGAGCAGTTAGCGCAATTAGCGCAGTGTGAATTTATGGACCCAGCAGAGTTTGCTGATGGTGTAGACGCTTTAAAAGGGAAAAAACTCGTTATTGTCGGTTGTGGCGCACAAGGCCTTAACCAAGGTTTAAATTTACGTGACTCAGGCTTAGATGTTTCTTATACATTACGTGAATCAGCAATTACTGAGCGTCGTCAATCTTTCTTAAACGCATCTGAAAACGGTTTTACTGTAGGCACGTATGAAGAGCTTATTCCAACAGCAGATGTAGTTTTAAACTTAACACCTGATAAACAACATACGGCTGTTATTAATGCCATCATGCCATTAATGAAACAAGGTGCAACACTTGCTTATTCACACGGCTTCAACATTGTTGAAGAAGGCATGCAAATCCGTGAAGATCTAACTGTTATTATGGTTGCACCTAAGTGCCCTGGTTCAGAAGTACGTGAAGAGTACAAACGTGGCTTTGGCGTACCAACATTAATCGCGGTTCACCCAGAAAACGACCCTCAAGGCCATGGTTTAGCGCAAGCTAAAGCGTATGCAGCAGGTACCGGTGGTCATCGTGCGGGTGTACTAAAATCATCATTCATTGCAGAAGTTAAATCTGACTTAATGGGTGAGCAAACGATTCTATGTGGCATGTTACAAACAGGCTCACTGCTTTGCTTCGATAAAATGGTCGAAAAAGGCATTGATGCAAGTTATGCGTCAAAACTAATCCAATATGGTTGGGAAGTGATCACTGAAGCACTTAAGTATGGTGGTGTAACTAACATGCTTGACCGTTTATCAAACCCAGCAAAAGTGAAAGCATTTGAATTAAGTGAAGAGCTTAAAACAATCATGCGCCCACTTTATAACAAGCATATGGACGATATCATCAGCGGCGAATTCTCAC
Source organism: Pseudoalteromonas simplex (assembly GCF_015278155.1). Classification (NCBI taxonomy): domain Bacteria; kingdom Pseudomonadati; phylum Pseudomonadota; class Gammaproteobacteria; order Alteromonadales; family Pseudoalteromonadaceae; genus Pseudoalteromonas; species Pseudoalteromonas simplex. The sequence goes on from NZ_JADILN010000002.1 coordinate 660,302, forward strand.
GTGGTATGATGGCTGATTGGGCTGAAGATGATGCAAAATTACTCGCATGGCGCGCAGAAACTGCCGAAACTGCATTCGAAAAGCAACAAAATACCGACCAAGAAATCAGCGAGCAAGCATTCTTCGACCAAGGAATTTTAATGGTTGCAATGGTTAAAGCAGGTGTTGAGCTTGCCTTCGAAACCATGACTGCAGCAGGTATCATCGCAGAATCTGCTTACTATGAATCACTACACGAAACGCCGCTTATCGCAAACACTATTGCTCGTAAGAAGCTTTTCGAAATGAACCGAACTATTTCAGATACTGCAGAGTATGGCTGTTACTTATACAACCACGCGTGTTTACCACTTTTACAAGACTTTATGAAAGACATCGATACAGATGTGATTGGTAAAGGTCTTGATAGTGCAAGCAACCAAGTCGATAACCAAACCTTGATTGCCGTGAATAAAGCACTACGCGAGCACCCGGTTGAAATCATTGGTAGCAAACTACGTGGTTACATGTCAGCAATGAAGAAAATTGTTTAACCCTGGAAAGTAAGTTTCGCTTGTTAGAAACCAAGCCCAATTGCTTATATGCTTTGGGCTTTTTTTTTGTCCCTACATTGATTCGTCATCTGTAAAGTGTATGCTAAAATTACTGACTTAAATGTTGTAAACTAAGACACTTTCATGGCGTTAAATCAATTCACCATCACTAAAAAAATTACCCTACTTGGCAGTTCTATCGCCCTCATTGTTGCTGCGTTAATCGGCGCAACAGCGATATACAGTGCAAAACAAATCATTGAACAGCGAATGATTGAATCGGAACTACCGAGCAAACTACAAGCAATTGATAATTATATTACTCACGATATAAATCAAATGATCAGTGCAGCTGAGCAACTCTCCAGTAACGAGTTTGTATTAGAGTGGGCTAACTCTGGCAATACAGATGATAAAACACTGCTAAAAGAGCTTAACCGCCTTGTTACCCAGTACGATCTAGCAACGGCTTCTTGGGCTAACCGTGAAACAGCACAATATTGGAACCAAGACGGTTTCTTGCGCGTTTTAACTAAAGAGCAAGATGGTTGGTTTTTCGCGTTTACTAACACCGCACAACCCTTTTCGATCAGTATCTATCAAGAGTCACCGACTGATGTAAAAATGTTTGTGAACCACCAGCAAACTAATGGCATTGGTTTAGCAGGCCTTGCAAAAAGTATCGACGATATGCAGGGCATGCTTAAACGCTTTCAAATAGAAGAAACCGGTTTTGTATTTGTTGCAGATAAAAACGGCCTAATTCAGCTGCATAAAGACGAAAACAAAGTCGCTAAAGCTAAGTTGGATGACGTTTATAAAACGGGTATCACGCGTACTCTGCTAACGCAAAGCGACTTCAATTTACAAGAAATCAACCTTAATGGCGAAGCAACCTTAGTGGCGGCAAGCCCAATTAAAAACACTGATTTGTTTGTTATTGCCCAAGTGCCAAAGCACGAAGTGTTTTCGAGCATTCAAGTTTTACAATGGCAAATCATCAGCTTTGCGATTGTGATTGCGTTGATTGCAAGCTTTGCAGGTTTAGTACTGGCACGTACGCTTTCATCGCCGCTGTCGAAAATGGCTGAGTTGTTCACCCGTTTAGGCTCTGGTGATGCTAATTTAGCGTATAGACTTCCTGACTCTGAGCAACCTGAACTTGCAAACTTATCAGCGGGCTTTAACCAATTTATCTCTAAGATTGAAACTGCAATTAGCCAAGTTGCTCAAGAAAGTAGTGAAATTAGACAAAGCGCCGATCATGTGTTTCAGCAAGCACAAAAGAACTCAGTGGCGCTTGATAATCAAAAAGAGCAAACTATCTCGGTTGCTGCGGCGATTAATGAAATGGGTGCAACAGTGCAAGAAATTGCCTCAAGCGCAGCGAACACGGCTAAGCTCACTGAGAATAGCAAGCAGAACACTGAACAAAGCCATACTCAGGTAACGCAAAGTAAAGAAGCAATAATTGAATTGGCATGTGATATCGATAATATCACCGACCAAGTAAACGAGCTGGCAAACAAAACACAAGCGATTGCCAGTATTGTCGACTCTATCAGAGGGATTTCGGAGCAAACCAACCTATTAGCACTTAATGCGGCGATTGAGTCTGCTCGTGCGGGTGAGCACGGTCGAGGCTTTGCTGTTGTAGCTGATGAAGTTAGAGCGCTTGCAAATCGCACGTCGCAATCAACAACTGAAATTCAAACCATGATCAGTGAACTAACAAATACGTCTGATTTAGTGGTTAATCATATCAATCATTCGAAATCACAAGCTCAATTGAGCGTTGATGCAATGCAGAGTTCTGTTGAATTACTTAATGCCATTAACGATGCTGCCAATGAAATAAACGATATGGCAACCTTAATCGCAACTGCAACTGAAGAGCAAAGTAATGTAGTGGCAGATGTCGGTCGTAACATTGAGCAAATAAGTGACATAAGTGATAACGTTATGCGTGAACAAATTGATAGTGAACAAGCAATCAAAGACTTAGCAAACAGTGCGCAAACCCTTGATGACCTTGTTGCAACTTTTGATAAACGCTGACACGTTTTGTAACAGTTAACCCTGACCCTTTTTCATTCACGGCCTATACTTTAATGGTATTAGGCCAAGAATTAAGAGGGTCAAATGAAATTACCTAGCATTGTTTTCGCCTCAAGCTTTTGCTTATTAACAGCGTGTAGTAGTACAGAAAATAACACCGCCCCACCACCACTTGCTTTGGTGCAAAGTAATACGTTTACCCAAACCTCAGTTGAAACCCAACAAGAAATTTTTGCATTAAGCAAACATGTCAAACAACAACTTGACAGTACTTTTCCCAAAGATGGTCGATCATTGCAAAGTACTAAAGGCTTACTCAGGTTTCTATTACAAAATGGCGATGCGTCTTTATCTTATCAATCTGGTGCGACCTTAACGGCCAATCAAGCCTACGAAAATTTAAATGCTAACTGTTTATCGTTATCGATTTTAGCCTATAGCCTTGCTGACTATCTTGGCCTCGAAGGGCAATTTCAAAAAGTGCATATCCCAGAGTATTGGGCGCTGGATAGTGGTTTTAACTTACTCACAGGGCATATCAATTTGAAAGTGAGTGAATCAACAAAACAAGTGTTAAATCGTAAAGTTATATACCCTCAAGAGCGCTCTTTGGTGATAGACTTTGACCCTAACAGTCGCCAAGAGGCGTTTAAAACCAGCAACATCAACAAAGCCCGCATCACAGCGATGTTTTATAACAATAAGGGCGCAGCTGCGATGTTAAAACATGATTACGACACTGCTTTTAGCTATTACAAAGCAGCAGTTGATATTGATAGCAACTACTCAGGTGCATGGGGCAACCTTGGGGTATTATTCAGATTAACGAGTGACTACCAAAGTGCTGAAACAGCCTATCAGTATGCGATTAGTTTAGATCCTGACAACAACACCGCGCTAGGCAATTTAGCAAGACTCTATAACCTGACCGATCGTAAAGAGCAAGGCCAAGCTATATTAGCCATGCTTGACAAGAAACGCCGAGCAAACCCTTATTACCATATTTCTTTAGGTAATGATGCCTATACAACCAGCCGTTACCAAGATGCCATAAAACACTACAAAAAAGCCCGTGACTTAAATTCAACCCTGCATGATACTGATTTTGGTTTAGCCAGAACCTATTATCAATTGGGTGACTTAAAACTGGCTAAAAAGTATTTAACTATGGCAAACAATAAAGCTGACTTTGATCATGATAAACAGCGTTACGAAAGTAAATTACAAGCGCTTCGCTCGCATACTGCAAAACTTATTGATTATCGCTAGTGCTGCACTGATAAGCACAGGGCACGCTTTTGCCAATACAAACTTAGTACAAGACGTTATAACGCTAACATCGCCTCAATTTGCTGGGCGGAAAACGAATACCGAGGGCGCTAAATTAGCCGCCGATTTCATAGCAGAGCGCTTTGTCGCTCTTGGCTATTCAGTAAATGAACAAATTTTTACTTATCAATCAGGTTTCTTTAGTGAGGCGGTTGGGAGAAACATTGTTGCGATAAAAAATAGCCCTTGTGAAAAGTGTAAAAAAATTATTTTTACAGCCCATTACGACCACCTTGGGCAACAAGGCAGTCGGCTTTACCCGGGTGCCAATGATAACGCCAGCGGCGTTGCAGCTTTACTTTATTTAGCTGACCACTTTGCACAAAGCCCTCAACGCTATCAGTTAGTGTTTGTTGCAACCGATGCCGAAGAAAATGGCCTACATGGTAGCGATTACTTGGTATCGACACTTAATACAGACAAAATAAAACTTAACATTAATTTAGATATGCTTGTTGTGAATCCAAGAAAACCGCGTATCTATGCGTTTTTAGATAAGCAATCATTAGCGCACTATAAAGATGACATTAAAGCTTTGTCTGATGAGCAGCTAACCTTTATGGCAACTAGCTCGTCGGCGAGGCTAAATCGGTTATTTGATCTCAAAGTTAATTGGCGCAGAGCAAGCGACCATTATTCGTTTGCTAAAGCGAAGATCCCATACATTTACTTTGGTATCGGGCACGATAAACATCATCATCAAACTACCGATACAACGGAACATATCAACTTTATTTTATTTGAAGCTGCGATGAAGAAAATAGCTCTATTTATTGAAAAGCTTGCAAGTTAGCTACTTTGGTAGCTCAGAGGTTAAAACAAACTGCCTTTTTTGCGCTTTACTAAGCTTTTTTACGCTTATTTCAAGTTTAGTTGCTTCACTACGGTTACCCACTTGCTGTTGATAGATAAGTGTTAAAGGCCCCTTGCCTTTGAGGTTTTTAGCCCCTTTTCCCGCTTGATGCTGCATAAATCGCTTTTCAACATTGGTGGTGATCCCCGTATACCAATGACCCAAACGTGTTTGCACTATGTACAAATGCCACAGACTCTCTGAATTATCATTGTTTTTTATAGGCTGCTGTAAACTTTCTGGGTTTGCTGTGGTCAAATTTGTGCCTCTTGATTGTTAATCGCATTTGTGTAAAAACAATTACTGAAAAGGGTTTTACCTTCAGTGACTAATCGGTATCATGCAGTGTATAAAAAATAAGGATTCAAACAAATAATGCAGTCGTTTAAAACTTTTTCTTTTTGGTTAGTACTTACCCTTACTTTAAGTGCTACAGCAGGGTGTTCAAGCTGGGTTTACCGAATCAACATTCCTCAAGGTAACTTCTTAGAGCAATCAGATGTAGATAAGCTACGTGTTAATATGACGCGCGAGCAAGTACTGTATGTACTAGGCAAGCCAGTCGCTGAAGACTCATTTGATAAAAATACCTGGCACTACCTTTACGTATTCAATCTTGGTCGTAGCAACGAGCAACGTAAATCACTCACTATTAACTTCGAAAACGATAAGCTTGTTTCGTTATCGGGTGACTATGAACAACCTAGCGAATTTAATACGCCGCTTGAACAAGAGTAATAGCAGCGCAAATTATTAAGGGTAGCCTAGGCTACCCTTTTTTATGCCTTATTAAGCGGACGCCCGCCTGTAATTTTATTAGCTCGGCCCTCTTCTTTAGCTTTTTCAGCACGGCGCCTGCGTGCATCCTTTGGATCAGCAATAAGAGGTCGATAAATCTCAATACGATCGCCATCTTTTACTTCTTGATGCAGTTTACAAGTACGATTCCAAATCCCAAGCGTTAAATTATTTGCGTCTATTTCTGGGCACTTCTCGATAATGCCCGACTTAATCACCGCTTGCTCAGCGGTAGTACCTACAGGCACTTCGACCAGTAAACTGGTTGCTGTTGTTGGTAAGGCGAAAACCACTTCAACAGTGATCATGGGCGAACTCCATATACAGTTTTAGCGCGTTGAGTAAATGCATTAACCATATTCTTAGCGACTTCGTTAAATACTTTTCCGAAAGCCAGCTCAATAAGCTTACTAGCAAATTCAAACTCAAGATGCAGTTGCACTTTACAAGCTTTATCGTCCAGCGGTAAGAAATGCCATTTACCCTGTAGCTTTTTGAATGGGCCATCAACTAGGCGTAGCGCAACCGTTTGCTCATCAATAAAGGTATTTTCGGTAGTGAACCACTTTTTTAAACCTGCTTTCGATATTTCTAGACTAGCTGTCATACCACTGGCTTGTTGTGTAATGATTTTAGCATCAGAGCAATGTGGTAAAAACTCTGGATATGCATCTACATCATTCACTAAATCAAACATTTCTTTGCTGCTGTACATTACCAGCGCACTTTTTTCTATTTGCGGCATATTCACTCCCAACTTTGTCGGCGAATTTTAGCAAGCTTTGACTATTTACCCAAATATTAGTGACGCGAAAATTTCTGCAAAGCCTTAAAAAAGCGATGTAAAAACGCTGTTTTTACGTATAATATGAGCCACTATGGCTAAGAAAAAATCATCTAAATCGACAAGTAATACCATCGCGCTAAACAAAAAAGCACGTCATGAGTATTTTTTACACGATAAGTTCGAAGCAGGGGTTGAACTACAGGGCTGGGAAGTAAAAAGTATCCGAGCTGGTAAAGTAAACATCTCTGAGACTTATATTCACATTAAAAACGGCGAAGCATTTTTACTTGGCAGTCAAATTCAGCCTCTCAACAGTGCTTCTACTCACGTAATTTGCGATCCTTTAAGGTATCGTAAGTTACTTTTAAATAAGCGTGAAATCGATCGTCTTATCGGTGCTACAGAACGCGAAGGTTTTTCATTAATCGCAACTGCAATGTACTGGAAAAAATGCTGGGTGAAGTTGGAGTTCCACCTTGCTAAAGGTAAAAAGATGCACGACAAACGTGAAGACGGAAAAAATAAAGATTGGGCGCGTGAAAAAGAACGCCTGATGAAACATAAAGCTTAATTTATGAAATGAGCCTAACCTTTTTGTTAGGCTCGTACCCCCTACCAGTCCTGACTCTTACCACTTAAGAACCTTAACATCTTAATAAACCCATACTTTTTTGCTATTTCATTCACCGCTATTTACATGGTATCAATCTTTGTCGTGATTAATTCACAACACTTTCACAATTATACAAGGATTGAAATATATGAAGAACACCCATCGCTTTATACAACGACCTCTCTACGCATTTACAGTTGCCGCATTAGCAGGCACCAGTTTTATGTCTGTTGCTGCACAAGAAGATGGAGCTGAAAAGGTCGAGCGTATTGAAGTTACAGGTTCTCGCATCAAGCGCTCGGACATTGAAGGGCCATCACCGGTTCAATCAATCAGTCGTGCAGACATCGATAACATGGGCTACGACAACCTACAACAACTATTAGAGCGTATGCCTGTTGCCGGTAATGGTACTTTTTCTACTCGCGGTAATAACCAAGACTCTACAGCCAATGGTGCTGCAGCAGTCAGTCTTCGTGGCTTAGGCTCAGACGCTACATTGGTACTTATTAATGGCCGTCGTGTATCTATTAGCGCTTTTGCTGAGAGCATTACCAATTCATTCGTTGATATCAACTCAATTCCTGTCTCTGCGATTGAGCGTATCGATATTTTAAAGGATGGCGCATCAGCTATTTATGGTTCTGATGCAGTTGCTGGTGTAGTTAATATTATCTTAAAGAAAGATATTAACGGCCTAGAGGTAAACCTTGGATATGGCGGCACTGATGGTCCTAACTACGAAGAAAAAACAGCAAGTTTAGTATGGGGTACCAGTACAGAGAAAAGCAGCGCATCAATTATTATTGATTACTTTAACAACACAGCACTCTCATCTGATGAAATGGGCCGCCTAGGCACAGCCAACCAAGAACCATACGGTGGTATGGATTTTCGCTCATCGCGTGGCTTCCCGGGCTACTTCTATGTAGATGGTGAAAAAACCATTGATCCAGCCTGCCCAGCAGAAAATGCAACCGCAAGTGGCAGCTGCTTATTTGACTACGGCCCGTATGGTTACGTAACCCCAGCATCTGAGCGTGTCGGTGCTATCTCACAATTTGAATATAACTTCGACAATGGTATTTCAGCTTTCTTAGAGGTTGCAGTACAACATAATACGTCGCAAGCAGCAGGTGCACCGACCCCGCTTGATGAAGATGCAGGCCTTACAGTACCTGCAAGCCATCCTAACAACCCGTTTGGCCAAGATATCGAAATTGGTCGCTACAGAACCGTAGATGCCGGCCCTCGCCAATGGGATATTGAATCTGATACGCTTCGCTTTGTTGCCGGTCTAAAAGGTGAAATAAATGACTGGAGCTGGGAAGCAGCTGTTCAAAAAGGTCGCAGTGAATCAATGCAAACAGGTAATAGAAGCCAAGGTTGGGTGCGCACTGATTTCCTACAACAAGAAATCGATGCAGGTAACTATAATCCATTTGGTGGCACCTATAATGACCAGGCAGTGATTGACCGTATCACGACAAGCTTAGTGCGCCGTGGTGAGTCTCATATGACCTCATTTGATGCAAATATTAGTGGTGAAGCATTCAGCTTTGGCGATGATGTAGTAATGATGGCTGCAGGTATTGAATACCGTGAAGAAGATGTGAGCGATATTCCAGACGACCAATTCCAGCGTGGTTTAATTTTTGGTACTGAGTCTGTATCAGCCGCTGCTGAACGCGACCAATACGCAGCTTACATTGAGTTTTCAATTCCGCTGGCTGATAACCTAGAACTGCAACTAGCTGGTCGATACGATGACTACAGCGATTTTGGCTCAACTACAAACCCTAAAGTAGCTGTTCGCTGGGCACCAACTGATTCAATCACTGTTCGTGGTTCGTGGGCTCAAGGTTTCCGCGCGCCTTCACTGGCACAAATTGGTTTAGGTCCGTCGGAAGAAAGTCAATTCTTTGTAGATACTTACCGCTGTCAGGCAACAGGGCTTGACTGTAACGCTCTAGATTACAATATCCAATTTGCAGGTAACCCAAACCTTGAAGCTGAGGAGTCAGAGTCATGGAATGTTGGCTTTATCTGGGCACCAACCGCTGAATTTGGTTTTGGAATCGATGTATGGAGCATTACACAAGATAATAAGATTGACGAGCAAGAGTTCGGCCCTATCTATGATGAAAACTGTAATGATCAAAACAGCACAGTCTGCGTGCGTTTAGCACCACAAAATGGTCAAAGCTTAGGTGTGATCCAAAAAGTTTATAGCACCTTTGAAAACGTCTCATCACAAGAAGTATCAGGTGTCGATGTATCGGCTAACTACACACATGCGATGAACGATTACGGCTTCTTAAAATTCAATTTAGAATGGGCTTACCAAAACGAATTTAAGAAAGATGGCCGCGATTACACTGGCGAATATCGTTATCCTGAAAACCGTTGGATTTTCTCAACAAATTGGGAAATGGGTGACTTCAACACGAATGTGAACGTTAGTTACACGGGCGAGTTTGAAGATACGCCAGATATCGACTTTGACGGTAATTTAGACTTTGATAGCAACACATCACGTATGGTTGATTCACAAACGCTGGTTGATTTACAAACAGCGTATAATTTCTCAGAGAAAATCAAACTTTCTGTGGGTGTGAATAACGTGTTTGATGAAGATCCTCCGTTTGCAATCGGTGATGGCGATGGCGACTTATATGGCTATGTATCAAGCGTACATAACCCTCGTGGTCGTTATTTCTATACTAAACTAACGATGCGTTTTAATTAATCTTGTTGTGCTTAAAAACAAAAACCCGCCAATTGGCGGGTTTTTTAATTCTTTAACTAAGGCCTAAATTATAGGTCGCCTTCGTTTTCAGAAAGGAACTTAGCAACACCTTCAGGGCTCGCGTCCATACCTTTTTTGCCTTCAGTCCAACCAGCTGGACATACTTCACCGTGCTCGCTGTGGAACGCTAGCGCGTCAACCATGCGGATCATTTCGTCGATGTTACGGCCTAGAGGAAGGTCGTTAACTACTTGGTGACGTACGTTACCTTCTTCGTCGATTAGGAAAGAACCACGGAAAGCAACACCTGCTTCTGGGTGCTCAACATCGTATGCTTGACAGATTTCGTGTTTAACGTCTGCAACTAGTGCATATTTAACTTGACCAATACCACCGTCAGCAACGGCAGTGTTACGCCATGCATTGTGTGAGAATTGTGAATCGATAGAAACACCAATTACTTCAACGCCACGCTTTTGGAACTCTTCAAAACGCTTGTCGAAAGCGATTAACTCTGAAGGACAAACGAAAGTGAAGTCTAACGGGTAAAAGAAGATAACTGCTTTTTTACCTTTGATAGTTTCTTTTAGGTTGAAGTTTTCAACGATTTCACCGTTACCAAGAACAGCTGCTGCAGTAAAGTCTGGTGCCTGACGGCCAACTAATACACCCATTTTTATCTCCAAATATTTGAGTTTATTTCCAATTGCCTAAGCAATACTCACATAGATATGGTTACTAAAACGCAAAAACCAAGTGTAAGTATTGATAAATTGCAAGATAGTGTAATGAGGTTACAGACAAATGAACAATCGAAAAAAGCGATATGCCTAATCGGAAAAATTGATTTATTAAAATATTACGTAACTCTTGAAGCAAACAATCGCACAGAGCTGCAAAATCAGCAGCTAAAATCTGATAAAATATGCCGAGCTAAGCAACTAGGTAGAAAAATGAAAGTTTTGATCACAGGTTCAGCAGGTCGGGTTGGCCGTGCAATTTATATCAAGTTAATGAGCAATTATAATGTCGTTGGGATGGATAAAGCGCCCTGCTCTACAGCTGACTTTGTGGGTGATATTCGTGACCAACACTTAATTCAGAGAGCTCTTCAAGACATCGACGTGATAATCCATACAGCCGCTTTACATGCCCCTCATGTTGGCCTGCACTCTGACGACGATTTTTACACTATAAATGTGGAGGCGACAGAACAGCTGGCACTGTTAGGTATAGAAGCAGGCGTAAAACAGTTTATTTTTACCAGCACCACAGCGCTCTATGGTTCAGCTTCAACGCCATTAGGTCAAGCGGGTTGGGTAAACGAGGATATTATTCCAAAGCCAAAATCCATTTACCATAAAACTAAAATTGCCGCCGAAGCCAAGCTTGAAGCTATTTCAGTAAAGCACAAATTACCAATCACAGTATTACAGATGTCTCGCTGTTTTCCTGAACCTGCAGATACGATGGCGCTATTTCGTAATAGCCGTGGCATCGACGCTCGCGATGTTGCCAATGCTCATTTATGTGCAATCGAGAAAAAACTAAGTGGTTTTAATCGCTTTATTATTTCAGGCGTTACGCCTTATTCAAAAAAAGATTGCCAGTCGCTTTATAAGCAAGCAGATAAAGTCATTATTGAAAAAATCCCAGCATTAGCAGATGCATTCAAGGAGCGAGGCTGGCTATTACCAACGAGTTTAGACCGAGTATACGATTCAACTAGAGCGCAGCAGCAACTTGGCTGGCATCCCAAACATGATTTTAATAGTGTTTTAGCAATGCTTGATGATGAAAGCGCTGAAGTACTCCCGGTGCTTAAAAGTAACTAACAAAAAACCCAGCTTTTAGCTGGGTTCTTAAATGAATATTAATTACGGTCGCTTAGTCCATGATATCTTCTGGCATATCACCACGAATTTGTTGCCAAATTTCACCTGTTTGATGACCATATTTACGCATCATTGAAATCGCACCGTCGTGTTCACGACGCTCTGCCAGTTCTGTTAAATCTTTATAAAATTGACGCGCTAATTCACGAGTTCGAGAATCAGAGAAGTAGTGGCAGCCAATTTTTGAGTAGAAACCTTTAAAGCCATTTAGGATAAGAACGTAAATGCGGTTATTACCCGCAACTGCTAATTCATGGTGAACTTTATAATCGTAATCAGCAAATGCTTGCGCACTGTCTTCTAGCTCTTCACTTTGCGATAAAATTTCAATTACACGCTCAGGAGCAAGCTTAATAGCCGCACGGGTATAAATTGCGCTGATATTAGTGCGAGCAGAAAGTAATTGATCTGTAAGCTCTGGCATTTTGTCTTCATCTAGTCGCGCTAGCGTTTCTAAAATGTTCAGGCCCGAGGTTTCCCAGAAGTTATTTACACGGGTAGGTTTACCGTGCTGAATCGTTAGCCAGCCATCACGGGCTAGACGCTGAAGTACTTCACGTAAGGTTGTACGTGTAACACCTATCAGCTCAGATAATTCACGCTCAGCTGGAAGAATTGAGCCAGGCGGAAAGTCACCATTCCAAATAGATTCAACAATGTATTCTTCAGCAAAACCTGCTGGGCTTTTCGCTTTAAAAATTCTCATTCACTTTCCACTTGAGTTAGCAACTACTTTTACCGCATTTGGTGTTCAACTCACTGATTGTACCAGATGATAAGCAACTAACAAGTAAACTAACTCGGCAGTACATAAAAATCTATAAGATCTAGTTAAATAAATGGCTTCTTGGATTAAAAGTACATCAAATAACAATACTATCGATATAATCAATTTCTATTTATTAACAATAATAACCAGCACTGATATAGGTATGGCCATGCAGCAGCGCGTTTTACCAGCTCTATTTAAAAATTTTTTAGGAACTTCACCAAAGTGGTACAAATACACCATTATTGCGTTTTTACTAATCAACCCGGTGTTATTTCAACTTAATCCTTATCTGGCAGGATGGGTATTAGTGTTAGAGTTTATTTTTACACTCGCCATGGCACTTAAATGTTACCCGCTACAACCGGGTGGTTTACTGGCAATTGAAGCCTTGTTTATCGGCATGACAACAGCAGGTCAAGTTGAACATGAGATAGTACAGAATATCGATGTGATCCTGTTACTTATCTTTATGGTTGCTGGTATCTATTTTATGAAAGACTTACTTTTATATATCTTTACAAAGCTGGTTGTTTCGGTACGAAGTAAAACCGTATTATCCCTGTCGTTTACGATAGCTGCCGCATTTTTATCTGCCTTTTTAGATGCGTTAACGGTGATGGCCGTTGTTATTGCCGTCGCGATGGGCTTTTACAGTATTTACCACAAGGTAGCATCAGGCAAAGACTCCAGCAGTGAGCATGATATTAATGACGATAACCAAGTTCGCCCAGTCAATCGTCAAGAGCTTGAAGAGTTTCGTGCTTTTCTTCGTAATTTATTAATGCATGCATCCATAGGTACTGCCTTAGGCGGTGTTTGTACTATGGTAGGCGAGCCACAAAACTTGATCATTGCAGAGCGTGCAGGCTGGTTATTTGGCGAATTTTTCTTCCGAATGTTGCCTATTACTTTACCCGTTATGATTGCAGGTATTGCCACTACTTTCTTACTCGAAAAAACCAAAACCTTTGGTTACGGCGCAAAACTCCCTGCCCCCATCCACACGATTTTATCGGATCATGCTAAAAAGCTAGAGAAAAAACGCACTACACGCGACAAAGTAAACCTAGCGATTCAAGCTTTCATTGCTGTTTGGTTGATCATAGGTTTAGCCCTTCACTTAGCCACTGTTGGTTTAATTGGTTTGTCTGTTATTATTTTTGCCACGGCCAGTGCAGGTATTATTGAAGAGCACCAATTAGGTAAAGCATTTGAAGAAGCTCTACCATTCACAGCGTTACTTTGTGTATTCTTCTCAATTGTTGCAGTTATTATCGACCAGCATTTATTTACACCTGTGATCGCATGGGTACTTACTTTCGAAGGTCAGCTGCAACTGGTGATGTTCTTCATTGCCAACGGTATTCTGTCGATGGTCAGCGATAACGTGTTCGTGGGTACTGTGTATATCAATGAAGTGGCTGCTGCGTTACAGGCAGGTCAAATTACCCGTGATCAATTTGACCTATTAGCTGTGGCAATTAACACAGGTACTAATTTACCAAGTGTTGCTACGCCTAATGGACAAGCTGCCTTCTTATTCTTGCTTACATCAACATTAGCCCCTGTGTTAAGACTATCTTATGGACGCATGGTATACATGGCGCTACCTTATACCATAGTGTTGACGATTGTTGGCTTGAGCATGACCTTATTCAGCCTTTCAGATATGACTGACTTACTGTATCAATGGGGCTTAATCAATCACCATAGCGGTGCGTTACCTGGCTCATTAGGTGGTCATTAAAACGATTATTTAAAACAAAACATTTGAAACTAAAAAGCCCGCTTGATGCGGGCTTTTTTGATAGAGCTCTTTTTTGCTAGATTAGCTGTTTAATCAAGCACTTTCGCGTCGTTTGCTTTGTTGAGTAAGCTGCGGCTTTGCGTTAAGAAATGTGCAGTTGCATCAGAGAAGTATTCTTTTGCATCAGCAAATGCGGCAATCAATGATGCTTTATCCCCTGCTTTTAGCTTTTCTAGCGTGTCTGCAAAAGTATCTTGGTAGTTGGCAAGCAGTGCTTCTACATCGTCGAATTGTGCTAACATGATGTCAGAGTAAAGCTCTGGCGATTGGGCAAATAAGCGCCCGACCATCATTAACTCTAACTGATAAATGGGTGATGAGCAGCTGCGAAGCTCTGCAAGTGTATGGCTTTGCTTGGCAAGAAACTGGCCATATACAAAAGTTGTTAAGTGACGCATAACCTGAATGATCTGCATTGCTTCATCGTGTTTTTTAGCATCCATTTCAACTACTTGGCAGCCCCAAACTTGTAGTTGTGCCATTAACCCTTTAGCTACTTCATGATCTCGCCCTTCACACACGACCACCGTTTGTTTTACCCAATGTGAAATATCTGGGCCAAACATGGGGTGTAAGCCAACTACAGGGCCGCTATGAGCCGCCATAAGTGCTTTTAAAGGTTTTTGCTTAACAGAGGTAATATCAACCAGCAAACAGTCATCATCAAGTGTCGGTAGCGCTGCGACGACTTGCTCAAGTGCATTAATTGGCACACTGACAAGAACCAATTTTGCCCCTTTTAATATCGTCTCACTTTGTCCTTGCTGTGCTTTATCTAAAATACGCACTTCATAACCTGAACGAGTAAATTGTTGAGCAAATAACTGACCCATGGCACCTTCACCACCCACAATTACAATGGGTGATAATTGGGGTGCAACACAGGCAAGGCTACCTTGTTGGTTTTGATACGCTTCACGCATCATACGACGCAATATATCTTCAACTAACTCAGGGTTAACCCCTTGTGCGACAGCTTCTTGACGACGAGCTGCAAGTAACTCAGCCTCGCGATCTGGGGCATGTAATGGTGCTCCGATTTGTTGCTTAATTGCGCCTATTTTTTCTGTAATCCCATTACGCTTTGCCAGTAATGCCACCAATTGCGCATCACATTCATCTATTCCTGCTCTTAAATCAGCTAGATCATTCACTGTTACCACGTTACTACACCTCAAACCCTATAAACGTAAATATTTATATACAAAAAAGTAAAGCTTTTAATACAAATTATAGTAACAGGATAACAGCCAAAGCACAAAGCCCCAACGCTCTTGTAGCATAGCTTATAAAGGGATAAATAGGAGTAAGTAGATAAGTTAGAAGGGAGTATCTCTCAGAGGGGTAAATTATTTTTGTGGTATAAAAACCAAAACGGGTTGCAACCTAAGGCTGCAACCCGTTTTATTTTGCGTTGTAAAACAGCGCGTATTAGTTAAGTTTTTCTCTAATACGTGCAGATTTACCAGAACGCTCACGTAGATAGTAAAGTTTCGCACGGCGAACTGCACCGCGACGTTTAACTGAGATACTATCGATAAGAGGGCTGTGCGTTTGGAATACACGCTCAACACCTTCACCGCTCGAGATTTTACGAACTGTGAATGCTGAGTGAAGACCACGATTACGCTTAGCGATTACAACACCTTCAAAGGCCTGTAGACGCTCTTTGTTACCTTCTTTTACACGTACCTGTACAACTACTGTATCACCAGCGCCGAATGCTGGTACGTCTGTTTTAAGCTGCTCTTCTTCAAGCGCTTTAATAATATTTTGGTTTACTTTTGCCATTATATTTCTCACTTTCCTAGGTGTAACTGTCTTCTAGCCACAAGCTTGTTGGTACTCTTGCTGAAATTCAGCAAGGAGTGCCGCTTGCTCCTCAGTCAGAGCTAGGTTATGCAACAAGTCAGGACGACGAAGCCAAGTTCTACCAAGTGATTGCTTTGTGCGCCACTTAGCGATTTCTTGGTGGTTTCCGCTGAGTAATACAGCAGGCACCTGTTTATCATCCAATGTCTCTGGCCGTGTATAGTGAGGACAATCAAGCAAGCCATTCGAAAATGAATCCTGCTCAGCTGACTGGTTATGACCTAACACCCCTGGTACTAATCGTGCTACTGCATCAATTAGCGTCATCGCGGGTAGCTCACCACCACTTAAAATAAAATCACCAATTGACCATTCTTCGTCAACGTATGATTCTATGATTCGCTCATCTATACCTTCATAGCGACCTGCAATTAAAATCAGCTTTTCTGATTGTGCAAGCTCGCTTGCACCTTGCTGATCTAATTTGCGCCCTTGCGGGGACATATAAATTACTTTTGCACCATCACCTGCCGCTTTTTTGGCGTCAAGGATAGCTTGTTTCAATGGTTCAACCATCATTAACATGCCAGGACCGCCCCCGTAAGGACGATCATCCACAGTTCTATGCTTATCAGTGGCATAGTCACGTGGGTTCCAACAGTTAAAGTCGATTAGACCATTTTTAACTGCGCGACCTGTTACCCCTTGGGTGGTAATCGCATCAAACATGTCCGGGAAAAGGCTTATCACCCCTACCCATAGCGAACTCGTTTGTGACATTAAAACCCTGGGTCCCAGTCTACGGTAATTTCTCTTGCATCATGTTTAACTTCTTTAATAACAGAATCTGTTAAGAAAGGAATTAAACGCTCTGCTTGGCCAAATGCATCTTTTTTGTTTGCTTTCACAACCAAAACGTCATTTGACCCTGTCTCCATTAGGTCATCAACAGTGCCTAAGTTATAACCTTTATCAGTTATAACAGACATGCCGATCAGATCTCGCCAATAGAATTCACCTTGCGGTAATTCTGGTAGCTGCGCTGCATCTACTGAGATTTCTGCATTGGTTAAAGCCATTGCTTCGTCTCGGTCGTTTACTTGCGCAACTTTAGCGATAAAGCCTTTGTTGTGGCGACGCCAGTCGACCACTTCTAAGGTCTGCCATTTACCTTGTTGCCCTATCAACCATGGGCTGAAATCGAAGATCCCTTCGGGATCATCAGTAAATGAATGCACCTTAAGCCAGCCCTTTATACCATACGGGGCACCGAGCTTTCCTACTGTAATATACGAGGTGTTCTCTTGACTCATGGTTACTCTTACGCCTATTAAGCCGCTTTACGAGCGTCTTTAACTAACTTAGCTACGCGATCTGAAAGAGATGCGCCTTGACCTACCCAGTGATCAACACGAGATAAATCTAAACGTACTTTTTCTTCCTGACCAGAAGCGATTGGGTTAAAGAAACCTACTTTCTCGATGAAGCGACCGTCACGCGAGAAACGGCTATCCGCAACCACAATTTGATAGAAAGGGCGTTTTTTAGCGCCACCACGTTGCAAACGAATAGTTACCATACCGTCCTCTACATTAGATTGACTGTTTTCATTAATAAGATTTACTCCCCAATACGGGAAGCTGGGGAATTGTACGAGTTTTTTGCAACATTGCAAGTAAGAACTGCTGCAAAATGTAAGTTTAGTTGATTAAACACTGATCTGGGCTTTAAATCTTACATGCAGCTAACAACTACGCATAAATTATCTACAAAAAAAGGAGCTATATGCTCCTTTTTATACATTTAATAGACAGTACTATTAAAATTTAGGGCCACCACCCATCATCCCTGGTGGTAACATGCCTTTCATGCCGCGCATCATTTTCTTCATGCCACCTTTGCCTTTCATCTTCTTCATCATCTTCTGCATTTGCGTAAATTGCTTAAGCAGTTTATTGATTTCTTGCACCTGAGTACCAGAACCTGCTGCAATACGTTTTTTACGCGAGCCTTTGATGATTTCAGGACGGGCACGCTCTTTTGGCGTCATAGAGTTGATGATGGCTTCCATTTGTACGAAAGTTTTATCACCCATCTGGCCTTTTACAGCGTCTGGTAGGTTTTGCATGCCTGGCAGCTTATCAAGCATCGACATCATACCGCCCATATTCTTCATCTGACGAAGTTGCTCAGCAAAGTCATCTAATGTGAAGCCATCACCTTTAAATACTTTTTCGGCAACTTTAGCTGCTTTCTCTTTATCTACTTTCATTTCGACTTCTTCGATTAATGAAAGTACATCACCCATACCTAGGATACGAGAAGCAATACGGTCAGGGTGGAATGGTTCAAGAGCATCAGTGCGTTCACCCACACCCATAAACTTAATTGGCTTACCGGTAATATGACGAATCGATAATGCAGCACCACCACGGGCATCACCATCGGTCTTGGTTAAGATCACACCACTTAAAGGCAGTGCCTCATCAAATGCTTTTGCGGTGTTTGCCGCATCTTGACCTGTCATCGCATCAACAACGAATAAGGTTTCGATTGGGTTAATCGCGCTGTGAAGTGCTTTGATCTCGTCCATCATGTCGTTATCGACGTGTAAACGACCTGCAGTATCAACTAATACCACATCAATGAATTTTTTCTTCGCGTGAGAAATCGCATTGTTTGCGATATCAACCGGCTTTTGTGAAATGTCACTTGGGAAGAACTCAACACCCACTTCATCAGCCAGTGTTTCAAGCTGTTTGATTGCTGCCGGACGATAAACGTCGGCACTCACAACTAATACAGACTTCTTTTTACGTTCTTTTAAGAATTTAGCTAGTTTACCAACACTGGTCGTTTTACCAGCACCTTGTAAACCCGCCATCATCACTACCGCTGGCGGCTGTGCATTAAGGCTTAGCTCTTCGTTAGCTTCACCCATGGCTTTTTCAAGTTCTTCACGAACGATCTTAATAAAGACTTGGCCAGGGCTTAAGCTTTTTGTTACCTCAACACCTACGGCGCGTTCTTTAACTTGCTTAACGAATTCACGAACAACAGGTAATGCAACGTCCGCTTCCAAAAATGCCATGCGGACTTCGCGTAATGTATCTTTTATATTGTCTTCAGTTAGGCGTCCGCGGCCACTGATATTTTTTAAGGTTTTACCTAAGCGTTCTTGGAGATTCTCAAACATGTAAAGGTTCCGATAAAACGTGTTGCACCTGCAATGTACATAAATCAAACAAGTTTGGTGACAATACAGGCAATATTAAAATTTAATTCCTAGCAGTATACCGTAAATGGTGGTCGACAATACAGTGTTCAAGTGTGCAGTTTGAGTTTCTTTTTACAAACTCTATGCTTTTGCCTTGCTATAAAATACAATGGCATCAAAGAGACAAGGATTTATCGATATAAATTAAGTGGCCAAAACACGATGATTATTAGTTTAACTATTATTGCTAGTTTGTTTTATGTGTTAGCAACGTCACATGTGCTATCACGCCTTTTCCACAAACAAGGTCCAAGCCAAAAACTCACAGTGATTCTTAGCACTGTGGCTATCCTTGCTCATATGCTATTACTGGTTAATTCAGTTTTTCGTGCTGACGGCCAAGATTTAAGTATCGTCAACGTTGCTTTATTAACCTGTTGGGTCATTGTGGTATCGGTGACTGCTGTGTCTCTCAAATTCCCTGCGACTTTATTGTTGCCAGTTGTTTATGGTTTTGCTGCCTTACTGACTCTTGCCAGCTTGTTTATTCCGCATCATGTGATTTTGCAATCAATCGATGTCGAGCTTGGTTTAGTTACTCACATATCGTTATCACTGCTAGCCTATTGTGTTTTGATAATCTCAACACTTTATGCAGTCCAGTTCTACTTTATTGATAAGCGCCTCAAACGCAAAGACTTGGCAATTGTACACAGCCACCTCCCTCCTTTAATGGTGGTTGAGCGTCAGCTATATCAATTACTCACGCTGGGTACTATCTTACTGACTTTTGCTCTCCTTTCTGGGTTTATCTTCTTAGAGGGAATGTTTGCCAGTGAGTTTATCCACAAAACAGTCTTATCACTAATTGCTTGGCTCATTTTCACCGTGGTCACTGTAGGTCATTTACGCCAAGGCTGGCGTGGAAAGCCTGTGGTGTTTTCGATCATGATAGCCGCTTTTATCTTGTCACTTGCTTATTTTGGCAGCCGTTTCATCCAAGAAGTGGTTCTAAATAAGTTTTAACTTGACTCAGCAAGCTGTCTCTAGCTTAATATGCACTGATTTATAAAAAAAGGATCCATCCTTGGACGACATATCGACTAGTACCCTGTTTATTATATTGGGATTATTGATACTTATTTCTGCTTATTTTTCTGGTTCTGAAACTGGAATTATGTCAATCAACCGTATTCGCCTGCGTCATCTTGCTAAAGAAGATCACCGTGCAGCGAAGCGCGTCAGCAAACTATTAAGTCGCCCTGACAGACTCATTGGTCTGATCTTAATTGGTAATAACCTTGTAAATATCGCTGCAGCACAGGTTGCAACGATTATTGGTATTCGTTTGTATGGTGATCTCGGTATCGCTATTGCAACCGGCGCGCTAACGCTGGTTGTTTTAATCTTTGCCGAAGTAACGCCAAAAACACTTGCTGCGCTCTACCCAGAGAAGGTTGCTTTTCCAAGCTCAATTGTGCTCAAAGGCCTATTGAAAATCCTTTTCCCGTTTGTGGTTATCGTAAACTGGATGACTAACGGCATGTTACGCTTGTTTGGTATTACCACAGCACAAATTGAAGAGCACAGCTTAAGCAAAGAAGAATTAAAAACTGTGGTGAACGAATCAGGTGCACTATTACCTGCTCGCCACCAAAGTATGCTGACTTCAATTTTAGATTTAGAGCAAGTCACTGTTGAAGATATCATGATCCCACGCAACGAAATTGTTGCTATCGATATCAATGATGACTGGAAGCTTATCAGCCGCCAACTTACTCATGCACAACACACTCGCGTTTTGTTGTATCGTGATCAAATTGATGATGCTGTTGGCTTTATTCACTCACGTGATGCACTGCGCCTACTAACTAAAGAGCAGTTTGATAAACCATCACTACTGCGTGCAGTACGTGAAATTTACTTTATCCCTGAAGGCACATCACTGAACACGCAACTACTTAAGTTCCAGCAATCAAAAGAGCGTATTGGCTTAGTCGTGGATGAGTATGGTGATATTCAAGGTCTAGTAACACTTGAAGATATTCTTGAAGAAGTTGTGGGTGATTTCACTACAACTCAAACGCGTACACCGAGTGAAGAAGTAACAGAGCAAGATGATGGCTCAGTACTTGTTGATGGCGGTGCTAATATTCGTGATTTAAATAAAGAAATGGGTTGGGAGCTACCGATTGATGGCCCGAAAACGCTAAGTGGTTTAATTGTTGAATACTTAGAGGACATCCCTGACTCAAACCTAAGCTTGCGTATTGCCGGCTACCCTATTGAAGTTATTGAGATAAAAGAAAATATGGTGAAGTTAGTTAAAGTTATTCCAAGTAAACGCACTGACTGACTGCTAACTAAACTTAAACAAAAGGAGTAGCTTACTACTCCTTTTTGTTACTTATAGCTTAATTACCTCTGAAGATTCACATTTTAAAAGCTAACCCGCACAACCAAACACAAATTCCTCTACTATTATTTTCTTTTGCATATATTGATATAAAAGGGAAAATAATGGACGAAATATCAATCGAGAAAATCTATAACCAAGCCATTGAATTACTGATGCTTTACGGGCCGAAGTTTATTCTGGCAATTTTGGTTCTAATCATAGGTTGGTGGCTAATTGGTCGTATTGCCAATATGGCTGAAAAATCAATGAATAAGGTCAAATTCGAAGTTGGCCTTACGCACTTTTTAGTCTCTTTTATCTCAGTCATTCTAAAAATACTATTACTGATCTCTGTTGCTTCGATGATTGGTATAGAAACCACGTCATTTATTGCAATGCTAGGTGCCGCTGGCCTTGCGGTGGGCATGGCACTGCAAGGTAGCCTTGCTAACTTTGCAGGTGGCGTGCTTATTTTATTCTTTAAACCTTTTAAAGTGGGTGATGTAATCGAAGCACAAGGCTATATGGGGAAAGTTGTTGAAATACAAATTTTTGTCACCGTTTTACTCACCTACGACAATGAAAAAATCATTATCCCTAATGGCACGCTATCAAACGGCTGCGTTAAGAATAAGTTCGCAGAACCTCTACACCGTGTTGCAATCGAATTTGGTATTAGTTACGGAGATGATGTTCATAAAGCACGTGATGTGCTTATGAGCGTGCTTGATGATTATGATTTGGTATTAAAAGACATTGAAGATAAGAAACCATCTGTTCATGTTAGCCAGCACGGTGAAAGCCATATCGGCATGTTGGTATGGGCGTGGGTGGAGTCTGATAACTACTGGCCAGCGTATTTTGGCTTGTACGAGCGAGTTAAAATTGCCTTCGACGCTGCAGATATCACTATTCCATTCCCGCAAAGGGATGTTCATATTCACCAGTTTCCTGGTAAATAAAGAAAAAGAAGCCCGCTAATTGATGCGGGCTTTTTATTTATGTATTAACTAAATAAACGCTCAAACCAGTTCTTATCTAAATCTGCTTCACATTTTTTAAGTTGAGCGCCATAGCGGCTTGCTCGATGTTTAACTTTATTTGCAACACTCATTAGCCACTTCTTACTTTTGTAAGTGCCTCGCTTATAGCCGCCCCACCCTTCATGATAATTAAGGTACTGCGCATAGGCATCCCACTTTGATATACCATTTACTTTATGGGTTTTGTAAACGAACCAAGCCATAAAATCGATTGCATCGTCAAAATCATCTCTGTCTGCACCGCTATTACCTGTTTCGCGAATGTAATCAGACCATGTTGGGGTTTTTGCTTGTGAGTAGCCATATGCCGAGCTGGCACGGCCGATTGGAATTACCCACAAGAAGTACTCCATTGGCGGCGCTGCATCATGACGAAATGAACTTTCTTGATACATCATGCTCATCAGTACATGTTTTGGCGAGCCCCATTTTTCTTGTGCATCACGGGCATCGTAATACCAATCGGGTTTTTCTTCAAAAATTTTACAAATATCATGAGGTTGCTCAGGAGGAGCCGTTGCACAACCAGCCAATGATGCGGCCAGCGATAAAATAATTATACTTTTTTTCATTTTTTTATGGATCTCGCTGAACTTTTTCTCGTCAGGTCAGTCTGAACTTATGAATGCAGCAGTATAGCATTGTTTCATCCCTGAAGAATCTTTGACGCAGCCTCCCTAGGCTGCGTTTTTTTATGCCTACAACATACTAAGCTTTAGAAAAATAGTCATCTAAAAATGCAGTGAAAGATACACTGTCTGCCGCTTTAACTTCACGCTCTTTAAGCACCGAGTCAGCAGCTTGCTCTGCCAAAAATGCTTGATCATAAAATTGGTAATCTGCATCAAGGTGACTTTGCTTGTACTGCTGTGCAAGTGCTAAAGCGAAATGACCATTATCCTGGTTTTCATTTGCAAGTGCTGCTACATATCTACCAGAAAAGGTTTTACTAGGATCCTCGACCCAGGTTACCATTTCTTTTATAGTTTCAGAGTAATAGCTCACACCGTAAGCTTTATCCATGTACTGTGCTACTGGGTGTAATTTATCAAAAATAGCATGCGCCCACTCAGTTAAGCTAGTAGCCCGCCCCTCTTTTGTTAACATTAACTCTGGATCACGACCATCATTAACGACCGCATCTAAATTTGCAGTACTTAATTTTTGCTCTTGCCAATCCATTTCTGGAGATTCGCTTAATAGGCAATAGGTTAAGAAAACATCTAAGAAGCGAATTTGCTGTAGATCAATTCCAGTTTCACTAAACGGATTAACATCCAATGCACGTACTTCTATATATTCTATACCGCCACGTAACAACGCATCAGTCGGTGTTTCACCCGAAGCTGCATTACGCTTAGGACGAATTGGCGAGTAAAACTCGTTTTCGATTTGCAGTATGTTTTTGTTTAGCTGCTTTGGTTCGGCACTTTTATAATCATCAAGATGACCATACAAATCCGAAGATAAGTGGATTGCTTCTTTTAACCCAGCCACATATTCTTCTAATGAGTTATACATAACACGTAAAGACGATTGTGCACTATTTGTGTAGCCAAGATTGCCCAGACGTAGTGCTGTACCGACTTCTAAATAAAGCGTGCCTTTACCCAATTTTTTAAAGGGTAAATCTGTTTCACGCCCTTGTAGAAACGAATTACACAAAGCCGGTGAAGCACCAAACAAATAACTGATAAGCCAAAGCTCACGCTTAAAATTGCGGATCAGACCTAAATAACCTTGTGATATAAAGTCCGACAAGCTTACTTTACTTTCATTTAGCTGATATAAGCTCTGCCATAAGGTTTCAGGAAATGAAATATTAAAGTGAACACCAGCAATCGCTTGCATCATACTGCCATAACGATTTTTAAGGCCTTCACGATAAAGTGTTTTCATACGCCCTATATTTGAATCACCAAACTGCGCCAATACAATGTCGTCTTGATGCTCAATAAAACATGGCATACTAATCGGCCATAGAAGTTCATCATTCATATGTGACAATGTGAACTTTTGTAAGTCTTTTAGCTGGGCTAGGGTTTGCTCAGCTGATGTGCTCACTGGAGTGATAAATTCTAGCAAAGATTCAGAAAAGTCAGTCGTGATATGCTCATTAGTTAGCGCACTCCCCACGCCTTTTGGATGCCCCAGCTTTGATATGTGACCACTTGGTTTGATCCTTAAAGCTTCTCGCTCGATACCACGTTTAATCCCATTAATTGCGTTAGGAAATTGAGCTGTTAACGCTGCTAGCGTTTTATTTAAATCATGTTTTATCAAAAATGCTTCCTCGAGCCAGGTGGCTTTAATCCTAAGTGTATGGGGGCTAAAAATAATTACTCAAGAGCCAATTATAAGTTTCTGAAAAGTCCTTACACTGAAAGTTAATCTTGCCACTGTGAGTCATATTATACAATTGCTTTAGTGACCGCAGTGACGAGTATAAATTTTATTAGTGCAAACAAAGACCGAAACAAGATAACAATTCTTTCATCCAATACTAAAGAACTAGAGCAACCATATTTTTTCTGCTTCGTTATTGTTCTAGATCAATTCTCTTAAACAATTTTTAAAAGTTTAACAAAGATCAATCCTCAAGCTCTTCCCTTACATTTTTCTGAGTTTATAATCCGCGCACCATAAAAAAGTATATTTCAAGGACTCATATGCGTCGTGGGCAAGAAATCATTAATCAGGAAGTAACATACTCTGACAATCAAGAGCTTGTCTCTACCACTGACTTACGTGGTGTTATCACATACGTAAATAAGGAATTTTGTGCTATTGCTGGTTACAGCGAAGAAGAACTACTCGGAAAAAACCATAACATAGTACGCCACCCTGATATGCCTAAAGCGGCATTTAAAGAGATGTGGGAAAAACTAAAACAAGGTCACTCTTGGCGTGGCATGGTGAAGAACCGCTGCAAAGATGGTCGCTACTATTGGGTCGATGCGTTCGTAACGCCAATTTACGAACATGGGCAGTTAGTTGGCTATCAATCTGTACGTACCAAACCAACTGAGCAATTAAAGAGTCGTGCAAAAGCGCTCTACACTAAAATTAATGATGGTAAATCAATCGCATCATTGCGAGAGAATATTTCACTAAGACAAATAGTGTCTGCGATTTTATTGGTTGCAGGTATTGTTGCTTTAGCTGTGGCCGCGTCATGGATGATTGCTTTAGCCGCATGTACGCTTATAGCGCTACTTTTTGCTCTAAATTATGACGAACTGGTTGTTACGCCTAGCCATTTAAAGCAGCAACGTGCAGAGTTTGATTCAGTATCAAGGTATGTCTATTCAGGATCACATCCATTTAGCATTGCTGCCTTTAATCAGCAAATGCTGTTTGCAAAGCTCAGAACGGTGCTCGGTCGTGTTAAAGACTCTACTTACTCGTTTAAAAATATTGCCACCAGCTTAGATAAACAATCGTCACTAACTGAGCAAGGCATTGCTGCACAAAGTCAACGTTTGAGTGATATTGCCACAGCAATGACGCAAATGAGCGCAACGATTGGCGAAATTTCTGCTAATACTCATCATACAGCTGATAAGGTTAAGACAACTTATCAAAGCTGTAACGATATCAAACTGCATATTGAAGATAACAGTAGCATGGTGTCTGATCTAGCTAACCAAGTAGAGCAAGCTGCCACTACTGCTAACTCTCTTGCTAGTGAAGCTGACAAAATAGGCCAAGTAATGAGTGAGATTGAAGGCATTGCTGAACAAACAAACTTATTAGCGCTGAATGCCGCCATTGAAGCAGCACGTGCAGGTGAGCATGGCCGTGGTTTTGCGGTTGTAGCAGATGAAGTACGCGCACTTTCTTCACGTACTCAAAATGCGACAGCACAAATACACAGCTCAATTAAAGAAATTCAAGATACTTTATTTAGCTGGTCTAAAGTGATGCAATCAACTAAAGCGCAAGCAGATAGTTGTGTTGATACGACTGCTCACACTCAAACTGAGCTAGCGAGCATCTTCGCGCAAATTGATGAAATATCAGGCCTTGCGACTGAGATATCGACGGCTGCTGAGGAACAACAAGTTGTCAGCACCGATATTCGCGAAAATGTAGAAAGCATAAAAGGACACAGCGAAGAGAACTTAAAGCTTAGCTACAATGTGGCTAAAGATGCAGCGGGGCTTGTTGAAGGCTCACGAAAAGTTAACGATATGCTGTTAACCTTTAAAGTTTAAAGCTGATTAATACAAAAAAGCCGCATCATAAATGATGCGGCTTTTGTTTTTTAGGCAAATTAGCGACTCGAGAAAACAAGTCCATTCTCATCAGCATCAATATGAATGATGGCACCTGGCTGGTAATCACCACCTAATAATCGCTGTGCTAATGGGTTTTCAATGGTATGTTGAATAGCACGTTTTAAAGGCCTTGCACCATACACAGGATCAAAACCACTTTCTGCGATGCGGTCTAAAGCTGCATCTGTAACTTCAAGAATGTAGCCTTTTTCAGTTAATCGCTCACGTAGCTTACTTAACTGAATATCAGCAATTTCTTTAATGTGCTCATTAGCAAGTGGGTGGAATACCACGGTTTCGTCGATGCGGTTAATAAACTCAGGGCGGAACTGACTGACCAATACACCCATCACTTTTTCTTTCAACCCGGCATAATCATTTGAACCCGCTTGCTCTTGGATAATATCTGAACCCAAGTTAGAGGTCATGATGATCACCGTATTTTTAAAATCAACGGTGCGACCCTGACCATCTGTTAAGCGGCCATCATCAAGCACTTGCAGTAAGATGTTAAATACATCAGGGTGCGCTTTTTCGACCTCATCCAATAAAATGACTGAATACGGACGACGGCGTACAGCTTCAGTTAAATAGCCGCCCTCTTCATAGCCAACATAACCCGGAGGTGCACCGACTAAACGTGCCACCGAGTGTTTCTCCATAAACTCCGACATATCAATGCGCACCATGGCATCTTCAGTGTCAAACATAAAGCTGGCTAGTGCTTTTGTCAGCTCAGTTTTACCCACCCCTGTTGGGCCTAAGAATAGAAATGAACCGATTGGGCGATTTGGATCAGCAAGCCCAGCGCGAGAGCGACGAATTGCATTCGCAACAGCGACAACGGCTTCATCTTGACCAATCACTTTGTGATGTAATTGATCTTCCATTTGCAGTAGTTTTTCACGTTCACCTTGCAGCATTTTCGATACCGGAATGCCTGTCCAGCGCGATAAAATCTCCGCAATTTCGTCTTCACCTACTTGGTTTTTAAGCAAGCTCATTTCTTGCATTTCAGCTTGCGAAGCAAGGTCGAGTTTACGCTCAAGCTCAGGTATACGACCATATTGTAGTTCAGACATGCGCTGTAAATCACTAGCACGACGTGCCACTTCTAAATCAAGGCGCGCTTGCTCAAGCTCAGCTTTAATAACTTGCGTGCCTTGCAATGAGGCCTTCTCGGCATTCCACACTTCGTCTAGCTCGCGGTATTGAGCTTCAAGTTCAGTGATCAGCTCTTGCATTTCGGTGCGGCGCTTTTGACTCGCTTCGTCTTTTTCTTTCGCCAGCGCATTGTCTTCCAGTTTTAACTGAATAATACGACGTTCTAGCTTATCTAAAGACTCTGGTTTTGAGTCAATTTGCAAACGAATTGAAGAACCCGCTTCGTCAATTAAATCAATTGCTTTATCTGGTAGTTGGCGATCGCTGATGTAACGGTGCGACAACTGCGCCGCAGCAACAATAGCCGGATCGGTAATATCAACTGAGTGATGCAGCTCATAACGCTCTTTTAAACCACGTAAAATCGCAATGGTGTCTTCAACCGATGGTTCATCAACAAACACTTTTTGGAAACGACGCTCAAGTGCCGCATCTTTTTCGATGTATTGACGATACTCATCAAGGGTTGTGGCACCCACGCAATGTAACTCACCACGGGCAAGTGCAGGCTTTAACATATTACCCGCATCCATTGCACCGTCTGTTTTACCTGCGCCTACCATAGTATGAATTTCATCAATAAAAAGGATGACTTGACCTTCTTCTTTGGCAAGTTCATTCAATACTGATTTTAAACGCTCTTCAAATTCACCACGGTATTTAGCACCCGCAACCAAAGCACCTAAATCAAGCGATAATACTCGCTTGTTTTTTAAGCCTTCAGGTACTTCTCCATTGATAATTCGTTGCGCAAGGCCTTCGGCAATTGCCGTTTTACCTACACCCGGCTCACCAATTAACACCGGATTATTTTTAGTACGGCGTTGTAATACTTGGATAGTACGACGAATTTCGTCATCACGGCCAATAACGGGATCAAGCTTACCTTGCTCTGCTCGCTCAGTTAAATCGATAGTGAATTTTTTTAATGCCTGACGAGTTTCTTCAGCATTTGGGTCTTCTACTTTTTGGCCGCCACGAATGGCTTCAATTGCAGATTCAATCTTGCTAGAAGTAATATTAAGTGCTTTAAAAATGTCGCCTAAAGGGCCTTTATCATCACACGCGGCAAGGACAAATAACTCACTCGAAATGAATTTATCTTTTCGTTTTTGAGCATATTTATCGCATAAGTTAATTAACGAAATCAGGTTATTTGACAGCTGAACATCGCCACCAATGCCTTCAACTTTAAACAGTTTTTCGATTTCTTGGGATAACTTGGTATTTAATTCGTCAGCACTAACACCTGCTTGTGCAAGTAACGCACGCACACTTGAACCATTTTGCTGAAGCAATGAATACATTAAATGCACAGGCTCAATAAATTGATGATCGCGCCCAAGTGCTAATGACTGCGCATCTGAAAGCGCAGATTGAAATTTACTTGTAAATCTATCTAAACGCATAAGGGTTTACCTATTAAAAAATCTAATTGCTTAATTAATGGGTATGCTTAGTGATTTGTTCAAGTAAAAGAAGAAAATTTAATCGTATAAAATGCGTATAAAGGCGTATTAATTGCGCCAGATCAAGCTAGCCATTCGGCCTGTTTGTCCGTCGCGGCGATAAGAGAAAAACTGTGATTTATCAGTGACAGTACAGTACTCACCACCATATATTTTAACCACGCCTAATTGTGCCAGTTGCTGACGTGCCAGTAAGTAGATATCAGCCATGTATTTTTCATGTTTGGCTGTAAAGGCTTGTTGATGCACAGGGTTTTGTAAGTAAAAGCTATCTTTAACGTCTTGCCCGACTTCAAATTGCGAAGGACCAATAGCAGGGCCTAACCAAGCAATAATATCGTTTGCTGGCGCTTGAAAATGCGAAACCGTGTTTGCCAATATAGCTTGCGCTAAACCACGCCAGCCACCATGGACAGCTGCGACTTCATCCCCTGAACTCGAGCAAAGTAGTACCGGCAAACAGTCTGCGGTCATTATTGCAAGAGGCTGCTTCACTAAACGGGTGTAAAGCGCATCAGCAGCGCGTACTTGGCTTAAATCAGACTGCTCATCAATCACGATTACATCACTGCTATGTGTTTGGTTTAACCACACAGCAGGATTCGGCAGCTGATTTGTAAGTAAGGCGCGATTTGCAAGCACGGCTTGCTCATCATCACCAACATGTAAACCCACATTAAAACTATCAAAGGGTGCAACTGAAACACCGCCCTGTCGGATGGTGCTAAGTGCGCTAACTGTATTTGGGGCTGTCCATGCTGGTGTGATCATAACGCTTAAAACTCGATATTTGGGTTTGCTTTAGTATCAGCGCGTAATGCTTCTGTCATTGCAGCCATATCATCTGGAATTGGCGCTTGCCAAGTCATTAGCTCACCCGTAATTGGGTGTGCAATTGATAGCTTAACAGCATGTAATGCTTGGCGTTTAAAGTCGCGTAGCATTTGAAACAGTTCAGGTGTCGCGCCTTTAGGCGGACGCGGACGACCACCATAAAGTTGATCGCCAACTAATGGATGGTTTAAATAAGCCATGTGTACACGGATTTGGTGAGTACGGCCTGTTTCTAGGCGTAAACGTAAGCGTGTATGTGCTCTAAACTTTTCTGCAACACGGTAATGCGTAACCGCTGGTTTGCCCATTTCATGAACGGCCATGTGGGTACGTTTTGTTGCATGACGACCAATTGGTTTTTCAACCATGCCACCAGCAGTCATTGTGCCATTACAAATTGCTTCGTATTCACGAGTGAAGTTTTCACGCTTTTGTAACGCAGACACTAAATGTGTTTGTGCCGGAATAGTTTTCGCCACTACCATTAAACCTGTGGTGTCTTTATCTAGACGATGCACAATACCCGCACGAGGCACATTAATGATGTCTGGGTAATGGTGTAGCAAAGCATTTAATACCGTGCCATCTGGGTTACCCGCACCTGGATGAACGACTAATCCCATTGGTTTATTAATTACCAAAATATCATCGTCTTCATAAACGATGTTTAATTTGATATTTTGTGCCTCATATTCACGAGGGGCTTCGATGGTTGTTTCTACACTCACCATTTCGCCACCGAGTAGTTTTTCGCGCGGCGTGTTTAATATTTCGCCGTTTACAGTGATTTTATCATCCAAAATCCACGTTTTTATACGTGATCGAGAATAATCAGGGAACAATTGCGCTAATACTTGGTCTAGACGTTTACCGCCAAGGTCAATTGGAACCTCGGCTTGGAGAGAAATTTGCTCTGACATTAGTAACTTTACCCAATTTACCAGTGCAAGCTGTGCTCGACTGGGTTAGAATCGCTTTAATATAATACGTATAGTTTACTCGGTTTTCCTCACTTGGCCTAGCCGAAGACATCGAAGGTAAGAAATAAAATGATAAATAAAATAGGGAAACGTGCGTTCGCCATAGTTTTTTCAGTATCTGTACTTGGCTTAGGTGCCTGTTCATCAGCACCGGATCAAGAAGATATCCAACGCGTTCCTAATAAATCTGCGCAAGCTTTATATGAAGATGCAAAACAAACATTAGATTCTGGCTTATATGCGCGTGCAATTGAGCTATTAAGTGCGATTGATTCTCGCTACCCTTTTGGTCCTTTATCAAAACAAGTACAAATGGACTTAGTGTATGCGCATTATCAAGCAGGTAATACTGAGCAAGCACTCGCAACAATCGACCGTTTTATTCGCTTAAACCCAAACCACAAAGATTTAGATTACATGTACTACATGCGTGGCTTGGTAAACATCAAAGCCGATGAAAACGCATTCCAAGAGTATTTTGGTGTAGACCGTGCCGACAGAGATGCAAACCGTACTCGTGTCGCATTTACTGATTTATCAACGCTTTTAAAACGTTTTCCTAACAGTGCTTATGCACCAGAAGCGAAAAAGCGTTTAGTATGGCTACTTAATAAAATGGCGCGCTACGAGTTAAAAGTTGCAGAATACTACTATGAGCGAGAGGCGTACCTTGCTGCAGCAAACCGTGG
Source organism: Pseudoalteromonas simplex (assembly GCF_015278155.1). Taxonomy (NCBI): domain Bacteria; kingdom Pseudomonadati; phylum Pseudomonadota; class Gammaproteobacteria; order Alteromonadales; family Pseudoalteromonadaceae; genus Pseudoalteromonas; species Pseudoalteromonas simplex. The sequence goes on from NZ_JADILN010000002.1 coordinate 692,382, forward strand.
TAAATATGTGGTTGAGCACTACTCACAAAGCAGCTACCTTGATCAAGCACTGGAGATCATGGAAAAAAGCTATAACAAGCTTGGCTTACCTGAGCTAAGTGAACATGCTAAAGCAACGCGAGAAGCTAACAAGCGTTAAAATAGACTAAAAGCAAAAAAGGCGCCTTAGGCGCCTTTTTTAATGTTTGCGGTTGAATATACCCAAACCACCTCAAGGTGTGAGTTTCAGTTGGAATTAAATCGCGTCTTCATCTTCTTCAGCGGTACGAATACGTACGACACGCTCAACGTCAGTGACAAAGATTTTACCGTCACCAATTTTACCTGTTTGCGATGTTTTAACGATAACATCGATAGCACGGTCAACATCTTCATCGCTTAATACGATATCTAATTTTACCTTAGGTAAAAAGTCCACCATATACTCAGCACCGCGATAAAGCTCGGTGTGTCCTTTTTGACGGCCAAAGCCTTTTACTTCGCTTACCGTCATACCTGTGATGCCCACATCTGATAATGCTTCGCGCACATCATCAAGCTTAAATGGTTTAATAATTGCTTCGATTTTTTTCATTTCGGATTACTTATTATTTCTCGATTGCCTCGATTTTAGACAATCCCATTGCTGATGGCAAACAAAGCTATGAATTACGGTGATTAAATCAGCAATCATGATATTATTAAACAAAGTGATTCAAAATAGAGACAACAATGAAATCATTACAACGGGGTTTTACATTATTAGAGCTAATGGTCACGCTTGCCATTGTGGGTATCGTTGCACTAATAGCACTATGGGATAGCTCAGACATGCTTGAAAATGACCGTGCAGAGAGCTATTTGTTAGAGTTAAAACGCACACTCAGTTTTGCACGCGCAAAAGCAACAAGTAGTGATGCAATTATTGTTGTTTGTAGTGGCAACACTTCAAGAGTTGAAACTAACAGACGAGTTCCATGTTTAAACGATTGGAGCCAAGGTACTGTATTCGTCTTTTTCGATTCGAATCAAAATGGCGTTTATAACCCAAGAGTTGGCGATATCATTTTAAGAGTCATGGAAGAAGTTCCAGAAAGCAGTCAGTTAAATTTCACTGGAGATAATTCTATTATTTTTGATACCAGCGGTATGCTCACGTCAAGTCAAGGAAAGTTCACTTACTGCCCTTCAAAAGCTGATGACGATAATAACAAACAACTAGAAGTACTTACCTCAGGGACTGCTTTATATATTGGTACTACGACAGATGGCTGTAATTAAGCTTGGTAAATTGACAGCCCACACTCTCGAATTATAGTTAAATAAACAGTCGCAATTTTGGAGTCTTCAAGGATGAAGGCATTTACAACTCTGCGCAGCCTCAATGGAGCGACGTTAATTGAAAGCCTCGTAGTGCTATCAATTTTATCACTCCTGCTGCATATCGCCTTATTTGAATATAAGCCACTTCTAGCTAAAAACCGTTTAGAAAGCAACATGCAAACGGTGAAAAGAGCGCTGCAGTTTACTCGCCTAAAAGCGCAAACAAATGATGCCTATGTCACCTTCTGCGCCTTAAAACATAACAGATGCAACAAAGCTATATGGCACAAATCGTTAACCATTTTTGTAGACAGAGGCGTGCTAGGTGTATTTGAAAGTGGTGATACCAAGTTAATGGAAATCGAAGCGATTAATAAATTTGATATGCTGACTTATCCGCGTCATTCAGTCACATTTAGCCCAGCAGGTATGCCGATGGGGCTAGGTAATGGTACTTTTATCTACTGCCCAGAATATAGTAAAGCAAGCCTCAAAGGGCTTGCTATAAGCGTTAGTCCATTTGGACGGGTCAGGTTAATTGATACTGATAAATGCCAAACTGATAATTGATAAAGCTTATTTACCCCAACATGTGCTTGAATCAGCAGACCCTGTTGACGTTTTTAAACCCGTATCAGAAATAGATAAAGTTTTGCACTCGCTATCCTGTAACGGCGGTCCAGACTCAGGTGTTGCCTTAAATATAAATGTACCTGCGTCATTATCTACCTCGACACTAATGGTATAAAAGTTATTTTCTGTAGTACTAGAAACACCTAAATCAGCAATTGTGCTTGTATATTCTCGATTATCGACAAAATACTGCTCTTGCTTATTAGCTGCATCTAATAACGAAGTAATTGCCTCAGTTCGAGCAGTACGTTTTACGTGCTCAAAATAACTAGGAATAGCAATGCTCGCGATGATCCCTAAGATAGCTACAGTAATCATCAGCTCGATTAGCGTAAAACCGTTATGACCCTTTGTTCTTATAAAGTTCATTTTTTAAAAACCTATATGATTGTTTTTTACAGGAATTACCCCTATTTGTTCTTATCTTAGATGGCTAACAATAATTATGCAATTAAGGCGAGTATTCAAATCGCTACCACATGCTCTGCCTTAACACCTAAGGCAGAGCATTCGCTTAGTGCTTTATTGGCTATTATCGTTTCGCTCTTGCTTGTAGATGAAAGTTTGTTGTGTTTTAAAGCCAAAGCCAATAGGCACTGCATCACTAACAAGCTTAATTTTACCGTCTTCAACTGTTATACTTGGACCTAAGATTTCTTGAACCTTAAATGGGTTTTCTTGCCCCTTAATACCAGGCCCAATTGTTAGAAATTGACTTAACTCTTCGACTTTTTCTTCAGTATCTTTAATGACATCTGGATTGTCAGGATCAGGTAAGTCATCACAATAGCCATTATTATTATTATCAACACAACTATTCCCCACGCCAAAATACAACTGAGGTGTGTCCGGAACATCATTGGAAGTAGTAAATTTCAGGCTATCGTAAACCTTTGTGCCATAGTGTAAATGAAAGGCATATACGCTTCCTGAGCCACCAGTTAACGAGCACTGGTTAGTTGTCTCGGTTGCAGAAGCAGGGGTATAGCTTGTGAAATAGGCAACCCCCCCTATAACTGTACTCGCAGCAAGTGATTTTTCTCCCACTGACGGAAGGTTATAATACCAGCCTTTATAAGCTCCAAGTTCAACTTCTAGCTTGGTAAATTTATCGACATTATCAAGCGCATTACCAAATGGATCTGAGTCCATATTCATTAAATCAGATTGAGTAATTACCTTGGGTACGTCACTACCTACAAAAGATTGAGTAACTGTATTAATATCTCGAATCATGAAAAGTTGATCCTTAGTTACTGTTGAAGTTGGCTTTGAACGATTACCACTGCCAACTAAAACTGCATCAAAGGGTGTATCTCGTCGAGAAAATATTTTTTTCCCATTAATAGTTGTTTCTGTGACCTTGCTGAACATAGTTCTTGCTATCAGCGGTTTGTAGAAAAAACGCCTATCTTGTGTACTCAAAGAACTGCCCAAACTTGCAAGTTTGAAGTGAGTCCAAGGACTATCAGAGCTATTTGGTTTTTCACTCGGCATATCTATTCGCCAAATATCACCACCTGTGTCAGTTGCATATAAACGGTCAACAAAGCCATCATAATCCGAATCAAGAACACTAACATCAGCCGCAATACTGTGCTTACCTTTAAAACCGTTTTCGGTTGGAGTTAGTGCCCAAATTTTATTTCCTGTTTGCGCATCAACAATATAGATCCCGCGGCCTTCGTTATCATCTGTTCGGATCACGTTATCCTTGTTAGTGTCGTAACCCGCACCAAAAATCAATACAGGGCGGTTTTTATAGCCTTCCATATTAATATAGGTAACCGTAGGCTTAGACCAAGTTTGACCTAACTCTTTGAAGTCACCGGAACCACCTTCAATAGGTTGATTCCACAGTAAACTTGGTGAGTCGGGGTTTGTAATATCTAAGCCATAGTAATAATTACCACCACGCCTCAAACCAAAAAATGCCCAAACACGATCACTCCCATTTACCACACCATCATTATTTTTGTCATCGAAAAATACAGATATTGGACCATCAACACCATATACTTTAGTGTTCGCTTGATTCTCTCGTAGCGGCTTAATTATTTTGTACAAGCTACTTGGAATAAATGCCCAGCTTTCTTTAAGAACGTCCTTTTTATCTTGGAAAAAGTGTAAAAAGCCTGCATTTGTACCAATTAAAATGCGAATGTCATCATTACCATAATCAATTGTAACGGGTTTAGAATGTAGCGGATCACCGAAAATATCTTGTCGCTGCTCCACTGATGAAGAATCTCCATCCTCGTTATCAACATCTATCCCGCGCGCCCAATCAATTGTTTTTTGTAATTGTGACTTATCAACCCCAAACAACTTCGCGGCTTTTTCATCGCCACCTAAGGCACTCGAAACATTTGCTTTTGTAAAATCTACTAGACTAGGCTTACCCGCGTCTGTGTATAACTTTCGCGATGCTAGTTTAGTTAAATGTAGATTTACGCCACCACGTTGCACTGTATTTCCATCAGCTTCTTCATTAGTTGGTAGCCAGAACGTTCTCGCTTTATTAGAAATCAAACCATCTTCATTAAGTGCTGATTTACCTGTTGAATCAACAATTTGATCACCAGACACTTTTAATTTTTTCAAATTTCCACGCCAACGCGCACCCGTTTCAGGGTAAAACATAGCGTAGTAAATCGATTCGCGGCTACGGGTTTGATCAACATTGTTACTCGCGATTGACGGTGAAGTGAAACTATCATTTACTTCACGGATTTGGGTGATTGTATTTTTCAATGCCTCGGATAATTGCTCTGAAGTATTCGCATGCAGGTACTGGCCACCGCCTAATCGAGCGGTTTCCGAAAGTAGAGTTTTACCGTTATTACTCATCCCACTACCAAAGCCGATGGTATATACACGCCCTGTTTCATGGATATCCGTTGTGGTTGGCCTTAAGTCGACTTCAACATCATCGGTGCCATGTATGATCTGAGCTAACTTGTGTAGAAGAACCCCTGCAATTTTATCTGAGTTATAAAGGTAGGTCCCAAAATGAGAGTAAAAAAGATTGCTAATATTTCCATCTTGTTGATTATCTGAACCTGCAGAAGGGTCACCATCGGTCATATAAATAATATTGACCGAGTTATCACAACGCTTAACTTCTTCGGAGTTATCAAATGGAGAAATATAGGTATAGTCGTACTTTGGATTCCACCAACTACCTGTCTGTTTCCTTTTCTCAATTGACGTATCTCTGAGCGCTTCATTAACTTTTTCACCGTAAAAAACATTTTGTCCTGTAATATACAGATATGCTTCCCAGAGGGTTTCTGTTAGAGGGGTCCCCCCATTTGCAGGTAAGGCGGCAATTGTTTGTTTTAAGAAGGAACTAGACGAACCTATACCAGATAATACATAACCACCATCAGTACTATTAAAGCGCATCAAGCCAAAGTCAATATCGTCATTACCTTCAACTAAGCTTGTTATAGCACTTTGTGCAACACCTAACCGACTATCAGAACAAAGGATATAGCCTGAATAATTACTGTAACCACAGCTGTTACCAGTCGATGTTGAGAAGGCCATACTTCCAGAAGTATCGAATACAATTAATACGCGAGGTTTCTCATCGAGATCAACATTATGATTGACATAAAGCTCTATATCTTCGGCGTGGCCCAAAAAACTAATTACAGCTAATGAAGCTAGCAATATTCGTTGAGTAATTTTTTCTATATTCATTACTTTTCTCCACTAACCACCGGTATTGAGGCTAGCCATTTCTTGGGCAACGCCTGTGCTGATCGTTAAGGTATGTTTACTCTTAGTGCCATAAGTAATAGTGGTATCAACTTGGACCATGTTACATGATACACCGGCAGTAAAGTTAAATTTACGTGGGCATGGTAAATCTAGCACACCATTATTTAGGTTTGTCATAGTATTAGATGCGCCATCCATATCATCCATATCAAAACCTCCCTCAGGTATTTCAGATGCTTTCATTAAAAAAGCACTATTGCCACCTGCTGCCGCTTCATTAGCGATAACTTTTTGCACTATACCAATTAGACTATTTTCGGCCGTTTCTCGCTCTTGGGCTGAGTTTGCAACTTTAATATCTACACTACTACTACTCATCAATGTAACAGCAATACCTGTTACAGCAACGACCATAATCAATGCTATAACTAGTACAATACCTTGCTGTTTATGCAAACTTGAAACGCTATATTTTTTATTTCTATTGATTAAAACTTTTTCCATAACCAACCCATTTAAAAATATCCACCCAACACCCTTAGCGAAAATTCAACTATCAAAAACAAAAGCACTATAAAAAGCTAGCAAATTAATACTAGTACAAGATTATTATAAAAAATATATAATATCAATCCAAAAATGTTAATCAGCAATGTTAAACAATGAGATAACAACGATTTAAAAAATAAGTTCCAACATTTTCAAGAACATAGAAGTATAAAAAGAATAAAATCATAAGCTAACCATAAAGAGGGAATGAAAATGTAAAGGTATAAAAACAGAGCCTACAATTTAAAAAATTGAAGAAATTTATATTATTAATAAAAACCCATTTAAACAAAAAAAGCCCAAATAAATTTGGGCCATCTGAAATAAGAAAATAAGATTTTAATATATAACTACAAGCTATTATCATTCCTCTCTAGTTTATATATATAGCTTTGTTTGACTTTTAATTTAAGAGGTTCTTTATCATATAATTGAACTTTTCCATTTTCATCAATCGTCGGCATTGGGCCATTAATAGATCCAACCTCTATTTTCTCACAATCTTCAATGCAATTTATATCTTTTGGAGGTAATGGAAATAGGTAAACTTTTCCATCTTTCACATACATTGTCGGTGTATCGGGTAATTCTGAAGCAGTTGGGCTCCTCCACCAATCGTAAACTTTTGTTCCGTAATGAAGATGAAAAGCATAAAGGTAGCCTTGGCCAGCAGCAATAGAGCATTCAAAACGTGACTTTGAGCTTGTATCTGGTTTATGAGTAGTAAAATATGCAATCCCACCAATTACAGTTGCTTTGGCTGTGGCTTTTTCTCCCCACCCTAAATTGAAAAACCACCCATCTTTACCAGCTAGGTCTACTTCTAATTCTTGAAAGTCATGTATATTATCAGTCACTTTTGAAAAAGGATCACTGTTAACATTCATTAAATCTGTTTGTTTAATTGTCTCGGGTATCTCGCTATTTTTGAAGCTGCGAGTTACAGTATTTGCATCACGGATCATGTAGAGTTTGTCACTCACTTTTAAATTTAAAGGATCAGTACGATCTCCACTACCAATAAGTACCGCATCAAAAGGGGTATCAATTCTTGAAAAAGTTTTTTCACCATCGATTGTTGTTTCTGTTACTTGACTGAACAGAGTTCTAGATACATAAGGCTCATAAAAAAATCGACGGTTGTTATTGCCTAACTTTGCCAGTTGATAGTGCGTCCAGTTACGAGAGTCATTTGTAGCTAAATCTACTCGCCAAATACCACCACCTGTGTCACTTGCATACAATCGGTCTGTATATCCATCATAGTCAGAATCAAGTAAATGTATGTCTGAAGCTATACTATGCTCACCTTTAAAGCCACCTTCTGAGTTTGTTAACGCCCATAATCTTTTACCTGTTTCTGCGTCAACAATATACAACCCTCGACCTATTGAGTCTGCTGAGATAGAATTATCTTTGTTAGTGTCGTAACCCGCACCAAAAATCAGAACAGGTCTATTTTCATAGCCTTTAAGATTAATAAAGGTAACCTTTGGTTTAGACCAACTTTGCGCCAGCTCTTTAAAACCTGCAGCGCCACCAACAATGGGAGCACCCCACATTAACTTCGGCGAATTAGGGTTTGTAATATTGAGTGCATAATATTCATTACCACCCCGTCTTAAACCAAAAAATGCCCACACCCTATCAGCACCATTAACAACACCGTCGCTATTCTTGTCATCAAAGAATATTGAGATTGGGCCATCTACCCCATACACCTTACTTCGTTTTTCTTTATCTCTTAATGGCTTAATAATTTTATATAAACTTCTTGGTATAAATGCCCAGCTTTCACTCAATACATCATTTTTATCCTGAAACATATGTAAATAGCCTGCATTAGTGCCCACAAGTATGCGTACATCATCATTCCCATAATCTATTGTGGCAGGTTTAAAATGCAATACATCTCCAAAAATATCATGTCGAGTGTCATTAGTAAGGCCGTCTTGATTTTCATCATCAACATCACGGCCTCTAGACCAGTCTATAAGATCAAACACTTCATCTGGATCAGACTCAAAATCTTCAGCGGCTTTAAAACGATTTCCGTAATGGATAATGACTCTATAGTCAGTAAATGGAAGCATTCGACCACCAGAAACATTTGTCAAAACCTTCCTGTCTTTATTAGGGATACTCGATTGGGTTGATAAAAATAAATTAACACCTCCTTTATCAACAAACCCACCATCTGCTTTTAGACTCTCATTTGATTGCCAATATGTTTTAGCTTTAGATAAAATTGCGCCATTACTATCAAGAGCAGGTTTAGCATCCGCACCGATAATTACACCATTTGAAACTTTTAACTTTTTCAGATTTCCTCTCCAACGAGCATGATTTGAAGGCAAAAACATTGGAAAATATACTGCATCACGGTGTGATAATTTATCTGAATTATTTGATGCTACCGCTGGCGAAGAAAAAGTTGAGTTAACCTTTCTAATATTGTTGACAACATAAGAAAATGCCTCTCTTAGCGCTTCTGGAGAGTCTGCGAAAATATAGTCACCACCACCATTATCAGCAGTCGCCTGTAAAATATCTCCTGCGTTTTTGGCTAAGCCTTTACCAAAACCTATCGTGTAAACATTTGCGCCATCTACAACACTTGTTGCAGGGTAAATATCCCTTTTTTCATTCTCTTTACCATGAAGAATTGTTGCCATTGATGGTAAATAACTCTTCCCAACTGCTCCTGGTTCAGTACCATAAATACTTTTGTACAAGCGTTTAATAAAGTCATCTTGATTAAAATCCCAATAAGGCTCACCGTCTGTCATCAAAATGATATTAACGCTATTATCGCAACGAATTGGATCACCTGAATTCTGTTTGAAAGGAGAAATATACTTACCACTTTGTTCTATAGAAGTATCGCGTTCTACGGGGTCTACTAAATTAGCATAGAATATTTCATCGCCCGATAGGTATCGCCACGCTTCTGTAATGGTTTCAACAAGGGGTGTTCCTCCCTGTAAAGAATTTACATCCCAGTTTCTTATGGTATTTTTAATCGCCTTATGGTTTGTACCAATTCCATGAACAACATATCCACCAGTGCCTTTAATAAGCCGCATTAAACCAAACTCAATATCACTATTGTCGTTAATTAATTTAATCATCGCCTCCTGTGCGACTTCTAATCGACTTCCTTCGGGACATAGTATGAGTTTCCCCTTATTCATACAGACTCTGCCCGTCTCTATAGAGAATGCCATGCTATTTGATGTATCAAAAACGAGTAAAATTCGTAACTTTTCGTCTTCCGAAACTTTATAATTTATATATAGATCAATATCTTCAGCAAAAATACTTGGGCTGATAACACTAAAAAAAATAAAAAATAGGCTGCTTAATTTGATTTTCATACTAGCCTTACTCCATTAATTATCACTATTTAAGCTCAGCATTTGTTGAGCTATTCCTGTTGTAATAGTGAGGTTGTGCTTACTTTTCGAACCATATTTAATAACTGAATTTATCTCAATCATATTGCACTTTAAGCCTTCGGTATCGTCAAAGCGCCTAGGACAATTCAATGGCAGAGGGCCTTCATTCCTGTTAAACATCCTGTTTGTAGTATCACCTAGGTTACCTAAGTTAATACCAGCGTCACCAATTTGTTCCTTATTTAAGAAAAAGCGGCTGTTACCTCGCGCACGAGCTTCATTTGCTATAATATTTTGTACATCACCTATTAACACGTTTTCAGCTACTCCCCGCTCTTGAGCTGCATTAGTAATTTTTATATCAACACTACTGCTGCTTAACAGAGTTACTGCAATCCCCGTAACCGCCACCACCATGATCAAAGCAACGATTAACACCACCCCTTGTTGTTTCCTATACAAGGTTAGATGCGCCATAAATTTGCTCCAACATTATTCAAGCGTATTGTTGTTGTGAACACGGCTCGACGAAAATTATCTTTGAAACTCAGCTCTTTCTTACTGGCATCTTCACCCAATGTGTAAGTCTGGTTTTTTAGTTTTAAGTTTGAATCCGGTAAGAGCGATCTAACAAGTAAAAAAACTTGTACTGTTAAAATGCCTCTTCGATTTTCCCAGTCGCTGTTTGTCATTTGGTTTATGCTTTTGTAAGTATCTACTCGACTATTGTTCGTGGTATCTAGACCAAATACAAAATGCATATTCTCCACGCCTTCCATCACACTCTCAGTTCTCATATTTTGGTTAGTAGTTAACCTTTTTCGGCGTAAAACGGGGACTTTAACTGATTGATCATTTATTTTGAATGAGTCTTCAACAATATAATAAACATGGTGTCGATAACGCCATATAGTTGCATTACCATTGATAGATGCGGCCAAAATTGGACCTTTTCTAAATTCAGCCCGCTCTTGCTCAGCAATGAAGTAGTAATAGTCTTTGCTTGTCTGGTTAGGTTGGATCTGCAGCCCTTCAAGAAACTTCATCTGTAAAACATCAGTATTTTTCTTTGCATTGTTGATACAACTAAGCGCAGAACCATCTGAGGTTTCTACTGCATAAACCGAGCGAAAATTACTAGTTGCACTGTCAGCAGGGAAGCTCGCATTATTGAGGCCTTCTGAGCAGTCACCTGTAGGGTTATTTACAGTATCCGTATTAGTATTTTCATCTGAGAACGAGTCTTCATAGAATGTTCCCCAAAAGCCAATCTGTTCTATATCACGCTGCATGATATTTAAAGCTAACCGACCTGTTTCCTGCAATTCACCAATCGTCATGGTGTCTCGTGTTGTTACTTTCATACTTAAATAAGTAAACATCACCCCACCAAGCACTATGCCGCCAATGAATAAAGCGACCATCATCTCAACAAGTGTAAATCCAGTTTGCTTTTTCATCTTATGACCTTAAGTATATGTAGCTTTCAAGCACGACTAAACGGCGCTTGTCGTTTTGTGTTCCACAATCAATAGCAGCTGTCGCATTATTTGCTTTTTGCTCCTGCCTACCTTGCCAGCTGATCACCACCCTTATATTAAATTCACTCGCATTTCCTGCTGCGACTGGGGTGTTATTTATACACACAGTGGCATTATCTAAAGCACCCGTATTTTCACGAGCTTGAATTGCGCGGATCCATTGTTGTTTATCAAACTCAGCTATATTTTTTGCAGTACAAGCGGAGTTAAAACATGCCTGAGCTTTGTCGGCTGATGATTGACTACTAAACTCTCCATTGTATAAACCGGCAAAACCCGAAGAGTCATTTGCTCTCATACGTTGGATTATGTCATTACCAAGTGCCACAGCAGCTGCACGCTGCATTGAATCAAAGCTAGCTTGTTTTGCTTTAGCTTGTAAGGCCACGGCACCTAATAAACCAAAACTCAAAATAACAAAGGCAATAAGCACTTCAATAAGCGTAAAGCCTTTCTGCTCAGAATGTTTAATCATGGTGAAGTTCATTGATACTTTTACATACCATAAGAATATTACGACACAGATAAATAACAATCTGTATATGGACAAGCGGTCATAATGCGCGATAAACGGTACCGAAACTTTCTTCAGAGCAAAGTAATAAACAATAAAGAAGCTGGGACTTTAGGAGATAAGCTGCTGCATTGAGAGTTTTTATTATTTACCCATTACAGCTTTTACATTTTTAAGCTCTCGACGACTAACAGACAAAGGCTCTTTAAACTGCTTCATCGTGACTGTATGTCCACCAGAAGAAGGACTATTAAGGCTTACAATTTGTTGCTTATTGACAAGTGTATTACGATGAATTCTGAGTAGCCGCAGAGGATAGGTTTGCTCAAGTTGTTTTAAACTTTGCTCAACAAGTGCCTCACCTTCAAAAAACACCACCCGCGTGTATTTTTGCTCTGCAATACAGCAAATAACATCATCTATATTTACTCTTCTTAATACGCCTGCAAGTTGATAGCAAATATAGTTATTTTCAGGTGTTAATACTTGAGTTCGGTTTAATTTACTAAGCTGCGCCATTGCTTTTGTTAAAGCTTGCTCGGATACAGGTTTAACTAAATAGCCATCTACTGCGAGCTCAAATGCAGTTAACGCATACTCAGGATGCGCTGTTAAAAACATCACTGCTGGGGGGATCGAAAACTGTTTTAGTTCAGCAGCTACTTCAAGGCCCGACTGCTTGGGCATATTAATATCTAGCATCACTAAATCAGGCTGGAGCTGCTTACAAAGTTCAATCACCTGTTCGCCGTTACTGGCTTCACCTACAACTGTGCAAAGTTCGTTGGTAGCTAATAAACGTTTAATACGCGCCCTTGCTAAAGGCTCGTCATCAGCAATTAAAATTTTTATCATGCGCTTCTCTTCTTAGGTATCACCAGTTTCACCCTAAAGATCTCATCACGAACAGTCGTAGTCAGTTGCGCTTTTTGATGATAGAAAAGTGACAAACGCTGACGGATGTTTTCAAGTGCCATACCGTTGCCTGCTCGTGAATGGCTCCCTTGCTTCGCTACAGGGTTAGTTATAATGAAAGTATAAGCTTTGTTCGATTGATACATCTCGACAGAAATGTTGCCCTGCTCTGCTGGCTCTACGCCATAAAAAACCGCATTTTCAATAATCGGCTGTATTGTCAGACACGGAATATCGATATCTGGCAACTCGTCAGGTAATTTCCAGCTTAATGCTAGGCGTTCGCCATAGCGCCAACGTTCAAGTGCCACATACTGCTGGCATAAAGTGATTTCATCAGCAAGCTTTATGGCTTTACCGCTGCGCATTGCGGCCTGCGACAGCGCCGCCAGCGCCAAAATTGCTTGTTCAGCCGCCTCAGCATCATAATGGGTAAGCTCAGCAGCAGTGTTTAAACTATTAAACAAAAAGTGAGGGCGTATTCTTGCTTGTAATGCATCAAGTTCAGCCTGCGCTAACGCTTTCGTTTGTTGCTCTTTTTGATTATGAATAAGCAGGAATTGGCTGAACAACGCGGTGACCAAAAATATGATCAGTAAATTACTGACAATAAAGTTAGCTCTCGACTCCATAGCGAACACATCTGAAAACACAGACAAAAACAGCCAGCTAAAAACAGACGTTAATGCCAGTAAAGTGGATACCAAAATGAATAACTGTTTAGGGTGCGACAGCTTCGTAAGTAGAGCCCGGCATACATACAGTAACGACAAGCTTGAAAGAAAAATTAGATGTAAAAAGCAGCTAAATATAGCTAGACGTAACCAAACATCACCTAAGCTCATTGGTGAAAAGGCGAGTAAAATAGCAATGACTTGGCTGACGATCAGTGTGGCAAGGACACCACGAGATTGAAAAAGAGCCGCAATCAGCAAGCCGTTTGAATTAGGCTGTTTGCTCATGGGCTCCTCTTTTAACTGTTGACTACTATTTGCTTAGATTAGCGTAGCTCAACAGGAACGGCAAATACTATGTTCTCTTCTTCGCCAGGATTTTCAACAACTTGATTGCCACCCAATCCTTTTAGACGAGCAATAACTTGTTGAACTAAAACTTCTGGTGCAGATGCACCTGCAGTAACACCCACCGCATTTACATTGTTGAACCAATCAGCTTCAACATTACTTGCATCATCAATCAAATAAGCCGTAGTGCCCATTTTATCGGCAAGCTCACGTAAACGATTAGAGTTAGAGCTATTTTTAGCCCCAACTACAAGCAATACATCCACTTTATCAGCTAAGTCACGCACTGCATCTTGACGGTTTTGCGTAGCATAACAAATGTCATCTTTACGCGGGCCATCAATTGCTGGAAACTTAGTACGTAATGCATCAATCACATCTGCTGTATCATCTACAGATAACGTTGTTTGGCTACAGTAAAACAGGTTCTCAGGGTTTTTAACCGTTAAGTTTGCAACATCTTCTGGCGTTTCTACTAAGTAAATACCACCGGCTTCGTTGTCGTACTGCCCCATTGTACCTTCTACTTCTGGATGACCATGATGGCCAATTAACACACACTCAGTACCTTTACGGCTTGCACGTGTTACTTCCATATGTACTTTTGTTACCAACGGGCAGGTTGCATCAAATACTTTAAGGTCACGACGCTTTGCCTCGCTTCGAACAGCTTGTGATACACCATGCGCACTAAAGATAACAATGCTGTCGTCAGGAACCTGATCTAGCTCTTCAACAAAGACTGCACCGCGATTTTTCAAGCCATCAACAACATATCGGTTGTGAACGACTTCATGACGCACATAGATTGGCTTTTCAAAGATATCGAGTGCGCGCTCCACAATACTGATTGCACGGTCAACGCCTGCGCAAAAACCACGTGGGTTCGCTAATAAAATATCCATTAACCTGTTACCTCTAAAATATCGACTTCAAAGGTTAAGCGTTGCCCTGCAAGTGGGTGGTTAAAGTCAATAGTAACTGACTCACCTTGCACTTCACGAACAAGACCAGGTAACTCTGCACCATCAGGCTGAGTAAAGGCAATAATATTACCTACTTCAGCAGGCGTGTCTGCACCAAACTTGCTGCGGTCAACATAGTAGATGTTATCTGGATTTGGCTGACCAAATGCATCTTCTGGCTCTAATGCAAATGACTTACTTTCACCAGCCGCTAAACCGAGTAAGCACTTTTCAAAGTTTGCTGTCAGACTGCCATCACCCATTCGCAATTTTGCAGGTTTATTATGTACTTTAGTTGAATCGGCTGCTGAGCCATCTTCTAACTTAATTGAGAAATGAAAGATCACTTCAGAGTTTTCACCAATTACAGCTTGGCTCATGCTTGTTGCTCCTTAGGACTTTCGCCTGTGAAGGCATCAAATAAAAGTAATGCGGCACCGATACAAATCGCACAATCGGCAATATTAAAAACAGGAAAGTGCCATTTTTCGTAATATACATGCAGGAAGTCAATAACATAGCCATACGCGATTCGGTCGTATAAATTGCCTATTGCACCGGCTAAAACTAACGCATAAGCAGAACATAATACCTTGTTAGACGCAGGTAAACGTTTCAACCACCACACTAAAAGCACACTAATCGACACTGCAATCAAACTAAAGAACCAGCGCTGCCAGCCACCTGAATCACTCAAAAAGCTAAATGCCGCACCATAGTTGTGTACATAGGTGAAGTTAAAGAATGGCAGAATATCTATCGACTCTTGATAGGCCATGGTATTAACGACAAGTGATTTTGTCGCATAGTCTACTACCAAAAGTAGTAGACTAAGCCATAACCAAACCAAGCCACTTTTTCCGGCTAGTTTGCTCACAAACAACTCCTATGCGAACTGACGCTGTTCACCATCGCCATCAACATTGCTTACACAACGGCCACAGATCTCAGGGTGAGCAGGATCAGCACCTACATCATCACAGTAATGCCAACAACGCTCACATTTTTCAGCGGTTGTTGCAGCAACTTTAATGTATAAGCCATCAATTTCTGTAGCTTGCGTATCTTCTGGCTGTGCTGTCACAGTTTCAACGGTTACGCCTGACGTTAATAGTACAAAGCGCAGTTCATCACCTAATGCAGCTAACTTCGCGCTTAGCTCTTCACCTGCATAAATGTTTACGTTTGCTTGTAGAGTTGCACCAATAACTTCTTCTTTACGAGCTGCTTCTAGTACACGGTTTACTTCATCACGCACGTTAAGGATTGTTAACCAATCATCGTTGCTAAATTTACCTTGTGAAGAGGCTTGCAAGCCATCGTACCATACTGAAGTGAATACAAACTTGTCACGATCACCTGGTAATGCTTCCCAAATTTCTTGCGCGGTGAAGCTTAAGATCGGTGCCATCCAACGCGTCATTGCTTCGGCAATGTGATAAAGCGCAGTTTGACATGAACGACGCGCATGACTGTCGCTTTTCGCTGTGTATTGACGATCTTTGATTACGTCTAAGTAGAACGAACCAAGCTCACCAGTACAGAAGTTCATTAGCTTTTGCGTTACAAGTAGCATTTGATACTTGTCATAAGCCGCTAAGATTTCATCTTGAAGCTCAGCTGCGCGGCCCACAATCCAACGGTCAAGCTCAACCATGTCTTCAATAGCAACTTGATCCGTTTTAGGATCAAAACCATTTAAGTTCGCAAGTAAGTAACGGCTCGTGTTACGAATACGACGATAACGGTCTGCTGAACGTTTAAAGATTTCATCAGATACAGTCATTTCAGCCGTAAAATCAGTTGATGCAACCCATAAACGTAAGATGTCAGCACCTAGTTTGTTCATCACGTTTTGTGGCGAAATTACGTTGCCTAATGATTTAGACATCTTGCGGCCATTTTCATCAACCGTGAAACCATGTGTTAGCACTTGCTTATATGGCGCATGACCATTAATAGCAACCGATGTCATCATTGACGACATAAACCAACCACGGTGTTGATCAGAACCTTCTAAGTAAAGATCAGCAGGACCGGTTAAATCTTCACGTGCATCAACCACACATGCGTGAGTCACACCTGAGTCAAACCAAACATCTAGCGTATCTTGTACTTTCATGTATTGCTCAGCGTCATCACCAAGTAAGGTTGCTGGATCTAAGTCATACCAAGCTTGAATACCTGATTTTTCAACCAACTTCGCAGCTTCTTCGATAAGCTCTTGTGTATTCGGATGAAGTGCACCCGTGTCTTTATCAACGAATAATGCAATTGGCACACCCCATGTACGTTGACGTGAAATACACCAATCAGGACGGCCTTCAACCATGTTTGCAATGCGGCTCTCGCCCCACTCAGGTAACCACTCAGTCTTTTTGATTTCGTTTAATGAATCTTGACGAAGGTTAGCTTGGTCCATACTTACGAACCACTGTGGCGTAGCACGGAAGATAATAGGTGTTTTATGACGCCAGCAATGTGGGTAGCTGTGCGTAAGCGCATGATGATGCAATAACGCATTGTTTTCAGTTAATACGTCAATAACGCTCGCATTCGCTTTAAATACGTGCTGACCTGCAAACATTGGTGTGTCAGGTAAGTAAACACCGTTAGCACCAACCGGATTAGCTACTTCTAAACCATAAGCAAGACCTGCCGCGAAATCCTCTTGACCATGACCAGGTGCAGTATGAACAACACCAGTACCAGAATCAGTCGTTACGTGATCAGCCACAATCACAGGCACTGTGAAGTCATAGAACGGGTGAGCAACCTGTAAGTTATCAAGTGCGGCACCTTTTACATAACCGAGTACGTGGTAATGTTTGAAGCCATAACGGTCCATAGCATCTTTAACTAGCTCAGAACCTAAAATTAGACGTTGCTGTGCACCTTCATCATCAATTTGAACAAGGGCATATTCAAGCTTTTCGTGAACTGCTACTGCACGGTTAGCTGGTAATGTCCACGGTGTTGTCGTCCAGATCACTGTACTAACTGCACCTATACCTTCATGGCCTTCAGCAAGTTCAAACGCATTGATTACAGCATCTTGATCAGCAAACTGAAAACGTACATCGATTGCTGGAGACTGTTTATCTTGGTATTCAACTTCCGCTTCAGCTAGTGCTGAACCACAATCTGTACACCAGTGAACAGGCTTAGCACCTTTGTGTAAGTGACCATTTTTAATGATGCGACCAAGCACGCGAATTGCGTTCGCTTCAAAGTCAAAGTTCATTGTTAAGTAAGGCTTGTCCCAGTCACCAAATACACCAAGACGTTTAAAGTCTGTTTTTTGACCTTCGACTTGTTTTTTGGCGTATGCGCGACATTTTTCACGGAACTCAGCAGCAGACACTTTCACGCCTGGCTTGCCTACTTTCTTTTCAACCATTAATTCAATTGGTAAACCGTGACAGTCCCAACCCGGCACGTAAGGTGCGTCGAAGTCAGACAAGGTTTTTGACTTAACAATAATATCTTTAAGAATTTTGTTTACCGAGTGGCCTAAATGGATATCACCGTTTGCATACGGAGGGCCGTCATGCAAAATGAAGGTTTTTTTACCTTTTTTAGCGCTGCGAATTTGACCGTAAAGATCGTCTTCATACCATGTCTTAAGCATCTTTGGTTCACGTTGTGCCAAATTGCCGCGCATTGGAAACGCTGTTTCCGGTAAATTCAAAGTATGTTTGTAGTCGCTCATTAATCCTACTTTCCGTATCGGCTACCTAATTTAAACCAAAACACTGCTTAGCGGCGGTTACATCATCTGCAATCTGCGCCGTCAGTTGTGTTAATGTCTCGAATTTTTTCTCATCGCGAAGCTTTTTAATTAGCTCCACGTGCATAAATTGTCCGTAAATGTCTTGCGCAAAGTCGAAAAGATGGACTTCTAACAATGCGCGTGTCCCATTGAATGTGGGTTTGTTGCCAATATTTGCAACCCCATATAATTCTTTATCACCCACTTTTGCTCTTACCGCAAATACCCCATTTACAGGGCATACTTGGCGTTTTAGTGCTATGTTGGCTGTTCTAAACCCTAATTCACGACCTTTCGCCCAGCCATGAATAACACGTCCAGAAATCGCATAACCATGACCTAACATGGTTTTTGCATCTTCCAATTGCCCTGCAGCAAGCGCATGGCGAATAAGGGTACTACTTACTCTATCATTGAGTCTGCGAAAACTTGCAGTACTTTTCACATCCATGTTCAGCTCAGCGCCCATGGTTTTTAGTAACGCAAAATCTCCACGACGACGTTTGCCAAAACAAAAGTCATCACCAACAGTTAATGCTTTAACGCCTAGCTTTTCAACCAGTACTTGGCTGACAAACTGTTCTGCTTCCATGTTGGCAAATTGCTGATTGAAGCTAATACAAATCACTCGTTCCACGCCTAATTTAGCAAGCAAACTGAGCTTATCACGTAGTCGAGTTAAACGCGCGGGTGCATTATCTTTGGCAAAAAACTCTTGTGGCTGAGGCTCAAATAACATCACGGTACTTGGCAATTGATGCTTTTCTGCGTCTTGCAGCAAGCCTTTAATCACTTCTGCATGACCTAAGTGCACGCCATCAAAATTACCAATGGTCAACACACAGCCATAATGCTGCGCGCGAATATTGTGAATACCTCTAATTAACTCCATGCCACCTTTTTGCCTTTATCAGCGAGCCCAAAACATTGATATCGGGCTTGAAGCGCCGATTATAATCTTTTTTTTAGTTTGATTCAGTAGTTGCAACACTTTTTATCGTATTTAGTCGCACACCTAGAATGAATAAGGCCGCAAAGTAAACAAAAACCGCCAGCACTAATAATCCACTCAACAGCAGCACTTGCTCAGTAAAGTGCCATGCTTTCCAGGCAAATTGCTGGCCCACATACCATACAGATGCGGCCATTAATAAACTTGAAAACAAACACTTAAAGGTGAAACCAAGGCTCATCGCAGAAAACTGATAAACGCCTTCTTTACGTAGTTGATGATACAACAAATAGGCATTACAACTGGCCGACATCGCGGTTGCTAACGCTAACCCCAAATAGCCAATAAATGGAGCTAGCATAATGTTAAACACCATATTTAACACCAGTGTTTTAATACCAATTTTTACGGGGGTTTTAGTATCTTGACGCGAATAAAAGCCCGGTGCTAACACCTTGATTAACATAAAGCTAACCAGTCCAACTGAGTAGGCCATGACACCGTAACTTACCGCTTTTACATGATCAATTTCACCGTCCTGAAATGCACCATGATCAAATAAAACCGTAATAATGAGCGGGCTTATCACCATTAAACCAAACATAGCAGGCAAGCCTAAGAAAATAACAAATCTCACCCCCCAATCCAGGGTTAGCTGAAAATCTTTTGTGCTTTTAGTGCTATGTAGCTTAGACAATGCGGGTAAAATTACCGTCGCGATACCGATACCGAATAAGCCAAGAGGAAACTCAATTAAACGGTCTGAGTAGTAAAGCCACGCGATAGAACCGGTCATCAACATTGAGGCAATCATGGTGTCGAGCAACAGGTTTATTTGACTGATAGACACGCCAAACAAGGCTGGTAGCATGAGTTTTCGCACTTTTTTAACGTTTTCATCTTGCCAGCCCCATTTTGGGCGGCTCAGCATACGGGCACGGTACAAAAATGGCAACTGAAACAGTAACTGCACTACCCCCCCAACAAATACGCCAATGGCAAGGGCATAAGCCCCAACTGAAAATTTATCGTGCAATAAAACTGCGCAGCTAATAATCGATATATTCAACAGCACAGGTGTAAACGCTGCAACAGCAAAGCGATTATAGACGTTCATGACCGCACCGCTCAGGGCAACCAAACTCACGAAAAATAAATAAGGGAAAGTCAGTTTTAACAGTGCACTGGCCAGTACGAACTTCTCGGCATTTTCGCCTCCTTGCCACCAATCAATAAACCAGCCAGTTCCAAATAAGGCCGCTATAACTGGAGAAGCAATAACTCCGAACAGGGTAACAATTAATAAAATAGTTCCTAACGTACCGGCTGCTTGAGCCACAAACAACCGGACTTTATCATCGCCTTGTTGTTCTTTTATCTCAGATAAAACCGGCACAAATGCTTGGGCAAAGGCTCCTTCAGCAAATAAGCGTCTTAGGAAATTAGGAATTCGATTGGCAAATAAAAACACATCCGCAGCAGCACTGGCACCTAGGAGATTCGCCACAACCGCATCTCTTACTAACCCTAAAATACGCGAGATCATCGTCATTGCACTAACAATCATCCCAGAACGAAATAATCCTTTTGCCACCTTAAACCCATTATCAAAAAACTTCTAAGATGGGCGATTATGCCTAAAATATCTTTAAAGCACTAGGCTCGAACCCGACCCTTTGTTACAATGGCGATATTAACTGCTAAAGCGGCAAATTGATGTTCGTTATAAGGAGCAGTTTTTCTTGAGATGTCAAAATTTCGTTGACATTCATGATAAAAACAGGCATATTCCACGGCCTTTAAATTAAGCTTATTTTAAGATTGTTAGGAGCAAACCTTGGCTAACATCAAGTCTGCAAAAAAACGCGCTATTACGAGCGAAAAAAATCGTCAACATAACGCAAGCCGTCGTTCAATGATGCGTACTTACTTCAAAAAAGTAGTTGCTGCAATTGAAGCGGGCGACAAAGAAGCTGCACAAGCGGCATTCGCTGTTGCAACACCTATCCTAGACCGTTACGCAACTAAAGGTCTAATCCACAAGAACAAAGCAGCTCGTCATAAGAGCCGTTTAGCAGCTAAAATCAAAGCGCTATAATTTGTTTTTGATGAATATGAAAAACCGGCTTTTGCCGGTTTTTTTTTGTTTGTAATTTAACAAGGCACTTTTCTAAATACCCCAATAGTTAATTAGCTAAACAATTTCTAGTTCTGGGTAAAACTTTTTCAGCATTGCCGCAATTTTCTTAGGTGTAAACGGTTTTACTACAAATCCTTTAGCGCCCTTTTCAATTGCTTCTTTAACGTTTTCTACTGTTGAATGAGCCGAAACCATCACGACATTCGCTTCGGGCGAAATTTCATTTATTTGCGTGATAATCTCTTTACCATCTCCATCGGGTAATTCAATATCTAGAAAAATTATATTGAACTCTTTCTCTTTACATGCGCTTAAACACTGTGCGGCTGTAGAAGCTTCACGTACATTATCGATACCAAGGTGCATTAATGTTTGATTTAGAAAACTGCGGACCGTACCTACGTCGTCCACAATTAGAATTGAAAGCTGCGTATCCATACTATTCCTCTTAAACTATGAAGATAAACACTCATTGCACTGTAGAGTGTAACGCATTTAAGCTATGAGTGATTTGAATTTGACTATTATATCAAAAACTTCGTTATAATCTCATTATAGAGACCTATATTTAAAAGGCCAGATAAGCTTTATGTCTAATAAAATAAAAAAACAATCTTTACTTGGTAAAGCTCCTGCACGAAAGAAACCAACACAAGCAAAGCGCCAAAGACCAGTAAACCAACAACAAGCGCGCGCACAAGCTGCTCAGCACAGTGCTCCTGAAGTAGAACTTAAGAAAAGCAAAACACGGTGGTATGCACTCGCAGCAGTTGTATTAATTCTGCTAATTACGCCAAAACCCGTGTTAATCACTTACGAAAAGCTAGGTATGGTCTCACAAAGTATATTTTGGCCCGGGGTTTTTGGTTATGGTGCAAACTTATTTGATTCTACTCTTAGCCCCCGTGCAGACCTAAGCCGCAACATTATTTACCTGTGCCAAGATAAGCGTAAACCAGACACCTGTCAGAAGTACCGAGTTACAGAACAAAATGGATTTTTTGCAGCGATGAAAAAGCTGATAATGGATTAAAAAATCTAATCCGAAAATTTAAAATTACTTGGTTGAAAGCTGTGTAAAAGATCACCATAATGGCGCTCCTTTTTCAACACAGACACGATCAGATACGACCATGCTAAACGAGCTAGATTGGCTTTTAAACTTAACGTTACTTGCACTAGGACTAGGTGCATTTTTTATTAACCAGCTAACATTACTGCGTTTTGCAGCGATTAGCGCGTGTAGTTTATTATTTTTATCGTTTAGTTTAGATCTGATGTCATCAAGCGTAATATCAAACATGAGCTTGGTGTTGATCAACACATTTTATTTATTCAAGGTCTACACATTTGGCCAGTTGAATATTAATCAAGGTTAATCTTCCCCTAAGATAAATTGATAGAATAGGCTATATCATCTATCAGCATTTATGCCCAAGCAGTCCCCTGCTTGGGCTTTTTTTTACTTACAAAATGGTTGAACTGAGATACCATTAATGGCGTATATAAATAATTTGGAGGTACCTTATGTCATTAAACGACTTCGACTTATTTCTCTCATCTATGGAAGACGTAAAACCTCTTAAGCATGACACTGTTCAATTTGATTCCACCAAGCAAGGCCCTTCTTTAGCGCAACAAGAAAAACGTAAAGCAGCTGAGTGTGATTTAGCAATTGATGAAAACTATTTGCGCAGCGAGTTCGTCGAGCTGTTAGATCCTCATGCCATATTGGCATTTAAAAAAGATGGCGTACAAGGCCAAGTATATAAAAACTTACGTTTAGCTAAATATCAACTCGATGCCACGCTTGATTTGCATGGTCAGCCTCTTCAACGTGCACGTAGTACGTTATTTAATTTTATCGATGACTGTCATAAACGAAATATTCGTGTCGTACTTATTCGCCATGGGATTGGTATCAAAAATAAATCACAGCCAGGTATTTTAAAGAGCTATACCAATAAGTGGCTGCAAGAAATTCCAGCGGTTTTAGCCTTTCACAGTGCTCTTAAGCATCATGGTGGTAGTGGTGCAACGTATGTGATGATTAAAAAATCTGACGAGAAGAAACACGAGAACAGAGAAATCCACTCAAAAAGAAGTTAGTTGAATAAGCGATTAAAGTGCAGCATCTAAACGTGCTGCACTCGATGAGCATGCTGTGTGGTTATGATTGACTAACTTCAATGTCCTGAACTGGTTGCTCCGATGCATTAGCTTGGTTAAACCATGCTGACACACCTAAAACGATAACTGACACGACGACCAGACTAAATTTAGCTCCACTTTGATTAGATTTCATAACGCCTCTTTTATTATTGTTTTTTTATTGAGCAACTCCAGAATAGCAAAATTACAGATGTTAACAAGACGTTTATTAAACAAATTTACAATGTGTCAATAACCTTTTGTTCTATCAACCTGATTTATTAGTTCTTTACCTTCAGTTAACCTTTTAGCATTACCTGCAATTTGCAACGAGACAGACTCTAAATCTGAAATTGCAGCACAGTGAGGCGTTAAGGTCACCTTTTGATGAGACCAGTAAGGGTGCGCCTGAGGTAAAGGCTCTTCGCTGAATACATCAAGGGTGGCGCCACGTAATTGCTCACTATTAAGTGCCTCGAGTAAATCTTCATCGACAACATGTTTGCCTCTGGCAACATTAATTAGCACCGCATGGCTTTGTAGTTTACCCAGCAGTGATTTATTGATAATGCCCTGAGTGTGTTGGTTAAGTGGTAGTAAGCACACGAGATAATCAATTTGACCAAGCATGTCATCTAACCCCTGCTGTGAGTAATAGGTGCTTACTTCAACGTCGTGTTTTTCACTATTAGACCAAGCACTCACTTGAAAACCATTTGCGAGTAAACGCTTTGCACAGGCTTTGCCTAGTTCACCGTAACCTAAGATACCCACATGTTGATGTGAATACGCTCGCTTTGGCTTCCAAGTACCCGCTGATTGTTTTAAATAATATTCTTTGAGTCTCAGCTTGTGCGCCAATACATGACCCAATACATACTCTGCCATATCATTAGCAAGGTTATCATCAACAATTCTAACAACAGGAACATGCGCTGCTATCTTTGTTAAGTCGATGCTATCAACGCCTGCACCAAATGAAGAAACTGCTTTTAAATTTACCAGCTTAGGCCATAAATCAGCGGGCGCATTCCAGGCCAGTACAAACTCTACGGCTTCGTAGTCTGTGCACTCAGACCAAAGCTGTACGTCAATCTCTGGTAATAACGCTTGTAATCGGGCAATTAATTGGCTGCAATCTCGGCCTGTTACAGCTACAAGTAAAATCATTGTCTTCTCCATTTTAGCCTCGAACACGAAGCGCTCTTTAAAAAGTCACACAACTGCAACCTAACTGTCACAGCGAACTCTTACCCTAACCTCATCGCTAAATGCGTTTATGTTTGAGGTTTGTATGATCAGTGTTGATAAAGTAATAGAAGCAAATTTACCACAATTAGAAAATTCGCCAAAAGTAAAAGGTTTAGTAAAGAAAGGCCTAGGTTATTTATTACATGAGCAAGAGTTTGTTGCCTTTGGTGATGCATACCCACACTTACAGGGGCTTGAATTTGTAGAGCAAGTGCTTGATGAGCTTGACTTTGACACGCGCTACAAGCCAAAACAAATGGAACATATACCAAGTGAAGGTAATGTCGTTATTGTCGCTAACCACCCTATCGGCTCTCTTGATGCATTAGCGCTGATAAAAGTCTTATCAAGTGTACGCCCCGACTTAAAAGTCGTTGCAAACCGCATGCTGATGTCAATCACTCCGATGCACTCGTTACTCCTTCCCGTTGATAACCTCTCTGGTACGAGTAAAAAGAAAGAACTCGCTAATATCCAGCAACACTTAAAATCAGACGGTGCATTATTAATCTTTCCTGCAGGTGAGGTATCGCGCTTAAGTCCAACGGGCATTAAAGACTGTAAGTGGAACAGCGGTTTTTTACGTATGGCAAAAAAAGCCAACGCACCTATTTTGCCTATTTACATCAAAGCGAAAAACAGCCCGTTATTCTACGGCACCTCAATGATCTACAAACCCTTAGCCAGTTTGTTATTAGTCAAAGAGATGTTCAAACAACGACAAAAATCATTAGAGTTTGAAATTGGCGCGTCCATCCCACCTGAGTCATATTTAATCGAAAATTTAAAAGATAAAGAAATAGCTCAGTTGATAAGAAAACAACTGTATCGACTTATCACAAAAAAACCTCTGCCGTTAAAAACGCAAACCCCCATTGCCAGTCCTGAAGCAACGAAAGACCTTAAAAAAGCCATTGAAGAGTGTGAGCTATTAGGTGTAACCTCTGATGGTATGAAAATTTATTTATATCAATACTGTGGTAGCTCACCGATTTTCCGTGAACTAGGACGACTTCGTGAAATTGCGTTTCGGGCAGTCGGTGAAGGCAGTGGTAAACGCCGTGATATAGATAAATACGACATGGATTATCAACACCTCGTTCTGTGGGATGCTAAGCAACTTGAACTAGTCGGCGCATACCGACTTGCCTGCGCACAAGACATTATAGAAAAACATGGCCGCAAAGGTTTATATACTGACAGCCTATTTAGCTACAGCGATGATATGGCGCCGTATTTTGAAAAGGGCATTGAGCTCGGTCGCAGCTTTGTGCAACCCAAATACTGGGGTAGAAAGAGCCTAGACTATTTGTGGTTTGGCATTGGCGCATTTGTGAACCGGTACCCGCAATACCGCTATTTGTTTGGCGCAGTTAGCGTATCTAACGCGCTCCCCGAGCAAGCTAAATCGCTATTGGTTCACTATTACCAGCATTATTATGGTGCTAAAAAAGTGTTAGCTATCCCCAATAATGAATATCGCCATACCGAATCACAAAAAGAACAATGTGCTCAGTTATTTGCTGGGGATGATATTAAAGAAGATTTTGTTGAACTTAAGCATGTGCTTGCCAATATTGGTGCGCAAGTCCCAACCTTATTCAAACAATACACAGAGCTTTGCGAGCCAGGAGGCGTACAGTTTTTAAGTTTTAGCATCGACCCTGAGTTCAATAATTGCATTGATGGATTAGTGCTTGTCGACTTAGATAAAGTAAAAGCGAGTAAAGCCAAACGATACTTAGGGCAGCCACGCGAATAATCGTTATAAAATAGCTAATACCAACCCGCAATAATACTTAATCATTTTGAGGGATTAAACCTGTCGCTAACGGCGTTAAAAATTTCTCATTTAGAACAACTAAATAACGAAATTTTTGCCTTGTTATCAACGAGGTTTTATTGCCTCAAAATAGACTACTTAATTAAGCGGATTGGTATAAAAGAAAAGTCGGCATGTTCGCCGACTTTTTCTTTTTAATTAAAGATATTTCTAAGCGCAGCTAAGTATATTTGCTCAATAGTTTTTAAATCTGCGATAGGAACATGCTCATTAACTTGATGAATGGTATGGTTTCGCACACCACATTCAATCACTTGCGTGTGCTCATTGGCAAAAAATCGCCCATCTGATGTGCCACCACTGGTACTAAGCATAGGGAAGCTGCCTGTTACTTCATGCACGGCTTGTTCAAGCTGCTGCAACAAGCAATTGCTCGCCTGATGCAAGGTATAAAATGATTCGCACGGACGCTCCCAAACAAGCGTTAGCCGCGATGCTAAATCTGCCAATGCAAACTGAATTTCTTCTTTGATGTCTTTACTTTTGTAGCCATGACTATAACGTACGTTAAACGTGAGCTCACATTGAGCAGGAACAAGATTATCGACCACATTGGCAATATTAATTCCGGTCACTTGCAGTGTTGTAGCCGAGCTTGTTTCATCTTTGTGCCAGCTAATTGCCGTTAAGCGCTTTACGACCTCTGCACTTAAATGTGCAGCGTTTATGGTGTTTTCTGGATAAGCAACATGCCCAGCTTTACCTTGAATAGATAATCGAGCAGACAACGCGCCTCGCCTACCATTTTTAATGGTATCACCCACATGCTGATGACTCGTCGGCTCGCCAACTAGGCAACCATCAAGCACAACACCTTGTTTGGCTAGACGCTCAGCAATCAATAAGGATCCGTATTCAGCTTCGCCCTCTTCATCTGAGGTTATTAACCAGTAAAATGTGCCGCGTTTATTGCTATTTTGCGCTAAAAAACGTTTTGTTGCGCAAAGCATCGCAGCAACACCGCCTTTCATATCTGCTGCGCCACGGCCATAGACACTGCCATCGACTATCTCGCCACTAAAAGGATCAACTCGCCAATCACCTTCTGCAGCAGGGACCACATCAATATGGCCAGAAAAAGCAACGATAGGGCCTTCACCAAAGGTGATTTTAGCAATTAAATTAGTAACATGATTAAAGCTAAATACCTCACAATCAAAGCCGAGCTGGCTTAAGTTACCTTCAAGCCAATCAATTGCACCAGCTTGAGCGGGCGTTACCGATTTAAATCGGAGCAAGGTTTGTAATGTTTCAACCACCTCAGATTGCACCGACTGGTGCGTTACTAACTCTGCATTTGATATCAAACTCATAATAACCCTAATCAGTTAGAAAGCTTAGGTTATTACAACGAGAGATTATGACCGCAGTGTGAAACTTAAATTAATGATTTCCTTCTTCAATAAGGGTTTCTTGGGTTACCTTGGCAATGTCTTTGTCTTCTTTGGTTAATTGTGTTCGTTGCCAACGACCAGCTGCGAACCAAAGATAAGTAATAATCGCCACAAGTACATTCGTAATAGCAAACGAATACCAAATCCCCTGCGGTCCAAGAGAGGTATGCTTAGACAAAATATACGCGGCAGGAAATTGAATAACACATTGTGAAAGCAGTGACACAACCATCGCATTTAGCATGTTGCCTGAAGCCCTAAATGCAGCGACTACACAAAGCTGCACGCCTATTCCGCCCCAAGTTAAGCACATAACCCGAATGAACTCTGCACCACCCGCTATCACAGACTCATCATCAGGAATGAAAAAAGCCACCAAGTATTCAGCAAACAGATAAGCAACAACACCCACTATTGTCAGGCCCAGCAGTCCCCAAAGTGAGGCTAATCGTGTTATTTGTGCTGCACGCTGTGGATTTCCCGCCCCCATGTTTTGACCAACCAAAGTCGAAACAGCCATTGAAAGACCCATTGCCGGGATCATCACCATTTGTAAAATATTAGATCCAACACCATAAGAGGCAATCGTGTGCGTACCAAAGCTTGCCACCAAAAACGACATAATAATTAAACCAAAGGCTCGCGCAGAGAGTTCAACCGAGCCTGGCGCTCCTAAAAAGAAAGCCTGCTTCATATACTGCCAGTCTGGTTTAAAACTAGAGAGTTTAAGTTGAATGCCGTGACGCCCTCGCAAAAACACCCATACCCCGATTGCAGCCGCTAAACTTTGCGTGATAAGTGTGGCTAATGCAGCGCCCATTACGCCAAAACCCGAAAAGTCACCAAAACCAAAAATCAGTAAGGGGTCAAGCACAAAATTGAGTAACACAGTACCGCTTACAATATAAAGCGGCACCTTGGTTTGCCCGATACCACGCATTAATGCTTGAAACATGGCATAAATAAATACAAACACAACGCCGATAAAAGATACATGCATAAATTTAAGGGCATCACCAAACACTTGATCTTCAACACCTAATAAAGTCAAAAAATATGGTGAAAGCATATAGCCTATTAAGCCAAGTATGGTTGCGGTAATTGTCACCATTAACATAGTTTGGGCAGCAACGTGATTAACCTTATCTTGCTGACCCGCTCCCATGTATTGAGCGGATAAAATAGCCCCCGCCATTGCCAACCCAGAGCCAATAGCAATCACTAAAAAAGTGACCGGCATACTGACAGAAACGGCAGCTACTTGCTCTGCCCCTAAGCGGCCTACCCAAAATGCATCGGTCAGTTGATAAGCCGACTGCAAAATATTGATTAAGATGATCGGGATACCTAATTTAAGTAGCGCTTTTGAAATCGAGCCATGAAGAAATAAGTGCTGAGGATCAGCCATGCAAAATACCTAATAAGCAAATAACACCGTTAGTTTACCAGCCGCAACTGAATATAGAGTCAATAAGAGTCAATCTTTTTTTGATCTTCCCATTTAAAAACTTAATCTAAATCAAAAAATGGCTTCACTTAGTTCAAACATTTTTGAAACTTTGATCTAGAACAGGTTTTGTCCTCTGCAACTTAGTAATAATAGCCTCAACCAATTAAGACAAGTAGTTCGCGGAGAACAACATGAAAACTAAATTAAGCATTGCATTACTTACTTCACTATTAGCACTCTCTCCTGTTGCAAACGCAAACTTAAGCGTGAATGTAGGTGCAATTAATGTAAACCCTGATAACGACAGCTCAAAAATCAATGAAGCGCCAACGTTAGGACTTCGTGGCGATGACAATACCCAATTAGGTATTACGATTGATTACTCTTTTAATGACAACTGGGTTCTTGAATTAGTTGCAGCGACACCATTTAGCCATGATGTTCAAGGAACTGGTGGCTTAGCGGGCAATAAAATTGCCGATATTAAGCAATTACCACCATCACTAATCGCCCAGTACCACTTCTTAGACTCAACTTATAAGTTCCGTCCTTTTGTGGGTGTAGGTATTAACTATACAACCTTCTTTAATGAGAAACCTTCTGCGGCTTTAAAAGCAACATTAGGTACTGACGATGTAGAAGTGAAACTAGATGATTCATTTGGCTTTGCAGCTCAAGCTGGTTTTAACTACATGATGAGTGAAAACTGGGGCCTACATGGCATGGTTTCACTCATCGACATCGATACAGACGCAACAGTTTATGCTGACGGCGCAAAGGCATTAACTTCAACGGTAGAAATTGACCCAGTCGTTGCTATGTTCGGTGTTAAATACAAATTCTAACTTTCATTTTGTGAAAGCCCATACGCACAAAAAGGCCATTTAATGGCCTTTTTTTTCATCTTTATTTAGTCGATTACAAATTTATTCTTTAACTCTGGCATCATATTTGTTAAACCCCTAGTAAACAAATTATATTTTTGAAAAAGAACATTTTTTTGAGCTAAACTTCAATTTAAGACGTATTTGTTTTGCTAAATTTCAACGGACTAAGAAATATCTGAATTTTCAGAGCCAGCGGTTATTGTTCCCGATAACCAACAAAGATACAATATATCAATAATAATATTGACCTATACAATGTAAAAAAAATGATAACGAGGCTTGCCTTTTGAAAAAGATTATCAACTATTTACTTATAATTTCATGTTTAACCTTAACAGCATGTAAAGTGAAAGACCCTGATGAAGATAAGCCGCAAGAGCAAAAGCAAGATTCCATCAGTGCTAGAGAAACTTTACTTGCTGGTAAGGCTGATTTATCTCTATCAGTGGTGGATGAGAGTAAAGCCAATTTAAGCAATGTTGTCATAAAAGTCGCAGGACAAAGCTACACATCAGATGCCAATGGCAAAGTTAACATTAGCGATTTGCCTTATGGTAACCATGCCTTAATGGTGCAACAAAACGGTTACTTTGCAAAAGCAGGGGTTATCGTTAATCAACCAAATTATGCAACTTCTCAAGTACAATTAGAAACAAAAGCTCAAAACAGTAAAAGCCTGATTTTTGCTGGAGATACTATGTTTGGACGCCGTTATTTAGATCCAAGCTTATCGACTATGGGAACAAACATCCCCGATGTTAAAAATGCACTTATTCGCCCTGAAACAGCTGGGGCAGATAGTGTTGCAATTACTGCCGATGTTGCTGAGCTATTTTTAAATGCAGACTTTGCTTCTGTTAACTTTGAATCACCAGTAACAAGCAATCCTAGTACCGTTCATCCAACTAAAGAGTTTAGCTTTTTTTCTTTACCTGATTCGCTCCAAGGACTTTCAGCCATAGGCGTTGACTATTTGGGGCTCGGTAATAACCATGTGTATGACTATTTACAATCGGGTCTTGAAGACACACTTATAGAAGTAGCAAATGCGGGGTTCTTACACAGTGGTGCTGGAATAAATGACACTGACGCTCTTGCTCCTGTGAATGCTAGTCTTGGGGACATTAACTTAACACTCTTTGCTGCAACCTCTATCACTGGAGATGAGCATGAATTTAATTATGTTGCAGAGCAGAGTAAAGGAGGAGCGGCAGATCTTACCAATGCAAATGCAGTAAATGATACTCTACAAGCTCTTGATACTAATAATTTTATAATTGCACAAATGCATGGCGGTGATGAATATAGTTACTCGCCAACAAGTTATATAGACGGTCGGTTCCAAGCTCTTTCTTCGCAAAATACTGATTTATTAATAGCTCATCACCCTCACGTTGCTCAGGGTTTTGCTGTTTATAATGATATTCCTGCAGTACTCGGCTTAGGTAACTTTGTATTTGATCAACCTAGATTAGACACTCTATTAGGTGTTGCGGTGATGATTGACCTAAACGCAGACACACAAACAGTAAATCGTGCCTTTGCTTACCCTATTTACATTGAAGACTACAAGCCTCGTTTTACCACTGGCTTTTTAAGTAACTATTTAGTGCGCCGTCTAGCAGAGTTCTCAGATAACTCGGTAACGTTAATACCGCGTGACAACTATGCTGAAGTATATTTCTCTAAAGACCAAGCAACAAAGCGTACTTCACAAGTGACCGTTACACTCGATAGCAGCAGTGACATAATTGACTTACGTCAATATGCACCATCATCCGCTGCATACTTGTCTAATATTGAAGTGATTAGTGGTGAGCTTAGCAATAGTATTTTAGGCCGAGACATCATGGTATTCGGCGATTTCGAAGACTGGGATAACGACTCAGAAGCTTTTGAGGTAAGTCGCTGGGATCATACTAGTGATAGCGTTTTTCCTTGCACCGATAAACCCTACGCTGGGATTCAAGCTCTTTGCTCTAGCCGCGATGAGTTTGACAATACCCCTTCAATCATTCCTTTTAGACACACTATGCGAGTGATGGAATTGATTGACGAAAATGGGGCGCCATTATTGAGTAAAGATTTCTCATTATATGGCTACTTACAATCTGAGAATGGTGGCAAGCTAGAAAGCTTGTTAACTTATACAACCGAAATTGATGATCTTACTTTTTCGGAAAATGAAGTTGTTATCAGCAACGGAGGTGATAACTCGTGGCAAGTATTTAGCCATGATTTCAGCTTACCTTCTGACGACTTTACCCTTGGCCCAAAAAACTTACCGCCTCGTGGTATTAAGCTTCAATTTAGACAATATGCGCCAAGTAATGGCGAAGCAATAACGCGCTTAGACAATATCGCGATGATCACTTGGCAAAACCCAATCAGTCTTGAAAATAAGCAATGGCAAACCAGTAAAATGCATGGATTTGACTTTTTAAAAGTCTCTGCAAGTAATGATACGAGTATAAAGCTCACTTTCACTTTACTTGACTAAGGAGGAGCAGTGGCTGTATTTCAACAATTGTTACGATTGAGGCACCAACGTGCGTTTTGGTTAACAGTTAGCTTATTTGCGATTGTAATGTTCAGCAATTTAATGAACCTATTTCAGGCAAGTAATGCTTTTTTATACCAAGCACTTGAGCCATTAGGTCAAACACAGCAAACTAATATCGTATTAGTCAACAGTGATAATTTGAGCAATAATCACCAGCAGCTGGTAAGTAAACTTCATGATTATAAACCAAAAGCGATTATTGTCTTAGCCGATGAACCTTTGCAGCCCTTACCTATAGACAATGTATTCTATCCGTACTCAAACAAAAGCTATTGTGTCCCTCATGTAATTGCTTGGGCAACCTATCAGATTCAAATTCCTTCTCAAGAGGGTTTGAATTGCATAAGTATTTGGCAAGAAATATTTGATTATGAAAATAATCAAATAGCCTTGATTGACTTTAAGCTCGCCGTGGCCGCTTTACCAAAATTTAGTGCTCAAAGAGTGCTTAACTTTGATGTTATGAGTGAACAATTAGAAAATAAAGTCATCATTGTGGGTCAAAAAGCTTCCTCATTTAACGTGCAAATACACGCGCCAAAACTTAACGGCTTACATGACCCACTATTACTCACGGCTTACATGGCTGACAGTATTGATAAGAACACTGTAGTAACACTGCTAAAACCAACCTACTCTATTGTTATTGAATTAATTTTAGTGGTGGTTCTGCTTTTTAGTTTTCAGAAACTATCACTCTTTTACTCATTTTTCATTGCCTTCATGAGTATTTTTGTCTGGTGCACAATTGGTTATTTTTTCGTTGAATCAATGCAGATTTATATCCCGATAGGCCAGTACATTATACTTACCTTTATCACCCTTCTCTGGATCCTAGTTGTCCGCAAAGTAACAGAGGATGCAGAGCTTAATGTTGTGGTAAATAATATCCAACAAAAGATGATGGGACGCTTCATACCACAAAGCTTTATAGATCAAGCTTCGCCTTGGGACCCTATTATTCAGTTAATTAGTCAACAATTAGACTTAGAGAAATCAATTTTCCTTGCTCGCAAAGAAGATGATCACCGAGTTGTAGAAATTCGTGCAATGAATTGTAATTTAGATGACATACAAGAAATGCGCAGAGATTATCAACGAACGCCCTACAGTAATGCGTTAAAGTCATTGGGGATAGTGCAAATAACTCGACCTTTTTTTAAACATGTTAGTGCGAATGAAATTGAATTTATGGTACCGCTTGTTTATGCCGGTGATGTACGCGGTTTCTGGGCACTTTCAGTGATCCCAAATACGCAGTTCAATCAACAAGCCTTTGAAAAGAATGTTAATAAATTTGCTGCTCAAGTCGCTGAATTGCTATTCCATTACCATATTTTTAAAGCCACTGAGAGAAAAAATAAAACTCTAATTAACCAACTACTTAACTTGAGACTGCATGAGCCTACGAGCCAGCGAGTTAAGCGCTCTATTGATGAAATGGAGCAAAAAATGACAACTTTAGAAATGGTATTCAGCCACACTCGTTCTGCTAATATTTTGTTTAACTTATTTGGCCAAGTTATTCAGACGAATGCCGCATTAGAGCAATTTGCAAAACAACATCAAATTGCTGTCTTTGAGATGACTGCATTAGATCTATTATGCCGCTGTTGCAAACTGGATACTGAGGTTGCCAAGGGCAAACTTCGTTATGTGACGTTAAACAAAGCTGAGATAAGTTTACCTGCCAAACTTAATAACCGAAACTATACGCTAAGTATTAAAGCACTGAACACCGACAGTTCGCAAACTGCCTCAGGCGAACCATTTCAAGTATCAGGTATCTTATTTGAATTTATTGATAACCATGCTGTCATAGACGAGCAAGAAGCCACTAAAGAGGACCAAAGTTAATGGACTTTGTACTCGCGCTTTTTCCTGCAGGCACAGGCTTAGGCCAGTCTGTTATTACTACCGTATGGGTAGGTACTGCGGTCGTCTGCTTGTTAAATTTGCGTTTTGGTTTCCCTCTGACGGGGCTTGTTGTACCAGGCTACCTAGTCCCTTTACTGATTATTAGCCCAACCTCAGCTGCGGTTATTATTATCGAGGCAATCGTTGTTTATGCATTAATGCGCTTTAGTGCTCATTATATGATGGAAAAGTTTGGCTATGGAGAAATGTTTGGGCGGGATCGCTTTTTCGCCATAATCTTGCTTAGTATTCTTGTGCGTGTCTGCATGGACACATTGTTTTGGCCTTTAATTGCCGCTCAGTTAAGCCAATGGGATATTACTTTTGATTATGCATCTCAGCTTTATTCTTTAGGCCTTATTATTATCGCACTAACAGCGAACGTGATGTGGAACGGAGGGTTTAAGTACGGGCTTAAAGTAACTTTCATTCAATTACTTATCACTTTCTTGCTAGTTCGTTTTGTCTTAATGCCTTTTACTAATTTTAGTATTGCTAATTTGGGCATTATGTACGAAGCCGTTGCCGCTTCAATCATCGCGGCACCAAAAGCATATATCATACTAGTCATCACTGCATTTATTGCTTCCAGAGCAAATATAAAGTACGGCTGGGAGTTCAATGGAATAATGCTACCGGCATTACTCGCACTGCAATTAACTCAGCCTTCAAAGCTTTTAACTTCTTTTATAGAAACGGCCGTTATTTTAATAATTGGTAGCTCATTGGTGCATTTTACTCGGCTAAGACATGCGAACATTGAGGGTGCCAGACTATTAATGTTCTTCTTCACTATAGGCTTTGTCTATAAGTTAATACTGAATTATGTCGTTGTTTGGTATTTTCCTACGCTCAAAGTGACAGACACATTTGCATTTGGCTACATGCTTGCAACTCTACTGGCACTAAAAATATATCAAAAGAATGCGCTTGGATTAGTAATTAGAGCAACATTTCAAACTTCGGTAATTGGCGGCATTTTCGCTATTACTGTAGGTTTCTTAGTGATGTTAGTGCCCTCTTTGCTGTCTAATCAGGATGTACATTCAGATATCGACAATCCACATGTCATCACCTTAAATCAACAAGTAAGCCAATATAAGAGCTACTTATACACAACTCGGACAGATAAAGTAACAGTCAGTAGTTATAAAGCTAATCAAGCAATTAATGATTTCAAGTATGCTGTTTACCAGTTAAATCAAGCACTTGAGAACAAGCAATCCATAGCAAAGTTTGGTTATTTATTTAGCGAGCTGGGTTTTTCGCTTGAAAGTGATGAGCAATATGTTTACTTGGTAGATACCTACGAAAGTCAGCAAAGAGGGCTATTTATTTTTAATAAAACGCCAAAGTCTCCTTTGTTGATAACTATTCCCTATCCAATTACAGAAAGTCTAGCGAGTGACTCTGCAAGCTTGATTTTTCAACATATGAATAATAAAGCAATGTTATTTGGCACTGCTAAAACGCCACAAAAGACGATTGCAACGGAAGATCAACAAAGCTTTTATTATCAAGCTTTCATTGACGCACTACAAAGTGACGAAATCTTACAAATTCGAGAAGCTAATCGCTTCACGGCAGCACTAGTTGAAAAGCCTTCTAATAAATTCGACAGCCAATATTGGATATATAACCAACTACCAACTTCAATTAGCCAAAGAGACATTCACCAATTTGTAGGCAGTGAGGCAACTTATTTTGGTGCAGCAACACAAAGCAGTTTGCCAACAGCGAATTACTCGGGCTCTATGCTTGAACTATTTTTAGATAGTGCTAACTATACTAATATTTTGGCTAACATTTATCGCGATAACTATAAGTACAATACCCCCCAAATTAGCGTTATCAATGAAGAAATAAATACTATTGTTGACGAGTTTGCTTATCAAATTAGTAAAAAAGGTAGTTTTGAGTATCAACCTCTATCAGAAAGCCAAATAGCGCTGTGGGAGTATGAAGTTTTAAAGCCACTCTATAAATTAATTACACAGATAGGTAATGCCCCACTGACAGAAGACAAGCTTAATCAGTTAAAGCAAATCAATGGCACAACCGAACTACTTAACTATCAATTGCAACTAATCAACAATAGCAGTGGTCGATATCTATTGTTAAGCCCACTTAAAAATAATGAAGCACGCTCACAAGGACAAGGGCTTTACGCTTTTAAATTGACTGCTCATGAAGCTATCACACTCAGTGTACCAAGGCCTTTATTTGAAAGTAATACGCTGAGTTTTGCAGCTGAATTATTCTCCGAGGCAAACACTGCCAATTTATTAATTGCGGGGGCTCACCCTTATGCGCACCCTAAAGCTAATGTACTTGGGGCTGATAATATTGACTCTTTATTTAATGTTATTCATCAAAGCTATTTGCGCTTTACAGCTAATCAGCCTAGTTTACACATTCAAATCCGCAGCCATAGCGCGCCGTCATGGGTACGCCCAAATGCAATTGCATTCTCAGCTACGCGCATCAGCGATGTGGCCTCGCCACTAATGAAACAAATCGACGGAAAACTGAATAACTTAGGGGTTGAATATCAAGTAGTATCAGGACAAAAATCAACGCGAGGTCTTGAAATAGGCAGCTCACCTCAATCAGGATACCAACAATTTAATAGCAATAGTGAGATGGCAACATTATGGCTGGCATCAGACTTTAAAGAACAATTTTCAATCGACCAAAACAGCGTATTGCAACGATTATTGGCAATATCTACCAATACAAAGGTAAAAACTATAAATCTGGCTACCTTGTCGCCACTAAACTGGCAAGCAATCTCGACTAAAGAAAAGCAACGAATTCAAACTCTCGTTAAAAACTATATAGCTCATCAGCGTTTAACATCATTAAGCGGTTTCTGCGAGCAAATTAAAGACTGCTCTTTACACACCATTAAGCTGGAAAATGCAGACAAGTACGCGCTTATGATTAAGTACAATAACGATATTGTGGCAATCTACAATCCAACCAATAACCAGATTATTGATCTGAGCTTATTTAATAGCATTATGGCTGGAGGCGCATATGTACTTAATTAAACGCCTACTTGCTATTTTAGCAATCACAATTGCTTTAGTGGCACTTTTTTATTTCTCACGAAACATAATGGTATGGATCGATTCCGCTGAACCCATTGATGCGCGTACTAGTCAAGAAACACGTTCAAATGTACAGTGGCTTAGTAGTCAAAAGCCACTACAGTTTACGTTTTCAAATCAACGTACTCACTCACTACGCATTTTATCTAATGCCGTGTTTGATCAGTCAGTCGTACTTGATCAACCGGTTAATTATGCAATTAAATACGTGCTATATGATCAAGAAGGAGATGTCATTTTAGACAAGGTTTACCATCATGCATCTAAATTGGTTACAAACTCGCAAGAGCAACAAGTAAAACAAATAATTGAAAACAAACAATCATTGAACGTCGCATCTGGTCAATCTTTTTATTTACCTATTAAAGATTACCCTAATGCTGCGAGTCTCGATCTAACGCTTATCCCTGAACAAACTAACCTACAGGGTGTAGTTGTAAGGGTCCACGCTAAAACTCCTGAGCAAAGTATTGATCCGCTTAACAGCTGGCTAAAGCGTCCTTTAGAAAGACGCAGACGAGCAACTGATTACCTTACTATGGGAGAAAATACTTTAACTGATGGAGAGATTAGAAATGCGATGGCATTCTGGTGGCAAAAAATTGCACCACAGGGAATTCCTGACATAGATTTTAAATCAGACATATTGTATGAAAGTTTACCCTACAATGTAGTCACATATGACTTTAGTGAACAGCAACATGATCTAGGCTCTTATTTCACGAAACCGGGTCTTTGCGCGAGTATTCGCTTAGAGGAAACCGATAGCCTGATATTCAAAACAGACAAACAAGGGCTGCTTCCTTCGTTAATTTGGTATGACAAACTACAGTTTTCCCCTCCTTTACCTGTAAACTTTAGTGCAATAGACGAAGCTAATAGTTATCAAACTGAACCACTTAATCCGGGCTTAGTCACAATCTGCAGCGAAGATAATTTATTAACGCAATGGCGAACATTATCTGGTAATGCAATCTTAACTAGTTACTCAGGCAGTTACTTGGCTAACAGCCAATCCTCTGTCAGTTTTGATATTGAATCGCAAAGTCATTTAAATATTGAAGTTCGAGCTCTTGAGACAAGCCAACTAAATGTCACCTTGTTTGATGAAAGTAACGAGCAAATCGAGAGCTATTCTGTGACATTGAAAGGACAAGCTTCAGAGTTTGATCGTTTGATTGCCGAAAACACACAACGTCAAGATGTTGGTATGTTAGTAACTTACTATTTGCGCTCGCCAAAGAATGCAAGGCGAGTCGAAGTCAAGGCAGATAAAGATGTCTATGTTCGTCTGAAATCCCGCTTTGCTGATTTTAACTACCAAAGAACCTTAACTCACGGCTTGGTGACAGAATCAACTACAAACTTTCATGATATCGCTGCGTGGTAT
The DNA here is from genome assembly GCF_015278155.1 of Pseudoalteromonas simplex. Taxonomy (NCBI): domain Bacteria; kingdom Pseudomonadati; phylum Pseudomonadota; class Gammaproteobacteria; order Alteromonadales; family Pseudoalteromonadaceae; genus Pseudoalteromonas; species Pseudoalteromonas simplex. The sequence goes on from NZ_JADILN010000002.1 coordinate 731,776, forward strand.
GAACATCGCGCCAATAATCATTATGAACTTACATTGATGGGGCACTTTTCGAATATTCGGACTTTCACGCCACCAGCAGAGTTAGATCCACAAGTCACATACTATCAATCTAGGGAACTATTTGATCAGCTACCAATTTCAAATGTAGCACTGACACTAAGCCCCAATAAGTACTATTTACCTAAACAACCCGCTCAGGTTTTTAACTACGGTATTTATAATAAGAATAATTATACGCCGTATATTAACTCTGAAGATAACAGCCTAATTTATCGTTTAAAGGGTAATAGTGCTAAAGAAGCTAATATGGCGGATTTATCTGTTTCACAACTACAGCAAATCCAAGACAGTTCTCGCTCAATGTATCAAAATTGGTATGGTAATCGGCCTTGGGTTAAACAACGCCTGTACCAATTAAATAAAAAGACTCCTCTAACACTCAGATTTGATAAGTATCAGCGCCCTATTAGTCTTGTTTTCAAAGTTGCTAAATCAAATAATAAGGCTCCCGTTGAACTTAGTGTCAAACAAAGAGCAAAATACAAGTCAGGACTCACAAGCGAATACAGTATTAAAAAGCAAAAATATCAGCTTTATCCATCTGAACTAATTAATGCTTTTTTGATTCACCCAAAGAATAGCCGACTGAATAGCTATCCAAGTGTCACGCACTTAGTATCAAGTGATATAGATACTTTACACTCAATAACAATCGAGTCATCAGAAACAATCTGGCTATCTATTCTCGATGAATACCCTGCTCAAGAGCAAAAAGTGAGGTGGTGGAATAATGAAAATTAATGCTATGTTACTGGTTTTTTGCACTTTTATGGCGGCATGCAGTGCCGAGGAAACTAGCTTGCATGATTTAACAGAAGATTTTCATGCTTGGCTATTAAAACCGAACACTGAACTAACACACTTCAATTACAAGAATGGTGTTTTTAAAGCAAAAAAAACAATTACCTCCGGTGGCGAGATTCATTATAAGAAGACTGGTAATAACTGTATTGCTTATGCACCTCATCGCTATTTTGATAAACACACGCTAAAAATAGCCAAGGCAGTGTTTGCTGAATGTCAGGTGTTACTCACAAATTCAAAACATAGAAATACCCTTGATCAAAGTAATAATAAACTCGATTTTGGCAAATACAAAGTTAGTAGTGCGAATGCATTTATTCTTGCCTATGCTAAGACTGTAGAGTCTTTTTCTATTTATCAGGTACATGGGTTTGCAAAGGAAAAGCGAAAAACTTTACAAGGGCGTAATGCAGATATCATTGTTAGCAATGGCTCTAAAACACCGTCAAAAGCAACTGTAAAAATATCTGAATGTTTAAATAATCAAGTAGGCTCTAATGTTATGCTATTTGGTCGTGATGTTTTTGAGCTCGGAGGGACAAAAAATATACTTACCGACATGGCGCCTGTTAATAGCCAGTTTTTTCATATCGAGTTAAGCCGTCAAATGCGTGAGCGTTTAATAACTAATAGCCAACTTTTAAAGCAGTTTAGCCAATGCCTTATATCATAATAGCCTTAGTCACTTTTACATTATTCAGCATCAACATGGTGTATGCTGCTAAGCCTGAGCATGCGGTTCTTGAGCCCCCTATTTGGTTACAAACCACGCCAAAACTGGCCCCTTTAACGTCTACTCAAGAGTTGCAATTTGATGCCAAGCAGCATCAGTATTTATGGCTACCAGAAGGCCATTGGCTTGAGATAAATCCCGATTTATTAAATCAATTTATTATCAGCGCCGGAAACACACAATACATTCAGCAGCGTTTACAAGTTCATCGGGATCTACTTTGTAATTCGAAACGATGCCAGCTTCCGGCAACAGGCCATAATCGTATAATTGCCATTCAGAATCACCTTGACGAAAGCGCTAGCTTTAGGGCTCTTGTCGGTCACTATCAAGCAAAAAGAGATAGTTTTCGACGTGCACTCAAGCTAGCAAAACCATCTGTTTTATTGACCACACAGCAAGGCAATGAGCGTTATTATCAACTGCATAAAGATGAAGAAGTTACGCTGTTTTTTCCTGCAGCAAAAAAATTAAAGCTATCTGTTAGGCAGAATATGCAACTTCCTGATCGAAACGGTGTTGTGTACGCCTATGTTGATAACGTTTTAACAGCAAAAGTGAATACGATTAATAGTCTCGCTGTTGAATATTCAGATAAGAATGTTGGTTTAGTTAACTCAGATTATTTGGCTATCGAGGCAGGCCAATACCTAACCATTAAAAGCGCAACAAATTCACTGGTTAAAATAGAGCAAAGCCACCGCGCAATTTATGATGATGGTGCAGCCGCAAAAGAACAAGAAAAGCAACTAATGCCATATTGGCTAAATACTGCCAATGATCATTTAAAGTCAATTTACCAAGAGCACTCGTTGGGGCCGTTAAGTAACACTGTTTTTTCTGAAAATGACCCGCTTAACGTAAAGCGATACTATAACTTGCTTTCGATGATGAGCATCGATTCACAACTTGTTGGCAGCTATCGAAACCAATTGCCTGTAGAAAGTAAAAGTGAAACCATCACTGAGCTTGCTGAGCTGCGTTTAGTCGATCATCATTTTTACCCTCGTATCAATCATCAGACTAGACTTTTAACAGCTCTGTCTCAATCTGCACAAGTGTTTGACTTAACGGTAAAAGAACGAGCTACGCCTTGGCTTACCCTAATTGCAAAAAGTAACAATGACACACAATTAAAATTCACCGCAGGTGAGCAAAGCTGGCTAGTTAACCTGAAAGCGACAGAACACTTTCAAACATTAACACTCTCTGTGCCTTTAAAAGAAAAATCACTTTCTATACAAGCACTTAAAAACACAACGGAACATATTGATTTTGCACTATACGCAAGAACTCTAGCTGATATCCCCATGGATGAAGTACTCTACCAGCAGCCGAACAAGTTAAGTGCAAAGAGCCCTACCACAGAGCTGATTATTAAAAACTACTTGCACAAGCAGCATGCGGACTATTTAGCTTCAATTGAACCTTATACACCCGCACAGCAGCAATTAAACATAACAGATTGGGAGCAGTTGCTAATGACTGCTAATGATTTAGCAGAATCTGCGCCATTGGATGCCCTTCGCTTTTTGAAAAAGCTAAGCCAGCATAGTAACCATCAAGTTGCGGAAAAAGCATGGCAAGCAAGAATTGATATTTTGAGGCAGCAAAAACAATTCCATTTAGCAAATAGCTATCTAGAAGGTTTATACAAAAGTGCAAAACAGGCTCAATTGCAGCATTTTGCAAGTTTAGAGTTGATTGAAATTTACCAAGAGCAGCATCAAGACTACAAACTATTTGCCTTGTGCGCTGGTAATTTATCGTCAATTTCCAATTGTAGAAAAATCTTGATCAGGCTTGCTGTTAAACAGCAGAAAAATCGTTTAGCGACGTGGCTAGCTCATCAGTCTGATCAGCAAAACATCGCAGAACCAAGTTTCGCAGCACTAAATTTTCAAAGTTTGGCTTCAAATACTAAACAAAATGACCCTTTATACCACTTAGTAACAGCAGAGCAAGCTGGACTTATTGATGGACAAGGCAAAATACAAAATACCGTGCTAAGTGATAAGAAACCGTGGAAATTTACTGCTACGCACCCTATTCATTTAGCGATCAAAGCTCGGGTAGCTGCGAAACAAAATGGTGAATATCAAACGGCTTGGCTAAAAGCCGATAGCCAATATCAGCATAAATTGATGCCAATTTTTAGTGATATTCCAGCAAATATTCAGTTTGTAGATAATCAGCAACTAGCATCTATATCGGCAACCTTAATTATAAGCTTGCAAGTCGGAGAAACTCTGACTTTGAGCGCTGATCATATGACATATCTTGATGTAAGCCTGCTCCCTAATGATTTAGTTTCACAATTTGACTACCAGTCTGATGCTGCCAATAACCTGACTGCAATAGACTTTATGTCATTAGTTTATTCACCTACCGCATCACAGTATGACTTATTAATTAATGGCTTATACCAATTAAGCAAAAGGCGTTTAAACGACAATCAATACACTCAGCTACTGCAACGTCTAGAGACCTTACCAGCAACAGCTAGATCGACCTTCATTCAGAATAGAATTGAAAGTTTTGGTCAGTGGCAACCTATTGAAAGCATGCTAGATTATGCTGGAACTCGACTATTTAAAATGCAAGCTCCTGCACAAAGTAGCTTTGCTGATCGTTTTACCTTGCTTAACACCCAGTCTGCGTCAGAGCAAGGGTTACAGTTACGACCATTCCATACTTTGCATATTGATCTAGCTCAAACTGCTGGACAACAAATCCGTTTTAAATTTCACTTCTCTACTGCAGAGTTAGCACGAGACAATGTCGCAAATGTTTCACTTCGCCTAGCTAATGAACTGAAAACCTGGTCAGTTTCACAACAACAAAGTGTGCCATTTACTTTTACTAAGCAAGAGCTCGATAACAACATAATCAGTATTAGATGGCTCAACCCTTACCTATCGCAATACTTAACAATAGAAGCAGAACAATATCTAGCCGGAAAATGGCAGCACTTAGAGCTACCAACCAAGTTATTATTCTACACGGTAATACCGGACACACCGCTAATAGCAACTTTATCGGCCGACAGGCTGATCAAGTTGGAAGAAATCGACGAACAAAGACGCACAGAACGTCGCTTTTTTCATCCTGCAGGAAAAATCGAAGTTAAAGCTGAAAAATTGGAATATGTCCGCCTATACAGTTGGCAGTTAAGCGAGCATAACAATAAAATTTCTGCTTACTCGCAGACTAAAGCTGCCCTGCCAGAGTTGATCACCTATCAAGCGCCTGAAAAAGTAGAAATCGTTAAGGAGCAAACAGAACTACACGCAGATGAACTCAACTGGCAAGTTTTTGCTCGTTATGATCAACAGCAAATTTTTCAAAGCGCTGAAGATATTCCCACCCGCGAAGAAACTGATATTGGCGCTAGAATTCGGATAAATGATGATAATCAATGGTATCAGTTAGAGGGATATTACTCATTCAGTGATACGCAAACTGATATTATTAATTTAAATGGATATTACTCTTGGGAGGATGAAACAACGCCTTGGTATATTGATAGCCAAATTAATAGTCGCTGGCAAATGAGCCGAGAGCAATTTGATAGTCAATACGCGATTGATGCCAGCATTAGTATTGGCCAAATATGGCGACAAGACTCAGTGCATCGCCATCAATGGCAAATAACTCCTTATGTTCGCTACAGCAGCGCTGATTTAGCTGACTACCTCGCAGATGATAAGCTTAACTCAGGTATTTTTAATTTTTACAGAGAAAATCATTCATCTGGTTGGTTAGGGCTCTACCAATATAGATATCAACCCTGGGTCGATAACTACCTTAACTTTGGTGTTTCTTCCGGTTCTAATGATGATTGGAGCAGCTTGGATTATTTACGTTTTAACTCTAGTTGGAATCAATATTATGAAGGCCATATTTTCCAGGTGGGGCTAGATAGTTATTACCGCTTCGCTGATGAACATCGTGCTACTGCCACATGGCAATATATCTCTCGCTTTGCATGGCAAAAGCAGATTGACTTAGGGGGCTTCTCACAAGGCTGGCTTAAAGTAAGCTGGCAACAAGATTGGGTTTGGAATAACCACAATATTAGTGTTGAGTTTTCATCTGGCAATAACTTGCATACGGGCTTTGCTCCCTATGCACACGATGAAATTATTTTTCCAACACTTCAACTTAACCATTTGTTAGAGCTGAGTGACTATGAGCAGTAAAGTTTTAAAAGAGCGCCTTGAGTCTCTACTATTTGCCGATATAGCCAATTTTTGGTTAGACCTTTATCGCCAAAAGTATAAGCAACTCGTTAACGAATTAAGTGAGTGGGAGCTTATAAAGAACCAGCCAGATGATAATGACGAAGATGATTGGTTGTTACTCCAAGCTATTGCTTTTTTAACTCACAAAATTGATAAGCTGCAAAACCAATTAACCAAACTTGATGGCGATCATCGTCGCTTTGTTGAGCGTTTGAGTCATGCGGAATTAAAAGCCGAGAGGCAATTTCATATCCTTGATTATGCAAAAACATTAGGGGCAAGTGAGTTGCAACTGCAAAAGGATCAAGATGCTTTTCAGCGTTGGTTTGATGAAGGGGCAATGATTAATCGTTACCAAGATAAAACCTCTGAACTTGAGCAATCATTAAAGTTTTTGATAGGAAAGCTTGGTGACTTAACAAACCGTTATTTACGTAATCACCAAAATGACATGGCTCAGTCATGGTTAAGGCTCGATTTAGAAGGCTTCTTTTTAAACCTACTAGAAAAAACAGACAATGAAGCAACACGAAACTCATTATTTAGAGCGTTAGCTAATCAGGTAAATTTGCTTAATGAATATGTCGAAGATCCTGAGTTTAATGCAGATTTAGTTGAAAGCTTACTACAGTCATTAGAGAAGCCAACAACACCACACGCAGCAAAAGTCGATATTTTAGAAATACTAATTAATCTTAGACCCACTTTTACTCGCTACTTTATGCGCTCTCATATTGATCTGGACGTTGATAAAAACGGCAAAGTAGATCGCCAGCAGTTATTTTTAATTACTTCATTTGCCAAAATCATCAGCAAACAGTTTTCCTTAAATGAGGCAAACCGTAAACTGATTTTTTTACTTGCTAAACATGCTTACCCTCGTGTTCGTCAAAGTGTTATAGAGCAATGTTCCGTTTTGCCTTGGTCATGTGTAACCGATTTACTCAATGAGCGGATGCAACTTGAAAACAGCCCAGCTGTAAGACTAACATTAATTAAACAGTTATCAGACCCGCGCTTTAGTGAACAGCAATTAGGCTTTAAGTTATGGCAACAACTCCTTGAGGAAACTGATAACTTTGCAGAACAACGTCTATTACTTGAACTCACTCCGAGGATCATGTTTAACCTTCAAGTTGATAATGATAATCATGACTACACTCAAGATATATTTAAAGCGTTTATAAATGTATTAAACCGACAACTTGAAGAAAAAACTAACCTTGCAGTAAAACGTATTATTAGCCGTGTTCGAGAGCAGTTAGTCAGTTTTATGCATCAGCAACAAGTTGCACAATTAGAGGTGAGCTTAAGTTCAGACACATCCATTGACTGTAAAGAAGTAGATGAAGATTTGCTTGGCCGACTACTAAGTAAACAAGCTCAGCATTATGAAGCGTTCAATGTTATCCTGAAGAAAAAGTCATGGCAGGTGCAATTGGGTTATAAGCGTGGCTTTAGAATCTGGCGCTTATGGCATGAATTTAAAAACCCTAGTACCGGAAAAAGACAAAGCTATAACCATTTACAGGCCAGAAAGCCTAGTGCATTTATGCATGTACCAAGTTGTACTGTTGCAGAGATAAGCCAGACAGAAGTACCCGGTGAGCCTCGTTTTGATGAGCATCAATTTAGCTCACGACCACACTTGCCATTACTTGATTTCTTATTAAGTACCTTGTCTCAAGATAATTTAAAAGCGTCAGCTAAATCCTATACACCTGATGGCATTTTGATAGTTTCACCACCAACAAGTTTATTTAAGCGTTTATATGCATACTGTTGGATTTCATTGAACTACGAAAAATTGAATGAGTTACGAAATGGTACTGAAGTAGAACAACAACACTACCTAGAAAACATTCGCAGTAAGGGCTTTACGCTAGACTTCCAACCATATGGAATGTTGTTTGATGTAGCGTTCCCTGTCGAATCAGGTATTGCTAACCTTTTTAAAAAGCTCGCAATTACACCCTTTATTTTTAACATTGGGTCAAGCTTTAAAGAGTATGCGTATTCAATTTACCAAAACAGCATTGGTCAGCTAATATTTTTTGTCATTAGCTTTATCGCTTACTTTTGGGCGAGACATATAAAAATCAGCCGTCAGATTCAATCTGACAGAGCACTTATTCCTGTATCTATTGGCGGCTGGGGAACACGTGGGAAATCCGGAACAGAACGCCTTAAAGCGGCCCTTTTTAGCAGCTTAAGTCTAAAAGTAGTAAGTAAAACAACGGGCTGTGAAGCTACGATGATTTATGCAAGGGCAAGTGGTGAGCAGTTTGAAATCCCCTTATTTCGTCCATTCGATAAAGCCAGTATTTGGGAGCAAGGAGATGTTTTGCACTTTGCTAAGAATGTAAAAGCAGACATATTTTTGTGGGAATGTATGGGGCTCACACCACGTTATGTGCGTATTCTTCGCAACTGGATGAAAGACAATTTCTCAACCATAACAAATGCCTACCCAGACCATGAAGATATACTCGGTCCAACAGGTATCGATGTTGCAAACGAAACCAGTCACTTTATTGGCGAGAATAGCTTAGTATTTACCAGCGAACAAAATATGGCTCCTATTTTAGACGTCAATGCCAAGCAGAAGAACTCAAGTTTGATCCAGGTGCATTGGGCCGATGGCTTGCAAATTACAGACGATATACGTTCTTTATACCCATACCAAGAACATCCAGCTAATATTGCGCTAGTTTGTAAAATGGCACAGCATATTGGCTTAAGTAAAGACTATGTTTACAAAGAAACATCGGCCAGAATCATTCCTGATATTGGTGTTTTACAACATTTTGAAAAAGCTAAAGTGGGTAAAGTAGAACAATCATTTATTAATAGCATGTCAGCAAATGAACGTTTAGCAACGTTAGAGAATTGGCAACGGTTAGGGATCTATGATTTAAATGACAACCCCAAAAAACAGGTTATTGCTTTAATCAATAACCGAAATGACCGTGTGGCTCGCTCAAAAGTATTTGCAGATATTTTAAGTCACGATTTGCGTTTCGATAAAATAGTTGTAATTGGTACAAATGTTGATGGGTTTTATAGCTACTTTATTAACGCACTCATTGAGCGATTAGATAAAATTATTGCTAATAATGATCTAGAAGAATTTAATAAACTTTTATCTCAGTTCAACTTTTTAACTGAAGAACAATTAATTGCTCGTTTGAGCGACGCATACGATCTAACTCTTGCTAATAAGCTCATAAAATTAAACGGCGACTCGCTTAAGAAATCTAATATTAACGCTCTTTTGAAAGATGCTACCGGTAACTCAAATGAGGCCGAAGCATCGGCTATTTTACAAAATCTATTTGTTTATCAACAACGTCAAACATTAGAGTTGCTTAAGCAAGATATCGTTAACAATAGCGAAAAGCTAAAAGAGGTTATTGTAAATACAATAAAATCTAACGTTGTGTTACATGAAAACAGTAGTTTATCTGCTGATGAACTAACGCGGTCAATTGCCCAATTAGGTTTAGTAAATAACCATCAAGTTATTGTTGGTATGCAAAACATTAAAGGCGCTGGCTTGAACTATGTTTACGCTTGGCAGCAGTGGCAGCGAATAAACCATACTCTTGAACATCTATTTGACCAACAATGTACAGCTAAGGAGTTCAGAACAGCACTAACAAACCTCAACATGATTGTTTCCTTTAATAGGTTAGAAGTGGCCACATTAAAACAACATTTGAGCACATTGAAAAAAATGCACTTGGCGCAGAATGAGTTCTGCCAAGCAGAAATCACTAATCTACTTGAAAAACTTGAGGCATATAGTTCTGAAGATAACATTGAGAAACAGCAAGCATTGCCTATTCAATATTTAAATCAAGTGGTTGAGTCATTTCTTGATGCAGGAGCAGCTGTTAAACGTAAGAAAAGAGCAAATCAAATTTATAAAGATATAGCTGATCAGCGAATTACCTTAGAAAAGGCGATAAAAATATTAGGCAAATTAAGCCGCAATCAAAAATCAGGCTGGTTTGCTAACAAATCTAAACCCAATTAACTTTTAACCTAGCATAAAAGCGCAGGGTAATCCAAAAGGATTGCTTTGCGTTTTTTATTATTTTCCCATCGAAAAATCAGAATTTTCCTACAAACTAAATTCTTATTAAAAATCAATTGATTAATATGAAAAATTAAAAAAGTATAAATTTAGATCTATTCCCTATTTGATAAACACCAGCAAAAAGCAGTAAAATGATACTATTAAATATTAATTTTATGTTAACAACTTCGGAGACTGTCATGAAAAGCTTAGTTTCTAAATTAGCAGTGTTACCTTTAGCTATCGCCTCTGGTATGGCAATGGCAAGCACAAACCTAGTTGAAAACGGGTCATTTGAAAATAACACAGTAACTGGCCATGGTGGACAATGGCAGTTATTCAGTAATATCGATAACTGGAGCCGTAGTAACAATGCTAAATTTGAGTTACAAACTAACAAATTAGGTATTGTTCCAGCTCAAGATGGTAATCAACTTCTGGAACTAGACTCAACTGCTAACTATTCAATTTCACAGAGCGTAGCTACTTCAGCAGGTAAAAAGTACGAACTTACTTTTTATTACTCTGCGCGTGTTGAAGGTAATGCGACAACAAACGCTGCCAAAGTTTTATGGAATGGTAATGAATTAGCGACCATTAATAGCAGCACAAAAGGCTGGACTAAATATAGCTTTACTGTAGAAGCAAACGATACTAGTTCAGTATTGAGCTTTGCTGGTGCTGGTAAATCAGACTCTTTAGGCGCATTTCTTGATAATGTTTCATTAACAGAAATTCCAGAACCTTGTGCAGTTGAAACAGGTCTATATGGTATTAATAACTTCGGTTCAGAAACTGAGGGCTATGTTTATCATTTCAACCCAGTTTCAAGCTCTGTCACTATTGTTGCAGGCCTAAATAACACAGCTTCAAATATTGCAAGTAAAGACGGTGTGCTTTATTTCATGGAGCAACTAGATAAGAGCAGCAAAGCATCTAAAATTTACAGCTTAGATTTAGCAACTAACCAACAAGCGGAAGTAGTTGATGCGACTTCATTCCCTATTTACCGCTCAACAGTCACCGCTGATGGTCTTGCTCTTCGTGCAACAAGTAAGACATATATGTACGACTTTGATTTAGAAACAGGTGATAAGACAGTTCTTGGTAAACTATCTTACCCTGGTGATACTTTCTCAGATGGTGATATTGCTTACTCAAATGACTTTAACGTACTTTACGTGTTAACAGGTAAAGCACTTTATACGCTAGATGAAGGTAGCTTAGAATTGACACTTGTTGGTGAGCATGGTGTAAATTGGGCATCAGGTATTGCGATTGCAGATGATGGTACAATTTATGTTTCAGGCCGCGAAAGTGGTGAAAATGCTAAAATCTACTCACTTGACCAAAACACTGCAGAAGCAACGTTTGTAATGGATGGTCCTTCGCATGTTAATGACTTAACATTTGTTAGTGAAGCAGTTTGCGCTGCAGAGTAAACTGTGTTTAAAACCATAAAAATGCCAGCTTAGCTGGCATTTTTTTATTTATCTTGGGTATCACTTATTTGTGAGTTTCTTTTGCTCTAACATTTCTTTCCAGTGCATTACTTCTGTTGGCAAGATAGGAGCTACACCTTCAAACCCAGCAACTTCAAGCATTTCTTCAACGCTCACAACACCTTTCTTACGTTTAAATACCCCTCGTACATAGGCAATCGCATGCAATCCACGCTCAGAGTGAAACTTTTGTTCAATGTAAAAGTATTTATGGTCCCAGCCAACTAAACGCGTACTAACAGTGTATTTTTGCATTGGTTTAATATCGCGAATATAGGTAATTGCAGTCGCATTAACGATCGGGAACCAACGACGTTTCATAATATGTTGAAGCAACCCTACTCTTTCTGTCATCCAAGTACGCGCCAAATCCATCATTGCTAAATAACGAGAATTAGTCAGGTGCAAGTTAATATCGCAATCAGTCGGCAGTGCTTTGAATTCAATATCAATCGTGTCGAGTAAACCTTGATAGTCACGATTACGTTTGATTTTAAAAAACAATAATATTAGTCGAAAATATAGATTCACAATAAAAGGTCTAACCAGTTGATAATTCACAAAGTGTATCACAGCATATTGCTAAGGCGAATATTCTGCTCTAATCTGTGCATATATTATTATAAAAACAGATAAGCCTAATGAAACTATTCAGTTTGGTAACTCTATTTTCTGCAAGTTTATTTACCGGCTCAGCATATGCTGACTTCAACTTTCCAGGTAACGGTACTTTAAAATACCCAACGGGTGTGGAAAAAGATTTTAAATTTGGTTTTGCTTGGCAACAAACTGCCGAAAAATTCACTATTGGTGATAAAAGCTATGACATGTCTTTGCCTGAGTCATACTCCGTTGCGATTACACTGAGTAAAGACGAACAACAAGTTTGGGTACAAGAGTTTAATAATGGCTTTATTGAAGGCTTCAATTGGCAAATAGCAGATCACTCCTTAAAACTTGAAAAGCGCAAATTTAGCGACTCAGTCAAAGGCGATTATGTTATAAGCCTAGATAACCGAGATTACTTTTTTGCCCGCAATAACATAAGTATTGTTATCAAATTTGACAATGACGGTATCAAAAATATTGCCATTGATGGTGTCACCAAGGATATGGGTACCAAACAGTAGCAAAAAGCTTGGCTTTTCACCCAAGCTTTTTGCTTAATTCACGATTATTGTGGGGGGTTACTTTTAAACCTTCACTGTCTTACGGTTAATGCCATAATCTCGAAGTTTGTTTGCCACTGCGGTGTGGCTCAAACCTAATCGCTTAGCAAGCTGTCGAGAGCTAGGATAAGCCGGATAGAGCTTACGAAGTAAGGTCGCTTCAAAGCGTTTTACCGCTTGATCTAAAGTTCCTTCAAAGTCAGACTCAAGATAACCTAAATCATGAGTAAAGGTTGGTAACTGCAAATGTTCAATACGCAGTTCGTTATCATCTAACAACGACACCGCACGGTAAATCGCATTTTCTAATTGGCGTACGTTACCCGGCCACGGATAATCTTGTAAAAAGCGTAAACAATCTTCAGACATCACAGGCACAGAATGACCATTTTGTTGGGCATACTTTTGAATAAAATGTTCTGCTAACGGGCCTATATCAGCTTTTCTGTCACGTAATGGCGCAATTTCTAAGGTCAAAACATTAATCCGGTAATAAAGATCTTCTCTAAATGTCCCCTCTTGCACCATGGCCGGTAAGTCTTTTTGCGTTGCAGCAACAATACGTACATTCACTTTTACTTCGTTTTCATCACCGACTTTGCGAAATGTGCCATCTTGTAAAAATCGCAGCAACTTAGTTTGCAATTGAGTCGACATTTCACCAACTTCATCTAAAAACACCGTACCACCATCGGCTTGCTCCAAAACGCCACGTTTTGGTGCCGCGTTTTCTTCATAGCCCGCATAACCAAATAACTCTGACTCAGCCACGTCATCAGGTAACGATGCACACGATAAAGCAATAAAGGGTTTTACTGAACGGTTAGATGCATAATGACAAGCCCGTGCAAGTAGTTCTTTACCTGTCCCCGTTTCACCAGTTATCAAAATTGGCGCTTCAAGCTGTGCCATTTTGCGAGCTTCACGAACAACACGACGCATTGCAGTGCTAAAATTATGGATTGTCGCAAAACTTTCTTGGCCATATCGACGAAAGGCACTCACTTGCTGACCAAGTCGACTTTGCGATTTAATGTTAATAACGGCGCCTGCTAACACATCCCCTTCAGCACCTTGTGGAACTGAAATAGGAAGAATATCAGCAATAAAATCTTCGCCAGCAACTTCTACACGCGTTGTTTGACCAAGTACTTCTTTACCCTCTAACCAGCGAGTAAAGTTAAAGCCTTTCAGCAAGTTATTAATATTAGCGCCTATAACTTCACTTTCAGATAGCTGTAAATCGCGACAAGCTGCATCATTGCATAATCGCACCCAGCCTTTAGCATCAATAGATATTACACCATCAGGCAATGCTCGCAGTAATGTATTTAATTCATTATGCTCTCGCTCAGAAGGTAGAAATGCAGTTGTGCGAACATCCATCACGCCGTCAATTAAGCGAATAGAAGGCATGATCTTTTGAAATTGCTCAAATTCAATAGGAGGAAAACTGACATACATACGACAATTAACCGAATCTACTTCAATACCTTTTAAGTCAACCTGATAACTTACTAAGATATTGAGAATCTCTTGTGCGATACCGATTCGGTCAGCACAGTGGATATCTAAACGCATTACATCCTCAAAAAACGGGAACCTATAGTATGAGAATAATACGCTAACTACTAGCGGCTGAATAGTCTATTGTAAACAATTTTGGACAATTTAAAGTACTTGCTCAGCTATCCAGATGCCAAAAGATCCGCTTTCATTGCAATAAATTACACCTACCCAAACAAAAATAACTCATCACATAAACTTAAAATGAATTGCTAAGTATTACTGACAAGTATCAAGTAATCTTAAATTGGTTGTATTTGGTAAGGTTAAGTTAACGCAACAAATGGTGTACCTACCGCAAGATCTTCCCCTGACCAAGAGGTCTATGTATACTGTAGCGCACTTGTAGCTAGGATAAGGGTGTGTCCTATACCCTTAAGTTCATAACTTGAGCAACAAACCATTATCTTAGCTGCATCAAAAAAACATGGCCGCCCGTTCACTCAATAAATTACATAGAACGACCAAAGCAAAAACAATAAGGCCTCAAATAAAAACTTAGAGTTAGGAAGTAAATATGAGTTCATTACCTAAAGCAGGTGACTTTTTAGGGCATCCTAAAGGGTTATTCCTGTTGTTCGGCACAGAAATGTGGGAACGATTCGGTTACTACGGCATGCGCGCCATTTTAGTTTTATATTTAGTAGCGCTTGTACAAGAAGGTGGTTTTGGTTGGTCAAATGCAGACGCATTGAGCCTATATGGTACCTTCACAATGGCTGTATATATCACACCACTATTCGGTGGTTGGTTAGCCGATAACGTATTAGGACAACGTAAAGCAATTATCCTTGGTGGTTTATTAATGGCTGCAGGCCATTTCACTATGGGTATTCCTCACAGCTATTTAGCTGGCCAAGAAGAAAATATTTTCTACATTGGTTTAACACTTCTTTGCATTGGTAACGGTTTATTCAAGCCAAACATTTCAACTATGGTAGGTGATCTATACAAAGAAGGTGACCAACGTCGTGATGGCGCGTTCACTATCTTCTACATGGGTATCAACCTAGGTGGTGCATTAGGTCCTCTAGTTGCGGGTTATGCTGCAGCTGCAATGGGCTGGCAATGGGGTTTCATCGTAGCTGGCGTAGGTATGGTGATCTCAGTTCTTCTCCAACTTGCACTAAGTAATAAATACTTAGGCGAAATCGGTGTAGTGCCTTCAGCTAAGCTTTCTCAAGCACAATCTGAATCAAATACTAAAGAGCCATTAACGAAAGTTGAAACTGACCGAATTAAAGTTATCTTTACTATGAGTGTATTTAGCATCATCTTCTGGATGGGCTTTGAACAGGCGGGTGGTTTAATGAACCTTTTCGCTAACGATTACACAGACCGTATGTTACTTGGTTTTGAAGTGCCTGCTTCATGGTTCCAATCTTTAAATTCAATTTTCATCATTGTATTTGCACCTTTAGTTGCCATTATTTGGTTAAAGCTTGATAAACGTGAACCTAATTCACCAGTTAAATTTGCTATTGCACTTATTTTCTTAGCACTTGGTTTCATCACTATGATCTTCGCGTTAATGACACAAGGTCAAGGTGAGCACCTACAAATTAGCATGATGTGGTTAGTATTATTCTACTTATTCCACACACTAGGTGAGTTATGTTTATCTCCAATTGGTCTATCTATGGTGAGTAAACTTGCACCTCTTCGTCTAGCTTCAATGCTTATGGGTATTTGGTTCCTATGTACAGCGGTTGCAAACAAGATTGCTGGTTTCGTAGGTTCATTCCTAGGTGAAGGTGAAGAAGCGTTAGACAACGCGATGGGTATCTTCATTGGTTTAGGCGCAACAGCGGTACTTTCTGCTGTGATCATGTACTTACTAAGCGACAAACTTGTAGCTTGGATGCATGGTGCTGAAGGCCAACACGAGCCACAAACTACTGAGCACATCTTAGCTGAAGAGCTAGAAGTGACAGCTGAAAAGCAATAAAACTCAATCCCCACAGCTAGAGCTGTGGGGATACTTATAGCTTAATAGGCTACTAGTTAATAGTAGCAAAGTCACATACACTCCCCTTTCTGCCATTAATCTTTCCGATATTACTTTCTAATTTGAAACATTAACTCAAGAACGCTTCCATACAATGGCATAACTCCTATTTAAAAACTCTCAATTTCTGAACTTCGTTTAATCATAAACTTGAGATACCAGCCCTTAACAACCAGCATAAAAATGTAAACAATTCGATACATTCACTCTAACTTTATTTGGCGAAAACAAAACGAATAAAATACAAAAAAGCTTATAAATATCAGCTCATTAAATATTTATTAACGGCGCTTTATTTACTCTTTTTGATCTTTATTTTTACTATTTTCACTTCACATGATGAAATTAAAACCATTGTCTCATTAAATTTACAAAAGGGACTTTGGCTAAATAACGCTGTGATCTTCCCCAAATTGAATTTCTGGTTAATCATCCGCTCATTACATAACAATAATTCTTTTTAGCGCAGTGCTTATAATTGCGGGAGTAATGACAATGAGCGAAGTAAATAATCCGTTAGGCCTAATGGGCATTGAATTCACTGAATACGCAACACCTGATGCAGATTACATGGACAAAGTGTTTACTGATTTTGGCTTCTCAAAGCTAAAAAAATTCAAAGGTAAAGACATTGTTTACTATAACCAGCATGACATTCATTTCTTACTAAACAATGAGCGTGAAGGTTTCTCTGCTGAATTTGCTAAAAGCCACGGCCCGGCAATCTGTTCTATGGGCTGGCGTGTAGAGAATGCACAAAAAGCATTCGAAGTTGCTGTTGAGCGCGGTGCAAAACCTGCGACAGACTCAACTCACAAAAGCTTACCATACCCTGCTATTTACGGTATCGGCGACAGCTTAATTTATTTCATCGAGCAATTTGGCGACAAAGGTTCTATCTATGAGTCAGATTTTGAAGATTTAAGCGAGCAAAACATTGTTGAAGACAAAGGCTTCATCCGTATCGACCATTTAACCAATAACGTTTATAAAGGCACGATGGAAACATGGGCTAACTTCTATAAAGACGTATTTGGTTTTACTGAAGTTCGTTACTTTGACATTAAAGGTCAAAAAACAGCGTTATTATCTTACGCACTAAAATCGCCGTGCGGCACTTTCTCGATTCCAATCAACGAAGGTAAAGATAACAACAACAACCAAATCGATGAGTACTTAAATGAGTACAATGGTCCGGGTGTACAGCATTTAGCATTCCTAACGAATGACCTAGTAAGCTCACTTGATAAGCTTGACCAATCAACGATTGCGACACTAGATATCATCCCAGAGTACTACGACACCATTTTTGACCGTGTGCCTTGGGTTAAAGAAGACAAAGAGAAGATCCGAAAGCATCAAATCCTTGTAGATAGCCAAAGCGAAAACTGTTATCTACTGCAAATTTTCTCGAAGAACCTATTTGGTCCTATCTTCATCGAGATGATCCAACGTGTAGATGACGGCGGTTTTGGTGAAGGTAACTTCCAAGCCCTTTTCGAGTCAATCGAGCGTGATCAAGAGCGTCGTGGTGTAATCTAGTTCATCATGATGAATAAAAAGCAGCGTGTGGTTTGGGTAAATTCACACGCTGCTTTTTGTCGTTTTAAATTCTGTTTTAAACTAACTGTTTAAATTGCGTTGATTGCCTCCATATAGATAACTAATAAATCAGCGCGAACCAATAAGGAAAGAGTATGAGCCTAATTAACGAAACCCACGATATTAATCTAAAAAGCTGGGTTGCATCTGCTAACGAAGCGAACTGTGACTTCCCAATTCAAAACCTTCCTTTTGCAGAAGTACGTCGTAAAAATTCAGACGAAGCGTTCCGTGGCGCTGTAGCTATTGGTGATCAAGTTATCGACTTAGCAAAAGTAAATGAACTTGGTTTATTCTCAGGTGATGCACAGATTGCCGTTAAAGCTGCAAGCCAAGCTACACTCAATGAATTTATGGGTCTTGGTCAGCAGTATTGGTCTGCACTGCGTCTAGCGTTATCAAAAGCACTTCGTGAAGGTGCCAGTGAGCAAGCGCAATTAAGCGAAGCGCTTATCGCTCAAGCAGACATCGAATTTGCACTACCGTGCCGTATTGGTGATTACACTGACTTTTATACCTCTATTTACCACGCAACAGCGGTAGGTAGTCTATTCCGCCCTGATAACCCACTTCTACCTAACTACAAATGGGTACCAATTGGTTATCACGGCCGTTCATCGTCAATTGATGTATCTGGTCAAACGTTCCACCGCCCTAATGGTCAAACTAAAGCGCCAGATGCAGAAGTACCATCATTCGGCCCGTGTAAACGCCTTGACTACGAACTTGAGTTAGGTATTTACCTTGGTAAAGGTAATGAATTAGGCGATGCAATTGCCATCGAAAATGCTGAAAACCACGTATTTGGATTCTGTGTATTTAATGACTGGTCTGCACGTGATTTACAAGCGTGGGAATACCAGCCGCTTGGTCCATTCCTTGCGAAAAACTTCGCTTCGACAGTATCACCTTGGATTGTTACGACAGAAGCACTGGCACCATTTAGAACAAACTGGACACGTGACGAAAACGATCCACAACCAATGGATTATTTAGAGTCAGCTCATAACCGTGAGTTTGGTGCATTTGATATCAAAATGGATGTACAAATCGAAACTGAAAAGATGCGTGCAGCCGGCGAAGCACCAACACAAGTATCTAAATCAAGCTTCAAGCACTCTTACTGGACAGTTGCGCAAATGGTGACTCACCACACTGTAAATGGCTGTAACTTTCAACCAGGCGATATGTTAGGTTCGGGTACGCAATCAGGCCCTGAGCACGAAGAAGCAGGTTCATTATTAGAGCTTTCTCGCGGTGGTAAAGAAAAGATCACCCTTGCTAATGGTGAGCAACGTGCTTTCTTAGAAGACGGCGACAACGTAATCATGCGTGGTTGGTGCGAAAAAGACGGTTTTGCACGAATTGGTTTTGGTTCAGTTGAAGGAACCGTGCTACCTGCTAAATAAAAGTAACTCACTATTTTTATTTCCAGAACAATTATTAAGGGCATTTTTTGCCCTTTTTTTTGTGCTTTTTCAGCTGAGTTACAATTTTTTGCTGGCTTTTTTAACTGAGGTTGCTATCTTAACTCGGTTATTAGTTAAATTTTGTACGCCATGTTAGTTAAACTTAAGTCTTTTTATCGCACGTTTTTTCCAGCTCGACAGCTGTTGATCCGTCAAAATGGCGAAGTAAAACACTTGGTATTAGCGCCTTGGCTACAATTGACGACCTTAATGGTTATTTTAATAGCCATTGCTTGGCTTAGTATCTCAACACTTCAAATCATTTCACAAGCAGACAAGATAACCAGCATTGAGCAAAAACAGGTTACCAAGCAGCAAGAGTGGAAAAAGCAGCACTTTCAACAGCAAGCTGCCTATGAAAAACAATTAGAGCAACTAGCAATTCTTGAGCAAAAACAAGCGCTATTGCAAAGCATGATTGAATCACTACCAGAATCGATGAACAAACCCACCTTGCCAAACGATGCTGAACCTCTACTTTTACCGATTAAAGAAAATGCTGAAGATTTTCATGCTCCTTTAGAAGATGAGCAGCAACCAAAACAAGTAAAACACTTAGAAAGTATGACTGAGCGTTTAGCACGTCTTGATGCGGCTTATAATCGTAGTTTCGTAGTGCTAGATGAACAAATCAAATTACGCCATCAAGAAATTGTTGCCATGCTCGAAGGGGCTGGTCTTGATAGCAGTCTAGCCAATACCTCAATACTTGAAAGCTCAGACACAGCCCAGGGTGGCCCGTTAGACTTGTTTGACGAATCAAGAATTCCTGCTGAATTTTTAGCAATTGCCGACAACTTACTAGCGTTAAACAACCTAGAAAACTTGCTGAGTGAGTTACCACAAACACTCCCTGCTGCTGACTACTATATTTCTAGCAGTTTTGGCCTACGCAAAGACCCAATGAATGGCCGCCGTGCTTTTCATAAAGGTGTTGATTTAGCAGGTTGGCATAAAACCGAAATTTTTGCTCCAGCCGATGGCACCGTACTTCGTGCAGGTCGTAATGGCGGCTATGGCAACTTTATCGAACTACAACACAAAAATGGCTTCGTTACTCGCTTTGGCCACCTTAATAAAATTAAGGTTAAAAAAGGCCAAACAGTAACTAAAGATGATGTCATCGGTTTAATGGGTAGTACTGGCCGTAGTACCAGTACCCACCTACATTACGAAGTTTTAGTGAATGGCAAACATGTCAATCCAGTTAAAATAACAAAGGCGCTTTCTCGTGTTCGGTAAAAAAAAACAATCAACAGCTAGTTCGTCTGGCTCATCATTAAAAAGAACCAACCATACTCCTTCTATTATTTCTGAAGACGTACGCTTAACAGGTAGCCTTACCAGCCAAGGTGAGGTTCAACTTGATGGTCGTATCGAAGGCGACTTACATGTTAAACACTTAGTGATTGGTCACACAGGTATGATTGAAGGTGTTATCGAAGCAGACAGTGTGGTCGTAAAAGGTAAAATCATTGGTTCACTCATTGCCAACAAAGTGACAATTGAAAGTACTGCTGAAGTCCATGGTGATGTATTTCACGACACTTTAAGTATTGAAGCCGGAGCTATCATTGAAGGCAGCTTAAAACATCGTCACGAAGAAGATAATGTGGCGCCTATTAAGCCTGAAGAACAAACGAGTACTTCAATATTGGCTGATGATGACAACGACTTGTCGTTTGTAAACAAACAAGCCGCTGATAAGTCTTAACGTTTTTTGGCGGTTACATACATAGTGATATCCGCGGTGAAGACAAGTTCATCGCGGCTATTGTAAACCTTAACGGGCACTAGCAAATCCTGCTTTTCTAGCCACTCACTCGGCACGTCTATCTGTGCAACTGCACGCATATCTGTGTCAATTTTTGCTAAGTAGTTCACTGTCATGCCTTTTGGGATCCAGCGATGCGTTTTTGCAGGTACCGTTGCATCAACCATTAAACCTGCGCATAGCTCTGCCACATTGCACTGTGCAATTGCATGGATGGTACCAATGTGATTATGGATCGCGCGGCGATTTTTAACAGTTGCACTGCAATGCCCAGCAGTCAAATTTGTGATCAATGGCTTTATAGACCCAAAGTAAGGTGCTTTAAAGCACACGGCTTTACTAAACAACCAATTACCTTTTGGCAATGACTGACACTTAGTCCAAATTTTTAATAATGATGATGGTGAGCTCACGACGTTTATCCATTATTTTTATGATGTAAGATAAAAAACTAACACATCAGACCAGATAGCGAAATGGAAATTTTTTGTAAGCAGTTTTAATGATTACGTAAGTATTACACTTTTAGCCAAGTGAACGCTTTTCTTTTCCTTTAGGGGCACATAAAATACCGTTTTAAAGGAGAGCGAATGCAGTCACGCCAGCACAAAAACCTCAGCTTACTATTTATTCTTGGCCTTCTGGTTATCTTTAGCCCGTTAGCAATTGATATTTACTTACCCGCATTTCCGACTATTGCAGAACAATTCAGTGCTTCAGAAAAGCAAATTCAGCAAACCGTCGCTATTTTTATGCTTACCGTCGGACTTGGGCAGCTCATTGCAGGGCCATTAGCAGATAAATTTGGGCGTAAGCCTGTAGCAATAACCGGTGTGACAATTTATGGTTTAGCGGCGTTTGGCGCGTATTTAGCACCTGATTTTACAAGCCTGATGATTGCAAGAGCACTGCAAGGTTTGGGGGCCTGTGCCACATTTGTAGTAGCGTTTGCCATTGTAAGAGATCGATTTGGTAGTGAACGCAGCGGCCAAATTATTACTTATCTTAATGGTATCGTTTGCTTTATCCCTGCCCTCGCGCCAATTTTAGGCGCTTGGCTCACAGTACAGTTTGGCTGGCGCATGAACTTTTTATTCATGGCTGTATTTGCACTCATTGGTTTATTCATAACCTTGTTAATGTATAAAGAAACCCGCCCTGCAGATAGTGTATATAGTGGTCATATTCTTGACCTGCGCCGTTTTATGCCAATTATCAGCACGCCATTGTTTTTATTCCATAGCTTAATTTGCTTGGTAACTATGTCGGCTATTTTAGTCTTCGTTACGCTAGCGCCTGGCTGGCTTATTACAGAATTAGGTGGCAGTGTTACCGACTTTACTTTCTGGTTTACCTGTAATGCGGTATTGAGCATTGTTGCAAGCTTTATAATGCCACTGTACATCAAACGTCAACCAAAGCGCGCGCTAAAAGCAGGACTCCTGCTGCTTGTAATCGCAGGAGCCTTAATGTTGGCCTTTAGCCAACAACGTACTGCGCTTGCGTTGATGTTTCCGATGTTTATTGCTGCGTTTGGTTTTGCACTGACACTTGGCTCATCAGCAGGCCGTGCATTAAGTTTGTTCCCTAAACAAGCAGGTACGGCTTCAGCACTTATAGGCTTAATGCAAATGAGTGGCGCAAGTTTATTAGTGTTTATAACGCAATTGTTAAATTTGACTACACCGGTATTAATTGGCGTACATTTTTTAATGCTCATCCCATTTGCCTACTTATTGATCAAACATAAGCATTTGTCATAAAAAGTTTTATCATACTTTTAGTTATATCGGGTAAATGAGAATCGTTATATTCTATTTACCCGTTTAGACATCCTGTTATTTCCTACCGTTATAAAAAGCATCTTTCTAGAATAATTTGTTCCAGTTTTGTGGATTATTTTGCTTGTACCCATTGCCTCATTAAACTATTGTTTACTCGCGTTAACACTTGGTTAACTCGAAAACAGGTTTGGGACACGAATTATGAAAAAGAATAAATTAGCATTAGCACTGATCATCAGTGGACTATGTGCAGCAGGAACTGCAAACGCAGCAAATGACCGTTACATCATCCAAGTAGACAATAATAAAAAAGGCGTAGTTAAAGCCCTCGCTAAAAAGCTTGGGGGTGATATTAAAGTTGATGGTAATGGCTTCATTGCAGCGCAATTTACAGGTCATGACCTTGCAAGTGTAAAAGGCTTATTAAACAACCCTCACATCAAACTAGTTGAAGAAGATCAAAAGCGTGTACCAATGGCGCTTTATAACGATGACGCTGGTAATGCAATGCAGCAGCAATTAACGCCTTACGCAGTTTACCAATCACAAGCTGATCAAGTTACCTTCGATGCAAATGCTGGCATGAAAGTATGTGTAATTGACTCAGGTTTAGATGCTACAAACCCTGATTTCATTTGGGGTAACATTACAGGTGATAATGACAGTGGCACAGGCAACTGGTACGACAATGGTGGTCCACATGGTACTCACGTAGCAGGTACTATTGGCGCAGCAGACAACAATGTTGGTGTGGTTGGTATGGCACCAGGTGTGGCAATGCACATCATCAAAGTATTCAACGCTGAAGGCTGGGGTTACTCTTCAGACTTAGCACACGCAGCAGATTTATGTTCTCAAGCAGGTGCAAATATCATCAGCATGAGCCTTGGTGGCGGTGGTTCAAATAGCACCGAGTCTAACGCATTTGCTACTTTCACAAGTGCTGGCGGTTTAGTTGTTGCTGCAGCGGGTAACGATGGTAACAGCGTACGTTCATACCCTGCAGGCTACCCATCAGTAATGATGGTTGGTGCAAATGATGCGAACAACCAAATTGCAGATTTCTCGCAGTTCCCTAGCTGTACATCTGGTCGTGGTAAACGTGCTACTACAGATGAAACTATCTGTGTTGAAGTAACAGCAGGTGGTGTGGATACACTTTCTACTTACCCTGCTGGAATGGCAACGTCAGCTAGCTTAGCAGCTGATGGCGCAGGCTTTGCGACTTCATCAATGGAAAACTCAGGCAATGCATCAGGCACGGCGTATTACATGGGTACTGCTGAAAGCGTAGATGCTGGCGCAGCGGGCAAAATTTGTATGATTGACCGCGGCAATATCTCGTTCTATGACAAGGTAAATAACTGCGAGAACTCAGGCGGTATCGGGGCTGTTATAATCAATAACGAAGCAGGCATGTTATACGCTACACTAGGCGAAACTAACGATACAACAATTCCAGCTGTCGGTGCGGCACTTGAAGACCGCTCAGCTCTTCTTTCAAGCACAACTATTGGTATCGCAATTGGTACTAGTGATTATGGTTTCATGAGCGGTACATCAATGGCAACGCCTGCTGTTTCAGGTATCGCAGCGCTAGTGTGGTCAAATCACCCTGAGTGTACGGGTACAGAAATCCGTGATGCACTAAAAGCAACGGCAGAAGATCAAGGTGCTTCTGGTCACGATGTTTACTTCGGTCACGGTATTGTTAAAGCAGCTGACGCAGATGCATACCTAACAGCCAATGGCTGTGCAGGTGGTGGCGATAATGGCGGTGGCACAACACCAGGTGGTGATGATATTAGTCTTTCTACTTCAGGTTATAAGTCAAAAGGCACTAAATACATTGATTTAAGCTGGAGTGGCGCTGCTACAAGCACTGTAGATGTTTACCGTAATGGTAGCAAAGTAGGCTCAGTAGCAAACACTAACAGTTATACTGACACTATCACAACAAAAGGTGGTGGCACTTACACTTACCAAGTATGTGAAGCACAAAACACAACTGTTTGTTCAAACAACAGCACTGTGACGTTCTAATACTTTCCCCAACCCAAATTAGCGGGCATTGATTGCCCGCTTTTTCTTTTTCTAGAAGCTTGTTAAAATCAACTACCTAGCTTTTTATCTTTGTGCCGATGATCAATCCAGAATTTCTACTGTCGTTTTTAGGCGCCAGCTTTTTAATTGCCGTAGCCCCCGGCCCTTCTAATGCATTTTTAATGGCACAAACCTTTGCCAATGGCCGTAAAGCCGGGATGCAAAGTGCTTTTGGTTTTGCCTTAGGTGGTGTGGTGCATACTTTTTTTGCGGTGGTGGGTTTAACAGCAATTTTAAAAGCGTCGACTGTTGCCTATACCACGGTGCAGTATTTAGGTGCGGCGTACCTGTGCTATTTGGGCATAATGACGCTAAAAGACACCTTCACACAGCCTGAGTCAGAGTGCGACGAGAAACCCCATGTAAGTACCAGTAAAAAGCAAAATGTGATGTTTCAAGCAATGATGACCGAGGTACTCAATCCTAAAGTCGCTCTATTCTTTATTGCGTTTATTCCGCAGTTCGTCGATCCGAGCTTATCTTCAACGACCTTTCAGCTCGCTTTTTTTGGCTTACTCTACCCACTTTTTGCTTTTCCGATCGACTGCACGTATATTTATTTCGGCGATAAGATAGCCAGTTATTTTCGTGAGCACCCACAAACCCAAATTTGGATTGATCGGATCACGGGGCTGGTGTTTATTGCACTAGCAATTAACCTATTGATATAAGAGCACTTATGGAACAAAAACAACAAGCCTTACCAGCCAAAAAGAATATTGCCCTCGTAGCCCATGATGGTAAAAAAGCTGCCCTTCAGGCGTGGTGTGAAAAACACCAAGACATTTTAAGTAAGCACACGCTATACGGTACGGGTACAACCGGTCATTTAATCGAGCGTACAACAGGGCTTGAAGTGATTAAGCTGCTAAGCGGCCCTATGGGTGGCGATCAACAACTTGGTGCTAAAATTGCTGAACATGAAGTGCACATGCTGGTGTTTTTCTGGGATCCACTTGCATCGCAGCCACACGACCCAGATGTAAAAGCATTACTGCGTTTAGCTGCGGTTTGGAATATTCCTGTTGCCTGTAATGAAGTCAGTGCCGATATGCTATTAAGCTCACCTATGATGGAAACTGAGTTGTGCCGCACGTTGCCAGATTACGAAAAATACCTCGCAACGCGCCAAGTGACTCTTTAGTTCTATAAGTCGATATATCAAAGTGGGGCGATTAGCTATAAAGCTTATGCGCCCACTTAGTTAAACCTGCAGTCACACTACCAAAGTGATCGCCGTTCAGCATTGCAATATCACCTAAATGGGCTTTTAACGCAGCCTTGATAAGCGGTGATTGTGCACTACCGCCCGTTAGGTAAATAACATCAGGCGTTGTACCTGCTTCTTGAATCGCTTGTTTAGCTAGGCTCACTATCTGGCTTATCGAATCATCAACGGCTAAAGCGAGATCTTTTAGCGTTAAGCACTGCGTTAAGTCTGAATCTAAGAAGCGCAAATCTGTAGTAAATTCATTCGCTGATGAGAGCGCAATTTTTGCCGCTTCGCCTTGCTGCACTAATTGATGACCTTGCTTATTTTGCTGCAATTGAATTAAGCGTTTAAAAAGCGCAGGCTCTTTGACTTCACGAAGTTGAGTCAGTAACTCACGATGATGGGCATCGCTATAAAACTGACTTTGCAGATTTACATCATTAATTTTACAAGCTTGCCAAAACGGTTGATTCGGCAGTGGAAG
This sequence comes from Pseudoalteromonas simplex, assembly GCF_015278155.1. Lineage (NCBI taxonomy): Bacteria > Pseudomonadati > Pseudomonadota > Gammaproteobacteria > Alteromonadales > Pseudoalteromonadaceae > Pseudoalteromonas > Pseudoalteromonas simplex. Next base: position 758,372 of record NZ_JADILN010000002.1, read on the forward strand.
TCCCGATTTAAACTCAGTGCCTAAACCTAGTAATGGCATTAAGCCATGAAAGCTCAGCGCAATATCTAAATCATTTCCACCCACACGCTTACCACTGTGAGCTAAAAAGTCATTGTCACGGCACTGCTTGTCACGAAAGCTCGGCCCCATTTGTACAAATGAGCAATCGCTAGTCCCCCCGCCAATATCGACAACCAACACTTTTTGGTCTTGCTGCAATGAGGTTTCATAATCAATCCCCGCCGCTAACGGCTCATATAAAAATGAGACCTCTTTAAAGCCTGCGCGTTTTGCTGCTCGCTCTAATATGCCGAGCGCTTGTTGATTAGACTCTTCACCACCGACTGATTGAAAGTTTACCGGTCGTCCAATTACCGTTTCTGTTAATATGTCTTGCAAAGATTGCTCGGCGCGTTGTTTAATTTTTAAAATCATCGCCGTGGCAATGTCTTCAAAGAAGTTTATTTGCCCTTGCTTTAAGCCTACTGCACCAAAGAATGACTTAGGTGATTTTACAAAGTAACCTTCTTCAGGAAATTGCACATACTCGCTAATTGCTTCGCGACCTATAAATAAGGTCTCATCACCAGCTTGAATATCGAGGTCAGATTTAATCCGAGGAATGGTATTTAAAAGCGCTTGTCGCTCAGTTTTAAAGTCGTGCTCAAACGGGCTACCTGTCAGATGTTTTGTGACAAAATCGACAACTAATGCACTGTGATGAGTATAAAGTGTTGAGGGTAAATACTGTTTGCCTTGCTCAAGGGGTACTAAAGAGACTTGTTGCTCATTATCCATTACACCGATTGCACAATTTGAGCTACCGTAATCAAAGCCAGCAAACATTCTAACACCTATACATCAATAAAAAGGCCGCGAAATTTACCATAGTCGCAGCCATTTTTGAATGACGCTATGGCGTTTCATGCAAAAAGCTTGCAAAACGTGGTAGGCCATTTTTAGTAAAGCCATGATATTTGTAGGTAATAGTACTACCTATCGCTGGAGGCGATGATCTTTGTTGATCGGTAAACCCCGAGCCAATTTTAAATTCGGTCCCATCACTGCTGCGCACTTTAAGTGCACCAAGCATATTTTTAAACTTACCCTTTCCTGCGATATAACCGATTACAACCGCTTCAGCGTCAAAATAAGGCTTTAACTTTAACAATGCATCACTACGCCCTGTACTGTGCTTAGCTGAGGCTAAATGCAGCATGACGCCCTCAGCACCTTGTGCGACTAGCTCATCCATAAACAAACTAAGTTGCTTGTTATCGTTAAAATGTTTTTGCTCAACAGCTTTAATATGCTCAATTTTCAGCTGGTTTACTAACCTTGAATAGTTTTCATAGCGCTGACTAAACGACTTTGCGGCATCAGGCATATCAAATATCATGTAACTGACGGTTTGCCATTCAGACTCTACAGGTGTGACTTTTCGAACAATCCCGCTCACATTGGCAAAGTCTTGGCGCTTAGTCCAAAGCTCTCCATCAAGCCAAACATCTGGCAGCGGCGCGGTAAACCACTTTGGCGCATAAATTGGGTTACCATTTCGGGTTACTAATTGACTCCCAGTCCAAATAGCTCGAACGCCATCATATTTTTCACTAACTAAATAGTCAGATACATTTACCTTTTCGGCTTGATAGACGTTTGCTAAAAGGACTGAAGGAGCTTGTTGCGCCTCGGCTGAAAAGCCTATAAATAAAGTGATTGCGCATAAAAGCGCACGAGTGAATTTAACCATCATTGCTTCCTTGCAAATTTGTGAGTTTTAAAGTGGCTATTCCTGCTTAATCATAACCACTTAACAATAGCTGTTTTGTGATTGCCAGCTAATTATAGTTTAGTTTCTAGCCATTTGAAAAATTCGTTCAAATCAGCAAACACACCCGCGGCTTTACTAAAATCATGCTCTAACGTGAAATGATTTGGTATCGCATACACAGCAACACCAGCATTGCTCGCAGCGGTAACACCGGTATAAGTATCTTCAACTGCTACGGCTTCATTAGCTGTAATATTTAACGTATCAAGAGCTAGTTGATAAGGGTCACCAGCAGGTTTAGGATTGTTAACATCATCTTTGGTAACCACACAATCAAACCAATCAAAAATGCCATAGCCTTTTAAAATAGGATAGGCTTCATTTTTTGCACTGCCAGTTACTAAAGCCATTTTTAAACCACTGGCTTTTACTTGCTCTAGCACTTCTCTAGCGCAAGGCATATAGGCGGGTAAATGAGTACTAACAAAATGGCCAAATGCCGCGTACTTATCATCCGTTAACTGCTCTGGATTGATACTAAGCCCATAACTTTCAACAACCTCCTTTGCGGCTTCAAATGTTGGTCTGCCAGAAAAGCGCTTACAAAAAGTAGCTTCATCATACTGCACGCCAAAAGGGGCTAATAAATCATTCCAAATATTAAAATGCACACTTTCAGAGTCAACCAAGGTGCCATCCATATCAAACAATACTGCTTTTAAAGTCATCCTCATTCCTTCAAAGTAAAAAGGTGCCATAGGCACCTTTAAATATGATTATTCTGTTAAGCCCGCAGGTGGCTCAGCAAACGCTTCTTCGCCTGTTTCTACATCAACCAGCTCGTAGCCACGTTGCTTTCTTACCACTTTTAAAATCGGCTTAGAAAACGCTGTTTTTAAACGTTCTGCATCTGCTTCAAGTTCTTCGACTGTATTACCAAATGGTGCTGCACCGGTTTCTGACCAATTAGTCACTTTACCATTTAAGTTATATTCAACTTCATGAATTTGATATTGTGCCGCTTCATCTTTTGTTGCTTCACAAAAAATGACACGGTAGTTCCAAAATCCAGCCATAGTTATTCTCTTTCTCTTCAATTAATCCTGCCACTTTAGCAGTTACCAACGCGATTATAAACGAAAAAACCCGCTATACAGCGGGTTTTAATAGGACTTATTATTTCAGCTTAGAAGAAGCTTACTTTGAACTCAGCACCGATGTAACGCTCTTCGTTCACCATTGCTGTGTTGTTATTGAAGTCGATAGCACCGATTGATTGTTGCTCGTCGAACATGTTACGAACGAATGCTGATACTTCATATTCGTTGTCGCCTTGTGCCCAAGCATAACCTGCACGTAAACCTACTTCAGTTAATGGCTTGCCTTCAAACTCAACTGACTCGTATAAGAAGTAGTTGATTTCGCTGCGGTAAGACACGTCAGCGTAAGTGAAGAATTCACCGTCAGCTACTTCGCGGCTATAGCGTAATGTAAGGTTAGAGATCCACTCAGGTGCGTGAGGTAAGCTGTTACCATCAAGGATAGCTTGGCCTGCGCTGTTTAATGAGTTTGTTACAGTACACTGCGCACATACGTCAACGGCTAGGTCTTTATCGTCAAGCTCAGTGTTGTTGTAGCTTAAGTTAAATGTAGCGTTTAGGTTGTCAGTTAATACCCACTCAGTGTCTAACTCAAAACCGTAACCAGTTGTCTTATCAGCATTAACTAAACGGTTGAAGTTTGCACCACCACCTACAGCTGTTAATTGTTGGTCATCCATTGTGTAATAGAACACAGTTGCATTTACACGACCTTGGCCGTCAAGTACGTCTGATTTGATACCTGTTTCGAATGACGTCACAGTTTCAGACTCAGCAACAGTAACTTCATCACCGAATAAGATACGACCTTGGATACTTGGTGCACGGAAGCTGTTAGCAACACGCGCGTACCAGTTTACGTCATCGTTGATCTTGTAGTTAGCAGATAAATCCCAGCTAACGTGGTCGTCACTTGGGTTTTCTGTTAGGAATAACGCACCGCCACCTGCTGGGCTTAAAGTACGGTTTGCAGAGAATTCTTTTTCGTCATCTGAGTAACGTAGTCCTGCAGTGATTTTTAAATCATCTGTGATTGTGTAATCTAATGAACCGAATACCGCCCATGCTTTAGTATCTTGCTGCTGGATAACATAGCCGTTTAACTCACCCGGTGTTGAACCGTATGTATCGTAGCTGAAGTTTTCGATTGTTAACGCTTCGTCAAAGTAGAATACACCTACTTGGAAGTTTACGTCACCAGCATAGTTGCTAGATAAACGAAGTTCTTGCGTATATTGGTCTTGATCTGGAATGCCGTCAGCACTTTCAGAGTAGAATGGGATAAAACCAGGGCCCATATCTGGTAAATAGCTTGCACCGTAACCACCGTCGATGTCAGCGCGAGAATAGATTTCAGCACTTTCCCATGCAGAGATTGACGTAAGAGTTAAATCATTGATATCCCACTCAAGCTTTAAGCTTGCGCCTTGAGATTCAACTTGCTGTGTCGCACGAGAAGCCGCATCGTGGTAAACCACATCGTGCTCAAAATTATCTACTAAGTCGTTTGAACCCGCTTTAATAGCGTTACCACGGAATGCGATTGGCTTACCGTCCATATCACGAACGTGGTAGTTGAAAAGACCTGTGAAATCGTCACCTTCGTATAAAAACTGAATACGTGCCGCTTTTTCAGTGTAACCACCTAAAACGTCATCTTGTTCAAAACCTGGTGCACGATTATCAATATAATCGTCTTTTTCTTGCCAAAGTACAGAAACACGCGTTGATAAACGGTCAGTTAAGCCACCGCCAACAGCACCTTCAAAGTCAACTGCGCCACGGCTACCGTAAGATACTGAACCATAGCCTTCAAATTCTTGTGATGGTTTAACTGTATCAAATTTAACAAGGCCAGCCGGTGTATTACGACCGAATAAAGTACCTTGTGGGCCACGTAGAACTTCTACACGTGCTACGTCAAATACAGGGAAACCTTTTAAGATTGCATTCTCTTGAACAACTTCGTCTACAACTAACGAAACTGGTTGAGAAGCATTTAGGTCAAAGTCAGTGTTACCTAGACCACGAACATAAAAGCGTGGGAAAGAACGACCAAACGAAGATTCGATTGATAAGCTTGGGATCTTCGCGTTCATAAAACGAATATCCATACCAGCTGAGCTGTAAGCGTCTAAGTTGTCACCTTGTAATGCAGATACAGCAACAGGTACTTCCTGAGCATTTTCTACACGTTTACGTGCGGTGATTTGAATAACTTCTAGTTGGTTGTTTTTTGCTGCTGGCGCTTCGTCTGCAGCAAGAGTTGAAAATGAAGTACCTGCTACGGCAGAGAACAACGTTGCATTGATAAGTGTTGCTAACGTAGATCTTTTCATTGCTTTCATGTCGGGTTTTAACCTTTTTTATGCACTCTTATTCAACGGTGATGATGTTGCGTCAATTCATTTGACGGGCTCGGCCAATTTTTCGCGCCTTGTAATAAGCTGCGCGGACCTCTAAATCGAGAGTGCAAAACGAAGTGAAGAGGCTGAACGAACGCTGACGATTATAACACTTTATGACACTTTTACTGCATTAAAAGTTAGAAATATACAAATTTTTTACAACAATTAGCGGCAACATCGGCGCATTTAGAAGATTTTATGCAATTATTTTTCAATAAAGCGGACATATGTCCTGTGCATCTAATTACAACAATGTGTAGACATTATGTACAAATGAGAGCCACTTTCATTTGCTCCTTTTTCAGTAACTAATCGGTAACTCGTGCGAATTCTGGGTTAGCTAATTCGCATTCATGCTCATTTAATAAGCCTAACACTGCTAAATTTAATTCTTCGATTACTTCCATATAAAATGCAAAGTCGACGGTCTCTACGTAGCTTAGTACATCCACTTGTAAAGCCCAAGGCGTAAAGCCTTTAAAGCGAACCCGACACGGTTCAAAGGCGATATGCTTATGTTGTTCTAATAACTCTCTTAGGGCCTGCATAAACGACATAAGATTTTGTTGCTTGGTGTTGGCACTGAGCATCAGTTTAGGTCGATAAGAAATTCGCTCTCGTTCAGAGACGTTCTCAAGCTGCATATCAACAAACTTAGCATTTGCTACATAAATGACAGAGCGGTCAAGGGTTCGGATACGCGTGGCTCTTAAGCCTATTTCTTCCACAGTCCCCAACTGACTGCCAAATTTACATAGATTACCTATTTTTACCGGCGCAGAAATATAAAGGGTGATTGCAGCAATGATATTCTCAACAGTTTTTTGCGCTGCAAGGGCAATAGCAAGCCCACCAATGCCTAAGCCAGCTAACAAAGTAGTAGCATTAAAGCCTAAATTTTCAAACCACATAAATAGCAATGAAATGACAATCAGAGTTTTTGCTACATTGCTTATAGGTCGTAATAAGAAAATCGCTTGTGGCTTATCTTGTTTAATAAAACGCTGGCTTAATCTGTGTTTGGCAAGATCAACTGCCCGTAAACAAATCCAACCCCACGCAATCAATAACACAGTTGCGCCATGGAATAGCGCCATTACAGCAATAGTGACATTTGATTGGTCGTTAAGTGAACGAGCCATAAACACAGCAAGTAACAGGCTAATTGGCCCATTAATAAAACCAATAACGTCATTTTCTACAGGTACTTTCAAATGTGCGAGGATAAATGTGATTAAGCGAGTAATGATAATCGCGACTAGCAAAAACAACACAAATGAGAAGGCAAAATAAATCCATTGCCAAAGCATCACCCCCAAAAACTCGATGTCTGGCAGGTTATCATATAGCCATTCACCTACTTTGTTATAACCATACTCTTTGGTGAGTAACGGTATTTGACTTACCGTTGCATTTGATATTTTCCAGATCCGATTATCTGTTTTATCATCAGGTACTAGTTGTAATAAAATTTGTACCTTACCTTGTGATGTACTGATTTCCCCCACCAAATCACGATAGCTAGGCACACTTTCTTTTTGTTTACCTTCAGGCTTATTACTCAAGTTATCAACATCAACCCATAAGGTACGATCCAGTACCACTGATAAATTTTCAGCAAGTTGAATTTTTCCTAATGCTTCAACGTCTTTAGGTAGATTACGATAATCAAGATAATGGCTGGCCAGTTCAAAATCGCGAGCGCGAGCCGCTTTTAAGTAACCCTGCATTGAACTACGTGGCGTTATCCGGTCAAAGGCATCATAGGGCAAGTCATCTTCGAGAGATTCCTGCGCTTTTTCAGCTGTTGCAGGTGTATTGGTTTCTGATTCTTGTTTGACGGGCTTTTGTTCGACTTGTTCTTCCTTGCTGTCTTTATCAATTAAGGATTTAACGGTCACTTCTGGTGTGGTTGTTGCCCATAATGGCGCGTTAAACAACAGTAAAAAACACACTAATAACTTACTAAATTGTAATGAAAACTGGGTATTACAACGGCTCACGCTTTATTCCTTGTTAGATAAACATTAAATCGCTGAAATATTCAGCTAATTAAATTAGAGCATGGTTTGTGTAACTGTACAAAAAATAATTAAAAATCTTTGCAAGTAAGCGCTGAGATGTTAGTTATATAGAGACTAAAGCAAAGGAAAACGATAATGCAGATTTCAAGTTCACTCATTCCTCATTGGTCGTCATTGATGATCCATGGCGCCATTGCCATCGTTTTTGGCTTGTGTGGTTGGTTTGCCCCAGAAGCTTCACTAGCGATTCTGATGTTTATTTTCGCCGCTTACTTTTTTGTCGATGGTGCCATTAGGACTTGGTTAGCTATTGCTTCAAAAAATGAAAACCCGCTTTGGTGGATGCTATTAGTAGGTGGTTTAATTTCAATTGCTGCTGCACTTGTAACCCTGTTTGCTCCCAACGTAACGGCTATCTTAATGCTCTACTTTATTGCCGCATGGGCCATTGCTATCGGTGTAATTGAAATATTGATTGCGAGTAAACTACGTAAAGAGATCAGTAATGAGTGGCTGCTAATTGGTAGCGGTATTATTTCAATAATCTTTGGTGGCTACCTGATATTTAACCCAGGCGCAGGCATAATCACCCTCCTGTGGCTAGTAGCAAGCTATGCAATCGTGTTTGGCATAATGATGGTGTTACTTGCTTTGAAGCTGAAAAAACTCAATGAACAAGCATAAAAAAGCGGCTTAGCCGCTTTTTTTATTTTTGGCTGTTACGCCTTGTTAAAGCAATTTCACCATCAATATGAATATCGCGCTGCGGGAATGCGATAGTAATGTTGTTTTCAGCAAATACTTTATAGATGCTAAAACGCAGCTCACTGCGCACTTGGCGAAGCGGTGCTTCTGATTCAGCACATACCCAGAAAATAGCGCTAAAAGTTAAAGAGCTATCAGCAAAGTCATCAAACAATACTGACGATGCAGGTGTTTTTAAAATGGCTGGGTGCTCATTAAGAATTTGCTTCATCAGCTTTTCAACCAATACCACATCTGAACCATAAGCAACGCCAACATTTACAAACGAACGAGCATTACGGTCAATTAAGGTCCAGTTAGTTACCGTGTTTTCTAATAAATGGCTATTAGGTACCAGCATATGCACACCATCGTTACGACGGATACGGGTTGAACGGGTATTAATAGTCTCGACAACCCCTTTTGCTGTACCTACTTCTAAAAAGTCACCAATACGAATTGGCCGCTCCCACATTAATATCCAACCACTAATAAAGTTATTAATAATGTTTTGCGCACCAAAACCAACACCGATAGCAATGGCACCAGAAACAAATGCAAACGCCGTCAGAGGAATATTGAGCACCTCAAGCGAGGTAAACACGAGCACAGCAATAGTAACAACAAGATAAATACGCGTGAACAGGTGAACTGTGTCAGGACCTAGGTTTTTTGCCTGCAATGCTTTTTTAATTAATCGACCAATCCAGGTGACCACAAACCACATTAAAAACAGTACCAAAGGTACTTGAATTACTTTTAGTACAGTAATTTGCACATCGTTGTAGGTGAACAAGACAAACGATAGTGCAGATTGCAGATCAGCAAGGGTCATAAATTAACATTCCTAGTAAAAAATGAGTTTGATTCAGTTGTGACTAAGTTTAGCACGGCATAATAGGTGAAAACTTGGTAAATACTAAGTTCTTTATGCGCAATATGCGCTAATTATTAACTATTTTAGACTACAGCTGCTATATACATAGAGAGAGCTTGAGGTTTCACAGGCTTTGAATAGCACGAGGAGAACACAATGTCACAAATGACGCTCACACAAAAACTTGCCACTTTACAACCCTTGGTCGATCTAAACTTATTTGAATCAAGTTTAGAGTACCGTAACCGCATCTTAAACTTACTTGCTGAGCAAGAACACTCACTGACTTTAATTAACAAAGAGTTTGGCAACGCTATGCCAGAAAGCTTTGGCTCAGAGAGAAAGTTTGTGTTGGGTTACAACTAACCTATGGTGATTTATTACCAACAAGATTTAAACTGGCAGCTAGTGCCACTTTTTACTTAAGTGAGCCATTAATACACAATTGATGGCTTTTTACGCACATTTATCCCCTCCATCACATTATTTGCGTTCAAATTCCCCATTCAGACGACAAACTTGATTGTTTCTAGCCAAAAATTTGATAAGTTAGAAAAGATTTATCCACATTTTTGGAGCTCTCATGCGTAAGACCTTAGTAGCAACTACGATTGCTAGTGTGCTTTTATTATCTGCTTGTAGTTCACAACAAGCCGACACTCAAACTCAAGTTGAAACTGCCGCTGAAACACAAACAGCTAATGTTGAAAACGTTCTTTTCAAGCCAAGCCCTTTACAATACATGGCCCCTGAGTTTGATAAAATTTCGACCAAAGATTACGAGCCAGCGTTTGAAGCAGGCATCGCACAGCAAAAAGCTGAAATTGCAAAGATTGCAAACAACCCAGAACCAGCAACATTTGAAAATACCCTTGTTGCTATGGAGTACTCTGGTGAGCTATTAGACCGTACATCTGCGGCATTTTTTAATCTATCGGGTTTAATCTCTGACAGTGAGTACCAACGTATCGCCGCGAAAATGGCGCCGATTATGTCAGCTCACACTGATGACATTTACTTAAACAAAGCTTTATTTGCTCGCGTACAAAGCATTTACGACAACAAAGCGTCTTTAAATGCTGAAGATCAACGTCTTGTTGATTACTACTACAAAAAGTTCGTTAACGCGGGTGCAAAACTAACTGAAGCTGAAAAAGCAAAAATGCGTGAAATCAACGCAGAGCTTGCCAAGCTTTCAACTGAGTTTTCACAAAACATCTTAAAGTCATTCAAAGAAGATGTGATTTTAGTTAAAGATAAAAGCGAGCTAGCGGGTTTATCTGAAGGTGAAATTGCAAGCCTTGCAGCTGCTGCCAAAAAAGCAGGTAAAGAAGGTTACATGATCACACTGGTGAACACGACTCGCCAACCTATCTTACAAAGCCTTGAAAACCGCAAGCTTCGTGAAAAGATTTGGACAACGTCTTCAACGCGTGCACAAGCAACAAACAGCCCTATCATCATTAAAGAAACTAAGCTACGTGCAGAAAAAGCAGCATTACTTGGTTATAAAGACTGGGCTTCGTATGTAATGACTAACCGTATGGCGCAAACAACTGAAAATGTTTACGGCATCCTTGATGACTTAGCACCGAAAGCGGTTGCTAAAGCAGAAGCAGAAGCAGAGCAAATCCAGCAAGTAATCAAAAAGTCAGGTGAAACGTTTGCACTTCAACCTTGGGACTGGGCGTTTTACGCTGAAAAAGTTCGCCAAGAGAAGTACGACTTAGACCCAGCTTTAGTTAAGCCTTACTTTGAAATGCAGTCAGTGATCCACGACGGTCTATTCTTTGCGATGAATAAACTTTACGGTATTACCTTTAAAGAGCGTAAAGACCTACCGGTTTATCACGAAGACGTCATGGTGTTTGAAGTATTTAACGAAGACGGTAGCGCTATCGGCCTATTCTACATGGACCCTTACGCACGTGAAGGTAAACGTGGTGGTGCCTGGATGAGTGCTTATGTTAGCCAAAGCGGTCTTAAAGACACTATGCCTGTGATCTACAACGCACAGAACATTCCTAAGCCAGCTGAAGGCCAACCTACACTCATGACTTTCTCTGAAGTAACGACTATGTTCCATGAGTTTGGTCACGCTGCACACGGTTTATTCTCTGATGTTAAATACCCAAGCTTAGCGGGTACAGCCACTGCTCGTGACTTTGTTGAGTTCCCTTCACAAGCACACGAAGACTGGAATATTGAACCAACAGTACTGGCAAACTATGCCAAGCACTACAAAACAGGTGAACCAATTCCAAAAGCGCTTTTAAATAAAGTACTTGAGTCACAAAAATTCAACCAAGGCTTTGATACAACTGAGTATTTAGCTGCGGCACTGCTTGATATGGAATGGCACTCATTTGGTGTTGATGCTGACATTACAGACGTTCAAAAGTTTGAACATGATGCATTAGACAAGCACGGTATTGCTTACTACCCAGTACCACCACGCTATAAGTCTTGCTACTTCAGCCACACCTTTGCCGGTGGTTACTCAGCCGGTTATTACGCTTACCTTTGGACTGAAGTATTCGCAGCAGATGCGTTTGCACACATGACCGAAGAAGGTGGCTTAACACGTGAAAACGGTGATAATTTCCGTAAAGAGATTTTATCAAAAGGTAACAGCCGCGACTTAATGCAAAGCTACATTGAGTTCCGTGGTCAAAAACCAACAACAGACGCACTATTAAAGCGTCGTGGTTTAGTTGAATAATCACACTGTTGTTTAGAGTATGAGGGGCAACCCTCATACTTTTTAAGTATCAATTAAATTTTCACCCCGCTTTTATTCCTATTCACCTCAAAGTCGTTGTCAGTTAACTCGTTTTTGCTAATCTCAAAGAAAAACACGAGCTCACACATGAAAAACGCTTTACTTTTAGGACTTTGCTCAGCATTAGCTGCATGTTCATCAACCCCAGATGAGCGTGCCGATATCGTGATAGAAAACGCCCAAATTATTGATATGCAAACTGGGGCTATCGCAACACAGCAATCTCTTGCCATTCGCGATGGAATTATCATTAAACGTAGCGATAAACCTTTAAGTAGCCACTATCAAAGCTCAACATTGATTGATGCCAAAGGTCAGTATGTCATGCCTGGTCTATGGGATATGCATGTTCATTTTGGCGGTGGTGATGAGCTTATTGAAGAGAATAAACAGCTCTTGCCACTGTATTTAGCTTACGGCGTAACGACTGTTCGTGATGCTGCGGCTGATTTAAGTGAATCTGTACTTAGCTGGCGAGAACAAGTAAAACAAGGTCAGTTAGTGGGGCCAACTATTTTCACCTCAGGCCCGAAATTAGAAGGTAAAGGGTCTATTTGGCCTGGTGATTTAGAAGTAGAAACGACTGAAGAAATGCATGCTGCAATGGATCTGTTAGACAGCATGGACGTTGATTTTATCAAAATTACCGACAGCGCTCTAACGCCTGAGCTTTATCTAAAGGCAGTAAAAGAGGTTAAAAAACGGGGTTACCAAATTTCAGGTCATATTCCATTTTCATTGTCTGTGACTGATGTCTCCAAGGCGGGGCTTGATGCTATTGAGCATATGACCTATATGCTTAAAGCTGCGGCTAAAAACGAAGCGGATATTTCTGCAAAGGTTGCCTCAAAAGAGCTGAGTTATCGCACTGCACTGCCCATTATCACCGCGCAGTTTGATGAACCAACAGCCATTGAGAAGTTTACGGTTCTTGCTAACAACGACACCGCCGTGGTGCCAACCTTGATTGGTGGCAAAATAACGGCTTACATTGATGAAGATAATCATCAGGACGATGCCTATTTAGATTATTTAGGTAAGGGTTTAAAAGCGACTTATCAATGGCGAGTTGATAGAGCTAACAAAGACACCCCTGCACAAATTAAACAGCGCAAAGAGCGTTTTATTAAAACCGCACAGTTACTCCCTATCGCCCAACAAGCAGGTGTGAGCATTATTGCAGGCACAGATGCAGGCTTTTTAAATTCGTATATTTATCCGGGGCTTTCTTTACACCAAGAACTGAGTATTTTTACTGAATATGGCCTAACACCACTGCAAACGCTGCAAGCTGCGACACTTGCGGGGCCTAAATTTTTAAATAAACAACAGCAATACGGTGCCCTTAGTGAAGGCAAAGTAGCGGATCTCATTTTGCTTTCAAAAAACCCGCTTATTGATATTCGTAATACACAAACGCTAAAGGGTGTTGTCTCGCACAGCACGTTTTACGATAGCAACGCACTTGAGCTTTTAAAGCAACAAGCCAAAGCCTTTGTTGCCAGCCAACCCTAACCCCCCATTGCCCATGACCGCGTATTATCCGTCATGGGCAATTTTAATTTTCAGCCATCTCATATACACTGCCCTTTTTGCACATAACTCGAATAACATGACCTACTTATTTGCTGTAACCCTGCTTTGGGCCTTTTCGTTTAGTCTTATTGGTGTCTATTTAGCAGGCCAAGTGGATGCATGGTTTAGTGTATTAATGCGTATTGGCTTGGCAACTTGCGTATTTTTGCCCTTTTTACACTGGCGTAAAACTCCTAAAGCCTTAGCCCTAAAGCTCATGGCAATTGGCGCAGTACAACTTGGTGTGATGTACAGCTTCTATTACCATTCGTTTTTGTACCTTAGCGTGCCCGAGGTACTGCTATTCACGGTAATGACGCCACTTTACATCACTTTGTTAAACGATTTGCTTGAAAAACGTTTTAATGCCAAGTTTTTATTCGCCGCATTACTGGCTATTTTAGGCGCCGTTGCTATTCGCTATGAAGGCGTCGATGAGAACTACCTTATTGGTATGTTAATGGTGCAGGCAGCCAATATTTGCTTTGCCACTGGGCAAGTAACCTACAAACGTTTAATGCAAGATGAGCAGCTCCCCCACTCTCGGGTGTTTGCTTGGTTCTTTATTGGCGCTTTAATTGTCGCGCTGATTTGTTACGGTTTATTTGGTGATACCAGTAAGCTACCCACCACTACTACACAGTGGGGCGTGTTAATTTACTTAGGCACGATTGCTTCAGGGCTTGGGTATTTCGCTTGGAATAAAGGTGCGACCATCGTCAATGTAGGTGCCTTGGCTGTCATGAATAATCTACTGATCCCAGCAGGGATCATCGTTAACATTGTGATATGGAATCGTGATGCCGATATCATCAAGCTTGCCATCGGTGCAGCGATTATCTTATTAGCACTTATTATAAATCAGAAACTTAATAAAACTGCCATGGAGCAATGATAGGCTAAACTCTATTAGATTAGAGGAATGCTGTTATGCGCGCACTGGTTTTATGTTGTTTAGTTTTCATTATTCAAGGTTGTAAGAATCTGCCTGAGGAGCAGGCAGTGCAAGTGGGTGCTAGGCCTTACTATTTAATCGACAAGATGACTGATGGACCTTTAAAGCAGCAACTTGCGACATGCGCTAATGGCCCTTTCTATAAAACTGATTTTGTAATTGGTCATCGCGGTGCCCCCATGCAGTTTCCTGAGCACAGCAAAGAGTCATATTTAGCCGCTGCAAGAATGGGCGCTGGCGTACTTGAATGTGACGTCGCCTTTACTAAAGACAAACAACTCGTGTGTCGCCATTCACAGTGTGATTTACACACCACTACCAACATTTTAGCGATTCCTGAGTTGGCTGCAAAATGCAGCCAACCTTTTACCCCGGCCAAAGGCGGCCAACCAGCTCAGGCTAAATGCTGCACCAGCGATATCACCCAAGCTGAGTTTTTAACCTTAAAAGCTAAAATGGATGGCGCCAACCCAAACGCCAAAACCGTCGCAGAATATATGCAAGGCACACCAAGCTGGCGCACTGACTTATACGCAAACAGCGGCACCCTAATGACCCACCAGCAAAGCATTGAGTTATTCAAATCTCTAGGTGTAAAAATGACACCCGAGCTAAAAAGTCCAGAAGTCAGCATGCCATTTAACGGTTTTAGTCAGCAAGATTATGCGCAAAAAATGCTTGATGAGTATCGAGCTTTAGGTGTGGATAGCGATGATGTGTATCCGCAATCATTTAATCTTGAAGATGTGAAGTATTGGCTAAATAATCACCCTGAATTTGCAAGCAACAGTATTTATCTTGATGGCCGAGATGAGCAAGCAGACTTTGATGCTATGGATGAAACAACTTGGCAGCCATCAATGCAGGCTCTATATAACGATGGAGTACGCATTATCGCACCGCCAATGTGGATGCTTTTAAGCCTTGATGAGTCAGGTGCAATCGTGCCATCGCTTTATGCTATTAAAGCTAAACAAGCCGGACTGAACATCATTACTTGGAGTTTAGAGCGCTCTGGTCCATTAAATAATGGCGGTGGTTATTATTACCAGTCGATTGCCCGTGTAATTAAACAAGATGGGCAAATGATGAAAGTGGTAGACGTCCTTGCTAAGCAAGTGGGTGTGATGGCTATTTTCTCTGACTGGCCTGCTACTCTTACCTATTACGCAAGCTGTATGCAGTATCCTGCCTCAGAGAGTTAACTGAGCATCAATAAATTTCAAGGGCTTTTACTCGTCCAAAAGGTGGGGCTGAGGTATTATTAGCTAAACCGTTTTTTACAAGGATAAACATGATTATTCAGCACCATAGCCACGACATAGCGACCAACACAGGTGAAATGCGCACCAGTATTTATCGCCCTGTAGAAGAAGGTAAATACCCGTGTATTATCTTCTACTCTGAGATTTTCCAAGAAACAGCACCAATTGCACGCTCTGCGGCAATACTTGCTGGTCATGGCTTTGTCGTGTTAGTGCCAGAAGTTTTTCATGAGTTAAATCCTATTGGGACAGTACTTGCCTATGATGATGCAGGTAAAGACAAAGGCAATGCCGACAAATGGGCAAAACCGCTTGAGAGCCATGACTCAGATACTGACGCCTTAATTGCATTTGCACGTCAGCAAGATTACTGCACAGGAAATGTCGGTGCGATGGGCGTATGTATTGGTGGTCACCTTGCATACCGTGCTGCATTAAACCCAAGTATCAAAGCCGCTTTTTGTTTATACGCGACAGATATACACAGCGATACTTTACCAGCACAAGCAGGTAATAACTCATTTGAGCGCATGGCAGATATTAAAGGTGAAATTCATTTTGTTTGGGGTAAACAAGACCCTCATGTACCAAAAGAAGGCCGCATTAAAATTTACCAACAAGCGGTGGCAACAGGCATTAATTACCAGTGGCAAGAAGTGAACGCC
The DNA here is from genome assembly GCF_015278155.1 of Pseudoalteromonas simplex. Classification (NCBI taxonomy): domain Bacteria; kingdom Pseudomonadati; phylum Pseudomonadota; class Gammaproteobacteria; order Alteromonadales; family Pseudoalteromonadaceae; genus Pseudoalteromonas; species Pseudoalteromonas simplex. The sequence goes on from NZ_JADILN010000002.1 coordinate 774,541, forward strand.
CAACATGCGTTTATGCGCGACGAAGGCGACCGATACGATCCAGCCCTTGCCATCAGCATGTATCAACAAGCAGTCGCTTTATTTAATCGCACACTTGTTTAAATCGTCATAGTGGCTACTTGATTAGTAAAATAATCCTTCAAGTAATCGAGTAAAACCCGCAGCTTTTTACTTCCCGCCGCCCCTGGCGGGAATACGCCATAAAGTTCAATATCAGCAGTTTTGTAATCATCTAAGATTGTGCGTAACAATCCTGCTTTGATCCTTGGCAATGCATCATAAACTGGGATTTTCGCTAAGCCATGCCCAGCTTCTACAAAGGCAGTTCGTGCAGCAGCGTTATTGGTACTTATGCCACCACTAACTGCCACCTCAAAGCGGCGTTTCTCTTTTTCGAGCGTGACAACAGCACTACTTGGTTGATACACCACCCATGTATGCTCTGCTAAATCAGCAATGCTCTTTGGTATAGGGTATTTTGTAAAGTAATCGACTGAGCCACATAAGCAAGTCGCCATACTTGCAAGTTTAGTGGCTTGTAAGTTTGAGCTTTCAAGGGCCACCCCTCTAATCGCTAAGTCAAAGCCCTCTTTGATGATATCAACCACATCATCGCTAAGCTGTAAATCAATATCAATTTTAGGATACAAACGCTTAAACTGAGCCAGTGCCGGTACCACAAGTTGCAAACCAACATTCACCGGACAACTCAATTTAATAACCCCAACCGGTTCACTCTTTAAGTTCTCAAGGTGTAGGTTAGCAGCCTCAGCCTGCTCGGTGATAGCCTGACAACGTTCATAATAAGCCATACCCGCTTCGGTAAGGGTCATGGTGCGCGTTGAGCGATTAAGTAACGTCAGCTTTAATTGCTGTTCTAATTTCTTTAAATGATAACTAACAACAGCCCTTGATAAACCAAGTTGTTGAGCCGCTTTAGTTAAGCTGCCCTGCTGCACAATGTGGGCAAACACCACCATACTTTTTAGCTGCTCAAACGATACTTTCATACAAACTCCTAATCTAACCTGAATCATTGTATCAATTATTAAACCAATGAAGTCAAATTTATCTGCGTTGTTTAATTCAATTCTCACCCCTATAGTGTTATCAACGATGTTTAATTCACAAAAAGGGATTCACTATGTCAGCTAAGAAAATTTTAATGGTACTTACTTCACACGATCAGCTTGGCGATACAGGCCATAAAACGGGTTTTTGGGTCGAAGAATTTGCAGCACCCTACTACGCCTTTATTGATGCTGGTGTAGAGGTAACTTTAGCCTCTGTTAAAGGTGGCCAACCTCCGGTTGATCCAAACAGTGCAGCCCCTGATGCGGCAACCGATGCCACAAAACGTTTTGAGCAAGACAGCGCAGCAAAAACTTTAATGGCTAATACTAAACCTCTTGCTGAAGTTAAAGCCGATGATTTTGATGCGGTATTTTACCCAGGTGGCCATGGTCCGTTATGGGACTTAGTTGATAACCAAGATTCGATTAGCTTAATTGAGCAATTTCTTAACTCAGATAAGCCAGTCGGTGCAGTATGTCACGCCAGTGCCGTATTACTGAATGCGAAAAATGCCGCTGGTAAATCTGTGGTATTTGATAAAAAAGTAACAGGCTTTAGTAATTCAGAAGAAGATGCCGTACAGCTTACCAATGTTGTGCCATTACTTGTTGAAGATGAGTTAATCAAACAAGGTGGTCAGTATCAAAAAACTGATGATTGGGGCGAGCTTGCAATTGAAGATGGCCTACTAATCACTGGGCAAAACCCTGCAAGCTCAGAGCTGACTGCTAAAAAACTACTGACCAAATTAGGTTAGACTAGGTCAACATGCCCTAGACCTTTAGTAAACACCTTGCATATCAAGGTGTTTACCTTCACTTTTAATAAGTTATACTCATTCGGTCACATTGATTTAAGAGCTGCCCATCATGACTGAAAAAAAAACTGTCAAAATTCCTCCTATCAGTAGTAAGCGATTCGCAATTTTCGGCATTATGCTGGTGTGCTTGGTACTGCAAATAGTTAATTCCCTACCCGGCATAAATTTAAACGGTTTAGGTATATTACCAAGGCAGATGTCTGGTTTATCAGGGGTATTTTTTGCGCCATTTTTACATGGTGGCTGGGCACACCTTTTTAGTAACCTAGTGCCATTTGCTATTCTCGGCTGGCTAGTTTGCCAATTTAGCGTTAAACGCTTTTGGCTGGTGTTTGCCGGTACTGCGCTCATTGGTGGATTACTAGTATGGCTATTTGGCCGCAGCAATATTCATGTAGGACTAAGTGGTGTTATCTACGGTTTATGGGGCTATTTAATTAGCTACGGCATTATGCACCGCTCATTCAAAGCCATTTTAATCAGTATTGCGGTTGTTGTGTTATACAGCGGCCTGATTTGGGGTGTTTTTCCGCAGCGCGTTCATATTTCATTCGAAAGCCATTTATTCGGCGCAATCAGCGGCGCATTTATCGGTTATATTATGGCAAAACGTGATAAACAAAAGAGCCCTAAGCTTTAAACTGAAAGCTGAAAGCTGAAAGCTGAAAGCTATAAGCTTCTAGTCTCTTAACTTCATTGTCACCATCACAACGCCATGGTCGGTACTTTGATCATCATAGGCAAACTGGGGGTTGATTAAGTGCTGATCATAAGTGTGATAATCAACTACCTCGAAAAAGCTGCTCTGAAACCCGGCATCAAACTCACGGGATAACAAAATATAATCAAATACTGAGCTGCTACTGCCAAAATAGTGGGTCGCTTCTCTGTCGTTCTCGGTGACAACATGGCGCTGATAGAGTTGCCAACTATCTTGTAGTTTAAACTCTGAACGAGATGGGCTATTTTGGCTATGACCGCTAAAACGAAGGTGGTCAGCGATTAAATGATTAAGCACACCATCGTGTAACTCATTATTAAAGTCCCCCATCACAATCACAGGGTTATTGGTGTGCGCTCTGCGCTTAATAATTTCAACGAGTAACAGCGCTGCTTCACTGCCACGCTGCATACTTGATGCCCAGCGCCCAAGGGCTTGCGATTTTAACTGCATAACTAAGTTTTGCTGTTCGCTGTGGCTTTCATCATCTTGGTGATGGAGCATGCTGCGCTTAGATTTAAAGTGCACTACATAGCAATCGACATGTCCTAAGTGAGGTACTTCAAGTGTTGCGCGAATAATACTGCGGCTAAAGTTAAAATTATCGCTCAAGCCCATCGCTAAAATATCATCTTGCTCTGCCTCAACCTGACTGACAGCAATAATTTTATAGCGTGAGGCAATGGCCACAACCGGATCGCGATAAATAAAGTCATCAATCACCGTTGGCTCATCAACCACTGCAAAATAAGGGTAACCCTCTGCGTTAACTTGTTGTTTTAGTTCATTGATACTGAACACTTCTTGAAAGCCAATAATATCTGGCTGCTGATTTTTAAGGTAATCGGCCAACCAGCGCTGCTTTTTGGCCCACTGCTCAGCGCTATAAATGCGCTGAAAATCATAAAATGCGTCAGGTGGCGCTAAATAATTATATAAATTAAACGTTGCTACCTTTAATTGACTGTTTTTTATCACTTAACTCCTTATTCGTGTAACCACTCAGTGGCAATGATCGGGTCTTCAAAGTATTTCACTTCGCTCAAGGCCAATGGCTAAACCATGCTTTTTCATGCCATCCTCCTTGTTATTCATAATTAATAACTGTACTTCCCTTGCTCTATCTGATCAACTAGGATGGTAGTCTCGTAATGACATTCATTAAAGCACAATTTAGGAGTTTCAATGAGTAATACCGACAGTTATACGCCACCTAAAGTGTGGCAATGGGATGCAGAAAACGGTGGTGAATGGGCGAAGACGAATCGTCCGGTCTCAGGTGCAACCCACGAGCAAGACTTGCCCGTTGGTAAACATGACCTACAACTCTACTCGCTTGCGACACCAAACGGCCAAAAAGTCACTATCATGCTCGAAGAGCTATTAGAGCTTGGTATTGATGAAGCCGACTACGATGCATTTTTAATTAAAATTGGCGATGGTGACCAGTTCTCTTCAGGGTTTGTAAGTGTTAACCCTAATTCAAAAATCCCAGCCTTAATGGATCACAGTACCACACCCGTTACTCGCGTGTTTGAGTCAGGTGCAATTTTACAATACTTGGCAGAAAAGTTTGATGCGCTGATCCCAAGCGATCACGCCAGTAAAACAGAATGTCGTAATTGGCTGTTTTGGCAAATGGGCTCTGCCCCCTACTTAGGCGGAGGTTTCGGTCACTTTTATAGTTATGCACCATTTAAAATGCAGTACCCAATTGATCGCTTCACCATGGAAGTAAAACGCCAGTTAGACGTATTAAACCGTCATTTAAGCGACCATGACTACATGGCTGGTAGCGAATATTCAATTGCCGATATCGCTATTTGGCCTTGGTATGGCAGCTTGGTACTTGGCAATTTATATGATGCGGCAGAGTTCTTAGATGTTGAGTCATACAGCCATGTGATGCGCTGGGCAAAACAAATTGAGCGCCGCCCTGCTGTAAAACGAGGTCGTAGAGTCAATAGAACTTGGGGTGATGAAGCTGAGCAATTAGCAGAGCGCCACTCTAAGGAAGATTTTTAAGGGCTTAACGGCCCTTTTTCATAAAAATAAACAGTATGAAAAAGCTCAGTAAAGAAGATATCTATCAACGTCTTAGCAATACCGAAGATGCCCGTGCCTGTAAAGCGATTGATGAAGCTGCTTGTAAAGTGGTACCCGGCAATTTTATTACTTTATTAGTGAGCCAACTATTTAGTAAGTTTGCAGATGCCCTGCTAAACCCTAAAGTGACTCTGCCTTGGCTACTGCAAAGCATTAATGTACCAAGTAGTTTTATTGCTTGGCTTGTGCCTATTCGTGAGTCAGGCTCAATGTTGCCACAACTGGCCATCGCCAGTGCTATTCGTAGGCTGCCTGTTAGAAAGTGGGTTTGGGTGATTGGCGCCATAGTGCAAGCTTTGTGTATTGTAGGCATGCTTATTTGTGCTTTAACACTTCAAGGTGCAACAGCAGGTTTTGCTATCATCGCTATTTTGATTATCTTTAGCCTTGCTCGTGGCTTTAATTCCATTGCTGCAAAAGATGTATTAGGCAAGGTCATACCTAAACAACAACGAGGCAGTATTAGCGGTCTTGCTGCGAGTTTTGCCGGATTTGCAACGCTCACCTTTGGTCTTGGTTTATGGTATCTACAAAGTCTTGGCTATGAAAATGGGGTGTATGTTGCTTTAATGCTGGCCGCTTTAATGTGGCTGTTTGCAGCGCTCAGCTATAGTCGCATTCAAGAATACAAGGGCGCAACCGAGGGCGCTGAAAACGGCTTTTTGCATGCTTTGTCAAAATTAAAACTGCTTTACCAAGATAAACAATTTGCCCACTTTATTATCACTCGTGCGTTGTTGCTATGTTCTGCTTTGAGCGCCCCGTTTTATATCGTTCTTGCTAGTGAACAGGCTTTCGACTTTTCACTACTTGCTACGTTTATGGCGCTTTCTGGGCTTGCCAGCTTAGTCTCTGCGCCAATTTGGGGTCGATTAAGTGATTTATCGAGTCGCAAAGTATTAGTATTTGCTGCAATGCTCGTCACCCTCAACGGTTTCGCCGTTTATTTAGTTGCTTATCTGAGCCCACAAACGCTCAATGAGTTTTGGCTATTACCGCTCTGTTATTTTTTACTCACCGTAGCTCATCAAGGGGTTCGCCTTGGTCGTAAAACCTACCTTGTTGATATGGCTGAAGGAAACAAGCGCACTGACTATGTCTCTGTTAGTAATACGGTGATCGGAGTTATATTATTACTGCTAGGTAGCGTCGGCTTACTAAATACCTACTTAACGACTGCTGAGTTAATTTTTTTCTACAGTATCTTAGGCTTACTTGGTGCAATTAGTGCATGGTTTTTACCCGATGCCTAGACCCTCGGGTAAAAAAAGCGCATAATCGCGCTGATTTTATTTCCAAAAAGGACTTACTATGAAAAAGGCAGCGCTTGCACTTTTTACCCTACTTACACTTTCTGCTTGTAGCACCAGTGTGCCTATTCGTAACTTTGACGCAAACCCTGTACCGCAAATGGCGTCTGGCCAACATGACCTTGAAAGTATCAAAACCAATATTTTAAAAGCATGTATGAAACTAGGCTGGACGTGTCGTTCAAATGCCGAAGGCCAAATCTTAGGTAAACTTGATATTCGTAAACACCAATTACGCGTTGATATAACGTTTAACGAGCAAGAATACTCTATTGATTACAAAGATTCGATCAACCTTGATTACAATGGCAAAAAAATCCACCGCCAATATATCAATTGGGTTACCAACTTAATGCGCAATATTGATGCTGAATTAGCCTATAAATAAAATTGACGCAGAATCAGGTATTAAAAAAGGCGACCTAGGTCGCCTTTTCTTTGCTAATTCTAGTTTTTCAAGTTCTTATCGAAGAACTCTAAAAACGCTTTCAACGTTTTAATTCTGTATGGCTGGTGCGATAAGTAATGATCGCCATCTTCAAGCTCAATGTAAGTAACATCTTTACCTTCGTCTTTAAGTTCATCATCCATTTCACGGCTATGATAAACAGGCACTACATTATCATCAGAGCCATGAACCAATAGCACCGGACGATTAATTTGCTTTGCAAAATTAACTGGTGAAACCTTTTCAAGTTTATCGCCATCAGTTCCAAATTGCTTACGCACAATTTCTTTATTAGTGAAATAACGCGCTTTACTAACAATACGCTCAAGATCAGTAACGCCTGCAAAGCTTGCTGCACATTTGAATGTTTCTGGGTGTTTAACCACCGCCATTAATGCAGCATAACCACCATAACTTGCCCCGCCAATACAGATTTTATCTTTATTAGCGATACCTTCCTCAACAAGCCAATTCGCCGCATCTTGCAAGTCATCTTGCATTTCTTTACCAAAACCTTGAACTGCAGCCATCTCAAATTCATGGCCATAGCCACTAGAACCACGGAAGTTTGGTTGCAGTACTGCATAACCATTATAAGCAAGTAATGCAGTCCAATAGTCAAAACCAGCGTAATCACGAGCCATAGGACCACCATGCGGGAACACAATAGTGGGTAGTTTATCGCCTTCTTTGTAACCCACAGGTAAAGTTAAATACCCTTCAATAGTTAAACCATCACGGGCTTTAAAACTGATTTTCTTTTTACCGCTGTAAACTGTTTCATTTACATCTGGGAATGCGCTTGCAAATACCGTTAGCTCACTTGTATCGCGATTCCCAATCATGTAAGTTCCAGCACTATCGTCGCTTGTTAAATAAAGCACATATTGGCGCTGATCTTTACTGGTATCAATGATATCTATGTCAAATTTATCTTTTGGTAAAACAGCGCGTAAACCTGTATAGAGCTTATTTAAATCTTCATTCCAGTAACGGATCCCTTCATCTAATTGAGAGTGTGTAAAGCCTGCTACTTCACCTGTAAGTGGTGAGTAGAAAATATGACCGTCGAAGTCATAGTTATCATCGCTGAACACTAACTCTTTTTTCATGGTCGTTAGGTCCATTTTATAAAGCGCATCATAGCCATCTTTAAGAGCTTTGAAATAAAGAATATTAGGGTCTTTATCGAAGCCCAAAACAGTCACTACATCAGGGGTAAATGCTTTATATTTAAATAACGTTTTACGGTTATCTCTATCTTCATCGTAAAGAATATATTCGAATTCGTCTTCATCCATTTTAAGGGCAATACGCACATTACCTTGGCGGTCTGCTGTCCAATCAATCACTTTACTGCGTGAGCGCTGAATTTTTTTCTTACGAAGTGTACTTAAATTAAGTTCATACACGCCAGGGGTATTGGCAACATCAAAGTCACCTTGAACTAAAATTTTATCTTTTTGATCGGGTAAAAAGCTGATGACCTGATCACCAAATTGCGGTTGGCGTTCATTACGATTAAAGTTAGGCTTTATAGCCAGTTTCGCTTTTCCATCACCACCAATGTTATACGCATATAAACGCGTAGATGTATATTTAGGGCCGCCAAATTGACGTTGAATATAGCGTGCACCTAAAAGCAGTACCTCATCATTTGCCCATTCATACCAATCGAAGAAGATAGTGTGATTATCTGAACGAATAACAGCATCTGCTTCTTTAGTTTTGCGGTTATAAACCATTAAAACCAACTCACCATTCACATTTCGAATAAACGATATGTGTTCACCACTAGGCGAAAATTTTACTTGGCTAAAAGCGCGTAAAGAGGCGAATGATTCTACAGGGAGTTGCGTGTTTTCAGCAGCACGGGGCATTAAGCTCAGCACTGCAAAAAATGTAAGCAGTAAGTACTTCATAGTAAAGTCCATTTTTTTATTGTTCCGACAATATTAACATTAAATTACAAAAAAAGACTAACTCAAAAAAACTTAGGCACATCTTTCATTCGCTTAAAACGAACATAACACTCGATTAATAGCATTATTAATTTATTTTTTGATAATTATAATGGCTGCACTACTTCAGTTTTCTTAGGTGACATGATGAAAAAAGTACTTGTGTTAAATTCATCTTTAAATGGTGAACAAGGTAATTCAACCAAACTTAGCCAACAATTTGTTGAGCAACTTGCTAACAACCAACAAATTTCAGTAACAACGCGCGATTTAAGCGACAATGCGATTGCTCACTTAACGCAGACAGAAATGGCTGCTTGGATGACTGATGCAAACGAGCGTAGCGATGAGCAAAAAGCACTTGCTGCAATTTCTGACGATTTAATTGCTGAACTTAACGATAACGAACTGATTGTTATTGGTATGCCAATGTACAACTTTGGAATTCCATCAACATTCAAAGCTTGGATTGATCGTATTGCCCGTGCTGGTATTACGTTTAAATACACTGAGCAAGGCCCTGTAGGTTTAATTGCAGACAAGAAAGTGGTGGTACTTGCAGCACGTGGTGGTTTGTATCAAGGCACTGACATGGATACACAAACTAAATACTTAAAAGATGTACTTGGTTTTGTGGGTATGACTGACGTTGATTTTATTTATGCCGAAGGTCTTGCGATGCCGGGTGCAGAGCAAAGCTTAGAAGCAGCACAAAACGAAATAAAGACTTTTGCTGCAGCACTGTAATTAGCAGAGCATAAAAAAGCGGTCATCATGACCGCTTTGTGATTTACGCTGTGACCGATAACAGCGAATCACCTTCAGATAAACCAAACTTTTCTTGCACAGAGGCTAGAATCGCTTCTTTATCTTCTTCTCCCAGTTGATCAGAATATTGCGCTAACAACTCATCTAAATAACTGACAACTTCTTCAGTATCAACCTGCTCAAGTGAGTTACCACTAGGCGGAGGTGGTGGCGGACCAGGAGGACGCTCACCTTCAGGGCGACCTAATTCACCGACTTCAGCGGCATCAAAGCCAGCTTCAGCCATAATTGCTTCCATTTCTTGACCCGGTTGAATACCCGCATCCATAAATGTTTGCATAATAGATTGTGCATCTTCTGCAGTTAAGTTTTCAGGATCAAACTGAGCTAAGGTATCATTCATCAACTCTGTTTGTTCACTGGTTAACGGCTCTGCTTGCGGTCGTTGCATGGGCTGAAAATTCGCATCCGATGAGACACTGTTGATCATCGTTGATTTTCCTTACGTTTTGGTGGTTTATGGTTGTTGAACTCGTCTTCAGTTACTTCACCATTTTGATCAGCATCCATGTCATTAAAAATGGTTTGCAGCATATCTTCTGGCATAGGCTGCTCACTAAACTCAGTAAAATCAATCACCCCATTGCCATCAATATCAATCGTCGTAAAGTCAGGTCGCTGGGGTGGACCGCCTTGATGGTCGCGAGCAAAGCAAGCGGGCGCTGTGACTAACAACGAAATAGCTAAAACAGAAAGTGCAGATAAATGCTTCATAGCGAACCTCTTATGTCATTCAATTGACCATAAGCATAATCTGAATATCATTCAAAAGTGTGTGGGCAATATGCTACAAATGTGGAAACTTTGTGGATCGTTGTAGCAATTAATCGAAGTTGTAACTTGTTACGTATTAAGAGCAAAACACTTTTTCAACTCCACGTTTATGGCAGACTCAAAAAAACAAAAAGTAAATCTTGTTTGGTTCAAACGTGACCTAAGATTGTCTGATCATCAACCACTTGCCAGTGCGATTGCATCAGATCTGCCTTGCTTACTCATTTATAATTTTGAGCCTCTATTACTCGACGACCCCCATTACAGCTTAAGGCACTGGCGTTTTGTTGCTCAGTCACTTAAAGACATCAACCAACAACTTGAAAAATACAACGCTGAAATCGCCATTTATAATCAAGAAATGATTACCTTGTTAGAAACCCTCAGTGAAGATTTTGATATTGCAGGGGTTTATAGTCATCAAGAAATAGGCCTAAACAATACATTTGAGCGAGATAAACAGGTCAAACGCTGGCTAAACAGTAAAGCAATTCCATGGCACGAAACGCCACTTGGAGGTGTAAAACGAGCGAGGCCAAAACAGTTTGATTGGCAAGCACATTGGCATGGCGTGATGAACCAACGTCTTGTAACGCCAAATTGGCAAGTATTTAATGCTGTACTGCCCAATAATTACCAAGCAGCGACCTGTGTTGATGATTTTCTAAAGCACGACCCGCAGTTTCAATATGGTGGCCCTCATGCAGCTAGAGCTTGCCTACAGAGCTTTGTAGAAGAGCGTGCAAAGAACTACCAAAGTGGCATCTCGAGTCCTTCCAAAAGTAGAGATTCATGCTCTAGGCTTTCGCCTTACTTAGCCTTTGGCAACTTGAGCCTCAGACAAGTTTATCAAACTCTAAAATACTATTTAGCAAAGCAGCCTTTAAGCTGGCGTCGCTCATTACATGCTTTCGAGTCAAGGCTTCACTGGCATTGCCATTTTATGCAAAAGTTCGAAACTCAATGCAGCATGGAGTTTGCACCGCAAAATGCGGGCTACAAGCACTACCCTTATCGCGATGATGAACATGTTGCTGAGCACATAAAACGCTTTGAACAAGGTCAAACAGGTATTCCTATTATTGATGCGTGCATGCGCTGCCTCGCAGCAACAGGTTACATTAACTTTCGAATGCGCGCTATGTTAGTCAGCTTTATGACTCATCATATGAACATTCATTGGCAATCTGTTAGTTTAATTTTATCGCGTTATTTTTTAGATTTTGAGCCGGGTATTCACTACCCACAAATCCAAATGCAAGCATCGGTCACAGGAACTAACACCATTCGTTTGTATAACCCAATAAAGCAATCTGAAGACAAAGACCCAGATGGTATATTTATAAAAACATGGTGCCCTGAGCTTAAAAACTTACCCAAAGAAGATCTCCACCAGCCATGGCAACAACCGCCAATGGAAGCCTTGTTTAATAATTTTAAACTCGGCGAAGACTACCCAGAGCCCATGGTCGATATTGAACACGCAGCCAAACAAGCACGTGAGCGGTTATGGTCATTTCGAGAACGTGATGACGTAAAACGTGGCACAAAAGCCGTACTGCATAAGCATGTGATAAGCCTTAAAAGACAACGCCATGGCTCATAAAAAGCTGAATTTACCCAGCAAAACCTGCCCCGTTTGCGACAGGTCATTTATGTGGCGTAAAAAATGGCAACGTGACTGGGAGCATGTTAAATACTGCTCAGAACGTTGCAAGCGTGAGGCAAAAAGAAATATTGGCGTTTAAGTTGCACTTATATCGTGAACTCACCGTTTTCGGCACAAAACCCTGAAAGCCTTTCACGGTCGTCGAAAAAATTTACAAAGGAGATGACGATGACAATTAAAAAATCTGCACATACGAGTTGGTCTGGTGATATTAAATCTGGCAAAGGCTATATTTCTAGTCAAAGTGGCGCGCTTGAGAAACAGCCATTTGGCTTTAACACTCGCTTTGAAGATAAGCCAGGTACTAACCCTGAAGAACTGGTTGCAGCGGCACACAGTAGCTGTTTTAGCATGGCGCTATCGCTGGCTCTAACTGAAGCAGGCTTTGTCGCTGACGACATAACGACCAAAGCAACAGTGAGCCTTGATGAGGTTGATGACGGCTTCGAAGTGAGCCACATTGCACTTGATGTCAGCGCAAAGATAAAAGAAATCTCACTCGAAAAGTTTGAGCAACTTTGTGAGCAAACCAAGCAAGGCTGCCCTATTTCTAAACTGATGAATGCCGAAATATCACTCACCACAACGCTTAATTAATCTCTGTAGGCCAAGCAGTGCTTGGCCTTTTCACAAACTAACAGACCCACAACACTTTATTACATTCTTTTTACCGCCTCGTTGTATTATCTTTATGAAGCAAAACCAAATACAACAAGGATATGTATGATTAAAAAATTAGCCCCGATCGCTCTTGCAACACTTGCTTATTCAAACTGCTCAATCGCCACAGAACAACAAGTAAGTAAACAATGGTTCAACAGTATCGACTACACGCACATAGAGAACCACAGATATAGTTTTAATGCTTACCAATTAGTGAGTCATTACTACTTTGAGGAGCAGCAGAGCTCTGGGGTACTTGATGATTATGGCTACCTAGATACAGATTCCAACATCCGAGTGAATTACTTTAATAGCGATTACACTGATTATCTTGGCTTGTTTGGTGAAGGATTTTATAAAAACTGGTTTGTTACAGGTGAAATTTACGATGTTGATGATGCTGATGACTATACCTTAGGAATAGGCTATTTATTTGCCGATGCCTTAAAGGTCTCTGTAAATAGGGATGTGCGTGAATATGGTGATGATTATTTCCGCTTAAAAGCGCAGTATAACCTCCAAATCAACGATAAAGATTACCTTGGTTTTAGCGCAGAAACAGATGATGAACTCGACGTTTGGAATGTCTCTGCCAGATACTTTAATCATTTAAGTGGTAGCCATTACATTACCGTCGATGTTGGCCATCAAGACAGCCTTTATGATTCAGCAAGCAATGCCATGATCAGCTACTACTTCGGCGATCACTATGCCATAGGTGCAGGGTTGGATGATTCTGAACTCGTTTTACAAGGTAAGTACTTTATTAATGATAAATACTATTTAACCGCGAATTACACTGAAAGCGGCTCTGCTGAACTTTATAACCTTAAGTTTGTTGCCCAATTCTAAATAGGAATGAGTCACCAGTTTTAAACAAAACGCCGCTATAAAGCGGCGTTTTCAGTTTATAGAATTACATATTACCTAGCTTCATCATCATTGCAGTATACATTTTTAAGTTCAGTGCTAACTGCTCTTCAGTAATAAACTCATGCTCTGAGTGACCTGTGTACTTTTTACCTGGCATTGATGGACCAAATGACACCGCATTATCAAATAACTTAGCATTTGTGCCACCACCAATTGACACAAAGCCCGCGTCCTTATCGCCGGTAAAGTGCTTAAAGATATCGAGTAATGCTTCTGCATGAGGCGCACCATCTAACAGCATTGGCGTACCAATAATAACTTTAGTGTCTTTTAACGTAGCACCATTAGTGGTTTGCCAAGCACTAAGTGCTTCATTAATTTGCTGCTTAAGCACCGCTTCTTGTTTACCTACCGGACGACGCATATTAATCGACAGTTTAATGTCGTTACCGTCGCGGCTTAATAAGGTAGGCGAAACAGTCATCGGGCCCATAAAGTCATGCTTGTAACCAATTTCACCGAATTGCGCGCCGTATAAATCAAGGCCAATTAGTTGATTGATAAACTCAATGGCTTGACCATCACTATTGTTCTCAACATCAATACCTTTAAAGATTTCTGCAAGGTGCGCAATGGCATTTTCACCCGCTTCTGGCTCAGATGAATGCGCTGAAATCCCCTTCACTTGGACTAACAAGCCATTGTCTTGCTCTGTCATCGCCACTTTGACGTTTTTAAGCTTAGCGACATTGTCGTGTAATTTAGCCACTGTCGCCGCATCAGCGTTATGCACTAACACGCTGGCATCTTCAGGGATTTGGCTAACAAAGGCGCCGCCTTTTAAATCACTGACATATAAGCCTGTTTGTGCTGAGGTCGCAGAGAAAGTCGGCGCAATTAAGCTCCAGCCTTTTTCTGCAACAACCACAGGGTATGAAGCATCAATAGTGACAGCATATTTTGGTTGCTGATAGGTTTTCATGAACTCTTCGAGTGGTGCCCAGTCAGACTCTTCTGCAAGGTAAACCATTAATTCAATACGGTTATTTAAAGTAATACCCTTGTCTTTAATCGCCTTCATTGCATGCAGTGCAGTCGCAATTGCGCCTTTATCATCTTCTGTACCACGAGCTATTAGCTTTCCTGGCTCAGAGGTTTTATCCATTTTAAAAGGACTTTGCTGCCATTTACTGGCATCTGCAGGTTGCACATCACCATGGGTTACTATGGTTACTTTGTCAGCTTGGTTACCCATGCCAATTAACACTGTGTAGCCTAAATCTTGATAATCAAAACCAAACTGCGCCGCTTTCATTTTTAAGAACGACTTAAAGCCAATAAAATCTGGGTTATCAGGAGTCGCTAGACCTTCTTTATTTACCGTTGGATACGAAACTAAATTCTCTAAGGTATGAATTTGCGCTTGTTGATATTGCTCTACCGCGTAGCTAGCCAGCTTTTCACTTTGCTCAGACACAGTTGCCTGACTAGAGAAAGCACTTAATAAAAATGCAGCAAGTAATGAATGTTTCAAGATAAGCTCCAGAGTTTAAGAAGGTTTTTAGAAAGTCGCCTTGATTGTAACGCTTATAACGCCGACATAACATCTCTAATTAAAGCAAAATAGATCGCTTAAAAATACCAACAAGGTACAATAACCACTCACCCTATTAATTCGTTTGTTAGACTCATGAACCGCAGAAAAAAGATCTTCACTAAACTTAAGCAAAAAGATAAGCGCGCCAATGCAAAATTGCATAAGAGCAATAAACCGGCCTACATCTCAAAGGCAGAACGCGAAAAATTAGCACAGCAAGAAGCTGAGCAGGAAAATTAAAATACCTAGCGGTCAGGGGTAAAATTGTAGGCGCGATTTTATATCGCGCAACACTTCTATGATTCACAAAGAGGATAAGAGACGCTTCGCTTTAGAGAAAAACAAAAAAAGTTTTAATATTACTTCCTCATTTTCTTCTCATTAGTTTCTCTTTGTGCAATTTGTTTTAACGCGAAATAAATTTCACGTCTACGGCAAAGACATTTTTTCACAAAGAGGATTAGAGRCGCTGCGCTTTAGAGAAAACAACAAGTAATCCAGTGTTTTCCCTCATTACCTTCTCATTCTTTTCTCTTTGTGCAATTTGTTTTAACGCGAAATAAATTTCACGCCTACGWCAAAGACATTTATTTTCACGCAATTTGTTTTAACGCGAAATAAATTTCACGCCTACGWCAAAGACATTTATTTTCACAAAGAGGATAAGAGGCGCTGCGCTTTAGAGAATACAACAAGYAATCCAGTGTTTTACCTCATTGTCTTCTCATTCWKTTCTCTTTGTGCAATTTTTTTAACGCGAAATAAATTTCACGCCTACGTCAAAGACATTTATTTGCACAAAGAGAATATGAGGCGCTGCGCTTTAGAGGAAAACAACAAGTAATCCAGTGTTTTACCTCATTGTCTTCTCATTCTTTTCTCTTTGTGCAATTTTTTTTACGCGAAATAAATTTCACGCCTACRTCAAAGACATTTATTTKCACAAAGAGGATWAGAGACGCTGCGCTTTAGAGAAAACARCAAGTAATCCAGTGTTTTCCCTCATTACCTTCTCATTCTTTTCTCTTTGTGCAATTTGTTTTAACGCGAAATAAATTTCACGCCTACGTCAAAGACATTTATTTTCACTGTGCAATTTGTTTTAACGCGAAATAAATTTCACGCCTACGTCAAAGACATTTATTTGCACAAAGAGAATATGAGGCGCTGCGCTTTAGAGGAAAACAACAAGTAATCTATTGTTTTACCTCATTGTCTTCTCATTCTTTTCTCTTTGTGCAATATGTTTTAACGCGAAATAAATTTCACGCCTACGACAGCTTATGTCACATTTATATCGGACACGTGATCTGACTCGCTAACTTTACTCTCGTAACTAGAAACTCTGGTTTTAATCTGAAAGCTGACAGCTCTCTTCACTCTTTACCCTAGCAGCTTGCTAACTTTACTCTAGCAACTCGCTAACTCCCTAACCTAAAACCTATAACTCACACTGGCATTATACGAACGGCCTTGTCCGGCAAGTTGCTCAAAGCCATTGCTCATATCTTGCTTGTAATTAGCAATGCTTACACCGCCAAGTGGCTGTTGGTAATATTCATCAAGTAAGTTGGTAATTGCTAACTTAAAGGTTAAATTTTGCCACGTTTTCTGGCTTGAGATAGCCAGTAACTGATAACTGTCGGTTTGGTTTTCTAAACGGCGCTCATCAACATGAGTTTTACTATCAACCCATTGCCAGCTCAGTGCGTTTTGCCAGCCTTTGTATTCGTGCTCTAGGCTCAGCTCAGTGTGCAGTGGCATAATTTGATATAAGTCTTCATTGCTATCATCACGCTCACCATGAGTACTGGTTAGTGAGCCTTTTAACTGCCATTTTCCTGCTTGCTTTGAGTTGTAAAGCTCTACCAAGCCCGCCAGTTTTGCACCGTAAAGTGTCGCATCTAGGTTCGTAAAAGTAAGAATATTACGCTTGGTATGCGCCATGTCGGTGCGATTAAAGCTCTTAGTCACTTCAGCATCAATATAATCATTTACTTGCGTGTACCAAACATTTGCCGTTACTTGCCAGCTATCGTCTTTGGCAAGTTTGGTGTAGCTAGAGCTTAATGTGTGAGCTGTTTCGGCTTCTAAATCTGGGTTACCAATATAACCATTACCATCACCAAACCAACCAATCATGGTGGTTGCCATCGTACCTACACCCCAGCTGTAACGCTCATATAAATTAGGTGCGCGGTTTTTACGAGCTAAACCAAATTGCAGCTCATCGTTATTCGATAATTGATAGCGAGCAAGCAAGCTGATATCAACTAAAGTGTCGTCACGTTTACGGTCTAATTGGTTAAATTCCATCGCAGCTTGGGCGTCGGTTTTTGACATATCCATCATTGAGCCCATATTAGCCATGCCGCTCATGCCACCTTCGTTATAAGCCTGCACTTCGCCAGTATCTGTGCTGACTTGCTCAACTCGAACACCTGCCGACACCCACCATGCTTGGTTTACTTGGTTTTGGTACTCCGCAAATGCCGCAAGGCGGTCACGTTTGCCATCGTTAATGTTTACGTATTCATTTGGGCCCATCATCATTGACCCTGTAACCGCTGGCCACCAATCATCAATTCGATAACCGTAATATTCTTGCCCTAGCATTAGTGATGACTGTTTTGATAAGTCAGTGCGCCAATGAACTTGGTAACTGTAATCTTGTGCATCGGTATTCATCGGCATCATGCCGGTTTTCTCATTACTGAAAAAACCCATTTCGTGTTTTACATCATGCGCATTCACTTGCACCTGCAAATCACCATTTTCAAGCTCACGTTGATACTGAACAACGAAACCATAACTGGTGTTATCGGTCATATCCATGTATTGATTTGCAAAGCCTTGGTAAGGAATTTTTTGATGCGTCAGCTTAACCACAAGCTGTTGTTTCTCATTACGAATAACGCCTGTTAAGGCATGATTTTGTACTCGATATAAGGTATCAAGTACACGCTCACCATGGCCATCATCATAGCTGTTAGCATCTTCAAAGCTGCCTTGGTAAGACAAGCTAAACTGTTTGCTCGCAAGGCTGGCACCTAGCGCGTATGCTTGGCTATCGTTAACGCTTTTGTACTGGGCGGTAACATAGCCTGCGCGCCATTTCACTGAGTCTGAATCACTAAATTCAGGGGCAATCGTATTTACCCTAATAACACCGGCAATATTATCCCCGCCACTGCTTACCGGTGATACACCAGCAACGACACTGTAAGAGGCAATTTGATTTGCCGACACATAAGAGAGTGGCGGGTTCATTTGGTTAGCACACGCTGCTGTGACATCAGCACCATCAACTAAAACTTTAACTCTATCGCCCATCATGCCGTTCATTACTGGCAAGTTAGACACCCCTCCGGCCGCTGAAAAATCAACACCTAAATCTTTCAGTAACGCGTCTGCAGAGCCAACTAATTGATGGTTATTTTGGGCATGACCTTGTACTTCTATCACTTCAATAGAATCATCAGCAAAGGCTGAAATACTTAAAACACAGCTAAGTGCTGCAGCAATTTTGGAAAATAAAAAACCAGGGCGAGAAGATTGCGTGTTCATAACTCTTTTAAAATCAAAGCAAATAATTAATGACGCCGATTATAAAACTCATTAATTAGTCTGAACACGTGACATATTGTCGCACCCTGTCACAGGTAAATAACTTAGCGCAACACCACTAAAGGAATACGGCTATCTTCAAGCATTTTTAAGGTCGTGCTGCCTAAAAAGAACTGCCGCCATTTAGAGTGACCAAATGCGCCCATCACCATTAAGTCAACGGCGTGGTCACTTTTATACCGCCACAGCGCTTGGTAAACATCGCCATCGAGCATGCGCGCTCTCACATTAAAGCCGTTTTCAGCCAGCCTTGCTGAGGCAGTATCAAGTTTGTCTTGGCAGTGACCGTCTTGTTTATCAACCATCACCAAGTGGCAATCTAAGCCGGATAAAATCCCGCCCTTGATAATTTGTGTAATCGCTTTGTCGGTACTTTCGCTGCCATCATAAGCCAGCATAAAGTTTGTGGGCTCATGAAATTGCGGCGGCACAATCGCAACCGGGGTATGTACCTGACGGATCAGCGTTTCAATATGTGAGCCCAGTACTTTAAAATCATCGTAATGGCCTTTACCAGAGCGGCCAATAATCATCACGCGGGCATTGTCTTCATGTTCAAGCAAGGCATCAACAAGACTCATTGAAAGCTGCTGTTGCTCAATCTCGTTTAAGCCTGCATGCTCGGCTTTTTTCATTGCTTCATCTAGCAATAATTGACCGTGCTGCGACGCTACTTTGTTGCGCTCTTGCTCAAGTTTTGCCAATTGCTCTAACAATGAAGTTTGCGAACCTAAACCAATAATTGCGGTTAAATCATCACTGCCCTGCGGCAAAGGTGGCTCTAAAGCATGCAGAAAATTAATTGGATGGCTGGAGCGCTTAGAAATCCAAATAGCCGCTTCTGTCACCGCATCGGTCATGCATGAACCGTCGATACAAGCAAATATCTTTTTCATTACACTCTCCTTTAAACCAATTTAATTCACCAAGTATAGTTGGCTTTTTCTCTGTATTTATTTTGAACAGCAAAGACTTAAGAAGTTCAGGTTATTTTCTTATAGCAAACAAATATAGAACGTTCCAAAAAGTACTGTATCAACCCCATTAATTTGTATTAAAATAGCACTGGGCACACATCTCTACTCCAGAACAAAGTATTTGTTACTGGCACTTTCAATTATCAAAAATCTATTTTGTTTTTAAATTTATTTTAAAGGAATTACATGACTAACGTAGCCAACTCCCAAGGCAACGCAAGCACGTTTACCATTCTGATAGTATTGGCTTTAGGCACATTCATTTTAGGCCTATCAGAATTTTCTATGATGCCAATGTTGCCCCTGATCAGCGAAACATTTTCGTCTACGCCAGCGCAAAGTGGTTATGCCATCAGCGCTTACGCGATAGGCGTCGTCGTCGGTGCACCGCTATTTATGATCACAACCGCCAACATGCGTAAGCGCAATGCACTGTTGATGTTTGTCAGTATGATGTTTTTATTCAATGGCTTAAGTGCTTTTGCAAACTCGCTTGAGCAACTTATTTTATTTCGCTTTTTAAGTGGTTTACCACACGGTGCCTACTTCGCCGCTGCTATTTTATTGGCTGCCGACATCGCCCCTGCCGATAAACGCGCAAGCTTTATGTCAAAAGTGTTTATGGGTTTAACCATTGCCACTATCGTTGGTGTGCCCATGGTCACCTTAGTGGGGCAAAACTTTAGCTGGCGTTATTGTTTGGCAGGCACCGCTTTACTTGCGTTAGTTGCCTTGGTATTGATTGTGAAATACGTACCTAACGTAAAAAATACCGCGCCAACATCGATTCTCGATGAGTTAAGTGTATTAAAGAACAAGCTCGTATGGACCATTCTAGGTATCATCATTATTGGTTTTGGTGGTGTATTTTGTGTTTACACTTACATTGCCGACACTATTTTAGAAGTCACCCATACCCCTGCTTACACTATCTCTATTGCTATGATCATGTTTGGTATTGGTTGTACATTAGGTAACTACCTATTAGGTAAAGCCGCCGACCACTCACCGCTGAAAACCACAGGGGCTGCGCTAATTGGTGCTGTAGTATTTGCAGCCAGTTATGTAAGCGCAAGCCATAATATTTGGCTGTTATACGCGGTGATTTTCTTTATTGGTTTTAGTGTTGGTTTAGGTACCGTGATCCAATCGTTATTAATGGATGTATCACCACAAGGGCATGCCATGATTGGTGCGCTAGTACAGTGTGCGTTTAATACTGCCAATGCCATAGGCCCTTGGCTTGGCGGCATGGCTATTGCTGGGGGCGCACTCCCTAGTCAAACAGGCTATGTTTCGGCGGCATTATTCTTAGGTGGCTTTTTAATGTGGTCGTTAAGTGCGATGCAGATGAAAAAACAAAGCTGTAAGCCTTAAGCTGTCAGCTGTAAGTCTGATTGATCTGACTCCATAAAAGTAGACACCTTTTTGGAGTCAGTAATCATGAAAGTAAAGTCACAGCGTAGATATTCCCTCGAATTTAAAATAAAAGTCGTTCAAGAGTCGTTAGACACCACAGATACAGTTAAGATGGTCGCTAAT